>NZ_JARUBO010000005.1:2603750-3254166 GCF_029626235.1 Micromonospora sp. WMMD1120 | reverse complement strand
GATCACCAACTCGTGGTACCTGACCAGCATCCAGGCCGGCTTCGAGCCGTGGCAGGGCGGTGTCGGGCTCGCGGTGAACTCGTTCTCGGCGACCGTCAACGGTGGCGGCAACCCCACCACCCCGCCACCGAGCGGTGGCGCGAGCTGCGCGGTGAAGTACACGGCGAACTCGTGGGGCAACGGCTTCACCGCCGACGTGCAGGTGACCAACACCGGGTCCAGCGCGATCAACGGCTGGACGCTGACCTACAACCTGCCCGGCGGGCAGACGGTCACCAACGCGTGGAACGCCACGGTGAGCCAGAGCGGGTCCGCGGTGACCGCCCGCAACGTCGGCCACAACGGGTCGATCGCGCCCGGTGGCAGCGCCACCTTCGGCTACCAGGGCACCCTGAGCGGGTCGTACTCGTCCCCGACCAGCTTCTCGCTCAACGGGGCCACCTGCTCCCGTAACTGAACCGCCACCACCACGACGTGCGGGGGCGCGACCGGCCAGGCCGCGCCCCCGCATGTCGCTGTTCACCCGTCCGGGCGGACGGTGAAAGAATCACGCTTAACTATGCATTAATATTATCTCAGTACCTTTCGGAGGATGTCGACTTTCGCGTCATTTCGGCACGATGTCCCCTCGTCGATCGTTGTCTTCCTGATCGCGATCCCGTTGTCCCTGGGCATCGCCGCCGCCTCCGGAGCGCCGCTGCTGGCCGGGCTGATCGCCGCTGTCGTGGGCGGAATAGTCGCGGGCGCGCTCAGTGGCGCGCCGCTCCAGGTCAGCGGGCCGGCAGCCGGGCTCACGGTGATCGTCGCGGGCACCATCGCCGAGTTCGGCTTCGCCGGCACCGCCGCGATCGTGACAGTTGCCGGGCTGCTGCAGATCCTGCTGGGCATCACCCGACTCGGGCGGGCCGCGCTCGCGCTGTCGCCAACAGTCGTACACGGCATGCTGGCCGGCATCGGCCTGGTGATCGCGCTGAGCCAGGTCCACGTCGCGCTCGGCGGCGCGCCCCAGAGCTCCGCGTTGGCGAATCTCCGTGACCTGCCCGGCCAGATCGCCGACTACCACAGCGTGTCGGTGCTGCTCGGCGCGCTGACCATGGCGCTGTTGCTGGTCTGGTCACGCCTGGTCAAGACCACGATGCTGCCGGCGACCCTGGTGGCGGTGGTGGTGGCCACAGTGGTGGCGACGGCCATCGACGCCGACGTGGAGCGGGTGGATCTGCCCGCCGACCCGCTGAGCGCGATCTCCTTCGCCCGCTGGCCCGACGCACCGCCGTGGGAGGTCCTCCCGGCCGTCCTCACCATCGCCCTGGTCGCCAGCGTGGAGTCCCTCCTCTCCGCGGTGGCCGTCGACCGGATGCACCACGGCCCACGGGCGAACCTCGACCGGGAACTCATCGCCCAGGGCGCCGCGAACGCCGTGTCCGGAACCCTCGGCGGCCTCCCGGTCACCGGCGTCATCGTGCGCAGTTCGGCCAACGTCGCGGCCGGCGCGCGCACCCGCGCCTCGACCATCCTGCACGGATTCTGGATCGCCGGCTTCGTGATGGCGGGCGCCGTACTGCTGGAGATGATCCCGATGGCCGCGCTCGCCGCCGTCCTCGTGGTCGTCGGCGTACGGCTGGTGAGCCTGGCCCAGATCCGCACCTACGCCCGGCACCGGGAGCTGCCCATCTACGTGGTCACCGCGGTCGGCGTGGCCGCGACGGACCTGCTCATCGGGGTCGGGCTGGGCATGGCGACGGCGGTGCTGTTCATGCTGTGGCGGTTGGCCCGGTGCGAGATCCACGTCATCGAGCCGAACTCCGGCAACTGGCTCGTGACGATCACCGGAACACTCGCCTTCGTCGCCTCCGGACGGCTCACCCGCCGACTCGCCGCCCTGCCCCCGGGACAGCACGTCGAACTCGAACTGCACCTGGACTATCTCGACCACGGCGCGTACGAGACCATGCGCGACTGGCAGACGTCCTACACGCGAGCCGGTGGCACCGTCCACGTCAACGAGGTGCACGGCTCGTGGCTGCACCGCGCCGGCACCGACGGGCTCGGCACCGGCAAGCGCACCTCGGCGTGCGTGACCCGGAGTGCTCGGTCCCCCGAGGCGCACGGGCCGGTCCGGCACGAGTTGCCGCCGCCACGCTCCACTCCGATTCCGTGAGGTCGGGGCGTCCTCGCGCGTGGGACACCCCGACCTCCGGGAAGTCGGGTTGATCAAGTCGGGGCGGGCGCGCCGCTTTGGGGCGGTCAGACCCGGGTGAGGCGTACGGCGTCGGCGATGACCAGGCCGGTGGCGTTGCTCCACCTGCTGACCGCCACCCGGTTGGCGTCCCCGGCCGGCAGGGTGAACGTGCCGAGGACCCGCCACTGCCCGCCGGTCACCCGCTGGTCCACGTACACCGTCCGGTTGCCGGTGCTGGTCGCGATGATGTACGGGGTGGCGCTGTTGTAGCCGGTGTTCGTCGGCCACCACGCCTCGACCCGGTAGCTGCCGGTCGCCGGCACGTTGAACCGGTACCAGGCGGGGTCGCTGGCGGCGACCGGGTCGGCGTACCGGTAGTCGGCGCCGTAGCGCTGGCTGGAGAAGGACGACACACCCCAGTTGGCGCTGGCGGTGAACCGACCGGCGGTGGTGTTGTCCACGATGGAGGTCCATGCCGTACCGCCGCCGGCCATCCGTGCCGCCACGTCGGCGCGCATCACGTTCAGGTCGATGAAGGACGGGTCGATCTTGCCGGTGGTGCTGGTCTCCCGGTGCCCCCGGGCGTAGCTGCTGTCCCGGCCCAGGCGGGTGAGCACGGCGGCGGTGGCGGCCAGCGACGCGTCGTACTGCGCGGCGGTCATCTCCTGGCTGACGCCGTTGTAGTCGATCTCCCAGCCGATCATCAGGGTGTTGCCGTCGCCGGACGGGATCGGACCGCTGCCTCCGCTGACGCCGGCGTGGTTGCAGCGGCCGGCGGAGATGACGTGGAAGACACCGTGGTAGTCGACGAGCGCCTGGCACAGCGGCCCGGGAAGGTCGGAGCGGCCGTTGATGCAGATGCCCAGCGCCGGGTGCGGGTTGCTGGCGCTGGAGGTCGACGCGGTGTGGTGCCAGAGCACCCCGATCGGGTCGAAGGAGCCGGGTCGCATCCGGTTGAGCCAGTCACCCTCGACGACGACCTGGACCCCGGCGCCGCGCAGCACGTCCACCAGCCAGGGAATGGTCGCCATCAGGCGTCCTTCAGCAGGTCGGCGAGGCACTCCGGGGCTTTCGGCGCGGCGTCCGCCGGGGCGGGCCGGGCCGCTGCGGCACTCGCCGGAGCTGGCCGGGCCACGACGGTCAGGGCGGCGGCCACCAGGGCGGGGATGCCGAGCACCCCACGGCGGCGCAGACGGATGGACGGTGGTCGGGCCATGGCGGTCCTCCAGCGACGACGGGTTCGAACGGATCGACGTTCGTGCTGTCGGACGCTATACCGTCACATGCGTCGATGTCGATACCCTTCACCACAGAGTCATGCACTGAAGGAATTCGCCGATTCAGGCCGTGCCCAGCGCGTCGATGTCGCGCATCTCCTCGGCGGTCAGCGAGAAGTGGAAGACGTCGAAGTTGGCGGTGATCCGCTCCGGCGTCACCGACTTCGGAATCGCCACGATCTCGTGGTCGATGTGCCAGCGCAGCACCACCTGCGCTGGCGAGACGCCGTGCGCGGCAGCGACCCGGGCCAACACCGGATCGCTGAGGTCGCTGGTCTTGAACGGGCTGTACCCCTCCAGCACCACACCCCGGTCCCGGTGTTCGAGGTGCCGCTGTCGGTCGTACAGCGCCGGGCTCCACTCGATCTGGTTGACCGCCGGGTTCTCCTCGGTCGACTGGATCAACTCGTCGATCTGGGCGGTGCTGTAGTTGCTGACGCCCACCGCCCGGGTCAGGTTGTCGTTGCGCGCGGCCAGCAGCTCCCGCCAGAGCGGAATGCTGTCCGTCGGCGACGACGGCGGCCAGTGGATCAGCCAGAGGTCGATGTGCTCGACGCCGAGCGCCTCCAGGCTGGCCTCCAGCGTCGCGCGCTCCTGGCCCACCCGGTTCGGCGGGAGCTTGGTGGTGATGAAGACGTCCTCCCGGCGCAGCCCGCTCTCCCGCAACGCGCGGCCGACCTCCCGCTCGTTGCCGTACACGGTGGCGGTGTCGAGGTGCCGGTAGCCGGTGTCGAGCGCGGCGAGCACGGCGTCGTAGCCCGCCCGGCCGGTCGCCTGCCAGGTGCCGAAGCCGAGCAGTGGCATCCGCACGTCGCCGGGGAGCTGGACGGTGGGCTGGTCGGTGAGGTCCATGAGGTCCGTTCTACCCCGCCGGGCCGCCGACCGCCGAGCGAACCGGACACTCCGGCCGCCAGCGCGCAGGTCCGGTTTGCCGGAGAATGCGGGTGTGAGCGACCGGCTTGAGGAGTACCGGCGACGGCGCGACGCGGCCCGTACGCCCGAGCCCGTGCCGACCGGGAGCCCTCCGGCAGCCGACGCCGACGGCGACACCGCCCGCTTCGTCATCCAGCAGCACCACGCCCGCAGCCTGCACTGGGACCTGCGCCTGGAGCACGAGGGGGTGCTCGCGTCCTGGGCGGTGCCGCGCGGCCTGCCCCGCGATCCGGGTCGCAACCACCTCGCGGTGCACACCGAGGACCACCCGATGGAGTACCTCGACTTCGCCGGCGAGATCCCGGCCGGCGAGTACGGCGGCGGCCGGATGGTCATCCACGACCGGGGCACCTACCGGTGCGAGAAGTGGCGCGACGACGAGGTCATCGTGACGCTCACCGGCGAGCGCACCGAGGGCCGGTACGCGCTGTTCGCCACCGGCGGGCGGGACTGGATGATCCGCCGCACCGATCCCGCGCCCCCGGGCTGGACGCCGATGCCCGAGTTGGTCCGCCCGATGCGTGCCACGCCCGCCGCCGGACTGCCGCGCGACGTCGCGAGGTGGGGGTACGAGCTGCGCTGGGACGGGGTCCGCGCGATGGCGTACGTCTCCGGCGGGCGACTACGACTGCTCTCCGAGGACGACCAGGAGATCACCGGCGGGTACCCGTGGCTGCGCGCGATGGCCGAGGCGCTCGCGCCCACCGAGGCCGTGCTCGACGGTGTGCTGGTGCGCATCGACGACGCCGGTCGGGTCCGCCCGATCCGACCGGCCACCGGCGGCAGGGTCCCCGGCGGCGCGCAGTACCTGGTCGTCGACCTGCTCTGGCTGGAGGGGGTGAGCAGCGTCGACGTGCCGTACGCGCAACGCCGGGAGCTGCTCGATGGGCTGGCCTTGGCGGGTACGCACTGGCAGACTCCGCCGTGGTTCCCGGGCGCGGGCGACGAGGCCCTGCGCGCCGGGCAGGAGCAGGGCCTACCGGGCGTGCTCGCCAAGCGACTGGACTCGGTCTACGAGCCGGGGCGGCGCAGCCGGCACTGGCTCAGCATCGACGCGGCCTGACGGCGAGGAGCGACGTTGTACCTGACCCACCTGGACTGCCCACGCTGTGGCCGGACGTACCCGGCCGACGAACCGCACAACCTCTGCGAGTGCGGCTCGCCCCTTTTCGCCCGCTACGACCTGGCGGCCGTGGCGCAGACGGTCACCCCGGAACGCTTCCCGCTACGCCCGGCCGACCTGTGGCGCTACCGGGAGCTGCTGCCGGTCGCCGACCCGCGGCACGTCACGACCCTCGGCGAGGGCTGGACCCCGCTGTTGCGCGCCCCGGCGTACGGCGCGGAGATCGGTGTGGCGGACCTGATGGTCAAGGACGAGGGGTTGGTCCCGACCGGCTCGTTCAAGGCGCGCGGGGCGGCGGTGGGCGTGAGCCGGGCCCGTGAGCTGGGGGTCGAGCGGATCGCGATGCCCACCAACGGCAACGCCGGGTCGGCCTGGGCCACCTACGCCGCCCGAGCCGGCATGGGCGCGACGATCGTGATGCCGCTGGCCGCGCCCAGCATCTGCCGGCGCGAGTGCGTGGCCGCCGGCGCCGATCTGCGCCTGATCGACGGGCTGATCAGCGACGCCGGCCGGCGGGTCGCGGAGCTGATCGCGGAGTCGAACGGTGCGATCTTCGACGCCGGCACGCTGCGCGAGCCCTACCGGCTGGAGGGCAAGAAGACCATGGGGTACGAGATCGCCGAGCAGCTCGGCTGGCAGGCGCCCGACGTGATCATCTATCCGACCGGTGGCGGTGTCGGCCTGATCGGCATCCACAAGGCGATGCACGAGCTGCGCGAGCTGGGCTGGATCGGCGACAAGCTGCCCCGGCTGGTGGCGGTGCAGTCCACCGGGTGCGCGCCGATCGTGCGGGCGTTCGCCGCGGGCGAGGACCGGGCCGAGCCGTGGGCGGACGCGCACACAGTGGCGTTCGGCATCACCGTGCCGGCGCCGCTGGGCGACGAGCTGATCCTGACGGCGTTACGGGAGTCCTCCGGCACCGCGATCGCCGTCGACGACGCGGAGATCCTGGCCGACCTGCGGGACTTCGCCGCCCGGGAGGGGCTGCTGCTCTGCCCGGAGGGGGCCGCCTGTCTGACCGCGGCACGACACCTGCGCGCCGGCGGATGGATCCGGGCCGGCGAGCGGGTGGTGGTGCTCAACACCGGCGCCGGGCTGAAGTATCCGGACACCGTCGACGTGTCCGGCGTACCCGTGTCGGCCTGAGACGGCGAGCACCCCGCGGGCCGCGCGGCCCGCGGGGTGTCCTGGCGCCGGTCTACCGGTACGTGATGTCGGAGGGCGAGTAGAGACAGTTGACGCCGTCGGCGCCCTCGCCGACGACGGTCGGCTCGCTGCCCTTCGGCACGCCCTTGTACTTGACGCAGATCGAGGTCTCCCGACCCGGATCGTCGACGATGGTGATCCGGCTGAACCGGGCGGTGTCGCCCCAGTTGGTGTTGATGCCGGCGATCGCGTCGACGTCCCGGGCGGTCACGTTGTCGATCACCACGTGCCGCTGGTACGACGTGGAGCAGTTGCCGCAGGCCCGGTAGAGCTTCCCGGCGTTCTCCACCCGGAAGTTCCTGATGTGGACGGTGCCCGAGCCGTTGTGCTGGAAGACCTTGTCGCTGGCCGCGCGGGCGCCGCCACCATCGACGGTGTACGTGGTGCCGCCCCGGAGGGTGGCGGCGTCCTCGCCGACGTCCTCCCACCAGACGTTGATCAGGGTGCAGTTGCCCTCGCAGTGCACGCCGTCGCCGGCCGGAGCGCCGATGATCACGTTGCGCAGGGTCGCGCCGGCCGCCAGTTCGAACATCGGGTCCTGGCTCTCGCTCTGCCCGCCGTCACCGATGCCGTAGTAGCGCTTGAGTCCACCGTCGAAGGTGCCGGACACCGGAATCGTCGCGTCCACCTTCTGGTTGCTCGTGGGCGTCGGCCAGCCCGACGGCGGCGGGCTGGTCGGTGGTGGGGTGGTCGGCGGTGGGGTGGTCGGCGGTGGGGTGGTCGGCGGCGGGGTGGTCGGGTCGCCACCACCGGCCGAGTCGACGAGCACGTCGTCGAAACCACCACTGGCGTACGCGGTGACCAGGCCGATCCGACCCGCGCCGGCCAGGCTGTTGCTGCCGGAGGCGATCTGCGTGCCGTTGACGAAGCCGCGGACGGTGCTGCCGCTGGTCTCGATGCGCACCGTGTGCCAGGTGCCGGTGCCGATACCCAGCGACGCCGAGCCGATCGCGGTGACGGAGCTGCCGTTGACCGCCTGCAACTCGGCGCGCCCGGAGCCGAGCAGGGCGAGCCGGTACATCTTGGTGCTGCTGGTCGACCGGGCGGCGATCCCGACCAACGCGCTGGACGAGCCGAAGCGCACCGGCCGGACCCGGGCCTGCACCGAGTAGTTGGTCCAGCCGGTGTCGCCGGCGAACTGCCGCGCCAGCTCACTGCCGGCGTTGGACTGGTTGAGCACGCCCGAGCCGTCGACCGCCCAGGTGCCGCCGGACTTGGACCAGCCGGAGGTGTTGCCGTCGTCGAAGGTGTCGCTGAAGACGGTGGCCGCGAAGGCCGAGGTCATGCCGGCGGCGAGGGCCGCGGTGGTCAGGACGGCGCCGACCGCCAGTAGGAGCGGTCGGCGACCGGGGAGTCTTCTTTTCTGCACAGGTGTCCTCCTTGACGCGTGTGGTGGTGATCCACCGCCACCGCACGGGGACACGCCGGGACGGCGTGCTGTGCAGCGCGGGATCGGTGTGCGTCCCCGCCGGAAGCCCGGGTTCGAAGCGGGGCGAAGCGGGAACAAAGCCGTGGGGGAAAGGGCTTTCCCGACTCTTCGAGGCTAGGACCGGCCAACCATCACCGTCAATGCCTTGCGTTTGCAGGTCTGTTGCAGGATTCGACGCCGCTCAGAAGCTGTCCGGCTCGGTCAACCGCCAGGCCGCGTTGATCAGTCCGATGTGCGAGAGCGCCTGCGGGGTGTTGCCGAGCTGCGCACCGGTGACCAGGTCGATCTGCTCGCTGAACAGACCCACGTCGTTGCCGTACCCGGCGACACGCTCGAACAGCGCCGCGGCCCGCTCCCGCTCGCCCGCCATGACCAGGCACTCCACCAGCCAGAACGAGCAGAGCAGGAAGCCGGCCGGGTCCGTCGTCCAGCGGCGCAGCAGCCCGCTCTCGGTGCCCAGGTCCCGCTCGACCATCGCGATGGTGGACCGCATCCGCGGGTCGGTGGCCGGCAGGAAGCGCGCCACCGGCAACGCGAGCACCGAGGCGTCCAGCTCCGCCGACCCGAAGGCGCCGGTGAACGCCCCGATCCGGTCGTTCCACCCCTCCCGCAGGACGGTCTCGCGGATCTCGTCGCGTACCCGGCCCCAGCGCTGCGGGTCGCCCCGCTCACCGAGCCGGTCGGCCAGCCCCACCGCCCGGTCCATCGCCAGCCAGCAGGACACCTTCGACGAGACGTAGTGCCGCTCCTCCTCGCGGGTCTCCCAGATGCCCCGGTCGGGAAGGTGCCAGGTCGCCGCCACCTGCTCGGTCAGCCCCAGCACCATCTCCCGCAACTCGCCCTCGAACTCCGTACCGAGGTGGTCGCGCAGCCGCCACACCGCCGACATCACCTCACCCGGCACGTCGAGCTGCCGCTGCCGCCAGGCGTCGTTGCCCGCCCGCACCGGCCCACTGTCGCGGTATCCCCGCAGGTGGGTGCAGTGGTGCTCGGACAGGTCACGCTCGCCCTCCAGCCCGAACAGCACCGGCACCGGTTCGTCCCCGAACCGGCCGATCGAACGGCTCACCCAGGCGAACAGCCGGGACGTCTCGTCCGGGCAGGCCGCCACCCAGAGCGCGCGCATCGTCAACGAGAAGTCGCGCAACCACGAGTAGCGGTAGTCGTAGTTCCGGTCGCCGCCGATCTGCTCCGGCAACGAGGAGGTCAGCGCGGCGGCCACCGCGCCGCTGCGGGCGTACGTGAGACCGGTCAGGACCGTCGTGCTGTGTCGGACCAGCTCCGGGTAGCGGCCCGTGTACCTGTGCATCTGCCGGAACGCCTGCCACGCCCGCGTCGTCTCGTCGAGGGCGACCAGCGGGTCCAGCCGGGCCGGTGGAGTGCCGTACGCCTCACCGAAGGCCACGTCGATCCCGATCACCTGACCGGAGGAGACCTCGAACTCGTGGGTCACCCGGTCGGCGTCCGGCCGCAGATCCAGACCGTTGGCCCGGAGCACCAGCACCACCGGGCCGGCGCCGGCCAGCACCCCGCCATCCGGCTGCTTGTGCAGATACGGCGTGAGCAGGCCGTACTCCGGGCGGGGCGCGAAGTCGAGGGCCATCCGCACCCGCCCGGACAATCCCTCCACCACCCGAACCAGTACGGCGGGCGAGTTCTTGCCCAACTCGTGCGCGCGGGCGCCCATCTCGGCGGCGAGGGCGTCGGTGACCGCCACGCTGCCGTCCGGCGTGTGGTGCACGGTCCGCAGCACCAACGAATCCGGTCGGTAGGAGCGCTCCACCCGAAACCGTGGACCGCCGACCCCGACCGGGGCCAACCGAAAGTGCCCGCCGGACGGGTCGAGCAGACGCCCGAACACGGACGCGCCGTCGAACCGGGCCGGACACCACCAGTCGACCGAACCGTCCTTGCCGACCAGCGCACCGGAACGGGAGTCCGAGAGGAACCCGTAGTCGGAGATCGGCGGCTGCTGCTCCACCCGCCGCGGGTACCCGCAACGGCCCGGATCAGACAGCCGCCGGACGGATCACTGCGTCGGTGGCTCGTCCTCGCCCGCCTCCTCGGCCGCGTCCGCCTCCTCCTTGGTCCGGTGTACGGCCTGGTCGGCGTGCTCCGGCGGCCCGTAGACGGTGTACAGCACCAGCGGGTTGGGCCCGGTGTTGACGAAGTTGTGCTTGGTGCCGGCCGGAACCACAACCAGGTCGCCCGCGACGACCTCCTGCTTCTCCCCGGCCACCCGGGCCTCGCCGACACCGCTGACGAAGGTCAGGATCTGGTCGATGCCCTCGTGCACCTCCTCGCCGATCTCACCGCCGGCGGGGATGGTCATGATCACCAACTGGGTGTGCTCACCGGTCCAGAGCACCCGCCGGAAATCCGGGCTCTGCTCGGCGACCGTAGCGATAGTGAAATGCTCCATGCCCCCGCTCATACCCCGTCACACCCCGCGCCACGCCGGGACGCTCCCTGCGGCGCAGCCCATCCCGGCTGTCGCAGGCTTCTTGATCGACTCGACTTTCCTGAAGTCGCGGCATCAATCACGCCTGGACACCGCGATTTCAAGGAACTCGAGTGGATCACCGACCGGTGCGGCCCGGATGGCCCGTCCACAGCCGGGGCATACGCCGTGACACGCAGATGGTGGAACTTGCCGCGGTCGGCGGGTTTGGATCCGCGCCCACCGGGGATCGTCACTTCCGACCGACCGGTATGGCCGGTCGAGCCAGGTCCCCGCTGGCGTACCGCCGAACGGCTGCGATGGTGGGAGACGGCCAGAGCGCGGCGACGTGACGACACCAGTCGAAACGGCGCCGCGCGCTCATGCCCGACCCACCCCCACCCCCGCGATCTTGCACTTCCTGTCCCCGCATAAGGGATGTCCCACGCGAAACGCCGACCGAACGTGCAAGATCGGCGCGGAGAGAGAGGGTGGCGTGCCGGGCGCGGGGAGGGTTCGGGGTTTAGCGATGTAGCCAGGTGAGCAGGTCTGGTGGGGCCAGCGTTCGCGCTCGTGTCTCGTAGTGGGCGAGAGCCGTCTCGTTCAGCAGGCTTCGGCCCTGGCCTGAGCCGCCCTGGCGGAAGAACGCCTGTCGGTCCCGGAACACGCCGAGCCGGTCCGGTGCGAGCCGGTCGGCGCGTTCCCGCATGCGGCCGAAGGTGGCTGCCTCGACCAGCTCCGGCCCCGGCGCCGGCAACCCCCACCGGTCGGCGAGCCGGCGCATCTCGCCTCCCAGATCGGTCAGCAGGTCGTCGTAGTGCACCAGCGCGACGTTCGGCTCATGGCGACGAGCCCAGGCGTCATTCAGGTGCAGCAGCACCCCGGGCAGCGAATCCAGCTCGGCGCGGGGGTCGGTCTCCCGGTGGATCCAGCCTGGCAGCCACTCTTCCAGCGGCGGGCGCGGTCGGGGCGGTTCGGTCGGCGCGGGTTGGCCGGTCAGCTCGGCGAGGCGGGCCCGGTCCAGGTTGCCCGCCTGGTGATAGAGGGAGACGGCCATGTCCAGCGGGTGCCGGGCCACCACCACGTAGTTGACCTGCGGATCCATCGGCACCCCGTCCAGCGGGGTGTGCGTCTTGATGAACCGTCGGTGCGGCTGCGCGGCGAGCCGCTCGTACACGGTGTCCCGTGGCTCGACCAGCCAGTCCAGCCAGGGCGACAGCTCGGTCAACGGCGCCGGAAGGTCGGCGGTGCCCAGCACCAGGACCGCGCAGATCATCTGCATCCAGGTGGTGCCGCTCTTGGACCGGGTGCTGATCACGATGTCACCGGGGCGGAACGGGAAGCCGATCCAGCGTGCGCTGTCCTCGTCGTCGGATCGGTAACGGTGGGCTGGCGCGAGCATCGGAGGATCGTAGTCGCCCAACCGACAGTCGGGCAGCCGAATTCCGACCCACATCAGTGGGACCCGCCGTTATACCTGGCTAGATTGAAGTATGGTGCCCGCCCACGGGGGCCGGGCGGCGCAACCGGTCTACCGCCCCATCCTCGCGAGCCGACGAGGCGAGCTGGAGGCCCTGAGCCATCTCGATCCCACGTCCGCGCCACTCGTCGCCCCGGTCCTCGAGGTCGGCGCGAAGGAACGGTCCCTTGTGGACGCTCTGCGCCGGCTGCCGCCCGGGCTGATGCCGGCCGTCGACGTCAGCGCGCTCCCCGACAGCCCCGAGGCGGAGCTGACCCGTTGGGGCGTACCCGTGCAGCCGGTCATCGGGCTCGCGGAGGGCGACCATCGGCTGGTGGCGCACGGCGCGGCGGCGCGGGCGTACGGCAGGCGGGCGCTCATCCGGCTGCGGGCCGCCCGGGACCGGGCCGGCCCGGACGCCAGTACCACGGCCGTGGAACGGATCTGGCGGTTCACCTCGCTCGCTCCGGAGGAGTGTGACCTGCTGGTGGACGCGGCGGACGTGTGTTGCCCGGCGGACGTGCGGTCCGTCGAGCCCCGGGTCCGCCGCCTGCTCGACTGGGCCCGCCGGCACGCCTGGCGATCGGTGACGGTGGCGGCCGGCGGGATGCCGCCGACGCTGTCCCGGTTGCCCACCGACGAGCCGGTCCGGCTGGACCGCTGGGACTGGCAGCTCTGGCGGCGACTGGCCGACGCCGGGGTCGACTACGGCGACTACGGGGTGCACCCGGCCGTGTCCGGCGCCGGTGATCCGGGCGACCGGTTGCCGACGGTGCGCTACACCGACGACGACAGTTGGTGGGTCTACCGCTGGGCGCGGCGCGGCGGCCGGGGCGACGAACGGTTCGCCGACCTGTGCCGCACGCTGGTGTCAGCGCCGCACTGGCCGAGTACGGGCGCCAGCTTCTCCTGGGGCGACCACGAGTTGCTGCGCCGGGCCCGTCGGGGCGCCGGTGCCGGCTCGGCCGCGAACTGGACGGCGTGGAGCACGTCGCACCACCTGGCGTACGTGCTGGCCACGCTCCTGCACCCAGCCGCGGAGGGCGCCCCGAGACGGCACCCCGGGCAGGGGCCGCAGCGGGGACGATCGTTGCGCTGAGGGCTTCTACTGCTTCTCGGTGAAGCCGAACTGGATGATGCCCTCGTCGTCGACTGTGGCGTCCACCGACGCGTCGCCGAGCAACTGGGCGGCGTCCTCGTCCAGGAAGATGCGGGCGCCCTGGTTGTCCACCACCCGGTCACCCTGTACCGGCTCGGACACCAACTCCACTGTCAGCGAGCCCGCCTCGGTGTCGGCGGCGATCCGCACCCCACCGTCCTGCGCGACGTCCTGCTGGTTGGCGAGGTCACGGATGACGAGCACGGCGTTGTCGGTCATGGTGAGCATGGGCGGAACTCCTCGTGGATTCTCGGCTCGCGGTCGGACACCGCGCGGACCGGACAGTTGGCCGCGTACGAGCACACGTGCGAGGCGGCGGGAGGGGCGTACGGCCATCGTCGCCGTCGCATCGATATCGGGGCAGCTGACGGCCCCGTCACTCCCACCGTGCCCGCTGGCCGGCCATCCGTCAAATAGAGCCAGGTCAGTGGAGAGCTGCGGCCGGGGTCAGCCAGGCGCGAATATCGTTCACGGCGGCGCGGCCGGCCCGGTTGGCGCCGATGGTGCTCGCCGACGGGCCGTAACCCACCAGGTGTACCCGCTCGTCGGCGACGACTCGGGTGCCGTCCATGGTGATCCCGCCACCGGGCCCGCGCAGTCCCAGGGGGGCGAGATGGTCGATGGCCGCCCGGAACCCGGTGCACCAGAGGATCACGTCCGCCGGCACCGAGCGCCCGTCCGACCAGGTCACCCCGTCGGGTGTGATCCGGTCGAACATGGGTAGCCGGTCGAGGACGCCCTGGGCGCGCAGTCGGCGTACCTCGGGGGTGACCGGCAGTCCGGTCACACCCACGACGCTGCCCGGCGGGCGGCCGGCCCGGACCGCCTCGTCCACCCGGGCCACCGCCTCCCGGCCCAACTCGGGGCCGAACTCCTCGTCCCGGAATCGCGGCGGTCGGCGGGTCACCCAGGTGGTCGCCGCCGCGACGGTGGAGATCTCGCCGAGCAACTGGACCGCCGAGGTCCCGCCTCCGACGACCACCACGCGGAGACCGGCGAACTCGGCAGGCCCCCGGTAGTCGGCGGTGTGCAGCTGTCGGCCCCGGAACGACGACCGGCCCGGGTAGTGCGGCCAGAACGGCCGGGTCCAGGTGCCGGTGGCGTTGATCAGGGCACGCGCCGTCCACCGGCCCTGGTCGGTTTCCACGTCCAGCCGCCGGTCCGCGCGGGAGCGCACCGCGCTGACCCGGACCGGCCGGCGCACCGGCAGGTCGAAGGCCCGCTCGTACGCGGCGAAGTAGGCGCTCACCTGCTCGGCGGCGGGGCGCTGCGGCTCGACGGGTGGGAAGGGCAGTCCGGGCAGATCGTGGAAGCCGTGCACCCGGTCGAAGACGAGCGTCGGCCAGCGGTGCTGCCAGGCGCCGCCCGGCCCGGCGTCGCCGTCGAGGATGACGAAGCCGCTGCCGGGGGCGAAGCCGGTGCGGCGCAGGTGGTAGCCGGCGCTCAGACCGGCCTGATCGGCGCCGATGACCACGACGTCCGCGGAGTGGGTGTGCACGTCGGGTGCAACGCTCATCGGGTACGACGTGTGCCCGACCACCGCCGTCGCGCCGATCACAGACTTTGGCCAACTACCTCCTGACCTGCGCTTACGCTGAGCACATGAGCGACTTTCGCCGGTACGCGTCGGAGTTCCTCGGCACCCTGCTGCTGGTGTTCTTCGGCGTGGGCAGCGCCGTCACCGCGCGGGTGCAGGGCGGGGTCGTGGTGGTGGCGTTGGCCTTCGGGTTCGTGCTGCTCGCCCTCGTCTACACGATCGGCCCGCTCTCCGGCAGCCATGTCAACCCGGCCGTGACGCTGGGTGTGCTGCTCTCCGGGAAGATCACTGTGCTCGGCGCCGTGGCGTACTGGATCGCGCAGTTCGTCGGCGCGACGGTGGCCGCCTTCGGACTCTGGGCGCTGACCCGGTGGGGTGACGTCGTGGACCAGACCGGGGCGCTGGGCACGAACGGGTACGGCGCGCACATCAACCGGGGCGGGGCCGCCGTGCTGGAACTCGTGCTGACCTTCCTGTTCGTGCTCGTCGTGCTGGTGGTGACGAGTCGGAGCGAGAATCCGGGCACGGCCGGCGTGGCCATCGGGTTGGCGCTCGCCGCCACGCAACTCGTGGGCGTGACGCTCACCGGCGCCGCCGTCAATCCGGCCCGCGCCTTCGGCCCGGCGGTCTTCGAGGGTGGCGTGGCCCTGCGGCAGCTCTGGGTGTTCATCGTCTTCCCGCTGCTCGGCGGAGCGCTCGCCGCGCTCGTCGCGCCACTGGTGATGGGGGCGCAACGGCACTACTGGGGCGGGCACGAGAAGTCGGTGGGCAGGCCGACCTGACGGCGGGCGGAAATTTCTTTCGTGCAAGGTCCTTTTCCGGCGAATATCTCCATGGCAGCATCAGCGCATGCATCGCCGTCACTTCCCCCGGGCCCTCGCGCTGCTCGCCCTGGTCGCCACCGCGACCACCGCCGCCGCGCCCGGCGCCACGGCCGAGTCGCCCAGTCCCGCGACGACCCGACTGCACGCCACCATCGACACGATCCTCGCCGACAGCCGGCTGGCCGGCGCGCAGGCATCGGTGGTCGTGGTCGACACCAGCACCGGGCAGACGCTCTACGACCGCAACGGCGACCGGCGACTGGTCCCGGCCTCCAACACCAAGCTGCTGACCTCGACGGCGGCCCTCGAACTGCTCGGACCGGGCCACCGGTTCACCACCGACGTCCAGGCCAGCGGCAAGCGGCGTGCCGGCCTGCTCTCCGGCAACCTCTACCTGCGCGGGGGCGGTGACCCGACAATGCTCGCCACCGACTACGACGCGCTCGCCGCGCAGGTCGCCGCAGACGGCGTACGGGTGGTGACCGGCAACCTCGTCGCCGACGACACCCGCTACGACCGCACCCGGCTGGGCCCCGACTGGACCTGGGACGACGAGCCCTACTACTACGCCGCCCAGGTCTCGGCGCTGACCGTCGCCCCGGACACGGACTTCGACGCCGGCACGGTGATCGTGCACGCCGCACCGGCCGACCGGGCCGGCGTACGGCCGCTGGTCACCACCACGCCGCCCACCGGGTACCTCCGGATCGACAACCGCGCCGAGACGGTCAGCACGGGCGAGACCTCGATCTCGATCGAACGCGGCCACGGCGACAACACCGTCGTGGTGACCGGCCAGATCGCCGTCGGCGACGAGCCGACCAGCGACTGGGTGACCGTCTGGGAGCCCACCGGCTACGCGGCCGACGTGTTCCGGGCGGCGCTGCGCCGGCACGGCGTCCGCGTCCTCGGCCGGACCGTGCTCGGCCAGCCCACACCGGAGACGGCCCAGCCGGTGGCGCGGCACGACTCGATGACCCTCGGCGAGCTGATGACGCCGTTTCTCAAGCTCTCCAACAACGGGCACGCCGAGGTGTTGACCAAGGAGATCGGCCGGGTCCTCTCCGGATCGGGGACCTGGTCGGCCGGGCTCACCGCGATCAGCGAGTACGTCGCCGACACCGGGATGGACACCAGCCTTCTGCGTCAGCGCGACGGGTCCGGGCTCTCCCGGCGCAACCTGATCCCGGCGGCGGAGTTCGTCGACCTGCTGCGCGCCGTACGCGCCGAACCGTGGTTCGGCACCTGGTACGCGGCGTTGCCGATCGCCGGGCAGCCGGAACGGTTCGTCGGCGGCACCCTGCGCAGCCGGATGGCCGGCACACCGGCGGCGGGCAACGTGCACGCCAAGACCGGCAGCCTGACCGGCGTCTCCGGGCTCTCCGGCTACGTCACCACCGCCGACGGCCGGCTGCTGGCGTTCTCGATCCTGTTGAACAACTACCTGACCGCGTCGGTCAAGCCGCTCGAGGACCAGATCGCCGTGGCGCTCGCCGGGCACCGTGACGACGACACGGCGACGGCGCGGAAGGCCTCGCCGGTCGTACCGGAGATCCCCCGGACCCCCGAGGGTGTCGAGTGCGCCTGGGTCAAGCCGATCACCTGCTGAGCGACGGTCGGGAGGCGCGCCCGAGCGCGTCTCCCGACCCGGCGGGCGCTCAGGCCGGACGGTCCGGCGGGGGGACCACAGCCGTCGGGTCGCCGCGCTCGATGAGCGCGGCGATCTCGGCGTCCCGCAGCCCGCGGAGCGCCAGCACCCGGGTGCCCCAGCGGTGCAGGCGACAGGGATGCGGGCTGGCGTCGTTGCGGCAGATCACGCCGCCGGACCACCGTCGGGGGGCGTGCACCACCACCGCGCGCACCGCGAACTGGGCGTCCTCGCCCGTCACGTACGGCGGCAGGGGGATGTCGCGAAGAACCTCCCCGGACGCTTCGGCACCGCCGGACAGGGCGACGCGACGGACGCGGTGGGTGGCACTGCTACTCATCTCCGCTGCCTCCACACTGGATGGTGAGATGGGGACAGCAGAAAGTTACGGCCTCATCGACGGTCCGCGACGGACAAACTGTCCCGTCGCGTCCACCGACAGCGACCGGTTGATCAGTCAGCGCACCGCCACGGCCTGGAGGCCGACGTTGCCGCAGCGCGGCGTGAAGACCTTCTCGACGGTCCAGTTGAGCAGCAGCCGGGCGCCCTTCGGCAGCGTGAACCGGATGGTGAACTGGGCGCTCTGGCTGGTGTAGGGGTCTTCCAGGCGCACCGTGCTGGCGGGCCCGCCGGTGGACAACCGCGCCTCCAGGCGGCCCCGCGCCATCCAGATGCCGCCGTAGAGCTGGACCGTACGCGGCCCACCGCTGCCCGCGATGGCGAGCGAGAACCCGTTGCCGGGGCCGCAGGTGTAGACGCCGTTGGAGCTGCCGTTCGTCGACCGCTCCGGCGAACCGTCGGACCAGCGGACGTGCTCCTGGTTGCCGTCCCACCCGACCCTGTCGCCGGAGCCGCCCAGGTCGATGATCTCCCCGGAGCCGGACCGCTTGCGGACCGTCGACCTGCCCCCCCGCTCCCCCCAGTGCATCCAGTCCCGGACGCCCACCGCGGTGAGGTCCACCCCGGCAGGCATCTCCGCGCGACGCACGGACAACGCCGGCGCGACGGGCGTGGCCGGTGGCGGCGCGGGCGCGCTCGCCGACGGCGTCGGGTCCGGCGAGGGCGGGCGTTGGCGCGGCCGCAGGCCGGGCGTCCCCGGACCCGCCTCGCCGGTCCGGCCGTCGGCCGCCGGCAGACCGGTGGGCCGGGGCGCGCCGACGGGCGCGCCGAGCCGACCCGCCTGGTCGTCGCTCGGCTCCGGGCCCGACCGTGTGCCCAGGTACGAGACCAGCGCCACCAGGCAGGCGAGTACGGCGATCCCCTCGATCACCCAGCGCCGACGCTGCCGGGCACGGGCGAGACGGCGCAGCACGCTGCGGGTCTGCCCAGCGGCGATGGCGCGCGGACGGTGCTTCGGCGGCACCTCGCCAGCCTGCACACCAGCCCGCGTGCGGTCGTCGTCCGCCACCGAACCCTCCAAGTCCACCGCCCGGTCGTCATGACCGCCGCGGACCGCAACGTCCACTGTGGGCCGTTTCACGCGTGCACGGGCGTGGACGACACGCTAGATCCGGACTGCCGGACGTGTCCAGCCCGAGACCGGACGGGGCGCGGCGCCGGGCACGACTCGGCAGGTCACGCGCCGCCCGGCTCAGCCGATACGGAAACCGAGCAGTTGCGCGATGACCACGGCCTGTCCGACGTCGATGAGAGCGCCGGCCCGCTCGACCACCGTCGGATCGAGCGCGCTGAGGTCACTGCCCCGCAGGTCCGAGCCGCCGAGGCGGACATTCGTCAACTGCGCGCCGGAGAGGTCGACGCCGGTGACGGTAGCGCCGGTCAGGTTGGCGCCGGTCAGATCCACCTCGCGCATGCGTACCCCGGCCAGCCGGGCGCCCCGCAGGTCCGCCCCGGCCAGCGCGACGAACGACCAGTCACCGCCGTCCACCGTCAGCGGACGCAGCTCGCACTCCGTGAAGGTGCTGCCGACCAGCTTGCAGCCGGTGAACTCGGCCTCGAAGAAGTTGCACCGGCGGAAGACGCAGCGGGTGAAGGCGGAGTCGACGTGCCGGGAGGCGTTGAACGCGACGGTGCCGAACGTGCACCCGGTGAAGACCGCGCCCCGGCTCACCGCCTCGGTCAGGTCGACCCCGAAGAACTCGCAACCCACGAAGTGCCTGTCGGTCAGCTCCTCGCCGTACCAGTCCTCGTCGCGGAAGGTCGCGTCCTCGATCAGCTCAGGCATCCGGCCAGGCTATCCGTGTTGGCGGCGGCCACCGGGCACGCCCGGCCCGGCCCGGCCCCCCTTCCGGCGTCGCCGTACCGGCGAGTAGTTTCGGCGACGTGAGTGTGGCGCGCAGCGTGGACCCGGACCAGATCGGTTTCGACCCCTCCCGGCTGGCCCGGATCGACGAGCACTTCGGCCGCTACGTCGACGACGGTCGGTTGGCCGGCTGGCAGGTGGTGGTCACCCGACGGGGCGAGGTGGCGCACTCCGCCACGTACGGGCTGCGGGACCGCGAGTCGGGCGCGCCGGTAGCGACCGACACGCTCTGGCGGATCTACTCGATGACCAAGCCGATCACCTCCGTCGCGGCGATGATGCTGTGGGAAGAGGGTCGGTTCGAGCTGACCGACGAGATCAGCCGCTGGCTGCCGGAGTTCGCTGACCTGCGGGTCTACTCCAAGGGGTCGGCCCTCAAGCCGTACACGGTGCCGGCGACCGAGCCGATCCGGGTCTGGCACCTGCTCACCCACACGGCCGGTTTGACGTACGGCTTCATGCAGACCTCGGTGGTCGACGGCCTGTACCGGGCCGCCGGCTACGACCTGTACCCGCCGGCGGACGTCGACCTGGCCGGCGCCTGCGCGGCCTTCGGGGAGCTGCCGCTGCTGTTCCAGCCCGGCTCCGCCTGGGGTTACTCGGTCGCCACCGACGTGCTCGGTCGGCTCGTCGAGGTGATCTCCGGGCAGAGCCTCGACACGTTCTTCGCCGACCGGATCTTCGACCCGTTGGGCATGACCGACACCGGCTGGTGGGTCGACGGCGACGAGGCCGAGCGGCTGGCCGCGCTCTACGTGCCGGACCCCCGCAGCGGCCGGGCCGTCCGCCACGACAGCCTCGGCGCGCTCGCGTACCGCAAGCCCCGCCTGCTCTCCGGCGGCGGTGGTCTGATCTCCAGCGCCGCCGACTACCACCGCTTCACCCAGCTGCTGCTGCGCGGCGGCGCCGTGGACGGGGTGCGGCTGCTCGGGCCGCGCACGGTGCGGTTCATGACGCGCAACCACCTGCCCGGGGGCCACGACCTGGGCACCCTCTCCACCGGCGGTTTCGCCGAGAGCACCCTGGACGGGGTCGGCTTCGGCCTGGGCTTCGCGGTGATCGACGACCCGATCCCGAGTCGGGTGCCGAGCAGCGTCGGTGAGTACTACTGGGGCGGAGTGGCAAGCACCGCGTTCTGGGTCGACCCGGTCGAGGAGATCACCGCGTTGCTGTTCACCCAGCTGATGCCGTCGAGCACCTACCCCCTGCGCTCCCAGCTACGTCAGCTCGTCTACGCGGCGCTGACGGACTGAGGGCTGACAGGGCCGGGCTGCGGCACCGCGCCACGTCGCGCCGCGCCGCGCCGCCCGCCTGCGCCGATCTTGCACGTTGTGTTGCCGAAACAGCCCATGATGGGCGGTTTGTCGGGACAGCAAGTGCAAGATCGGCGGGGTGAGGGTGGGGCGGGGAGGTCGGGGAGGGCGGGGAGGGCGGGGTTAGTCGGCGAGGCGGGGTGGGAAGCCGCCGGTGGCGATCGGGCCCCAGGTGTCGATGGTGACCCGGATCAGGGACTTGCCCTGACGCACCATCGCCGCCCGGTACTCGTCCCAGTCCGGGTGCTCGCCGGAGATGCTGCGGAAGTACTCGACCAGCGGCTCCAGCGCGTCAGGCAGATCCAGCACCTCCGCGGTGCCGTCGACCTGCACCCAGGGGCCGTTCCAGTCGTCGCTGAGCACGCACGCGGACACCCGGGGATCGCGGCGGATGTTCGTCACCTTGGCCCGCTCGGGGTAGGTGGAGACGACGATCCGCCCCTGCCCGTCGACGCCGGCCGACACCGGGGAGGACTGCGGGCGCCCGTCGGCGCGGGTGGTCAGCAACACCACCCGGTGTCGCGGCCGGAGGAAGTCGAGCAGGCCGTCCCGGTCGACCCGGGTGTTCCGTGCGATGGTGCGCGCCATCCTCCGTTCCTACCAGGGCGCGCGGGCGGCGACGGCGGCGGGTCAGTGGGGCCGGGTCGCGGCGCGGCGTACCGCCTGGGAGGGCACCCGGGGACGGCTGGACGGCCGCCACGCCCGACCGTTGGCGTAGATCACCCGAAAGCCGAGGTACGACGCGAGCGGCGCCCAGTGGGCGGAGCCCATCCGCAGTTCGGCGGCGTTGTGCCGCTGGCCGTTGGTCAGCACGTCGAGCAGGACGGTTTCGAAGGCGGCCGACTCGACCCAGTCGACGTCCCGGGTGAACCCGCAGATCAGCGCGGCCCCGGTGACCTCCAGGAACTCGCGGAGCACGGCGTCCGAGGCCCGTAGCACCGAGCAGCTGCCGAAGTAGAGCCGCCGGCCCTCGGCGCGGCCGGCCATCAGCTCGGCCACCTCGTTCAACTCCACCGACTGCCAGTCGGTCAGGCAGAGCCGGCTCGGCTCACCGTGCATGGCGAAGAAACCGACCCGGTGATCGGCGTACTGCTTGAGCAACCAGCGGTCCAGGAAGTAGAACAGCTCGTCCCGGGTCGCCGCGTCCTTGTGGATAAAGCGGATCTTGCCCAACCGTTCCAGCAACTCCAGAGTGGGCAGCACCGAGCCCCGCTCGTTGAGGTCGCGGTGCCACTGACCCTCCACGCAGAAGACGCCACCCCGTGCCACGCGCACCTCCGCCAGTCCGGCCCACCCGAGGCTGACGTTACCGGCTGCCGACGGCCAGGGAACATCACCCTCGGTGTGGCTGATTGCGACGTTCGGTGTGCTTGCGCACCTCAGGCGCTGTCGGTGGTGAATGACTGTTTACCGAATCAGTTGAATTCACAGTCGATACCCAGAAAACGTGAATTATGAGGACGATTCTCGTTAATCCCCTCCGATAGCGCTGATCAGTGCCAGGGTGGAAATCACGGGACTTCCCGGTCGATGTCCCGAAGGCACCCCATTCGCTCTCGTATCGGGAGGACCTCTGTGCGCGTACACACCTTGAAGCGTGCCGCCGTCGCATTCGCCCTGGCACTGCCCGGGGCGGCGATCGCGGCGGTGGTCGCCGCACCGGCGGCGCACGCGGACGGCTGTTACACCTGGAACCGCACCCTCACCCAGGGACGCTCCGGCGAGGACGTCCGCCAATTGCAGATCCGGGTCGCCGGCTGGGCCGGCTACCGGGACATCGTGGAGAACGACGGGCGCTACGGGCCGAAGACCGCCGCTGCGGTCAAGCGGTTCCAGCAGGCGTACGGGCTGCGCGCCGACGGCATCGCCGGCCCGCAGACCTACGCGAAGCTGTACCAGCTCCAGGACAACGACTGCACGCCCGCGCACTTCAGCCACACCGAGATGGACAACGGCTGCGGGGGCAGCGGGTACAGCGGCGGCCCGCTGTCGGCGGCCCAGACCAAGCAGAACGCGCTGCGCACCATGTGGAAGTTGGAGGCGCTGCGGAAGAGCCTCGGCGACAAGCCGCTCTACGTGTCCAGCGGCTTCCGCAGCCGCTCCTGCAACGACCAGGTCGGGGGCGCGTCGGACAGCCAACACCTGTACGGCAACGCCGCCGACGTCACCTCGCGGACGTCCTCGCTGTGCCAGGTCGCCCGGGACGCCCGCGACAACGGCTTCAGCGGGATCTACGGCCCCGGCTACCCCGACCACGACGACCACGTGCACGTCGACTCCCGCCGGGAGAACAACAGCGACGACAGCTCGAACACGACGAGCTGGTCCGCGCCGGACTGCGGAATCGGCGCCGGCAACGACTGAGCCGGCCGGCCGGAGCGACGTCGGCCCGACGCGGAGGGGGAACTTCGCGCCGGGCCGACGTCGTGTCGGCCCCGGATCGGGCTGGCGGAGGGGTGCCGCGCTCAGCTCGCCCGGGGCCAGCGCGGCGCGGTGACGGGGCGGGTCACCGGCCGGCCAGCAGCGACGGGTCGTGCCCCCGGGGGAACGGCCCGGCCGGCCTGCGGGGGGACGGCACGGGCGGCCTGCGGCCGCGACGGTCCGGTGGCCGTGAAGGGGAACGGCACGTGCACGAACGGGTTGCCGTGCCGGATCAGCGCCTCGATCTGGCGCTCGTTGAGCCCGTGTGTCTCCAGAACCCGTCGCCCCCACCGGTGCAGCCGGCACGGGTAGGTAGCGCCGTCGTTGCGGCACAGCGGCCCGGAGGGCCACTCCTCGGCGGTGTGCACCACCACCGCCCGGACCGCGAGTCGGACATCCTCCGGGGTCAGTGGTGCCGGCAGGGGCACCTCACCCAGCACCTGGTCGATGGGATCCGTCGACTGCTCACCAACTCGCACGGCAGGCCTCCCGCAGATCGGCAGCGGTACGGCGGACTAACCGCACCGACATCCTCGGCCATTGGTACGGGGGGCATCCGACGAAAGTTCAACGGGTTGTGCAGATCCTCCCGACCCTCGGCACGATCGACTCGCGTTCCGTGATGTCGGGGCAACCACCTGGCGGGGAAGGCCCGACTTTCATGAGGCCGAGTCGATCAACCACGACCCGGCCACGCCTACGTCAGACCAGGCCGGCGTCGTGCACGAGCAGCGCCACCTGAACCCGGTTGTTCAGCTCCAACCGGGTCAGCAGCCGCGAGACGTACGCCTTCACCGTCGCCACGCTCATGAACAACTCCCGCGCGATCTCCGCGTTGGTCTGCCCCCGCCCCAGCGCGACAGCCACCTGCCGCTCCCGCTCGCTGAGCCCGGTGAGCAGCCGCAGGGCCCGCTCCTGGCGCGGGTCGGGGCCAGCCGGACCGGGAGCGGCGCCGGTCACGTGCGCGATCAGCCTGCGCGTCACCGTCGGGGAGAGCGTCGCCTCACCGGCCGCCACCCGACGGACCGCGTGCACGATCTCCGCCGGCGGGGTGTCCTTCAACAGGAAGCCGGCCGCCCCGGCGCGGAGCGCCCGCAGCACCTGCTCGTCGGCGTCGAAGGTGGTCAGCACCAGCACCTCCGGCGGATGCGGCTGGGCCCGCAGCGCCTCGGTGGCGGTCAGCCCGTCGACCCGGGGCATCCGGATGTCCATCAGCACCACGTCCGGGGCGTACGCGGCGACGGCAGCGGGCACCTCGCCACCATCGGCGGCCTCGCCGACCACCAGCAGGTCCGGCAGGCCGCCGAGGATCATCGAGAGCCCGGCCCGGACCAGCGCGTCGTCGTCGACGATGAGGACGCGCACCGGCGTCGTGGTCGCCGACCCGCCGCTGCCGGCCACGTCGGACGGGCGGGCCGGATCGGCCGCGCCCGGCGGGCCAGCAGCGCCACCGCCGCCGGACGGACCGGTCACGCCGGCCACGGCAGCCAGGCCGCCAGCCGGAAGTCGCCGCTGTCGTCCCGACCGTAGGCGAGGCGACCGCCGGCCAGGGCGACCCGTTCGCTGATGCCGACCAGGCCGGTGCCCGCACCCGGCAGGGCGCCGCCGGCCGGGGCCCCGACCGGCCACCGGTTGCCGACCGCCACGGTGAGCCCGACCCCCGGCCCGCCGGCCACGTCCACCGTCACCGCCGCGCCGGCCGCGTGCTTGCGGGCGTTGGTCAACCCCTCCTGCACGATCCGGTACGCGGCCCGGCCCAGCGCTGCCGGCACCTCCTCCGGCCGGGTGACGCTGTCGCTGACGTTCACCCGCACTCCGGCGCTGCGCGACTCGTCGATCAGGGCCGGCAGGTCGGCGAGGGTGGGCTGGGGCGGCTCCGGGGCGTCGTCACCGCCGGGGTCCTCGGCCCGGAGCACCCCGATCACCTCGCGCAGGTCCTGCAGGGCGGCGTGCGCGCTGCCCCGGATCACCCCGGCGGCCCGCGCCACCTCCTCGGACGGCGCGTCCGGGCGGAACTCCAGCGCGCCCGCGTGCAGGCTGAGCAGGGAGATCCGGTGGGCCAGCACGTCGTGCATCTCCCGGGCGATCCGGGTGCGTTCGAGGTGGCGGGCCTGGGCGACGCGCAGTTGCTGCTCCGCCTCGGCCCGCTCGGCCCGCTCTCGCAGCGACACGATCAACTGCCGCCGGGCACGGACGAACATCCCCCAGGCCAGCACCGCGAGACTGATCACCACACCCCAGGTGACGGTGAGCCAGTACGGCATGACCGGGTCCGGACGGACCCAGCTGAAGACCAGGTTGGTGAGCAGCCCGACACCGGTGACCGCTACCGCGACGGCGGTGCGTCGGTGCACCACCACGGTGAAGTAGAGGATCAGCAGCGGGATGGCGGAGGCCATCGAGAACATCGAGAGCGGCAGGGTCGCCAGCGCCAACCCGAGTGGCCACCGGCGACGCAGCCAGAGCAGCCCGCAGCAGGCCAGCCCGAGCGCGGTGTCGGCGCCGACCATCCAGTCGTACGGCAGCGGGGTCGCCGCCTCGGGGTTGGGTGAGAGGCCGTCGACGGTGGCGAACAGCACCCAGAGCAGAGAGATCACGAACGCGACGCTGTCCACCACCCAGTCGCGGGTGGTGCGGCGCGGACGCGTCCGGCCCCGCTCGGCGGGCACGACCAGCTCCCCCGGCAACAGCCAGGGGTGCTCCGGGACGGCGAGGCTGGTCACGCGCCCATGCTAGGCAGCCGGCGGAGGGCGCGGCCAGCTACCAAAGTCGAGACCTGTCGACCGACAAAGGTCGACGCGGCACCGACCGGTGGCCGCAGCGGACGACCGGGTGGCCCGGGCAGGGTCGACGACATGATCACCGTGGAGAACCTCACCAAGCGGTACGGACCGCACCCGGCCGTGGACGACGTGTCGTTCACGTGCGAACCGGGCACCGTCACCGGCTTCCTCGGCCCGAACGGGGCCGGCAAGTCGACCACCATGCGCATGATCTGCGGGCTCACCGCGCCGACCGCCGGCCGCGCCACCGTCTCCGGCCGCCCCTACCGGGAACTGCCCAACCCGGGGCGGGAGGTGGGCGTCCTGCTGGACGCCTCCGCCCAGCACGCGGGACGCACCGGCCGCGAGGCGTTGACGCTGTCCGCGTACACCATGGGTGTGGACCGCCGCGAGGTCGCCGCGAAGCTCGACCTGGTGGGGTTGAACGCGGTGGCGGCCAAGCGCCGGGTACGGGCGTATTCGCTGGGCATGCGGCAGCGGCTCGGGCTGGCGCAGGCGCTGCTCGGTGACCCCCGGGTGTTGATCCTCGACGAGCCGGCGAACGGCCTGGACCCGGAGGGCATCTTCTGGATGCGGAGCCTGCTGCGCGACTTCGCCGACCGGGGCGGCACCGTGCTGCTCTCCTCCCACCTGCTGCGCGAGGTGGAGGCGGTAGCGGACCGGCTGGTGGTGATCGGGGGCGGCCGGATCGTGGCCCAGGGCGACAAGAAGGAGCTGCTGGCCGGTGGGGGCACCGTGGTCCGGGCCCGCGACGACGCGGCCCTGCGCCGGGCGCTGGAGGCGGCGCGCCTGACCGTTGCCGACAGCGCCGACGGCCTGCTGGTGCAGGCCGAGGCCGAGGCGGTCGGCCAGGCGGCGGCGGATGCCGGCGTCGCGCTGTCCGAGCTGCGCCCCGCCGGTGGCGGCGGCCTCGAACAGCTCTTCCTCACCCTGACCGCCGGCGAATCGACGAAGGAGGCCGTCCGATGACCACCACCACCGCACCCGCCGCCGGCACCGTCGCGCCCCGGCACCCCGCCCCGGTACGCCGACCGTCCCTGCTCCGACTCACCCACGTGGAGCTGCGCAAGCTCGTCGACACCCGGGCCGGCCGCTGGCTGCTGATCACCATCGGCCTGGTCGTCGTCGCGATCGTCACCCTGCTGCTGATCTACGCCGAGGAGAGCGAACAGACGTTCTTCACGTTCTTCGTCACCTCGCTGTTGCCGGTCAACGTGCTGCTGCCGGTGCTGGGCATCCTGTCGATCACCAGCGAGTGGTCCCAACGCACCGCCCTCACCACGTACGCGCTGGTGCCCCGGCGGGAGCGGGTGGTGGCCGCGAAGCTGATCGCGGTGGTGCTGGCCGCGCTCGCCTCCGTGCTGGTCACGCTGGCCGTGGCCACGGTCGGGACGCTGGTGGCGTCGGCCACCGGCGGCGCGGGCACCTGGAAGGTCGACGCGATGTTGATCGTCAACGGGGCGATCGTGCAGGTGGTCGGCGTGCTGATGGGTGCCGCGTTCGGTCTGCTGCTGCTCAACCCGCCGCTGGCCATCGTCGGCTACCTGCTGCTGCCGACCCTGTGGTCGGTGCTCGGTGAACTGGTCCGGCCGCTGCGCGGTCCGGCCGGTTGGCTGGACACCAGCCGGACCATGGAACCCCTGTTCACCAGCGACGTCACCGGCGAGCAGTGGGCGCGGCTGGGGGTCTCCCTGCTGGTCTGGATGGTCCTCCCGTTGGCCGCCGGCCTGGTCCGGACGCTGCGCCGCGAGGTGTCCTGACCATGGACGCGGCCGGCTACCGTCCGCGCACAGTGGTCAGCGGCGGCCCGCTGGAGCTGGCGGTCCTGTGGGGTGGCTTCCCGCTGCTCGGCGCCGGCGCCGGATGGCTCCTCGCGATGACGACGGGATGGCTGGCCCGGTTGCCCTGGGTGCCGTTCAGCGACCTGATCGAGTGGCTGGACCGGTTGCCCGAGCCGCAGGCGACCGTCGGCGCGATCGGCGTGGGCGTCCTGGGCGGCCTGGTCATCGGCGGGATCGGCACCGCCGAACGGCTGATCGTCACCGTCGACGGGGCGCAGGTCCAGCTCCGTCGCGCCGACCAGAGCCGAACCGTCGCGCGGGCCGACACCCGGGTGGCCTTCCTCGCCGACAAGCACCTGGTGCTGCTCGACAGCGACGGCGCGGAACTGGTCCGGGAGTCGACGGACCTGCCGGCGGCCCGACTGGCGGCGGCGTTCCGCGAGCACGGCTGGAGGTGGGCGGACGACGACCCGCACCGGTCGGCGTACCGGCTGTGGGTGCCCGACCTGCCCGGGCTGCCCGCCGGCGCGGACGCGCTGCTGCGGGCCCGGGAACGTGCGCTCGAACGGGAACGCCGCGACGACGCCCGGGAACTGCGCCGGGAGGTGGGCCTGCTCGGGGTGGTGCTGCGCGACGACGGCAAGCGGCAGTACTGGCGGTTGACCGAGCGGGCCGTGGCACCCGGTCCGGAGCGGCCCACTTCGGCCGAGCGGGAGCCGGACGGGCGGTAGCGTCGGTCCCAGCAACCAGTGGGGGCCGCGCGATGACCGAACAGCAGCCGTACCGGGTGGTGTCTCGACACCCCGGCTTCGAGCTGCGCCGGTATCCGGCCCACCTGGTGGCCGAGATGCAGGTCCAGGCGTCGTTCACCAGGGCGCCGATCGAGGCGTTCCGCCCGCTGGCCGGGTACCTCGCCGGCGCCAACCGGGCCCGACACGCGGTCGGCCCGGCGGCGTCGGCGAGGTCGGCGGCCGGCGGTCCGGAGAAGATCGCCATGACCGCGCCGGTGGTGCAGGTCGAGGGTGAGTGGCCGGGCGCGTACCTGATCCAGTTCGTCCTGCCCGCCACCCTCACCACCACCACGGTGCCCGAGCCGGTGGACTCCCGGGTCCGCGTCCGCGAGGTAGCGGCGCAACTGGCGGCGGCGATGCGGTTCTCCGGGCGCTGGACGGAGCGGGCGTTCAGCCAGCGGGCCACCATGCTCGGCCGGTCGGTGACCGCCGCCGGCCTGCAACCCACCGGCGCCATCCGGTACGCGCGCTTCGACCCGCCGTGGAAGCCGTGGTTCCTGCGCCGCAACGAGGTCGTGTTGCCGGTCGTCGACTGAGCGCCGCTACCTCGACGGGCGGTGACCGATCGCGGCCGGCCATGCCAGCACGAACGCCATCCCGAGCCCGGCGAGCAGGCCGGCCAGCGAGACCAGCAGGTCGGAGTCGGCGGCGTTGATCGGGCTGTTCCCGGCCAGCGCGGTGAACTGCCTGCCGATCGGCAGCACGACCATCATGGTCATGGCCGTGACCAGCAGGAACACGAACGGGCCCAGCGCCGCGGCGAGGGCGGCCAGCGCGTGGTGCCGCCAGACCGGCCGGCCACCGGGCCAGTCCCAGGCCAGCAGCGTGACCCCGGTGAGCAGCACCGTACCGAGAGCGACCTCCGGCAGGAGGCGTTCGCCGGGCGGGGTGGCGCGCACCAACCCGACGCCGAGCAGGCACACGGTGGCGAGGCCGGCGGCCACCCCGACGCGGTGCCGGGTGCGCGCCGGAGCCGCCGCCAGGGCGGCGCCCACGGCCAGGACCACCAGCAGCGCCCCGGTGCTCAGCGCGCCGTGGGCCAACTCCGGCTCCCGGTCGGTCGGCGACTCGATCCCGGCCGCCACCAGCGTCAGCACCCCGACCACGCACGCCGCGCCGGTCAGCACCGCCCGCTCGACGGCCGGCGGCGTGCCGCGTTCCCGCCACCACGGCACCGCCGCGAACACGCCGAGCACCGCGAGACCGCCGACGACGAGCAGCACCGTCGCCCCGACGCCCACCGGATCGGCCCGGTCGATCGCGACGTCGGCGGCGATCCAGCAACCGCCGAGCACCGCGGCCGGGCCGCTCCAGAGCAGCCGGCCCCGACCGGCGAGCACCAGCCCGACCGCCACCGCCATGATCGCCAGGAACCGCAGGTCCCGCGCCCAGTAGGTGTTGTTGCCCGGCAGGCGCTCCGACCACGGGCCGATCGGCTCGGTCAGCGGCTGCCACACCGTCATCCCGAACGCCCACACCACGACGGCCACGGCGGCGAGGAGCAGCCCGAGCGGGCGCGCGAATCGCATCCACCGACGGTAGCTGTGTCCGCGCCGGTCCGCCGGCCCGGTCAACCGGCGACGCCGACCCGCGACCGGGCGGGCCAGTGCCGCAACGACCGCCACGTCGGCAGCACGCTGGCCAGCACCGCCAGCAACAGGCACAGTCCCACCGCCCCACCGACGACCGACCAGGGCACCACCAGGTCGACCGGAGCGCCGACCTGCTCGGCGAGCCCGGCGCGGATGCTGAGCAGGCCGGCGAACGCGACAGCGCCACCGAGCAGCGCGCCGATCAGCACCACCAGCGCGGACTCCGCGGTGACCAGCCAGATCACCTGCCGCCGGGTCGCTCCGGCCAGCCGGACCAGTCGCAGGTCGGTGGCCCGACCGGCGGCGGCCAGCACCAACGTGTTGGCCACCGCGATGGCCCCGTAACCGGCGGACACCCCGATCAGCAGCAACGTGAACAGCCAGACCAGGCGGTCCTCGGCGGCGTCCGCCTCGGCCGCCCAGGTGGCGACGTCGACGATCCGCGCCCCGGCGGGCGGGTCGATCCGGTCCCGGACGTACACGGTGGACGTCAGGGCCGACGGGTCGTGCGTCCGTACCGCCGCCCGGGGCACCAGCAGGTCGCCGGGGATCGAGTCGTCGGTGACCACCGCCACGACGCGCAGCGACACCGTCGTCCCGTCGGCGAAGACCACCTCGTACGACGCGGACGGCCGTAGGTTCGCCGCCGCGGTGACCACCACCGTGTCGTCGCCGCGCAGGTCGTCCACCGAACCGGCGACGACGGTGAGCACCCGGTTGGCGGCGGCGAAGCCCACCGGGTCCACACCGAGCGCGGTCAGCGGCCGGTTCGGCGGCGGGGCCCCGGGGTCGGTGCGGTAGACGGTGGTCGGCAGCAGGGCGGTGCCGCCGGTGGCGGCGACGGCAGCGTCGGACAGACCGGGGGCCCGGTCGGGCACGACGATCCAACCGGCGTTCACGGTGTCCGCCCGGCCTGCCGCGTACGCGGCGCTGGTGGTACGCACCATCCCGGACACCAGCACCGCGAACGCGACGGTGAGCAGCACCGGCGCGGCGATGGCGGCGGTCCGCCGGGTGGCGGTCAACGCGGCGGCACGGACCAGCATCCCGATCGCGCCACCGGGGCGACGCACCGGGGACCGCAGCAGCCGGACGACCGGCCCGATCACCGCCGGGGCGAGCACCGTGGCACCGGCCACCAGAGCCATCACCGCGTAGAGGGCGTACTGCGCGGCGATCCGGGCCTCGTCCGAGGTCGCCGTGCCGACGCTGAGGGCGATCCCCGCCGCGACGAGCAGCGCCCCGGTGGCGACGCGTACCCGCCCGATCGGTCGCTGCTCCACCGCGGCCTCGCGCAGCGCCTCCAGCGGGCGGACCCGCGCCGCCCGTCGCGACGTCGACCAGACGGCCAGCAGCGCGATCACCGGCCCGGCGACGAGCGAGACCGCCACCGGCCAGAGGTGGTAGCGGACCGCGAACGTCGCCGGCTCCAGACCCGCGTCCACGAGCAGCCGACCCACCGCCGGGGCGAGCCCCGCGCCGGTCAGCAGGCCGACGAGTCCGCCACCGGCGCCGACGACCAGCGCCTCGGCGCACACCAGGCGGCGGACCTGGCGTCCGGTGGCGCCCACGGCGCGCAGCAGTCCCAGCTCGCGCCGGCGCTGCGCGGTGGTGAGCGCGAAGGTGGAGGCGACCACGAACACCGTGACGAAGCCGGCGAGGGCCGCCGTGGCGGTGAGCACCTGCATGCCGACCCAGCGGGTATAGGCGTCGCCGCGAGGCTCCAGCGCGCCGCGCGCGTCGCCGGTCAACACCCGCCCGTCGCCGCCGACGACAGCCCGGGCCGCCAGGGCGACCCGCTCCCGGTCGGCGCCGGGCGCGAGCAGCAGACCGATCGCGCGTACGCCGGGGGCGAGGGTCGCGGCGACCTCGTCCACGACGTGCACGCCGGGCGCGTCGACCAGGCCGCTCACCGTGTACGGCTCCGGGCCGGTTCCGGTGACGAGTGTGACCGAAGCGCCGACGCGCAACCCGAGCGCCCTGTCGACGACCACCTCGCCGGCCCGCCGGGGCGGCTCCCCGGCGGTGGGACGCAGTCCGCCCAACTGGGCGCTGGACCAGCCGTGCCCCTGGTGGGCGTCCTCCCGCCGGGTGTCGGCGACCGCGGGACGGCCGTCGACGAGCACCTGGGCGTGGAAGGTCCGGTCCGGTACCGCCGCCGCGACACCCGGCAGGTCGGCCAGCCTGCCGGCGAGGTCGGCCGCGACGGCGGAGGACCACGGGCGGGACGGCACGAACGAGTCGGCCGAGGCGCCCGCCTCCGGGCTCTGCACCACCACCGCCGCGCGGGCCAGCCGTTCCGGCGCCTGCGGACGCCCGGAGGCGAGCAGCACCGTTGCCGCCGCGACCAGCGCGACCCCGATGGCGACGGCAACGAACGCGCTCGCCGAACGCCGGACGCTCAGCACGACCGCTCCCCGACGGTCTCCCGCTCGGCGATCCGGGCGGCGACAGCGGCAGCGGTGATCCCGTCGGTCAGCTCGTCGACGATCCGCCCGTCGGCGAGCAGGACCACCCGGTCGGCGTACGCGGCGGCGGTGGGATCGTGGGTCACCATCACCACCGTCTGCCCGTGCTCGTCAACCAACCCGCGCAGCAGCCGCAGCACCTGCCGGGACGCCGCGCTGTCCAACGCGCCGGTCGGCTCGTCGGCGAAGAGCACCGCCGGGCGGGTGATCAACGCTCGGGCCACGGCGACGCGCTGCTGCTCGCCGCCGGACAACTCGCTCGGCCGGTGTCCGGCCCGGTCGGCCAGCCCGACGGCGTCCAACGCGGCGGCGACGTCGCGGGCCGGTGGACGGCGACCGGCCAGGCGTGACGGCAGCTCGACGTTCTGCGCGGCGGTCAGCGTGGACACCAGGTTGAACGCCTGGAAGACGAAGCCGATCCGGTCCCGCCGTAGCCGGGTCAGCTCGTCCTCGCCGAGGTCGTTCAGGCGGACGCCGTCGATCGTGACGACCCCCTCCGTCGGGCTGTCCAATCCCGCGGCGCAGTGCAGCAGTGTGGACTTCCCCGAACCGGAGGGGCCCATCACCGCCGTGAACGTGCCGCTCGCGAAGCTCGTCGTCACGCCGTCGAGTGCCGTCACCGGTCGGCTCCTGCTGCCGTACACCGCGCGCAGCCCGGTCAGGGTCACCGTGTCTGTGGTCATGACCGTCACGGTGCCGCCTCGGGCCGGCCCCGCGCGTCGTGCCAGCGCGGACACTCCCCGACCCGCCCGTGGGCGGATCCCGGACGCGCGCGGCGGTCGGACGCCGTACCCGGGGATGACGGCCCACGGGTGGACGCGCCCGCCGCCGTCGGTCGATAGCGTTCGTCGGGTGATCGCTCATCTGCTGTCCCGTCGACTGCGGCCGAAGGATCTGTACGTCCTGGACGCCGTCCTGGCCGTGGCGGTCGGCGGATTCCTCTGCCCGTACGCGGCGCTGGAGTCGCCGCTGCACGGCGGCGTACGCGAACCGCTCTGGCTGTCGGTGCTCGTCGGGATGGCGCTCGGGTTGCCGTTGGCCGCCCGGCGGCGCTGGCCGGTCCCCGTCGCCGTGCTGATCAGCGTGATCGCCGCCGCCGCGCTGGCCGCCGGTGTGATCCCCAACTTCGCCGCCGCCGCGCCGGCCCTCGCCATCGGCCTGTCCTTCTACACGGTGGCCGTGTCGACGACCACGCGCCGGTCGATGCTCAGCGCCGCCGGGTGCCTCGCCCTGGTCAGTGTCGCGCTGGTGCTGACCGCCGGTGACCTCTGGTCACGCACCGGGGCGGTCGCGTACGCCCTCGTCATGATCGCGCCAGCCTGGTTGATCGGCTGGTCGATCCGGGAGCGCCGTGCCCTGGCCGCCCGGCAGAGCGACCACCTGGTCCGGCAGGCCGCCACCGAGGAGCGCCTGCGGGTGGCACGTGAGCTGCACGACGTGGTGGCCCACACGCTGAGTCTCATCGTGGTCAAGGCAGCCGTCGCCAACCACGTCGCCGAGGCGGACCCCCGGGAGGCGGGCGCCGCCCTGCGGGTGATCGAGGAGACCGGCCGCGGCGCGCTCACCGACGTGCGTCGGGTGCTCGGCGTCCTGCGGGACGGCGCCCCGTACGCCCCGACGCCCGGTTTGGACGAGCTGTCATCGCTCGCCGAGCAGGCGGCGATCGGCGGGGTCGAGGTACGGCTGGACGTACGGCGGGAGGAACCGGCCGGTACGGTGCCGGAGTCGGTGGGCCTCGCTGTCTACCGGATCGTGCAGGAGGCGGTGACGAACGTGGTGAAGCACGCCGCGCCGGCCGCCTGCCGGGCGACGGTGACGGTTCTGCCGACCGAGGTCCGGGTGGAGGTGACCGACGACGGCCGGCGACCGGTGTCGACCGTCGGGGAGGGGCACGGGTTGACCGGCATGCGGGAACGGGTGGCGTTGCACGGCGGGGAGTTCCGCGCCGGCCCCCGGAACGACGGCGGCTTCGCGGTGACGGCCCGCCTGCCCTACCGGGTGGCCGCGTGATCCGCGTGCTGATCGCCGACGACCAGGCGCTGCTGCGCGGCAGCTTCCGGTTGCTGGTGGACCTCAGCGCGGACTGCACGACGGTGGCCGAGGCGGGCAACGGGTTGCAGGCTGTGGCGTTGACCGGGCAGCACCGGCCGGACGTGGTGCTGATGGACGTCCGGATGCCGGAGATGGACGGCATCGAGGCGACCCGGAGGATCTGCGCCGACCCGGCGACGGCCGGCACCCGGGTCATCATCCTGACGACGTTCGACCTGGACGAGTACGTCTACGGGGCGCTGCGCGCCGGGGCGAGCGGCTTCCTGCTCAAGGACACCCCGCCGGCCGACCTGTTGACCGGCATCCGGGTGGTCGCCTCCGGTGAGGGGCTGCTCGCGCCGACGGTGACCCGCCGGCTGATCGACGAGTTCGCCCGGCGACCGGAGCCGAGCCGGCCGCTGCCCCGACAGCTCGACGGGGTGACCGAACGGGAACGGGAGGTGCTCACGCTCATCGCCCGGGGCCTGTCCAACGCGGAGCTGGCCACGCACCTGCACCTCAGCCCCGCCACCGTCAAGACCCACGTCGGGCGGTTGTTGACGAAGCTGGCGGTGCGCGACCGCGCGCAACTGGTCATCGTCGCGTACGAGACGGGCCTGGTGGGTCCCGGCGGGACGGGACCGACCGGCCTAGGCTGACCGCGTCGCCCGCACCCGCTGGAGGAACCATGACCCGGTACGTCGCCCTGCTGCGCGGGGTCAACGTCGGCAGCACCCGCCTGGCGATGGCCGACCTGCGCCGGATCGTCGGCGACCTCGGGCACGAGGACGTGAAGACGTACCTCCAGAGCGGCAACGTGGCCTTCGGCAGCACGGTGCGGGACGCGGAGAAGCTGGCCGCCGGGATCGAGCGGGCGCTCGCCGACGAGCTGTCCCTGACGGTGCCGGTGCTGGTGCGCAGCGGCCGGGAGCTGGCGGCGGTGGCCGGCGGCAACCCGTACGCCGACCGGGAGGACGACCCCACGCGGCTCATGGTGGCCTTCCTCGCGACAGCGCCGGCCCCGGCCGCGGTGGCCGCTCTCGCCGTGCCCGGCGCCGAGAACGTGTCGTTCACGGTGACCGGCCGGGAGGTCTTCCTGCACTACGTCGACGGCGGGTACGGGCGGTCGAAGTTCACCAACGCGTACCTGGAGAAGAAGCTCGGCGTGGTGGCGACCAGCCGGAACTGGAAGTCGGTGCGGGCCCTGGCCGCCATGGCCGACGGCTGACCGCCGGCGGGGCACCCGACCGGGTGAACCGTCCCGGCGTTGCCCGCGTCACGCCGCGTTGTGCGGTGATTCGGCAGGCCTGCCGGGTATGGATGACAGGCAACGAAGACGACGCGAAGGAGCCGCAGTGGCCAACACCATTCCCGACATCAGCCTGAACGACGGCAGCACCATTCCACAGCTCGGCTTCGGGGTGTTCCAGATCGAGCCGAAGGACACCGTGGCCGCGGTGACCACCGCGCTCGAGGTGGGCTACCGGCACATCGACACCGCCGAGATGTACGGCAACGAGGCCGAGGTCGGCGAGGCGGTGCGCCAGTCCGGCCTCGACCGGGGCTCGGTCTACGTGACCAGCAAGTTGAGCAACGCCTTCCACCGCCCCGACGACGCCCGCCGGGCGTTCGACTCGACGCTGTCGGCGTTGAAGATGGACTACATCGACCTGTTCCTCATCCACTGGCCGCTGCCGACGCTGTACGACGGCGACTACGTCGCCACCTGGAAGGTGCTGGAGGAGTTCCAGCGCGACGGCCGGGCCCGCTCGGTCGGCGTGTCGAACTTCCAGGTGCCGCACCTGGAGCGGCTGGCCGACGAGGCGAGCGTGGTGCCGGCGGTCAACCAGATCGAGGCGCACCCGTACTTCGGTAACGAGGAGGTCCGCGCCTACGGCCGCGCGCACGGCATCCTCACCGAGGCGTGGTCGCCGATCGCGCAGGGCAAGGTCCTCGACGACCCGACGGTGGTCGACCTCGCCGAGCAGCTCGGCCGGACCCCGGCGCAGGTGGTGCTCCGCTGGCACGTGCAGCGCGGCGACATCGTCTTCCCGAAGTCGACCACCCCGAAGCGGATCGAGGAGAACATCCGCATCTTCGACTTCGAGTTGGACGACGCGGCGATGGAGCGGATCACCAATCTGGACAAGGGCGAGGCCGGGCGGCAGGGCCCGAACCCGGACACCTTCGCCTACCTGCCCAACTGACTCTTTCCACGAGCGGTGTGCCGCGCCGGCATGGCCATGCCGGCGCGGCACCACTCACGGCCCGGCCATGGCGACGCGCTCGGCGAGCCGGCGGAACGCCCTCTGGGTCGGCGAGCCCGGCTCCGGGACGTAGACGATCATCCGCTGGTCGGTCTCCGGCACGTGCAGCACCCGACACTCGAACTCCAACGGCCCCAGTTCCGGGTGCGGCACCCGCTTCACGACGGGTCGCCGTTCGGCCACCTCGTGTTCGGCCCAGAGCTGGGCGAACCGGGGCGAGGCACCGAGCAGCTCGGTCACCAGGTCCTGCACCGCCCGGTCGCCGGGATAGCGACCGTAGGCGGCGCGCAGGTCGGCGACCGAGGTACGGACGAACCGGACCATCTCCGGGTCGGACCAGGAGTGGGCCGCCGCGGGTTGACGGAAGATCATGCGAATCATGTTGCGGTCCGCGGTGGGCACCGTCGCAAGATCCCCGACGAAGTACGTGGCGAGCCGGTTCCAGGCCAGCACGTGGTACGCCGCGTCGACGAGGTACGCCGGAGTCTCGGTCATCGCGTCGATGAGGTGCCGCAGTCCGGGCGTCACCTCCCGGCTCGGTCCGGCCTTCGCCGGCGGGCTCTCCCCCGCCACCCGGAACAGGTACTCGCGCTCGTCCCGGGTCAGCAGCAGCGCCCGGGCCAACGCGGAGAGCACCTGCCGGGACGGCTGCGGGCCGCGGGCCTGCTCGATGCGGATGTAGTAGTCGACAGACATGCCAGCGAGCTGGGCCACCTCCTGCCGGCGCAGGCCGGGGGTGCGACGCCGTACCCCGTCGGGGAGGCCGACCTCGGCGGGGCGCAACCGGGCGCGGCGGCTGCGCAGGAACGCCGCCAGTTCGTCGCGTCGCAGGCAGGTGCGGTCCATCTCCCCAGCTTGCCGCAACCGGCGGCGGCGAGGGTGGTACCGCTGGACCCAGCCTGCACCGGTCTCTCCCACCGTCGCCGCCGTCCGGACATCGTCGACGGCATGACGACGAACATGATCGCCCTGGTCACCGGGGCCAACAAGGGAATCGGCTTCGCCACCGCCGGGCAGCTCGGCAGCCTCGGCATGACAGTCCTGGTCGGGGCGCGGGACGCCGAGCGCGGCCGGGCCGCCGAGCGCAGGCTGCGCGACGGCGGCGTCGACGCCCGCTTCGTGCCACTGGACGTCACCGACGCCGAGTCGGTGGCGGCCGTCGCGACGCTGGTCGAGGCTGACTACGGCCGGCTGGACGTCCTGGTCAACAACGCCGGCATCGTCCTCGCCGACGGTACGAGCGGGCTGCCCAGCGAGACGACGGTGGCGACCCTGCGCCGGCTGTACGAGACGAACGTCTTCGGCGTGGCGGCGGTGACCAACGCCCTGCTGCCGGCGCTGCGTCGGGCCCCGGCCGCGCGGATCGTCAACGTCTCCAGCGAGGTCGGCTCGATCACCGTGATGACCGACCCGAACGGGGCGCTGTTCGGGCTGACCTCGGTGCCCTACCCGTCGTCGAAGGCGGCGCTGAACATGCTCACCGCCATGTACGCCAAGGAGCTGCGGGACACCCCGATCAAGGTGAACGCGGCCAACCCGGGCTACTGCGCCACCGATTTCAACGGCAACAGCGGCTTCCGCAGCGCCGAGCAGGGCGCCGAGGTGAGCGTGCGACTGGCGACGCTGCCCGCGGACGGGCCGAGCGGCCAGCTCTGGGGCTACCAGATGGACGCCGGCGGCGGGTACGGCCCGCTGCCCTGGTGACCGTCGACGCTTGACCTGGAGCGCGCTCCAGCCTGCAGGGTGATCGGTGCGCCCACCGGTAGGGCGCACGGAAGGAGATCCCCATGCGGTACCGCACGATCGGCGCCGACCCGGCCACCCGGCGCGAGGTGAGCGTGCTCAGCCTCGGCGCGATGCTCTTCGGCAGCGCCACCGACGAGGCCACCTCGTACGCGATCCTCGACCGGTACGTCGAGGCCGGCGGCACGTTCATCGACACGTCCGACAACTACGCCTTCTGGGTGGACGGCGGGCAGGGCGGGCAGAGCGAGGAGCTGCTCGGCCGGTGGCGACGCAGCCGGGGCATCGGAGCCGAGATCGTCATCGCCACGAAGCTGGGCGCCCGGCCGCTGGCGCCGGGCACCAGCTACCTGGACAACGCCGAGGGCCTGTCCGCGAAGGTGATCCGCGAGTCGGCGGAGCGCAGCCGGGACCGGCTCGGCGTGGAACGACTGGACCTGCTCTACGCGCACATCGAGGACCGCACGGTGCCACTCCAGGAGACCGTGGAGGGCTTCGCCGAGCTGGTCGCCGAGGGCACCGTCGGTCTGCTGGGCGCGAGCAACCACCGGGCCTGGCGGGTGGAGCGGGCCCGCGCGCTGGCCGCCGCCGCCGGGCTGCCCGGGTACGAGGTGCTCCAGTACCACCGCAGTTACCTGCCGAACCGCACCGACCTGGCCAGCGACCTGGACCCGGACGGCGAGCCGGGCGGCGTCGGCGGTGACCTGCTCAGTTACCTGCGCGCGGAACCCGAGCTGACGCTGGTGGCGTACTCGCCGCTGCTCAAGGGGGCCTACACCCGGACCGACAAACCGCTCAGCGCGGCGTACGACCTGCCGAGCGCACCCCGGCGACTGGCGGCGCTGCGGGACGTGGCCGAGCAGTGCGGCGCGACGGTCAACCAGGTGGTGCTCGCCTGGTTGCTGGGCGGCGAGCTGCCGTCCATTCCGCTGGTGGGCGCCTCCTCGGTGGCGCAACTGGAGGAGAGCCTGGCGGCGGTGGACCTGGAGCTGACCGCCGAGCAGCGGCACCGCCTCGACACCACCTGGTGACCTGCCGGCAGGCCGTTCCGTCGCCGTGGCCCGTCCCGTGGCCGTGGCAGCGCCGTCTCCGTCCCGCCGACCTCAACCTTCGGTCGGCGGGACGGTCAGGTCGAGCTGCCAGTCGTTGGCGCGCATCAGGTGCCCCGGTGGGTATTCGAAATCGATCTCGCCGAGCAGCGTGAACCCCGCCTTGTGACACACCGCGTTCGAGGCGGGGTTGTCCACCGACGGGTAGGCGTGCGCGTAGCGGCGATCCCGCCGGCCGCGGACCACGTCGAGGGCCGCGCGCACCGCGGCGGTGGCCAGCCCTCGCCCCCGGTACGCGGGCAGCATCGCCCAGCCCAGCTCGTACACCTGCTGCTCGCGCCACTCGCGGGCCCAGTAGCCGACGCTGCCGACCCGCGCGCCGTCCGGCAGCACGAGTGTGAACATGCACCCCTGCCCGGTGTCGGCGAAGTGCACGTACCGGTCGTGCCGGGCGAGCACCTGCTCGTCGCTCTCCGGACCGCCGGTGTGCTGGCGCGTCTCCGGTGAGTTGAGCTGCCGCAGCAGGTCGAGGTCGTCGTCGCGCCACGGCTCGATGCGCACCTGTGTCATTCCGTCCCCTGTTCGTCGGTCCCAGTCAAGCCGACCCCACCGACATTTCCCGCCGAAACGCCGCCCGCTAGATCGGATCTAGCGGGCGGCCGATCGCCGCCTCGCGCCCTGACAGTGAGAGGGGGTGGCGGTGACACCGTTACGGATCGCCGTGATCGTCGGCAGCACCCGGGAGGGGCGGGCCGGCGACCGGGTCGCCCGCTGGTTCGTGGAGCAGGCCGAGCGGCACGACGACCTGACGGTCACCGTCGTTGACCTCAGCGACTACGACTTTCCGGCAAGCTTTCCCGCGGAGCCGACAGCATCCATCCGGGCGTTCGTCGGCGCTGTCGGTCGGGCGGACGCGTTCGTCGTGGTCACCCCCGAGTACAACCACAGTTTCCCGGCACCCTTGAAACAGGCGATCGACTACGCGTATGACGAGTGGCAGGCCAAGGCGGTCGGCTTCGTGTCGTACGGCTGTCGGTCCACCGGTCTGCACGCCGTCGACCAGCTCCGCACCGTCTTCACCGCACTGCACGCGATGATGGTGCGCGACGTCGTCGGGATCGACCTGCTGGCCGGCGAGCCGACAGCGCGGTGCGTCGACGAGCTGCGCCGCGACGCCGACGCTCTGCTCGACCAGCTCCGCTGGTGGGGTCTGGCCCTCCGCGACGCGCGGGCGGCCCGTCCCTACGTCTCCTGACCCACGCCCAGAACGAAAGGTACGACATGAGTAGACGCAGCACCGGCCTGGCCATCGAGGCCGAGGGGCTCACCCGCTCGTTCGGGGACACCCGCGCGTTGGCCGGCATCGACCTGCGGGTGCCCGCCGGCACCGTCTACGGGCTGCTCGGCCCGAACGGCGCGGGCAAGACCACCGCCGTCCGGGTGCTCGCGACGCTGCTGCGGCCCGACGGCGGCTCGGCCCGGGTCTTCGGACACGACGTTGTCGCCGAGGCCGACAAGGTCCGCTCCCGGGTCAGCCTCACCGGCCAGTACGCCTCAGTGGACGAGGACCTGACCGGTACGGAGAACCTGGTGCTCCTGGGCCGCCTGCTCGGCCTACGCAAGCCGGCCGCCCGCGAGCGCGCGGCGGCCCTGCTCGCCGCGTTCGGTCTGACCGACGCCAGCGACCGCCAGGTGAAGAAGTACTCGGGTGGCATGCGCCGGCGCATCGACATCGCCGCCAGCATCCTCAACACCCCCGATCTGCTCTTCCTCGACGAGCCGACGACGGGTCTCGACCCGCGCAGCCGTAACCAGGTGTGGGAGATCGTGCGGGCGGTGGTGTCGCACGGCACGACAGTCCTGCTGACCACGCAGTACCTCGACGAAGCCGACCAGCTCGCCGGACGGATCGCAGTCGTCGACCATGGCCGGGTGATCGCGGAGGGCACCCCGGGTGAGTTGAAGTCGTCGGTCGGCTCCGGCACCGTGCACCTGCGGCTGCGCGATCCGGGGCAGCGGCCCGAGGCGGAGCGGGTGCTGCGCGAGGCGCTCGAGGTGCCGGTGCAGCTCGCCGCCGACCCGGTGGCGTTGACCGCCCGGGTCGGTGAGGCCGGCACCGACCTCGACGCCAGCGCCCAGGCCGCCCGACTCCTCAGTGACCTCTCCCGGGCCGGGATCGTCGTGGACAACTTCTCCCTCGGCCAGCCCAGCCTGGACGAGGTCTTCCTGGCCCTGACCGATCACCCCGCCGTGCCCGCCGACGAGCACGACGAGCACCTGGAGGCAGCCCGATGACCGACACCACGACCACTACCGCCGAACGGGCGCCGTCCGTCTACGTCCCGTCCGCCGAGGCGCTGTCGACAGTGCTCGCGCCCGGCGCCCGGCCGCCCCGACCCAGCCCGCTCAGCGCGTCGCTCACCTTCGGCTGGCGCGCCATGCTGAAGATCAAGCACGTGCCGGAGCAGCTCTTCGACGTGACCGCGTTCCCGATCATCATGGTGCTGATGTTCACGTACCTCTTCGGTGGCGCCCTCGCCGGAAGCCCGCGCGAATACCTTCAGTTCTTCCTGCCCGGCATCATGGTGACGAGCGTCGTCATGATCACCATGTACACCGGCATCGGCCTCAACACCGACATCGAGAAGGGCATCTTCGACAGGTTCCGGACGCTGCCCGTCTGGCGTCCGTCCGCCCTGGTCGGCATGATCTTCGGCGACGTGCTCCGCTACGTGCTCGCGGCGGTGGTGATCCTGGGCCTGGGGCTGGCACTCGGGTTCCGACCGGAGGGTGGAGCGGTCGGCGTCGTCGCCGGGATCGGGCTGCTCGTCGTCTTCTCGTTCGCGTTCTCCTGGGTGTGGACGTTCTTCGGGCTCATCCTGCGCAGCGAGAAGTCGGTGATGGGCGTCAGCATGATGGTGCTGTTTCCGCTGACCTTCCTGAGCAACGTCTTCGTCGAGCCGAGCACCATGCCGGGCTGGCTCCAGGCGTTCGTGAAGGCCAACCCGGTGACGCAGTTGGTGTCCGCGATCCGCGGCGTGATGAGCGGTGACTCCGACCCGTCGGCCACGATGTGGCTACTGACCTGGAGCGCCGGATTCATACTCGTCTTCGGCACCCTGACCATGTACAAGTACAACCGCCGCTGAACCCCGCACACGCCCACGCCCCCGCCCCGACAATCCCGCGCCCCACCCCGCCCCGCCCCCGCATCCCAAGGCGGGGCGGGGCGGGGCCAGGCCAGGCCGGGCCAGGCCGGGCCAGGCCGGGCCAGGCCGGGCCAGGCCGAGCCGAGCCGGGCCAGGCCGGGCCAGGCCGAGCCGAGCCGGGCCAGGCCGAGCCGAGCCGGGCCAGGCCGAGCCGAGCCGGGCCAGGCCGAGCCGAGCCGGGCCAGGCCGAGCCGGGCCGGGCCAGGCCGAGCCGGGCCGGGCCAGGCCGAGCCGGGCCGGGATCAACACGCCTTCCATGAAGTCGGGCCTTCCCCCCACCCCGGATACCCCGGCTTCGATGACCCCGAGTGGATCAACCCGACCCCCGACCCAGACCCCCCAACCCCACCCCCACGAGACCCACCCCCGCAAGACCCGCCCCGCAAGACCCGCCCCACAAGACCCGCCCCGCAAGACCCGTTGATCATGATGTTATTGCCCTGGAAAGCGCTTACCGTCGGCAATAACTTCATGATCAACCAAGTAGGGAGGGGGCGGTGGAGGGGACTGGGGAGGGGTGGTGGGGGTTAGAGGCGCCAGGGGGGTGGGGTGGGCGGCAGGTAGCGGCAGGTGGTTCCGGTGGAGACGGAGTCGCGCAGGTGCGCCGCCAGGGCGGGGTGCCGCTCGTCGAGCTTGCGCAGCGTGTCCCGGATGCGGGCGGTCACCGTCTTGCGGGCCCGTTCCGCCTCGTCGCCAAGGCGGCGGCTCCGGCCGGCCAGCCCCGCCGCCGCCCGCAGCTCATCGAGCAACGCGCTCCGCTCGGCGTCCAACGCGGACACCCTCCGAGCATCATCGCGTGCGGCGGCGCTGTCGATCGCCTCGTCGAGGCGTGCCAGGTGTCGCCGGTAGCGGGCCTTCGCCTCGTCGTCGAGGACCGGATCGGCGCCCATCCGGCGGGCGGCGACCAGCTCGGGCCCCGCCGCCGGATCGAGCAGCTCCACCGCTGGCACGTCGCTTCCCGGTCGGCTGAGCAGCAGATGCAGGTCGTGCAGACCCTTGGCGTCGGGCAGGTGCACCACGACCCCGTCGTACGCGAGCTGCCACACCGGCCCGTCGCGCCGGAACTCGTACTCCCTGGGGGGAGGCGCCGCCGGTGGGACCTGGACGGGCGCGGCGAATCCGGCAGCCCCTGCGGACACCGTCGCCCCGACGGGCGTCGCGGCGGTGAGCCGATCGAGCACCTGCGTCATGCCGAGGGCGGTCGCCTCCCGGGCGAGGTCAGCGCGCAGCGCGGTCAGCGTCGCGGTGTCGCACGGGTTACCTCGGCCGGCGAGGGCCTGCGCGAGGCCGGTGCGGGCGAGGAGCGACCAGGGTCGGGAGCCGAGCCGGTCGGCGGAGTCATGGGCGGCGGTGAAGCCGGCGACGGCGTCGTCCCAGCGTCGCTGGGCGACGTCGATCACCGCCAGCCAGTGGTCAACCGGGCCGCTGATGTCGCAGCCGAACAGGCCCACCGCCCACTCCCCCGCGTGTGGAGCGAGCGCCGCCCGCGCGGCGTCGCAGCGCGCCGGGTCGCCGGACGCGGCGGCGGCCTGCGCGCGTAGCAGGAGCCAGAGCGGTGCCACGGGACGGGGGTACGTGATGGTGGCCGCCTCGATGCCGTCGGTCAGCCGAACGGCCGCCTCGTCGTCGCCCCGTTCCGCCGCGGTGATCGCCCGCAGCAGCTCCCGGTAGGGGTAGTCGGTCGGCGCCAACCCGTCCAGCAGCGCGTCGGCCTCGGCGTGCTGACCCTGCAGCAGCAGTCGGGACCAGCGCAGATGGTGGCCCATGAAGCCGAACTCGGCGGTGCCCGGCTCCATGTGGTCGTTGAGGACGGCGTACCGCTCGTCCGCCTCGGTGAAGTTACCCCGGAAGGCCGCGATGATCCCTCTGTCGACGGTCGCGGCGATCCGATGCCGGGCGAAGTCGCCCTGGCGCTCCGCTGTGACGAAGCTGGTGAACTCCTCGACGAAGCGCGGGTCGCCAAGTTCGAGCAGCGCCACCCAGCGCAGCGAGGTCGCCCACAGCTCGGTTTCGCGGTCGCCGGTCCGGCGGGCCACATCCCGGATCTCGGCCGTGAGCGCGGCCCGGATCGGGGCGGTGCCCAGGCCCCAGGTGGTGTCGTGACGAGCCCAGAGGCTGAAGGTGAGCGCCTCGTCGTCCTGCCCCCGGCGGGCGATCGTCTCGGTGGCGGTAATCAGGTCGGCGATCAGCGTGCCGACCGTCGCGGCGGCGTCCGGCTCACCGATCAACCGCCGGTACGCCTCGCGCACCAGCTCCGCCGTCTCGGTGGAGTGGGCGGTCTGCACCTGGCGGGCCCGGTTGACGGTGAGCGCGACCCGAGCCAGCAGCACCGGGTCGTCGAGTGAGCGGGCCAGCCGTGCCGCCTCGCCGAGCAGGCGTACGACCTCCTCCCGGTCGGCGTGGCGATAGTGCCCCTCGGCGAACTCGACCAGGATGCGCACCCGTTGCGCCGGGTCCTCGACGACCTCGAGCGCCCGGCGGAAGTGCACCGTCGCCTCGTCGCCGGCCAGCCGGGCGAACGCGTCCCGCCCGGCGGCGACCAGCAGCGTCGTCACCCGGGCCGGGTCGAGCGCGGGACCGGCGAGGTAGGCGTGCCGCGCGAGGTCTGCCGGGATCAGCCGGTCGGCGAGCTCCCGTAGGTCGTCGACCGCCCGGACGACCGCGGCGTGCACTGCCTGCCGGTCGTCGTCGACCAGCCCGTCGTAGAGGGTCTCGCGGACCAGGTCGTGGGCGAAGGAGAACCGGCCGCCGCCCCGGGCGATCACCAGTCGGGCGGTCACCGCCCGGTCAAGCAGCCGGTCGACCTGCGCCGCCGGGGCGGCTACACAGGCGGCGAGGACCTGGCGATGGAACTCGCGGCCCAGCACGGCGGCGACGGTGAGCGCCTCGACAACGGCGGCGGGCAACTGCGCCAGGCGGCGTCGGACCGCTTCCCGGACGCCGGGTGCGATCGCGTCGATCGCCTCGTCGGCGTGCCAGAGCCGCGCGGTCTGCTCGATGAAGAACGGGTTGCCCCCGGTACGCCGGTGCACCTCGTCGACGAGGTCCGCGTCGGGCTGTCGCCCGGCGGTCCGGGCCATCAGCGCGGCAACCTCCTCGCGGGCGAGACCGGTGAGGGTGATCGTGGTGGCCTTGGCGACCAGCGGCATCAGTAGGGGACGCAGCGGGTGCTCACCCGACTCGACCTCGGCGTCGCGGTAGGTGCCGACCAGCAGCAGCCGCTCGAACCAGGTGTGCTGGGCGGCGAAGCCCAGCAGCCGCAGCGAGGCCGGATCGGCCCAGTGCAGATCGTCGAGGACGACCACCACCGGCCGGCGCTGGGAGACCGCGACCAGCGCGGCGGTCACCGCGTCGTAGAGCGCGAACGCCTCCTGGTCAGCGGCGTCCCCGCCCTCGTCGGGTGAGGCCCAGACGTCGCTGAGCCGGCGCAGGTCGTCGTTGCTGGTCTCGCCGAGCAGGGCGGCGAGGGACGGTTCGGCGGACTGCCGCGCCACCGCCCAGTCGTCGGCGGACCGCCGCAGGCCGCGCAGCACCTGCACCCATGGCCAGTAGCCGGGAGCGCTGTCGGAATCCCAGCAGGCGGCACCCAACACCAGTGCGCCACGTTGCCGCGCCTCGCGGGCCGCCGACGTGACGAGGGTCGTCTTGCCGATGCCCGGCTCGCCGGTGACCAGGACGAGGCCGCCGTGGCTGGTGGTCGCGCGGTCCAACTCGGCGCGCAGCAGGGCCACAGGATGATCCCGCCCGATGATGGCGTCGCCGCGCCGCGCGTCCATGGTTTCCAGACGGTACTGGAACCCTCCGACAACCCGGGACGGATTAACCGACCGAACGCCCCGCACCGGCGACCGTCATCTCCACCGCGTCCGGTTCGACACCCCGGAGTCGGGCCTGCTCTGCCGCCCACCGCAGGTAGCCGAGCCACTCCTCGGCGGACCACCGGTGCGATCGTCGGCCGACGCCCGCCTCGGCGGGGAGCTGGCTCGCCACGACCCGGTCGAGGATCAGCGGTTGCACACCGCCCGCCCCGCGCCGGTAGCCGGCGAAGTAGAGGACCTTCGTGAACAGGCCCGGCCCCAGCCAGGGCAGACGAGCCTGGCCGGCGTCGAGGAAGCGGCAGTAGGCGGTGCGCAGCGCGCCCTCGTCGGGCGCGGACGCGCACATCTCCGCGAGCGCGTACGCCAGGCGTTCGCCCTCCGGGTCGGCACCGAGCGAGCGGGCGGCACGCCACGGGCCGTACCCGATGGGGCCGTAACCCCAGACGAGCACGGCGGCCAGGAGTTGCCGCGCGCTCGCGGAACCGGCCCGGTAGGCCTCGGCCACCGCGAAGACGTCGCCCCGGCGGATCTCGCCGCTGGCCGGAAGCGTGTCGGGCCAGGCATCCGGCGGTAGCTCAGCCCTCCACCGGTCCATCCGCACGGTGACCGGGGCGGGCTCTCCCGGCACCGCCACACCATCGGCCAGTCGCATGGTCGCCTCCCTCGAATCGAGCGCCTTGGGGCCGTCGTCCGGACGCTACGGTCGGGCTCCGCCGCCCGCCGTCCGCTGACGCCATATCGGGGTATCGACGGCGCACCGCACCGGCACGCGGCGCCGGACCGCTCGCCCGGCGGGTCGTCCACCACGCGCCGGCCCCACGGCGGGTCGTCCACCACGCGCCGTGAGGAGACGGGCAAGCTGTGGTCATGGGGCCAGAAATCGTCATCGCGATGGTGTCCGGGGCCGTGGCGCTGATCAGCATGGTGGTGACCTACCGGACCACTCTCGTCACCCACCGCCTACAGGACGAGGCACGTAGCCGGGAGAAGGTGGAGGCCGCGGAGGACCTGTTCCGGCGCTACCGGGTGCCGCTGTTGTCGTCGGCCGAGTCGCTCCAGTCCCGGCTGCACAACGTGCTCGGCCGCGGTTTCCTGCGCGGGCACCTGCACTCCGCCAACAGCGAGGACCAGCACTACGTCCGGCACAACACCGTGTACGTCCTCGCCGAACACCTGGCCTGGCTGGAGGTTCTGCGCCGGGAACAGCGCTTTCTCGATCTCGACTCGGTCAAGACCACCAAGGAGCTCTTCGCCGCGATCCAGCGGATCCATCACCCCCTGGCGACCGACGGGTTGTCCGGCCCGTTCCGGGTGTTCCGGGGCCACCAGCGCGCCATCGGTGAGGTCATGCTGCACCGGGTGGAGACGTCCGAGGGGACGGTGACGGACGTGCTCGGGTACGCCGCCTTCTGCGATCGCCTGGAAACCGACCCGGGCTTCGCCTCCTGGTTCACCCGTCTGCTCGCGGAGGTCGACGACGTGGCCGCGGCGGGCCCGCACGGAAACGAACGGCTGGTGCTCCTGCAGAACGAACTCGTCGGGCTCATCGAACTGCTCGACCCCGAGGGAGACTGGCTCCCGCTGAGGCACCGCGAGCGGTTGCCGAGGGCGGACGTCACACTGCCCACCGCGCGGACGCCCCCGAACTGACCCGGAACCGTCGTGGCCGCCCCGGCGCGACGACGGGGCGGCCACCAGACGGACCGGGTTATGCCGTGGCGCAGATGGCGTACGCCGTCACCGACCAGTTCAGGGCGGTCGCGTCCGACTCGTACGCGCCGACGAGGACCGACGTGGGCGCGGCGGCCGGGCCGCCGTTGGGGCGGAAGTCGTCCACGACCCCCTCGCCGGTGACGCCGTTCAACTCGTACCCGGTGCCGGTCAACACCTTCCCGACCGGGCAGGTGGCCGTGACGCTGTGGTAGTCGAGCGAGTTGCTGGCCCCGGTGGCGGTGACCCGGACCAGGCCGGCCACCGGGTTGGCGCAGATCGCGTACGCCGTCACCGACCAGTTCCCGGCGAACGCCTCGGTTTCGTAGGCGCCGACGGTGACCGCCGTCGGGGCGGTGGCCGGGCCGCCGTTCGGGCGCAGGTCGTCGACGATGCCCTCGCCGGTCACCCCGTTCAGCTCGTACCCGGTGCCGGTGAGCACCTTGCCGACCGGGCAGGTCGCGGTGGCGCTGTGGAAGTCGGCGGAGTCGCTGGCGCTGGTCGCGGCGATCCGCACCAGACCGGGGACCGCGGCGGAGGCCGGGCTCGCCGGGGTGAGGACCGCCCCGGCCGCGACAAGACCGAGCACGAGTACGGACACTCGGGCGCCGAACCGTCGCGCTTCTGACTGAGCACGCATGTGTTTCTCCCGTCTGAGGCCGGGCTCGCGGCGGATGAGGCACCACGTCCGGGCCGCTCGTTTTGACGGGTTGACGGTAAGTAGCCGCCTGACCAGGCATTATCTCCAAACCGACTACGTCGCGTAACGGACGCTACGGTCTGGTGGACGCCTGCGGACGGCGGTCAGTCGGTGCCGGCGGTGGATGCCCGGCGTGCGGCAGGTTCGCCAGGTCGGCCATCGCGGCCCGGAAGCCGTCCGGTCGGCGGCGTGGGTTCGGCCGCGGCGGAAGCGCCGGCCGGCACCGGTGCCGAAAAACGATCAAAGACCAACCGAGTACGGCCGCCAGCACGGCACGAACAGGACGTGGAGTGACCATTCGACATCTCGCGATGTCGGGGGCGCGATCAACGTATTGAGGGTTGACGATTGGTTGCCAGATCGCTCGAGTGCGGAATTCCGAGAATGCGCCGAACGGGCTGCGGCACGCGCAGTTCCGCCACAAAGTGAGACATCGCATTGACGCACGAGAATCACGGTTACGATTCGCCTATGCGTACTCGCCGTGTCACCGCCACCATCGCCCTCGCTGCGCTGGCGAGCGCACTCGCCGTCGGCGCCGTCACCGCGGCCCAGGCCGACGGCCCGGCGATCAGCACCCCCGGCAGCCCGACCGTGGTCGCCAACGAACCACGTCAGCTCACCCTCAGGTGGGCACCCTCCGCCTGGATCGACGATCCCACGAACGAGCAGCCGATCAACTACGAGGTGCAGGTGCCACTGGGCCCCAACACGTACCGCTTCCTGGGCTCCACCACCGACACCACCATCACGCTGACCGACCTCGTGCCCGGCACGACGTACCGGATAGCCATCGCCGCCCGCGCGCTCGGCGGCTACTCGGACGCCTCGGCGGCCACCACGGTGCGCACCGTGAACGGCCGCGCGACGGTCAGCTACCTCAACCTCGACTGGTCGCCGACGAACAACCAGATCCACTATCTGCTCCGGATCACCAACACCGGCGCCGCGCCGCTCGACCTGAGCACCGTGCGGGTGCGCTATTACCTGCGCTTCGAGGGCGGCAACACCTCGCTGGTGCCGAACTGCGACTGGGCCGCGGTGGGCTGCTCCCGCATCCAGCAGACGGTGCAGTTCTTCCCTCCGCCGGGCGGGCCGGGCGGGCCGTCGGTGCTGACCACGCCCGCGCCGCCGAACCCGCCGCCAGGCACCGCCGTTCCTGGTTGGGTGGAGCTGACCTTCACCGACGGCACGCTCGCGCCGGGCCAGTCGACCGGGCCGATCCAGCTACGGCATCACCGGCACAGTTGGAGCACCATCGACGAGCGCGACGACCCGAGCTGGCTCGCCGCCACCGGGCAGTGGACCGAGAACGGTCGGATCACGCTGGACGTCGACGAGGTCCGCGAATTCGGCGACACGAACACCTGACCGGCCGCCTACCGGCGGAACCCACCACCTCGGCGGCGATAACGGCCGGCGATAACGGCAGCGGCAACCAGGGCAGCTCCGATTGCGAGCACAGTCGCGCGGCTCTCCCCGGCCTTCCGCTCGGAAGCCTGGTCGGCGGCTGTCGGCCGCGCCACCGTGCGCGGCTCGTTCTCTGCTGGACCTGCCGCCACCGCCAACAGGTACCGGCTGTCGACAATCGCCGTGAATCGTCGCGCGCGCCGGGACGTCTCGGCCGCTGATCGTGGTCCGCGGGCCTCGGTCCAGAACCGCCGCCCGACCTGCCCCCTGAAGAACTGATCGGCGAGGACCTCCAGGTGCGGCGCGCTGAGGACGTCCACCTCCCACATGAGTTGCCAGTGCGTCACGATGAGGTTCGCGTAGACATGCTTGCGGAACCAGTCCGTGTCGGCGGCATCCTCGATCGGCCCCCAACACTCGAGGAGTGCGGGATCATCGATCCCCATCTTGAGCAGGTCGGTGTGCAGAGCGCGGAGCGCCTGTTCCCGGGCAGCCTTGGTCTCCCGAGCTTGCAGCACCAACGACGAGACCACACCGACCAGGGCCAGAGCCGCGAGGATCGCCGATGCCGCCCCGTACGTCTCACCGACGTTGCCCAACAACGCCCAGTCGTACCCGGGCCGACGGCCAACCCAGAGCAACACCGCAGGCGAGAACAGGACGGCCGCAAGCATGGCCAGAACAGCAATGAGGAGGATCGTCGGCGTGCCGGATCGACGGGCCAGATCAGAGACCATCCGGAGTCGGGGCACACTGCCTCCACGCTCGCTGGGTGGAGGCAGGCTACTACAGCTGCGGCACTGTCGGCCTTGTCCCGTCGACCTCTCGACGGAAGAAGGAGTCGAAGGGCTCGGCCCGATCGAGCAGCGCCAGGATCTGACTTTGAAGGCTCTGCACGACCACCGGTTCGACCGACTTCTCGGCACCGATCGGGGTGCCGGCGTCGTCGTAGAGGACTTCGTAGAGGGCCTGACTGCCTACCACCATCAGCTCGGGAACCGTGCCGGCTGCCGCTTCCCACTCGCTGATCGCTTCGGCATTCAGCACCTTGATCTGCTCTCCCGCCTCGGCTCTGTGGCGAAGGAGATGCAGCTCCCAGACCAGGTAGGGAGTAAGCGGTAGTTCGACGATCCGCAGACGCCTGAGGCCGGAATCGAGCTGGTCAAGGCGTTGGAAAAAGGCCTCCAGCTCCGGGTTCGGCTCGGCGGCGATCCGGAGGGCGTCATCCCACCGACCGTCGGCGTACGCCTCCCAACTGGGGCTGCCCGGCTCACGGAAGGTCTGAATCCGCTCGGTCTTGAGGATGGGCCCGTCGGTGGACTCGACGGTCTCGTAGAAGTCAGCGTCGTAATCGGCGAGGCTGAGGCGTCGACGAGCGACGGAACGGAGGAGTTCACGCATCCGGGATGTCCGGCTTGGCAGCCACGAGCATGCTTCGCGGGATGACGACCACCCGTTCGTCCGCGCCCACACTGACGCCGTCCGGTAGACGGCCGCTCAGGACATCGGTCAGGTCACGGCCGATGACCGCCACATCACCATTGGACAGCTCCCAGACGTCGGGGCAGGTCGTGGTCCCGCCACTCTCACCCAGCTCCGCGGCGGACCTACCGAGTCTCCGTGAGAAGCTGGCGTTTCGGTCCGCTTCCCAGTGTCCGGCCATGCGCGTCTCCCACAGTCGTCGACTCGTAGTCAGGCTAACAAGATCACGGCGTCTACCAGGACGAGACTTAACTGTTTTCGGATAGGAGTAAGTCGATCTGCACGCTGATAGGGCGGCTCACACCGTAGGCCGGTGAACGCGTGCGGCGGGGACGCCATGGGCCAGTAACAGTGGCCGTGCGGCGGCCAGCATCGCCGGTGGGCCACAGAGATAGACTTCCTGGTCCGGGCGATAATGGCGGAACGCGATGGTCAGGGCATCGCCGCGCTCGACCGGCTCGGCACCGGGGTCGTCGGAGAGGGCCGGCACGACGGTCAGCCAATCGTGGGCGCATTGCAGCTTGTCGAGGGTGACCGCGTCGTACAGGTCTATGAACCTGCGCGCGCCGACGACGAGCGTCACCCGGCGGCCGTCCGGCGCGGCGGCGACCTGTTCGACGAGGGCGCGCAGCGGCGCCAGGCCGGTGCCGCCGGCGACGAGCAGCAGATCAACGGTACGCGCCGGGTTCAGGCTCAGGCCGACATCGTCGGGTGGGCCGAGCCAGAGCAGCTCGCCGGGGCGTACCCGATGAACCAGGTGGCGGGAGACGGACCCGGCGGGTACGGCGCGGACGTGCAGCTCGACGGTGCCGTCCGCGCGTGGGGCGTTGGCGGGTGAGAGCCAGCGCCAGTGGCCGGGCAGGCGCGGCGTGCAGACCGGAACCGCCTGGCCTGGTCGGAAGGGCAGTCGCCGCCAGGGCCGTACGGTGAGGATGGCGGTGTCGGGCGACGGCCGGTCGTGGTCGATGACCTGGACGTGCCACCAGGCCGGGCCGTCGCCGGCCTGGGCGGCGGCGCGACGGACCGCGCGCGTGGCACGGCAGACGGCGGGCTCGGCGATGTCGGCGAGCTGCGGCGTCCACGGCGGATGGGCGTGGCGGGCGACGGTGGCGAGCAGCGCGTCAGCGATGGTGCCGGCGTGCGGGAGCAGGTCGAAGCGCCGGTACGCGTGGCCGAGCACCCGGAGCAGCGCCGCCCGGCCCGCCGGGGCATCACCCCCGACCACGAGGCGACCGAGCGCGGAGAAGAACAGCGGCGCGTCGCGCTGCGGGAGCAGGCCGGGTCGGCGGTCTTCGAGCGTGCACCAGAAGTCGCCGGCGGCCCGCACGTCAACCGACGCCCAGGCGGCGGCGAGGCTGGCGCGATCGGAGTGGTCGTCATCGGTCGGCGTGGGCATGCCCCGAATCTGGCTCTTGACCAGTGGACACGGCATGTCACCGCGCTCGTCGGAGGCATGCGCGACCGGTATGCGTGCGATCTCGCCCCGGCTCGGTCGGGCAGACTGCGGGCATGACGGAACGTCCGGTGCTGTATCTGGTCGTCTGCGCCGCGGGTCCGGCGGAGCACATCGACGAGCTGGTCGATCTGCTGATCACCGACGGGTGGCGGGTGTGCATGATCGCCAGTCCCACCGCCGCGCGCTGGCTCGACCGTACGGCGTTGCAGAACAAAACCGGTTATCTGGTACGCGTGGAGTGGCGGATGCCCGGCGACCCCGAGCCGCACCCGCCGGCTGACGTGGTGCTGGCCGCTCCGGTCACGTTCAACACGGTGACGAAGTGGGCGTTGGGCATCAACGACACGTTGGCGCTCGGCGTCCTGAACGAGTCGCTGGGTGCGGGACTGCCGATCATCGCGTTCCCGCACACCAAGGCCGAGCTGGCGGCGCATCCGGCGTACGCGGGTCACCTCGCGGTGCTGCGCGCGGCCGGCGTCGTCGTCGCGGACGGCAAACCGCTGGATCCGGCGCGTGGGCCGGAGCGTTGGAACGTGGTCGTCGAAGCACTGCGGAGGGTACGCCCGTCCTGAGCGGCCGATGTCCATTGACGTTATGCGTCGCGCGTATACCAACGCCCTACGCACCGTGTTCAATGGATAGGCTCGACGAAGCGAGATGGACGGAGCCGTCGGTGACCCACTCGAACTGCCCTCGCTGCGGCGGACGACTGGCCCGGGACAACGACAGCGGACGGTGTACGCCGTGCCAGGCCGCCGAACGAGACCGGCTGAGTTCGCCGCCCGCGGTACCGGCGAGCTTCTGGGAGCACGCGCCGATCCGGCGGGCGCTGGCGGAACGGCATCTGGGGCGGGTAGTGCGGGCGTACCGGTGCCATCCGTACCACGGGCGGGTGGCGCTGCCACAGACCGTGGTGGCGGGATGGCTGGGGATCACGCAGGCGCAGCTCAGTCGGGTGGAGAACGGTCCGCCGCTGGTGCACCTGGACCGGCTGGCGCACTGGGCGACGCTTCTCCGGATTCCCGCTCCCTGCCTGTGGTTCCGCCTCCCCGATCAGCAGAGCTGGCCGGTCGCCAGCCACGTGAACAGGCGGGCGGAGGGCGCACATGGCGGCGATCGGGTGGTCGAGCGAGGCGAACAGGCAGTCGTGGCCGCTAACGTGGAGCAGGCATCGAGCCAAGGGGGTGGCACCACGGACCGCCGACGCTTCACCGTACTGGCCGCACTTGCGGGACTCGCCGCGAGCGGTCACACCTACCTGCTGCCCGGGTCATCAGCCGAGGTGCCGGGAAACATCGGCATGGAACAGGTGCGACTTGCCAGTTCGCTGGTTGATGATCTCCGGCGGGCCGACGCGGCAGCCGGCGCTGACCTGCTCTGCGATGTCGCCATGCACGCGCATTCCAGGCTGTCGGCCTGGGCCGCGCGGTCGAGCTACGGCAGAGAGGTGGGCGACGCGCTCCAAAGCGCTCTGGCTGATCTAGCCATCGAGGCCGCCTGGCTCGCCATCGACGCGGATCGCCGGTCCGAGGCGAGGCCGTACCTGCACGAGGCGATCACCCGTGCCCGAATTGCGGACGACCCACAGGTGGAAGTCCGCGCCCATACGCACCTGTCTCTGCTGATCCGTGAGAGCCAACCGGGTGAGTCGCTGCACTGCGCCGAAGCGGCTCTTCGTGTCTCCGCCGGGTGGGCGACACCTCGACTCACCACGTTGCTGCACCTACGCAGGGCACACGCCTATGCCGTCCTCAGGGATGCCAGTGGCTTCAGCCGTGAGATGACCAAGGCCCGCCGGGAGTTGGAGCGCGGCACGCACGAGGACGACCAGAGTTTCGTCCACTTCGTGAACGCTCAAGAGCTGGAGGGGATCGAAGGGCTGTCCTACCTCGCCCTCGGCAGGCCCGAGCGCGCTGTTCAGTCGTTGCGCGCGATCACTGCCAACCCCTCGCCTGGTCACCGCCGGAACCAGGTCTACTACACCGTCCGACTGTCGGAGGCGGCGTACCAGCAGGGCGACATCAACGAGGCGGCACGGGTCGCCCTAGACGTCCTGCCCGCCGTACGCGAGATCAACTCGAAGCGGGTAAGCCAACATCTCGCGCAGGTGCGCGGGAGTCTGGCGGCGCCGCAGCGGGCGACCAGGGCGAGCCGTCAGTTCGTTGACGCGTACGACCAGGCGGCGCTCGCGTGATTGAGGGATTGCGGCTTCGGCACTATAGTGCCGACGAGGCCAGGGGCATCCTCGATCAGCTCGTGGACCTCTATCTGGAGGTCTACGCGGGCGCCGGCGAGTTCTACAGCGAAGACCGCTACCGGCGTCAGCTCGACCTCCACATGCAGCGCGTCGGCTGGGAGTTGGTCACCGCGTCGGTTGACGGGGCCCTGGTTGGTTACGTCTACGGGTTTCCGCTACCTCAGCAGACACGGTGGTGGGAAGGGATTCACGAACCCGTGCCACTCGGGTTCACCGAGGAGGACGGGCATCGCACGTTCGCGCTCAGCGAGCTGCTGGTGCACCCGGAGTGGAGACGTCAGGGCATCGCGAGGGCGCTGCATGGGGAGCTGATACTTGGTCGGGGCGAGAAACGAGCCACGCTGTTGGTTCACCCAGACAATGCTGCCGCCCGGAGGGCGTATGCCTCCTGGGGATGGAGCAAGGTCAGTAGACTGCGGCCGAGCTGGGAGGATGCGCCTCTTTTCGATGTTCTGGTGAATGACTGCCTCGGATTTGCCGGATCGCGGCCGACGAAATAGCACGAGCGCCCAACCCCACCGGCGAAGAGCCGTTCCATTCAACACCGGCAAGGTGATCTTAGAGGCATGTCGCCTCCTAACCTTCGTCAGCATCACTCGCCAGCATTCCGCGCCTCGGGAGGTTGCTCTAGGTTCTGCTGACGCTTCTTCTGCTCTGCCTTCAAGCGGTGCACCTCCTCGACGAACTCGGCCAGCGCCTCTCCTTCTTCATCCTCCCCGAACCGCTTATAACGCCCGACACCCACTTCGACGGCTTCCCATTCATTCTCGATTGCATCCGCCGTTTGCTGAAGGTAGAAACTGCGTTCCTTATATTTATAGTAGCCCATAAATCCGCTGGAAATACCCACCGCCAGAGTAAGGCCAAGGGTAACCCATCGCAAAAATTCGAACTCCGCAACCAAACCAGCCGCCCCAGTGGCAGCTATGGAACCGATAATCAGAACACCCTGCAAAAAATTGTTAAAACGTCGATAACCCTTACTCTCAAGCCGCAGTCGATCGATATCGAAGAAAGCATCTTCCTTGTATGCAATACGGCGGACCTTGGTATCAGTGTCGGTGCGCGCCAAAAAGTGTTTGCGATTATCTCTCTGCCTAGCTAGCCTAAGCTCTAGATCACCTTCCTTGAGGTATTCAACTTCCCCATTGGGCAATCTTTCCGGGTAACCCGCGTGCGTCTTCAGATAATACGATGCGAAACAGAAGGCGATAGCAACCGGAATGGCCGGAATGTAGACCGCCTGTAGAGCAAGTCTGGGTATCACAGGAATCCAGTAGAGCGCATATAGAATAACCCCGAGGAGCGGGCCTAACAACATGGACACGTTCGACCACGATCTCCGGCCCCTCGCGACAGCAAGGCGGTGCTCAGTCTCGCGTACCTGGTGAGTCAACAGCAGCAGCTGATCGTTGCCCCTAAAATGCCCGGCGCTATCACCCGACAACTCCTCCATCGGCCGGTCAGTGCCACCTTGCCTCGCCATCGCTGCACTCTCCGCTTCCGCGACCCCTTTAGGATCGACAATCATCATTCCCGGGCGTTAGGAGCAGGACAAAGTCGGCCGCACGAAGTATCCAACCGCCCGAGGATGCCGACAAGCCGCTACAAAAATCAGCGACCCTGATAATGTCGCTTTGCGACAGCCCGCCACAGTCCAGTGAGACCGTCATGCCTTGACGGTAAGGTGTCGAAATAGCGATAACGGCCTCACCGTAAAACTGCGGTCTACACCTGACAGGCTCCGCCATTTCCATTCCAGCTGCATCGCTTTGCGATACCCTGAAATGGTACGTTTTCGCAAGGTTCTCTAGAATTGCATCCACTTGCCGAGGAATCGGCAACATGTTGACGTGATCGTATCTGATTGAATCACCCCTGCCCACCCACGTCCGACCACGCAGCGCAGGAGAGAGCATTCGAAGCAGGACCACAAGGCAAATCAAAACAACTAGACATAGCGCCGTGGCAGACAACAGTGAGAGGTACGCATTCATGCAGGATGGAACCTCTCGCGCGCGTGATCAATAGTAAAATTCGGCATCCGAGCAAGCAGCAAGGGATGCATCTTATTACTCTGTTGATCCACATCATCAAGGAGTGTCGGCCTCCCGACACAATCAGTACTCGTCCCACTCAAGTCGGCCGCTCGGGTTCCGGCGCTGCGCTAACAGCACGCTTGGGCCTGCCCCTGAAACCGTTGCTCGAAAGGCTGCCTCTCTTGCTGCGATCGGATAAGTTGCTCTGATGGTTGACCTTGAGCGGGGTGTTTACGAGCATCTGATCACCCGTGATCTGGCCACCCGCCTCCAGCACGTCGATCCCGCCCTGGTCCAGCACCACAAGCTCGACCCTGCCGACGCGCACACCACCCTCGCCCGGCACATCGCCACCCTCGCCGCCCGCGCCCTCCACTCCGTCCCCAACGGCGACGACAAGCTGCACCGCCAGGTCCAGATGGCGAACCACATCGCCGACGCCATCGCCGCCCTCAGCCCAACCGCCGCAACGGATCAGGACCAGGTCACCGACGCCAGGCACCTTCTCCACGCCATCGCCGCCCCGCCGACTCCACCCGCGCTACCGGCCTTTCCGCAACGCCCGACCACTCCCCTCTCCACCGGCGCGCTGCTGGTCAACGGCCGGCACCAGCCGCGCATCGGTCACGAGGTCAACCACGAGATGGCGTCGGCGGAGAGCGTCGACCTGCTCTGCGCGTTCATCAAGTGGTATGGCCTGCGGATCGTCGAGCAGCCCATCCGCGAGCTGATCGCCCGGGGTGGCCGGGTCCGGGTCATCACCACCACCTACCTCGGTGCCACCGATCAGCGGGCGCTGGACCGGCTCAGTGAGCTGGGTGCCGAGGTCAAGGTCTCCTACGAGACGCGGACGACCCGGTTGCACGCCAAGGCGTGGCTGTTCCGCCGGTCCAACGGCACCACCACCGCGTACGTCGGCTCGTCGAACCTGTCGAAGACCGCACTGGTGGACGGCGTGGAGTGGAACGTCCGCATCTCGAACATCGAGCAGCCGCACGTCATCGACACGTTCACGGCGACGTTCGAGGACTACTGGAACGATCCGGCGTTCGAGGCGTACGACGCGGCCAGGGACGCCGAGCGGCTACGGCAGGCACTCACAGGGGAGCGCCGCGACCAGACGCCGACCGATATCTCGAACCTGGACGTCCGCCCGTACCCGTATCAGGCGGAGATCCTTGCCGACCTGGACGCCGAGCGGTTGGTGCACGGGCGGTGGCGCAACCTGGTGGTGATGGCGACCGGCACCGGCAAGACGGTGGTCGCCGCCCTGGACTACCGCCGGCTACACAGGGCGGGACAAACAGATTCGCTGCTCTTCGTCGCGCATCAGGAGCAGATCCTGCGACAGAGCCTGTCGACGTTCCGGCAGGTGATGGGCGACGGCAGCTTCGGGGAGACGCTTGTCGCGGGTGACCGACCGAACGGCTGGAAGCACGTGTTCGCCTCCATCCAGTCGCTGCACCGGCGGGAGGTGGACCCCGAGGCGTACGACATGGTGATCGTCGACGAGTTCCACCACGCCGAGGCACCGACGTACACGCGACTGTTGGAACGCCTGCGTCCCCGCGTACTCCTCGGACTGACAGCGACCCCCGACCGGGCCGACGGCGGCGACGTACGCCGGTGGTTCGACGGCCGCGCGGCGGTTGAGCTGCACCTGTGGGACGCGTTGGAGCGGCAGTTGCTGTCGCCGTTCCAGTATTTCGGGCTGCACGACGACGTGGACCTGTCGCACGTCACCTGGAAACGCGGTCAGGGCTACGACCCGACGCAGCTCGACACCGTCTACACCGGCAACGACGCTCGGGCGTTGTTGGTGCTGCGGGCGGTCCGCGACAAGGTCGACGTCGGACGGATGCGGGCGCTGGGGTTCTGCGTGAGCATCGGGCACGCCGAGTTCATGGCCGACTGGTTCCGGAAGCACGGTGTCGAGGCGGCGGCCGTGACCTCGCGGGCCGGCACCGACCGGGCCGGGCTGCTGCGGGACTTCAAGGCCGGCAAGCTCCGGGTGCTCTTCACCGTGGACCTGTTCAACGAGGGCGTCGACCTGCCGATGGTCGACACGATCCTGATGCTGCGGCCCACCGAGAGCGCCACGATCTTTCTGCAACAGCTTGGCCGTGGCCTGCGCCTCGACGACGACAAGCCCTGCCTCACGGTGCTCGACTTCATCGGCGGGCAGAACGCCAACTTCCGCTTCGACCTGCGCTGGCGTGCCCTGACCGGGGTGACCCGGCGGGCGATCACCGAGGCGGTCCGCGACGACTTCCCGAGCCTGCCCAGCGGCTGCCACGTCGAGCTGGACCGCGTGGCGAAGGAGGTGGTGCTCGCCAACCTGAGGTCGGCACTGCCCACCTCGAAGGCCGGCCTGGTGACCGAGCTACGCCACCTCGGCGACGTCAGCCTGCCCACGTTCCTCCGCGAGACGGGCCTGGAGATCGAGGACGTCTACCGGTCGGCGAGCATCGGCGGCTGGACCGGCCTGCGTCGCCTCGCCGGCATCGAGACGTCCGACCCCGGCCCGGACGACCGGGAGCTGGGCCGGGCCATCGGCCGGATGCTGCACACCGACGACGTCGACCGGCTGGAGCTGCTGACCCGGGTCGCGGCCGGACCGCCCGCGCCAGGTCAGCAGGTGTACGAGGGAAACGGCCGCCTCCTCGACATGCTGCACTTCGGTCTCTGGGGGCCGAACGCCGCCCTCACCTCGCGCGACGAACGACTGACGCGGCTGTGGAAGGACCCGGCGCGGTGCGCCGAGTTGGGACAGGTCGCCGAGGTGCTGCGGGACCGCATCCACCGGGTGACGCCTGCCGTCGCGCCCGGCGCGGTGCCGTTGCGGGTGCACGCCCGGTACAGCCGCAACGAGGCGTGTGCCGCGTTCGGGATGCCCAACCCGGGCTCGCTACGCGAGGGGGTGAAGTGGCTGCCCGACGCCCGGGCCGACCTGTTCTTCGTCACCCTGGTCAAGTCGGAGGCGCACTACTCCCCCACCACCATGTACGCCGACCGGGCCATCACCGACACCCTGTTCCAGTGGGAGTCGCAGAGCACCACCTCGGCGGCGTCGGCGACCGGGCAGCGCTACACGTCCGGTGGCTCGACGGTGCACCTCTTCGTCCGGGAGACCCGCATCCCCGACCGCGACCTGGGCGCGCCGCCGTACCTCTACGCCGGGCCGATGACCTACCAGGAGCACACCGGCGACCGCCCGATGCGCATCCTCTGGAGGTTGCGCCACGCCCTACCCGCTGACGTCTACGCCGCCGCCCGCACGATCGCCGCCTGATATCGGCCCGCCTGGCGGTTTGCCCGGCTATCCCTGCGCCACGGCGTCCGGCTCCGGCGGGACGTGCGGCCCGCCGGCCGGTCGCTCGTCGCCGTGGCCCGGCCACCACGCCTTGTGCCCGATCAGCGCGGTCAGCGCTGGGACGAAGAACATCGACATGACGAACGCCGACAGCACGATGCCGATCGCCACCGCGAAGCCCATCTGCTGGAGGAACGAGATCGGCGCGAGCAGCAGCACCGCGAAGGTCCCGGCCAGGATCAGGCCTGCCGCCGCGACCGTCGGGCCGGCGTGTTCGACCCCGATGGCGGCGGCCTGGTGCGGCTCGTTGCCCTCCCGTGCCTCCTCGCGTAGTCGGGCGATCATCAGGATGTTGTAGTCAGTCCCGATCGCCACCACGAAGAGGTACAGGATGATCGGCAGTTGGAAGGTGACACCGGGTTCGCCCTGCAGCCCTTGGAAGAGGTAGACAGTGGCGCCCAGCGTGGCGGCGAAGTTGAGCAGCACCGCGATCACGAGGTAGATCGGCGCGACCAGGCTGCGCAGCAGCAGCGCGAGGATGAGCGCGATCAGGCCGGCCGCGACCGGCAGGATCACCGACAGGTCGCGGTTGTTCGCCGAGTTGATGTCCGCGAAGATCGCGGTGGTCCCGCCGACCAGCGCCCGGGTGCCGGGCGGGGCCGCCGCGTGCACGGCACCGCGCAGATCGTCGCGGACGAGGGTGATCGCCTCGTTGGAGACCGGGTTCTCGTTGAGCAGCAGGCTCACCCGGACCACGCTCGGGTCGGTGCTGCGCTCCGGGGGCTGCGCCTGGCCCACACCCGGGGCTTTCGCCACAGCCGTCGCGAAGTCGTTGACCTGCTGCTCGGTCAGCGGCGACCCGTTGCTGGTGGTCAGGTAGACCTCGGTGGGGGCGAGCGCGCCGGCGGCGAACCCGCGCTGCAGGTCCTGTGCGGCCTTCGCCGACTCGGTGTCCTGCGGGAAGCCGGCGCTGAAGTCGTAGTCGGCCTTGTAGCCGAGCACGCCTGCGGCGAGCGCGACCAGGAGGACGCCGGAGGCCGCCGCGACAAGCGCCGGCCGGCGCCCGACGGTGTTGCCGAGCCGGTGCCAGATGGTGGCCTCGGGCGCGCGCTGCCACGCCTTCGAGGGCCAGAAGACGTACCGGCCGAGGAGGGAGACGAGTGCCGGGATGAGGGTGAGCGAGGTGATCAGCATGACGCCGACCGCGATCGCGAGCGCCGGACCGAGGGAGCCGAAGAAGCCCAGGGAGGCGAGGAGCAGCACGAGGAACGCGACGATGACCGCTCCGGCGGCCGAGGTGATGACCTCGCCGACCCGCTGGACGGTGACGATCATCGCGGTGCGCTTGTCGTCGCCGGCGCGCAGCCGCTCCCGGTAGCGGAAGAGCAGGAACAGGATGTAGTCGGTGCCGATGCCGAACAGCACGATCAGCAGGATCGTCTGCAGATCCTGACTGACACTGAGGTCGAATGCCTTGCCGGCGGCGGCGACGAGACCCGTCGTGATGCTCAGGACGACGCCGACCACCACCACGGGCAGCAGCGCCGCGATGGGGCTGCGGAAGATGACGAGGATCAGCCCGATGATCAGGATGATCGTCGCGATGCCGACCACGGCGAAGGCGTCGTTGAAGGTGTCCTCGTTGTCGACGAAGCTCGCGACGTCACCGGCCACGCCCGCGGTCAGCCCGCTGTTCGCCAGCTCCGGGCCGATGTCCGCGCGCAGGTCGCGTACGGCGTCCAGCAGTGCCGGGTCGTCCGGGGTGGGGGCGTCCAGCCCGACGTTGATGATCTGCACCGACCTGTCCGGCGCGACAGCGGGCGGGCCGGTGAGGTAGCCGGACGTGCGCGGGATGTTCCTGGCCTTGAGCGACTGTGCGAGCTGGCCCACCTTCGCCTCGTCCGCCGGCGTGAGTTTCTGCCCGTCGGCGCGCTTGACCACGATGGTCGCCGTCGCGGTGGCCTGCTGCGGGAACGCCTTCTGCCCCAGCTCGGTGGCCTGCACCGACTCGTACGAGCGAGGGAGGAAGCTCTCCTGGTCGGCGGAGGTGATGTCGCTCAGGGACGGCGTGGTGGCGATGATGGCGGCTGCCGCGACCACCCACCCGGCGATCACCCACCACGCCCTGCCCACGACGAATCTGCCCAGCCGCTCGAACATGGTTCCCCCCATGTGTCCGGCACAACCGACGTCGGGTGGCCGAGGTGCCCACGGACGCCCCGATCACCACGCTGCGCTACCGATGTGCAGCGTACCGTCGCGCCCTAATCCTTTTCGGACGCGGGGCGGTGTCGGTCGCGTGCTTTTGAAGCTCACCGCCGATGACCGGGCGCCCGTGCGGGGAACCACGCCCCGGACTGATCACGCACTAGGTTGGGGCCATGGAGCAGCGGATCAGCCTGATCACCCTCGGCGTCGGCGACCTGGCGCGCGCCAGGGCGTTCTACGAGCACCTTGGCTGGCGCGGCCAGGAGGTCGAGGAGACGGTCTTCTTCCAGGCCGGCGGCCTGGCGCTCGTCCTGTGGAGTCGGGACAAGCTCGCCGCCGACGCCGGCATCGACGATCGGGGCGGTGACGGCTTCGGCGGGGTGGCCCTGGCCCAGAACGTCCGCTCCCGGGCCGAGGTCGACCAGCTGATCGCCACCGCGCTCCAGGCGGGCGCCGAGGTGACCCAGCCGGCACGAGAGACGTTCTACGGCGGCTACGCCGGCTGCTTCGCCGACCCGGACGGTCACATCTGGGAGATCGCCTGGAATCCGGGCTTCGCGCTCGGCCCGGACGGCGCCCTCACCCTTCCGGACTTCGGCGCGAACGCCTGACCGCGCCGGGCGGAGACGTCGACGCCCGAGCCAGCCGGAACCCGAGCGCTGCGGAACACCAGAACAGCGAGCCCGATCAGTGCGTGGGAGACGGGCACAGCACCGGGAGCTGCAACGGGTCCAGACAGACCGCCAGCAGGCCCGCATCCGGCGAGGGCGTCGCCGTCGGAGCCGAAGAGGTCGGCGCCGAAGAGGTCGGCGCCGAAGAGGTCGGCGCCGGAGGGGTCGGCGGCGGTGCGACGGATGGCGTCGGGAGGCTGCTGGGGACCGGATCAGGCGTCGGACCAGCGGACGGATGTGGCGCGCGCGGCGGTGTGGCGGCCGGCGACGGGTCCAGCAGGACAGTCGGCTCGACGGCAGCCGACACCACCGGACCGGATACCGGCACTGCCGGCCGAGCAGCCGACGGGGCACGCTCGATCAGCCCCGTCCGCGGTCTGGGGGCAACCGGCCCGACGGGAGGCAACGCCACAGGGGCAGCCATGGGCACGTCCAGGGCGACGATCTCGGCCCGGTGCACCGGCTCCGGCAGATCCGGACCAGCCGGGCGTGGGCCGAGCGCACCCGGGCCGACGGTCGCGAACACCACCGCCGCGACGGCGGCAGCGCCGAGCGCCCGGCGGTCGGGGCGTACGGCTGTCAGCGGCGCGTCGTCGGGGCGCACGAACGAACACGCCACCGGCCGGGCGTTCCGGTGCGCGGCCACGACGGCGTCGACCTGCGCCAGGACGGCGGCCCGGTCGGCGGCGACGGCGAGGGTCAGGTAGAACCGGAAGTTCACCACGGCGCTGGTCGGCACCAGCAGCCCACCGAGTCGACTGTGGTCGGGCAGCAGGGTCACCGGCACGTCGGGATGGTGGGCGGGGCCGACCAGGTCCGCGTACCGCCACTCGCGGCGGCGCGCACGGCCGGCGAAGGCGACCCGGTGACTGGTCACGACGGCCAGGCCGGTGTCCACGGCCCGCAGGCCCGGCGGCAGGGCATCCGAAAAGGCCGCGGCGAAGGCACCGGAGCCGTCCGGGGCGGGCAGCCCGGGCACGTGCCGAGCCTCGGCCTCGACCAGCGTGGCGGCGGGGAGGACGCGGAAGACGAGTTCGTCGTCGGCGAGGTCGACCGGCAGGCCGGCGCGCGGCTGCGTACACCCGAGGAAGCTGGCGGCCTCGATGCGCAGCCGGGCCAAATGGTCGTCGCGGCGTTGCCAGGCGTCGGCGGCGTCGCGGTACGCGCGGCGTCGGCGCTCGTTCTCGCGCTCGGCCCAGGCGGTCCGCCAGGGTGCGTGGGGCACGGAGGTCACGGTCACACGCGTTACAACCGCTCGCGTACGTGACAGGCAACGCGAGACTGATCGATGTCTCCCGGTACGCCCGGAAGGAGAGAATTGGCGCTCAGCCGGCGCGGCGGCGGTGCGGCAGCGGACCCCGGGCCGGGAAGCGCGACCGGGTCCTCGGTGGGTACGCCTCGCAGTGCTCGACCCAGTGCTCGGCGGCGGCGGCGAGGGCGTCCGCGGAGACGGTGAGCACCAGCGGGTAGATCGCCGTGGACGGGCGGCGCAGCCAGGGCGGCAGCGACTCGGCGGAGAACTCCACTGTCAACTCCAGCCGGCGGCGGCGCAGCACCCGGGTACGCAGGGCCAGGTTGGGCTCGGTGAAGCGGACCAGCGCCGGCGGCGCGCTCAACCCCAGGGCGGCGGTGGCCTGCCCGTGCAGCCAGCCGCCGAGCGCGCGGGCCTCCTCGACCATCAGGCTCGGGTAGTGGTGCGACCAGGTCTGACCGTCGGCGGTGCGGGCGTCGACCTCGACGAGCAGCCAGTCGTGCCAGCCGGGGGCGACCTGGTCGGGGTCGTCCGGCGGGTCGACGCCGGGCTGGTAGCCGACCGGGCGCATCCGCACCCGCGCGCCGTCGTCAGACCGGATCTCCATCAGATCATTTTGACCGACCGAAGCGGACTTCAACTCCTAAATCGGTCACTTGGTGACGGTCCGCCGCACACCTCGGTGCTCGGCACAGGCGCTGGACCGACCGCCGTTGAGGCTGATCGAGCCGTCGCGGCACTGCACCAGATAGCCGCGCCCGGCCCAGAAGTCGGGCACGCAGTCGAAGAAGTCGCACACCTCGGCGGCCGGCTTGCGGATCCGCGTCCCGCCGCAGAAGTCGTACCCCAGCGGGTTCTCCGGCGCCCCGCAGCGCGGCGCCCCGGTGGCGCTGGGCGACGTCGTCGGTTTGCGCGGCGGGGCGCTACGGGTGGGCGCCGGGGCGGCCGGGCGGATCACCGCGGGCAGACCGCTGACGGTGGGCGCCGGGGTCGCCGCGGCGGCCACCTCCGCGCCGGTCGGGTCGGACGGGTTCGACTCGATCAGCGCCGCCGGCACCAGCAGCGCGATGGCCGCCGCCACCGCTATGGTCCGCCGGCCGCCGGGCACGAGGGACGACAGCCGGGCCTGCGCGGGGGTGACCGCCGCCGTCCGGAACGGCTTGAGCTGGGCGTGCTCCGCGATCAGCTCGTCGAGTTGGGCGAGCACCGCGGCGCGCTGCTCGATCGCGTCGGCGAAGGCCAGGGTCAGCTTGAACCGGAAATCCGGCGCGGCGTCGCTGGGCAGCAACAACCCCGAGGTACGCCGCCGGTCCAGCACCTGGATCAGGGTGACCGGGGCCGCCGGGTCGTGGGACAGGCCGGTGATCCGGCCGTACGCCCACTCGCGCCGACCCCGTCCGCCGAGGAGCACCAGCCGACGGCTGGTGATCACGGCCATGCCGGCGTCGGTGACGCGTACGCCGTCCGGGCGGCGTGGGCGCAGCGGCCCGGCCGGTGCAGCGACGGTGAGATCCGGCGCGGGCAGGACCGCTGTGTGCCGAATCTCGACCAGCTGCGCGGCGGGGAGCGCCCAGAGCACCACCTCGTCGGCGGCCAGCTCCAGCGGCAGGCCGGCACCGGCCGCCCTGGACCCCTGGAACTCGGCGGCCAGCGCGCGTAGCCGCCGTAACTCGTCGTCGCGCCGACGCCATGCCGCCTCGGCGCCGTGGTACGTGCGGACCCGCCGCACGTTCTGCCGGTGCGCCCACCGGTACCGCCATGTGGAACCCGTCGAATCAGTCTTTGCCACGCCGACTCCTTCGCCGCGCAGGCCACCAATCTGGGGTGTCGCACTGTCTAACCGGCTCGGCGTGGCGCTCGGACACGCCGGAACGGGCAAAATATCCGATCGGTGGAGCAACTGACACGATAGGCCGATACTGCGACGTGGCCGATCCACCTTCGCGCGTGCCGTGCGGCGCTACCCACCGCCTCGGTAACGTCAGCCCCAGCCGGGTGGAGCCGCCGCCGCGTCCCCCGTCGCGAAGGGGGTGAGCGTCGTGCCGCAGGTCGCCCGGGCGGGCGTGGTCGTCGGTGTCGACATCGGCACCACGAGCACCAAGGCCGTCGCGTACGACACCGACGGGCGGCAGCTCGGCGCCCACTCGGTGGGCTACCCGCTGAACGACCCGCAGCCCGGCTACGCGGAGCAGGACCCGCAGCTCATTCTCGAAGCGGTGCTGCGGTCGGTGAGCCTGGTCGTGGCCGAGCTGGTGCAGCCGGTGGCCGGGTTGTCGTTCAGCTCCGCCATGCACAGCCTGATCGGCCTGGACGCCGACGGCAACCCGCTCACCCCGTCGGTGACCTGGGCGGACTCCCGGTCGACCCGGCAGGCCGAGCGGCTGCGGGCGGTGCCGTCCGGGCTGGCCCTGCACCGGCGCACCGGCACCCCGATCCACCCGATGTCGCCGCTGCCCAAGCTGCTCTGGTTCGCCGAGCAGGAGCCGCGGTTCTTCCAGCGCGTCGCGCACTGGGTGGGGATCAAGGACTGGGTGCTGCTGCGGCTCTGCGGCGAGCTGGTCGTCGACCACTCGATCGCCTCGGCCACCGGCCTGCTCGACATCCACCGGCTGGAGTGGGACAGCGAGGCGTTGGGCATCGCCGGCATCACCGCTGACAAGCTGCCCCGACTGGTCGCCACCACCGCCGTGCTGCCCGGCCTCACGCCGCAGGCCGCGGCCGAGACCGGCCTGCCGGAGCGCACCCCGGTGGTGGTCGGCGCGGGCGACGGGCCGCTGGCCAACCTGGGCCTGGGCGCGGTGCACCCCGGCATGGTGGCCTGCTCGATCGGCACCAGCGGCGCGATGCGGGTGATGGTGGAGCGGCCCAGCGTGGACCCGCTCGGCGGAGTGTTCTGCTACGCGCTGACCGAGCACCGGTGGGCGGTCGGCGGCGCGATCAACAACGGCGGCATCGTGCTCAAGTGGGCCGGCGCGGCGCTCGCCCCCGATCTGGGCGAGCACTCCGAGGAGGACCTGGTCGCCCTCGCCGCCCGCGCGCCGGCCGGTTCGGGCGGGCTCATCATGCTGCCCTATCTGCACAGCGAACGGGCGCCGCACTGGAGCGCGCTGCCGCGCGGCGCGTATGTCGGGCTGACCCACGGCCACCGTCGCGAGCACCTGGTCCGGGCCGCCCTGGAGGGGGTCTGTCAGCAGCTCGCGCTGGTGCTCAGCTCGGTGCGGGCGGCCGGTAACGAGGTCCGGGAGGTCCGGGCCGGCGGCGGCTTCGCGCGCAGTGGCCTGTGGCGGCAGATGCTCGCCGACGCGCTCGGCATGCCGGTGAGCTTCCCGACCGCGCACGAGGGGTCGAGCTTCGGCGCGGCGATGCTCGGCATGCAGGCGCTCGGGCTGATCTCCAGCATCGACGTCGCCGCCGACCTGGTGCGGATCGAGGAGACGATCCGCCCCGACCCGGCCGCCGCCGCCACCTACGCCGCGCTGCTGCCGCTCTTCGCCGAGCTGTACGAGGCGCTGACGCCCACCTTCACCTCGATCCGCCGGATGGCGCCCGGCCTGCCGGCGGAACCCGAGCCCGCCAACGGCACGCCCACGTGAACCGCGTCGGAGTCAGGGCGCCTCGACACCGGCGATGAGGTAACGGCGGACGTCGGCGTCGAGGATCGCCGCCGTCTGCACGTCATCCGGGCCGGACCCGCGGAACGCCGCCAACCGCTCCGGTGACTCCCAGCGTTCGTAGACGTGGATCCGGTCCGGCTCCAGCGGGTCGGCCGCGAGCAGGAAATCGAGGCAACCGGGGGTCGCGCGCGCCTGGGTGATCACCGTCGCGCAGTCGGCGAGATAGCCCTCCCGTGCGGCGGGGTCGACACGCAGACTGCCAGCGATGATCAACATGACCACTCCCTCGGGTCGGGGTGCTGCTGTTACCTCTGATACCTCAGCGTCATATTCATACCTCTGCGGTATGTCACTCTCGGATCGCCGCCCGCCCGGACGGGTGGCCGCCTCGGCGGCCCCACCCGCCTCGCGCGGTCGTCGCCGACGCCAGCGTCAACCCGGCCGGCGCGACCGTACGCGCCGTCGCGTCCTCACCGCCGGGCCGATGGCCACCGGCGACGAGACGGTCCGGAGGATGGCCCGGACCGTCTACGACTTCCTGGTCACCCCGACCGACGGCGCGGTCGAGGAGTGAGTCGCCGTCAGGCCCGGCTGATCGCGTTGGCGTGGATCGCGTCGTTCAGGTACGCGGCCAGCCCGGGGGCGATGGCCTCGTAGTGTGCGGTGAACCGCTCGTCGGCCACGTACATGTCGGCCAGACAGGTGTGCATCTCGTACGAGCACTCGTAGAACCAGCGGCTGATGAGCTGCCGGTGCTCCTCGGCCAGCTCCATCGCCTCCGCGCCGTCCGCCGGAGCGCCCGAGGCCATCAGCGCGACGATCCGCCGACCCCAGTCCTCGTTCTCCGCCTTGTTCCGCAGCCAGTCGTCCTTGGTGTAGCCGGCCACCCGCCGGTTCGACTCCCGGTACGCGTCGGTGTCACCCCACCGCTGCTCCGTCTCGGCCTCGTAATCCTCCGGGCGGAAGTCGCCGAATACCTCGAACCGCTCCTCGGGAGTGAGTTGGATGTTCAACTTGCCTGCCTCCATCGCGAACTCGATCGCCGTGACCATCTCCTGCAACCGCTTGATCCGTACCGTCAGCAGCTCGTGCTGCCGGCGCAGGTGGGCGGCCCGATCGGCCGCCGGATCGTCGATGATCGCGGCGATCTCCTCAAGTGGGAAACCCAGCTCCCGGTAGTACAGGACGAGCTGCAACCGCTCCAGGTCCGCGTCGTCGTAGCGGCGGTACCCCGCCGGGGTCCGCCCGCTCGGCGAGAGCAGCCCGATCTCGTCGTAGTGGTGCAGCGTCCGGACCGTCACGCCGGCCATCCTGGCCACCTGGCCCACCGTGTACGCCATGGTTCCCCTCCCTTCCGGGAACCAGGCTCCCGCCTGCCGCTACGTGAGGGTCAAGCCCGATCCTGCCCCACCATCGCCGCCCCGTCCGGACGCCCGTACAGATAGCCCTGACCACGCGGGCAGCCGATCTTGGTGACCGCCTCGTGCTGCCGCTCGGTCTCCACCCCCTCGGCGACCACGGCGAGGTCGAACGCGTCGGCCAGACGGGTGACCATCTCCACCGTGGCGTACGCCCGGTCGTCGGCGCCCAGCCGGGACACGAACGACCTGTCGATCTTCAGTTCGGTGGCCGGGATGCGGTGCAGGTAGCTCAGCGAGGAGTAGCCGGTGCCGAAGTCGTCGATGGCGATCCTGATGCCCAGTTCGCGGAGCTGGTGCAGCCGTTCCAGCACCGCGTCGGTGCCCTCGATCAGGGCCGACTCGGTCAGCTCCAGGGTCAGGGCACGCGGGGCCAGCCCGGCGGCGCTGGTGGCCGCGGTGACGGTGGCGATCAGGTCCGGCCGGCGCAGGTGCGCGGCGGCGATGTTCACCGCGACGGTCGCGTCCGGCACCCGGCCCCGCCAGGTCGCGGCGGCCCGGCACGCCTCGTGGATCACCCAGCGGTCGATCGGCAGGATCAGCCCGGTCTCCTCGGCCAGCGGCAGGAAGCTCGCCGGCGTCAGCATCCCCAGCCGGGGGTGCCGCCAGCGCACCAACGCCTCGGCGCTGCGTACCGCGCCCGTGTGCAGGTCGACGATGGGTTGGAACTCCAGGCGCAGTTGCTCCTCGTCGACGGCGCGACGCAGGTCGGCGATCAACTCGGCGCGGGTGACCGCCGACTCACGAAGTGCCGGGGTGCACGTCCGGTACGCGGACTTGCCGGCCGCCTTCGCCGCGTACATGGCGATGTCCGCGTCCCGCAGCAGATCCGAGTGGGAGGCGTGCTGCGGACCGTACTCGGCGATGCCGATGCTCGCCGACGGGTGCACCCCGACGTCCTCCTCACCCTCGGACGGGCGCAGGGCGTCCAGCAGCCGCTCGGCGAGCCGCTCGGGCGACACCTGCCGGTCGCCCTCGACGAGCACCGCGAACTCGTCGCCGCCGAGCCGGGCGATGGTGCCGTCGTCGTCCACGGCGGCCCGCATCCGGGCCGCCAGCCCGGTCAGCAAGGTGTCCCCGGTGGCGTGCCCGAACCTGTCGTTGACCTGCTTGAACCCATCCAGGTCGAGCAGCAGCACGGCCACCGGCCGACCCTCCCGCAGGGCCAGGCGCAGCCGCCGGTTGAACAGCAGCCGGTTGGGCAGCCCGGTGAGCTGGTCGCCGTACGCGAGCCGGCGCAGCCGCACCACCAGGCGCAGGTTCTCGTTCGCGGCCAGCCCCTGCCGCACGGCGAGCGCCGCCAGCAACGCCATCATGGTCACGAAGACCAGCTGCGGGGTCTGCCCGGTGGGACGACGGGCCAGCACCACCGCGATGATCGCCCCGCCCACCGGCAGGTACGGCAGCGCCACCCGCCACCACGGCGGCAGCGGCGAGTCGGCGGTGTCGTCGGCGCCGTCGCAGTCCGGCGGTGGTGGCTTGCGGGTGGCCAGGCCGATCAGCAGGTAACTCAGCGGCCAGCACAGGTCGATCGGGTGCCCCGCGGCGTAGTCGGCGCGGGCGACGAGCGACACGTAGACGACGTCGGCGACGACCCGCAGGGTGAGGCTCACCGCGAGGATGCTCATCGGCCGCCACATCGGCCGGGCCGGACCGGACACCGCCACCAGGATGGTGAGCTGCATCAGGTCGAACATCGGGAAGAGCAGCCCCAGCGTGCGCGCCGGATCGGTCAACTCGGCGGCGGCCACCCCGCGGAAGACCAGCACCCAGCCCATCGGCACCAGGGCCAGGGCGACGATCACGCCGTCCAGCAACGTCCGGGCCCGCCCGACCGCCGTACGCGGCGCGGACGGCGCGCTGAGCAGCGCCGCCGTACCGGTGAGGATGCCAAGGGTGAAGATCACCCCGACGATCGGCGTGTGCGGCAGGCCGTCACCGGCGAGCCGCTGCGCCGTCCAGACGGCCCGGCCGAGCGCGGCGAGGCCCATGGTGAGAGCGAGCAGCGTCCAGAAGCGCCACAGCGGGGCCGGGTGCCGGCGGGCCACCCCGGCGCAGGCGAACGTCGCCCAGCCGGCAACCAGGAGCGCGCCAAGGTCACTGACCAGCGCGGCGCCGGGAAGCGCGGCGAACAACCAGGCCGCCTCCACGGCCAGGACCGAGCCGGCGACGAGCAGGCCTCCCCGGCCCGTTCGCGACGTCGCGTACGCGTGCCGCCCAGCGGAGTCGGGACGCGTCGGCGGTGCCGGCGCGGTCGACACCACGACAGCCTGGCTCACGTCCTGCGGTGACACGGCGAACGCTTCGGCTCTCTCTCGTGGTGCACCCTCGACGCTGAGGACCGGTCCCGGCAAACCTTGGAAAGCCTAGCCAGCGGCCGGATGGCCCGCCAGGGCCGAACGGCAGACCGCAGGCGACAAAAAGGTGCGGGCCACCCGTCGCCGGGTGGCCCGCACCGTCAGCCGTGGCGCGTGGGTCGGCGCATCACCACTGGCGTGTGCTGTCCGGCCACGAGTCGTACGGACGGGCCGACAGGATCGGATCCCAACCGGTGCTGTCGACGGTAGCGAGATGGGGCTTGATGTCACTGCCCTTGCCGTCGAACGGGCTGGCATCCAGGTAGGTGACGACCTGACCGGAGGCCAGTCGCTTGTGGTAGAGACCCCCACCCGGCGAGAAGAGCGCTGTCGTGTCGGCCCAGCCGCTCGCGCCGATCTCCGCGGCGGTCGAGGTGCCGGACGCGTCGATGAGGTACATCATCAGCTTGCCCGCGCTTGTCGTGCCGAGGATCCGCCCGGGTCCGGGTGCGGCGAGGGAGGTCAGGGCGAAGGTGCCGGTGATCGTCTTCGCGTTGGTGATATCGGCGTAGACGGGCTTCGGCGTGGTCACCGTGTAGCGGCGCAGCGTCGCGCCGTTGGCGATGCCGTAGAGCGAACCGTTGCCGTCGTACGCGAGCCGGTCGTGCGTCCACCCGCCGGAGAGCGAAGCGGTCCGGTCGAAGGTGAGCGGGTCGCTGCCGGTGATGTCCACCCGGTAGAGCTGCCCCTCGGTACTGGTGACGAGGAGCGTGTCCGAGTTGAGGACCGCCATCGCCTTCGGGGTGAAGCCGAGGGTGCCGGCCGACACGATGGTGCGTCGCTTGCCGGTGACCGGGTCGACGGTCGTGTAGGAGAGGCGTCCGTCCGGGCGGGTGCCGTAGACCGACACGACCCCCCGCCAGGGGCGCGCGGAGACCTCTTGGTGGAAGCGCCAGCGCCCCTGGATCGACTCGGTCCCGAGGATGGTGATGTCGGTGCTCTTGCCGTCGAACGGGTTGGCGTCCCGGTAGCGGGTCAGGCCGTTGAAGGGGTCGAAGGTGAGATAGAGGCCGCCACCGGGCGACACGAGGTGGCCCGACGAGCCCCAGCCGCTGGTGTAGAGGTCCGATCGACTCCACGAGTTGACACCGTTGATCTTGTAGGAGATCAGGTAGCCGGTCGAGTCGGTGCCGAGGATCCGGCCGGGCCCCGGCGAGGTGAGCTTCGTCAAGCCGAACCCGCTGCCGATCGTGGTGGGAGCCGTGAGGTCTTCCTTGACCGGCTTCGGGCTGGTCACCGTGTGCCGGGTCAGGGTCGAGCCGGAGCGGATGCCGTACAACGAGCCATATCCGTCGTAGACCAGCTGGTCGTGCGTCCAGTCGGTGTCGATCGGCGTCATGGTGTAGGTGAACGGCGACATGCCGGTCACGTCCACCCGGTACAGCTTCCCGGCGCCGTCGTTCATGAGGATGGTGTCGGCGTTCAACGTCGCCATGGCTCTGGGACCGAAGGGAAGCGGTTCAGCGGCGGCACGGCTGGCCCGTACAGCGCCGGTGGCCGAGTCGATGGCGTGATAGGTCAGCCGCCTGACGAACGTCTGCGGTTCCAACACGACGCTGAAGACCTGCACGTCGCTGAGCTGCTCACGGAACCAGCCGCCAAGGTCGTCGACGCGGGTCGCGGTGGCCCCGTCGCGGGTCTCGGTCTCGCTCAGGCAGCCCTTCTGCCACGACGTGCTCGCGACGGCGACCAGCTCGACGGTGCCCGCGTTGTCGCGGAACGCCGGCCCACCGGCGTCGCCCTTGCAGAGGGTGGTGCCGGCGGAGGCCCCGAGCAGGCCGACCGAGCCGGCAGTGACGTCCCGGACGGTGAAGGCGCCCTGGTGCAGTCGGTCGGGAACCCACTCGGTGGCGGTCCGGCCGTAGCCGGTCACCGTGAGCGTCTCGGTGGCGGCCGGTGCGGTGGTGGCCAGCGGGACCGGCGGCACGTCCGTCACCGGCGCGAAGAGGCGGACCAGCGCGAGGTCGCGGTCCGGATGCGGCACCACCGAGGCTATCTCCCGCCGCTGGCCGGCGGTGCTGGTGAGGTCGGTGCGGCCGACCAGCACGGTGCTCGGCCGACTGGGCGGGCCTGCGGCGACGGGCCCGGCGCCCTCGGCGAAACAACTCCTCGCCGTCAGCACCCAGCTCGGGTCGACGAGCGCGCCGGAGCAGGCGCGCACCTCACCGAAGGTGACCTTCGCGCTGAACAGGTGGCTGCCGTCGGGAACCGGTTGCGTTCCGGTGACGGCTTGGGCGGAGGCTCCGCCCAACAGGTTGGCCGCGATCGTAGCGCCGAGCAGGGCGGCGCCCCACCGGCGTGCGCGATGTGCTGACACGTGATCCCCCGTCTGAATCGGTCGCCCGCCCGGCAAGCGGCGGTTCGATCGATGTAGATGGTATCGACGAACACGACGGGGAGCCGACCCATCGCCCAGAGCGACAATTTCCACCCAAAGCAGCGACAGGACGGGCGATCGGGCGCCTCCCTCCAACCTGGACGGCCGGAGAGATCGAGGGATCGGGTCGGGATCAACGACCGGCGGAACGGTTCCAGGGTGAGCGGGGCAGGGTGGTGCCGGCCAGTGGTCGGCGGGCGCGGCGGCGTCGGCGCCGGCCGGGGGTGCAGGGCGGGCGGGACACTGTGTGCACCACCGGAGGCACCGGCCGGCCGATCAGCCAGCAGAGGAAGCGTGCCATCCGGCGGTCAGCCGACCGGGAGGCGCTGGGCGTCGGACCTGGCGATCTCGTACTCCGCCCCGCAGAACGTGCACTGCTGCGCGTACCGGGTACGGATCGGAATGAGGGGAATGAAGAAGAGGGTGAATCTGGTCGAGCGGCGGGTGACGACCTGCGCGGCGTGGTTGCCGCAGTGCCGGCACACCTGCTGCACGACACCGGACCGGTTGACCTTGGTACGCAGACCGAAGATGAGGAACATCGCCCGCCAGTACCCACTCGACAGCGAAAAGTCACCACGTCGCGAGAGCGGACGAGACCGAGCACGTCAGGCGTCGCCCTAAAGGTATAGCGTTGGGTATACTGCGGTGGTGCAGGAGGAGTGGGACGTCTTCGTCGTCGACGAGGTCCGCGCCTGGCTCGACAGCCTGGATCAGGCGACACTCGCCCGGGTCGTGCAGGCGATCGACGCGCTCGCCGAAGCCGGGCCCGGGCTGGGGCGCCCCCTCGTCGACACGATCAGCGGGTCGTCGATCGCCAATCTCAAAGAGTTGCGCCCCGGCACGGTCCGCATTCTCTTCGTCTTCGACCCGTGGCGCGCGAGCGTTCTGCTCGTGGCGGGCGACAAGTCGGGTCAGTGGACGAGCTGGTACCGACAGGCCATTCCGCTCGCGGAGCAACGCTACGAGATTTACTTGAAGGAACGCGCACAGCAGGACGGAGGACGGCGGTGAGTGGTCACGTGCGGTGGACGGATATCCGGGCCGAGTACGTGCAGCGCGCTGGCGGAGAGGCAGCCGTCGATGAGGGCAAGCAGGAACTGCTCGCGCAGGTGGTCGGGCACCGCCTCGCGGAGGTCCGACGCTCCCGCGGCTTCACCCAACAACAGATCGCTGACCGGATGGGCGTGACCAAGGGTCGGGTGTCCCAGATCGAGCAGGGCCGGATCTCCGGCCAGGAAGTGGTCGCGCGGTACGCTGCCGCCCTCGGCGGCCGGCTGCACCAGGCGATCTACTTCGACGACGGCGACATCGCGGCCATCGCGTGAATCGCCGTCGCCCCTCCCGACGAGATCGTGCTCGATCCGGGATGTAGTGCCCTCGGGGAGCGAACGAGGCCACTGCATCCTTGATCGAGCACGATCAAGCGGTCCGGACGGGGCGGGAGCCGTCAGCTCGCCGGCGCGGGCTCCAGGCCGGGGATCTCCTCGGAGATCCAGATCGGCTGCCAGTTCGGCACCTCGTGGAAGCGGCGCAGCTCGAACAGCCCGGCCACCGACCCGCTCCAGGCGCCGTACGGGGGGTTGGCCTCGTCGAAGCCGCTCTGCACGAAGGTCAGCGTGGTCCGCCCGTCGGACTCGGCCAGCTCCCAGTTGGTGACACCGGTCGGTCCCCAGTCGACGGACATCCGCCGGCCGGGCTCCAGGTCGACGATCTTGGCGGCGTAACCGGTCTCGAAGCCGCCCATGGCGTAGCGGCCGCCGACCCAGGGCTCGATGCCGATCGGGTAGCCGAACCAGGCGCTGGCCTGCTCGGAGTCGGTCAGCGACTCCCACACCTTGTCGGCGGGCGCGGCGATGACCAGCTCGCCCCGCAGGTCGGCGGAGGTGAAGTCGGTGCGCGGCAGCAGCGGCTTGCCCTCCAGGTGGGCGGCGAGGTTGGCGATGGCCAGCGACCAGTACGTCTGGAGCACACCCCGGATGCTGGAACCGGTCATCGCCTCGTTGAAGTCGAAGTGGCTCTGGGTCAGGGTCAGGATGGTGCTGTCGGGGCCCTCGGCGGTCAACTGGAACTCGGTGGTGGTCTCCACCCCGTCGAGCAGCCAGCCGAAGCGCAGGGTGTCGTCGTCGGCGTGCAGCAGCCGCTGGTGCGGGGCGTCGCCCTCCGGCGTGTAGCGGCCCCAGAACCCGTACCGCTCGGGCAGCTCGACCTCGGCGTGCTCGGCCAGCCAGAGACGCAGCTCGGCCGGGTCGGTCAGGGCCTGGCGGACACGCCCGACGGGCGCGGAGAGACGGGCCCGGATGATCATCGGCTCACTCATTGTCGTTGCCTTTCGGATAGCAGGCGACGGCCAGCTTGAAGGCGTCGCCTTCGCTGCCGCCGTAGCGGGTGAACAGGTCCTGCAGTGCGGTTCGCAGGTCGTGCATGAACTGTTGGCGCTGCTCGGCGGGCACCCGGATCTGGCCGGACACCCCGATCGAGGGCAGCTCGGGCGCCGCCCGGTCCAGGGCGGCGATGTCGGCCTGCACCTCCTCCATCAGGTCGAGCAGGTAGCCCAGGCTCAGCTCGTCGCGGGCCTTGCGCAGCCCGATCCGGCCGACCAGGCGTGGGGACAGCCAGTAGGACCGGGCGACGGCCTGGTAGATGCCCTCGGTGATGCCCCGGACCTTGCGCTCGTTGACCAGCTCGACCAGGCCGGCGGCGACGAGCTGCTTGACGTGGTAGTAGACGCGCTGGGGCGTCTGGTCGAGTCGGTTCGCGACCTCGGTGCAGGTGCGCGGTTCGGATAGTTGCCGCAGCACCTCCACGCGCTGCGGCTTGAGCAGGACCTCGGCCTGCTCGATCTGCTCCAGGTACAGGATCTCTCTCATGGCAAAATCAGTTTGTACGTACAAAACTTCTTTGTCAATGGCTTCGCCAAAAGCCGCGCCGACGTGTCCGGCGCGGCTTCAGGTGGCGGTCAGCGGATGGTCAGGGCAACCAGTCCGGCCGCAACGGGTAGCCGTTCACACCGTCCGGCCCGTTGTGGGTCGCGAGCACCTGGTGCAGCTGGATGCCGTTGCGCTCGAACGCCATCCGCGACCCGGCCATGTACAACCCCCACACCCGGGCGGTCCCCGCGCCCACCTCCGAGACGCAGAAGTCCCAGTTCTCGACCAGGTTGCGGCACCAGGCGGCCAGCGTCAGCGCGTAGTGCTGACGCAGGTTCTCCTCATGGTGCACCTCCAGCCCGGCGTCGTGGATCTCGCTGATCAACCGACCCGGACCGGCCAGCTCACCGTCGGGAAAGACGTACCTGTCGATGAACGCGCCGGAGCGGTGCGGCGCCCGGTTGTCCGCGCGCGTGATGCAGTGGTTGAGCAGCCGCCCGCCCTGGCGCAACCGACCGCGCAACGCCCCGAAGTAGGTCGGGTAGTTACGGACCCCGATGTGCTCGGTCAGGCCGATCGAGGAGATGGCGTCGAACCGCTCCGCCGGCGCGTCCCGGTAGTCCATGTGGCGCACCTCGGCCAGCTCGCCCAGCCCCTCCCGCTCGATCGCGGCCTGGGCCCACTGCGCCTGCGCCTTGGACAGGGTGACGCCGAGCGCCTTGACGCCGTACTCGCGCGCCGCGTGCCGCACCATGCCGCCCCAGCCGCAGCCCACGTCGAGCAGGCGCATCCCCTGCTTCAGCGCCAACTTGCCGGCGACCAGGTCGTACTTCGCCGCCTGGGCCTGCTCCAGCGTGTCGTCCGGAGACCGGAAGACCGCGCAGGTGTACGTCATCGACGGACCGAGCACCTTCTCGTAGAAGGCGTTGGAGACGTCGTAGTGGTGCGAGATCGCCGTGCTGTCCCGGACCCGCGAGTGCCGCAGCCCGTTCATCACCCGCTTCCACCGGGGCTGCGCCTCCTGCGGTGGCGCCGGTGGCGGCAACAGCCGCTCCCAGCCCAGCCCCCGGACCAGCGCCAGCCCGTCGGCCAGCGACGGCGGGCGCAACCGCAGCTCGTCCTTGAGCACCCGCAACGCCTCGTACGGGTCGCCCGGGTGCACCCCCTGCAACGCCAGGTCGCCGCTGACGTACGCCCGAGCCATGCCCAGGTCGCCGGGCGCGGTGAGCAGGTACGACAGCCCACGCTCGGAACGGACCGCCAGGGTGATGCCCGCGTCGGACGGGCCGACGGCGCTGCCGTCGTACCCGGTGATCCGCACCGGAAGCGGCCCGGCGGTGACCGCCCGGACGACGTCCGCGACCGTCGGACCCGTGCGCCGGCCCCCCGCCGGCGGGGTGGCGGGGACGCTCGCCGCCCCCTGATCTCTGTCGGTCAGGCTCATGCTCGTGCTACCGCCTTTTCGTACAGTCCCGTCAGCCGGTGGTCCGGGTCGTAGCGGTCTTTCACCGCCCGCCACGTGTCGCCGCCGTACAGGCGATCGAAGGCGTCCCGGTCGTAGTACGCGTCGGAGTAGAGCGACTTGTGGCCGCCCAGCTCGGACACCCTGCGTTCGATCGTGCGGTTGACGTCGCCGTCGGCGGCGTCCGGCGCGATCGGCACGCTCCCCCAGAACCCAATGTTGACGTAGTCCTGCCCCGGCCGGAGGGGATACAGCGGCCACGACCGCGCCGAGCCGGGACCCGCCGGCTCCCGCAGTCGCAACGGGCACAACCACACCGGGGTCATCCCCACCGCGCCGGCGAACCAGCGCAGGAAGTCCGCGGTACGGTCCAGCGGGATCTCCACGTCCTGCACCACCCGCTCCCGGGCCGGCTGCCCCCGCAGCCTGTCGATCCGGGCCGCCACCTGGTGTCGGTGCTCCAGGCGGACCAGTCGGTGGTAGAAGTCGCTGCGCCGGTAGCGCGCCGGCCAGAGCCTGCGCACCACCGGGTGCTGCGCGCCGAAGGCCGCCGAGCACCAGAACCAGTCGGTGTCCCACCGCCACAGGTAGTCGTACGCGGTGAGCGTGTCGCGGGTACGCCGACGCAGCGACCGGTAGTAGATCTCCTGGCCGGTGTAGTCGCTGGGCGGGTCGGCCGCGTCGGTGAACGTGGCGAGGACCAGGTACGCCTCGCCGGGGCTGAACATCACCCCGTCCATCGCGTCCACCGGCTCGCCGGCCCAGCTCCGGGTGGCGGTGACCTCCGCGATCGCGTCGGCGAGCGCCTCCAACCGGGTGAACCGGACGTTGCGCAGGGCCACGTAGCGGCCGACCGGTTGCAGCTCGATGCGCAGCCGGGTGGCGTAGCCGAGGCTGCCCAACGAGTTGGGGAACGCGGTGAACAGGTCGGCGTGCTCGTTGTCGGGCCGGGCGGTGACGATCTCACCGGTGCCGGTGAGCACGTCCAGCTCCCGTACCGACTCGTGCGGCAGCCCGTTGCGGAACGAGGTCGACTCGATCCCGAGGCCGGTCACCGCGCCACCCAGCGTGATCGTGCGTAGTTGCGGCACCACCAGCGGCATCAGCCGGTGCGGCAGCGTCGCGTCGACAAGGTCCTCGTAGGTGCACATGCCCTGCACGTCGGCGGTGCGGCCGACCGGGTCGACCGACAGCACGCCGTTCAGGGCACTCACGTCGAGCCCCGGAACCCGCGGAGCGGACCGGGGACGGAACAGGTTGGAGGTCCGTTTGGCGAGCCGGACAGGCTCGCCCGTGGGCACCGCGGCGTACGACCGCCGCAGCGTGTCCACCGCTTGATCATGGTCAATCGGGTGATCCACACGCTCAGCGCGCATGAGCTGACCTTACGCTCGCCGTTCGCAAACCGTGGGATGTCGGCCGGGGCAGTTTCCCGTCCCCCGCCGGGCCTACCGGCTACCGTGGCCTGCATGCCATCGCCAGCGATCACCGCCCTGGACGCCGCCGGACTGCCGTACCGCCTGGTCAGCCACGGCGCGGTCGGCAGCCTCGCGGAGGCCGCCGCGGCCCGGGGAGTGACAGTCGCCGACGTGGTCAAGACGATCGTGGTCCGCCGGAGTGCGGATGATCACCTATTCGTGCTCACCCCGGGCGACCGGGTGATCTCCTGGCCCAAGCTGCGCGCACTGCTCGGCGTACACCGGCTGTCCATGCCCGACGCGGCGGGCGCGCTGGCCGCCACCGGCTACGAGCGCGGCACCATCACCCCGTTCGGCGCGAGCACCGCCTGGCCGGTGATCGCCGACGAGCGGCTGCGCGGCCGGGAGATCACGTTGGGCGCCGGCGAGCGCGGCCTCGCCATCGCCGTCGACGCCGACGCCGCGATCGCCGCCCTCGACGCCACGGTGGCCGACGTCACCGACCTCCCACCCGTGCGCTGACCGCTGCGGGCCCACACCGGCGGACTGGCTCCGGCGCGACGTCATGGGTGAGGATGGCGGCTATGCCCGCGCCCGAGGAACGTCCCGCACCCGCCGGCACCGTCTACGGCGGGCACCGGGCGCACCGCTCCGGACCGCTGGCCGATCCGCTGCTCCGGGTCGCGGTGGCGGTCGGGGTCGTCGGCGCGCTCCTCGGGGTGGCGTTCGCCACCGGCCTGTTCGACGCCGACGACACTCCGACAGTGCCGGCGACCGCCGGCACGCCGACCAGCACGCCGGAACCGCCGCCCCCGTCGGAGGAGCCGAGCCCGACCCCGTCGGCCGAGCCGTCCCCCAGCACCTCTGCCGGTCCGCCCACCGGACCCCGGGTGCTGCGCGCCGCCTCGGGGCTCTGCCTGGGCCTCGACGGCGACGGCGAACGGGCCGAGGCCGAGCTGGCCGTCTGCACCGGCGGGCCGGAGCAGCAGTGGGTGGTCAACCCGGCCGGCGCGGACGTGGTGACGTTGACCAACGCCGCCTACGGGCAGTGCCTCGACGTGGAGGGCGGCAGCGCCGACGACGGCACCCGGTTGCTCCAGTTCCCCTGCCACGGCGGCGCCAACCAGCAGTGGCGGCTGGCCGCCACCGGCACCGGCCCGGTGCTGCTGGTCGCGGCGCACAGTGGCAAGTGCGGGCAGGCCGACGACGACGGTGACGAGGCCGACGACGACGTCCGGCAGCGTCCGTGCGACGGCCGGCCCGCCCAGCAGTGGACGCTGGGCTGACCGGCCGGCCCGTCGCGCCTCAGCCCCGGAAGCTCCACGCCTTCGGCGCGGTCGCGGCCACCAGCACGGCCTCCGGCACCGGCGCGCCCGGTCGCCTGCGCAGCAGCAGCGACAACCCGGCCGCGCCGATCGACAGCGCGCCCGCCACGTACCAGGCCAGCGCGTAGTCACCGAGCCGGTCCCGCACCAGCCCCGCGGCGGTCGCCGCGACCGCCGCGCCGAGTTGGTGGGCGGCGAACACCCAACCGAACACCACAGCCCCGGCGCCCCCGAAGTACTCCCGGCACAGCGCCACCGTCGGCGGCACGGTGGCCACCCAGTCCAGGCCGTAGAAGACGATGAACACCAGCATGCTCGGCTCGGCGCTGCCGGAGAACAGGCTCGGCAGCACCAGCAGCGAGGCTCCGCGCAGCGCGTAGTACATGCCGAGAAGCACCCGGCTGTCCACCCGGTCGGTCAGCCAGCCGGAGGCGATCGTGCCGACGATGTCGAAGAGCCCCACCAGGGCGAGCAGCCCGGCCGCCGTGGTCTGCGGCATGCCGTGGTCGTGCGCGGCCGGCACGAAGTGCGTACCGACGAGGCCGTTGGTGGTCGCGCCGCAGATCGCGAACCCGCCGGCCAGCAGCCAGAACGGCCGGGTCCGGGCCGCCGTCGTCAGCGCGCCCAGCGCCCGGGTCGCCGCGCCGCCGCTCGGCGGCGGCGCGGCTACGACCTCTGTCGCGCCGTAGGCGGGCAGGCCGAGATCCGCCGGATGCTCGCGCAACAACCACACCACCAGGGGTACGACCACGAGCGCCGCTGCGGCCACGACGAGCGCGGCGGAGCGCCAGCCGTGGTCGCGGGCCAGGACGGCGATCAGCGGCAGGAACACCAGTTGTCCCGCCGCCCCGCCGGCGGTGAGCACACCGGTGACCAGTCCCCTGCGCCGGACGAACCAACGCCCGGTGACGGTGGCCACGAACGCCAGGGCCATCGACCCGGTGCCCAGCCCGACCAGCACACCCCAGCAGAGCAGGAGCTGCCAGCTCGCGTTCATGAAGACCGTCAACCCGCTGCCCGCGGCGACCAGCAGCAGCGCCACCGACACCACCCGACGGATGCCGAACCGGTCCATCAGGGCCGCCGCGAACGGCGCAGTGAGCCCGTAGAGCAGCAGGTTGACCGAGACGGCCGCGGAGATCGTGGCGAGCGGCCAGCCGAACTCCTCGTGCAGCGGGTGCAGCAGCACCGACGGGGTGGCGCGGAAGCCGGCCGCGCCGACCAGCGCCACGAGGGCGACGGCGGCGACCAGCCAGGCGGGATGCAGACGGCGGTTCCTGGTCACGGGACTAGTCTGTGGCCGCCCGTTCACCACGACGAGTGGCCGGAAAGCCATCATGCGCAATAATCAGGCCATGACCGTTCGCCCGCACCGGATCGCCGTCCTCGCCCTGCACCAGGTGGTCGGCCTGGACCTCGGCACCCCGTCCCAGGTCTTCAGCACCGCCCGGGCCGTCGACGGGACGCCCCTCTACGACGTCCGGGTGTGCACGCCCGGCGGGCGGCCGGTACGCAGCACCGCCGGTTTCCAGGTGCTCGCCGATCACGGCCTGGAGCTGCTCGACACCGCCGACACGGTGATCGTTCCCGGCATCCACGACGACGCCGTGCTGTCCTCGGGCACCGTCGAGCCGGAGGTGATCACGGCGCTGCGCGCGGCGTACGAGCGGGGCGCCCGGATCATGTCCATCTGCACCGGGGCGTTCGTGCTGGCCGCCGCCGGCCTGCTCGACGGCCGTCGGGCGACCACCCACTGGGCGTACGCCGAGCGCTTCCGCGGCCTGCACCCCCTGGTGGATGTCGACCCGGACGTACTCTTCATCGCCGACGACCGGATGCTCACCTCGGCCGGCGTCGCGGCCGGCATCGACCTCTGCCTGCACGTCATCCGCCTCGACCACGGCAGCGAGGTGGCCAACCGGGCGGCCCGCCGGTGCGTGATGCCACCGTGGCGGGACGGCGGGCAGGCGCAGTACATCGAGCAGCCGGTGCCCAAGGCCAGCGACACCAGCACCGCCGGCACGCGGGAGTGGGCCCGGCAGCGCCTACACGAGCCGATCGCGCTCCGCGACCTGGCCGGGCACGCGCGGATGAGCGTGCGCACGTTCACCCGCCGCTTCCGCTCGGAGACCGGGCTGAGTCCGGCGCAGTGGTTGCTGCACCAGCGCACCGACCACGCCCGCCTCCTGCTGGAGACCACCGACCTCAGCGTCGACCAGATCGCCCACCGCAGCGGCTTCGGCACCACCGCCGCCCTACGCCAACAACTCCACCAGCGCATCGGCGTGAACCCCACCACCTACCGCCGAACCTTCCACCCCCGCCCCACCCCAACCCCCACCCCGTAACCCCGCCCCGCCCTCTCCCCGCCCCTCTCCCCATCCCGCCCCTCTCCCCATCCCACCCCTCTCCCCATCCCACCCCTCTCCCCACCCCACCCCTCTCCCCACCCCACCCCTCTCCCCGCCGATCTTGCACTTTCGGTTGCCGAATACAACCCATACGCCCGCTTTGTCGGGACAGCAAGTGCAAGATCGGCGGGGTCTGACGCACCGGCGCCTCCGCGGACCCAACGGCACCCCCTGCTGCCACCAGCTCGCCAGAAAGGTGCCGTCAGCGCGCCACGAGACACCCCCGGCGGGGTTGATCATGAAGTTATTGCCAGGAAACGCCGACGCGAGTGGCCATAACTTCATGATCAACGGGGTGAGGGTGAGGGTGGGGGTGGGGGTGGGTGTGGGGGTGGGGGTGGGGTGGGGGCGCAGGGTGGGTGGGGGGACTGTTAGGCGCGGAGTTGGTTTAGTTGGGCTTGGTGTTTGGGGAGGTGGATTCTCGTGTGCAGGTCCAGGGTGCGGGCCCAGGGCAGCGGCTCGTCGACGACGAGGTCGAAGCCCTCCCGGAGGTGCGTCTCGACAGGGGTCTCCGCCGCCAGACCGAGTTGATCGACGAGCCCGCACAGGCGGTCGCTGGTGCCGTGCAGCAGGGCCGTCAGGCCGCGCAGACCGCCCTGCTCGGCGGCGAGCGCGTCGAGCTGCGGACGGTGTACGTCCTCCTCCAGTTCGTAGTACGCGAACGGCGACCCGGCCAACAGCGCCTCGGTTGCCTGGATCATCAGCTCGTCGTTGGCGACCAGGTGCGCGACGATCTGCTCGGCGCTGAGCCGCCCCTGCGGAGCCGCCGTGAACTCCCCCGCGTCCAGCTCGGCGAACACCCCGTCGTACGCCCGCCGCAACCCTCCACTCTCCATTCCCCCAGTCAACCCGCCTCGGCGGGAGTTAGCGGCGGGATTGGCGGGAGCGCAGGTAGTCGGAGACCACGTACTCGCCCAGGTCGTCGGTGTCCGGGGTGAACATCCGGCCCCGGCTGCGGCGGGCCACCGCGTCGACGAACCGCCGCAGGCCGGGGTCGTCACCGAGCATGAACAGGTTGAGCGTGGCACCGTAGCGGCTGAGCCGGTCCACCTCCCGGACCGTCGCCTCGATCGTCTCCGGCAGCGGCGGCCAGTGGAACAGCGCCTCGCCGTCGTCCGGGTCCAGGTGGGCGGTCGGTTCGCCGTCGGTGACCACCAGCACCACCGGCTCGGCGTCCGGGTGTCGGCGCAGGTGTCGGCCCGCCAACCGCAGCGCGTGCTGGAGGTTGGTGCCCTGCTCCAGGTCCGGTTCCACGGCCGCCAGCTCCCGCTGGGTGAGCGTCGTCGCCTCCCGGCCGAACCCCACGATCTCCAGGGCGTCCTGGGGGAACCGCGTCTCCATCAGGTGGGCCAGCGCCAGCGCCGTCTGCTTCATCGGCCCCCAACGACCCTGCGAGATCATCGAGTACGACAGGTCGACGCAGAGCACCACGGCGGCGGAGGCGCGCTTCTCGGTCTCCACCACCTCGAAGTCGTCCACCGCCAGTTGCACCGGAACCGTCGGCCCGGCCCGGCGGACCGCCCGGGTCAGGGTCCGGACCACGTCCAGCGGCTGCTCGTCGCCGTACTGCCACTGGCGGGAGGCTCCGCTGACCTCGCCGGCCGCGCCCGCCGAGCGGAGGTCGTGCTGGCCGCGCGGCCCGGCGGTCAGCTCGGCGAAGACCCGGCGCAGCGCCGTCCCGCCGAGCCGGCGCAGCGCCTTCGGGCTCAGGGTGAGCCCGTCCGCGTCCCGACTCACCCAACCCTGCCGACGGAGTTCCCGCTCCAATTCGCGCAGCCGGCGAACGTCGTCTGCCGCGTCCCGGCCCAGGGTGCGGGCCACCGCGTCGACGTCCACGTCGTCGAGGGTGGCCCCGGGGTGTTCCTGGTCGAGCTGGTCGAGCAGGTCGTCCAATTCGCCGATTTCACCGAGCGCCCCGGCCGCGTCGGCGTAGCCCAGCGGTTGCTCGCCGCGGACCCGCTCGCCGCGTCCCCAGCGCAGGTCGGGTCGGAGCGCCCGGAGGTTCGCGTCGAGCGCGGACAGCTCCCCGGCGAGCCGGTCGCCGAGTGACTGCCGCATCAGGTCGGCCAGCTCGGCGCGCTGTCGGTCGGAGAGCGAGTTCATCAACCGCTCACCGGCCGCGGACCGGCGGGCCAGCACGTCGATCAGCTCGTCGACGGTCTCCGGCTGCTCCGGGAAGAAGTCGCCGTGCCGGCGCATGAACTCGGCGAACGCGTCGGTGGTGTCCTCCGCGCGGCCGTGCCGGGCCAGCAGGTCGTTCAGATCGCTCATCATCTCGGCGAGCCGCTGCTGGGCGGCCGGGTCGGCGGAGGCGCGTACGGCGTCCCGCAGCCCGGCGAAGCGCTGACCGAGCACGTCGTCGCGGAGTTGGTCGAGGATCTGCTGGTACGAGCGGCGGGCGTCCTCGCTGGCCCACTGGTAGCCGGACAGTTCCTGCACGGCGCGTGCGGTGGAGCGGGGCAGGTTGTCCAGCACCGACTCGGCGAACCGCGCGGCGTCGTCGTCGCGGCCGCGCAGCTCGTCCCGCTCGGCGGCGAGGGCCTGGTCGAGCAGGGCACGCGCCCTGGTCACCGCGCCGTCCAGGTCACCGCGACGAAGCGCCTCCCGGCGTAGCCGGCGGGCCCGTGCGGCCAGGTCGTCCAGGCCGCCCCGACCCTGTGGGCCGCGACGGAGCAGGTTGCGCAGGGCTTCCCGCAGGCTGCCGCCGGCCAGCACCTCGGCGCCGACCGCGTCCACCGCCTCGCGCACGTCGTACGGGGGTGCGAGCGGGTCGGGCCCGCCGGTCCACTGCCCGTACCGGAACCGGTTGCCGGCCACTGTCAGCCCCGGCCGCCGTAGACGGTGCGTCCCGAGTCGGTGACGTCCTTGCCGAGCCGGCGGGTCAGGTGTAGCCCCTCCAACACGAACTCGACGGCGGCCGCCGCCTCCTCCGAGGTGGGCGCGTCGCCCAGGCCCAACCGGTCGAGGACCTTGGCCAACCCGGGCACCGTGCCGACCTGGCGCAGCAACTCGGCGGCGCTGACCAGCTCGCCGGTCTCGATCGCGGCGCCGTCCTCGACCAGGGCGGTGAAGCCGGAGAGGTCCAGCCCGGCGAGGTGGGCCCGGAACGTCTCGGCGGTCGCGGTGCGCAGCAGGTGGGCCAGGATCTCGATCTCCCGGCCCTCCTCGCCACTCTCGAACTCCACCTTGCCGCGCAGCGTGCTGGTCACCGACACCGCGTCGCCGACGCGGGCGACGGCGGCCTCCGGGCGCCCGTCCGGGGTGCCGGCGGCGGCGAGCAGTCCGGCGCGGCGCAGGGCGGCACCGGCGACCGTCTCGGCGGCGGCGATGGCGAATCGGGCGGACACACCGGAGCGCGGGTCCACCGAGGGTGACTCCCGGACGGCGCGGGCGAATCGGGCCAGCACCTCGAGCACGTGCTCGGGCACCTCGGCGACCAGGTCCGCCTCCTGGCGGATCAGGTCCAGTTCCAGCTCCAGGTCGACCGGGTAGTGGGTGCGGATCTCCGCGCCGAACCGGTCCTTGAGCGGGGTGATGATCCGGCCCCGGTTGGTGTAGTCCTCCGGGTTGGCGCTGGCCACCAGGAGCAGGTCGAGCGGCAGGCGCAGTTGGTAGCCACGGACCTGGATGTCGCGCTCCTCGAGGACGTTGAGCAGGGCCACCTGGATGCGTTCGGCCAGGTCGGGCAACTCGTTGACGGCGAAGATGCCCCGGTTGGTACGCGGCACCAACCCGAAGTGGATGGTCTCCGGGTCGCCGAGGGTGCGGCCCTGGGCGATGCGGATCGGGTCGACGTCACCGATCAGGTCGCCGACGCTGGTGTCCGGGGTGGCCAGCTTCTCGCCGTACCGCATGGAGCGGTGCAGCCAACCGATCGGCAGGTCGTCGCCGGCCTCGTCGACCTGGGCGCGGGTGGCCGGGGTGAGCGGGCGCATCGGGTGCTCGTTGAGCACCGAGCCGGGGACCACCGGCGTCCACTCGTCGAGCAGCGCGCCCAGCGCGCGGATCAGCCGGGTCTTGCCCTGGCCGCGCTCGCCGAGCAGCACCATGTCGTGCCCGGCGAGCAGTGCCCGCTCGACCTCGGGCAGCACGCTGTCGTCGTAGCCGACGATGCCGGGGAAGCGGGTCTCGCCGGAGCGTATCCGGGCGAGGAGGTTGTCGCGGAGTTCCTGCTTGACGCTGCGGTACTGGTGACCGGCCGCCCGTAGCGCGCCGAGCGTGCCGGGCAGGTCGGCCGGTGGGGTGGGAATTACCGGGGTAGGCGCAGTCACCCGACCCACGCTAGCTCACCGGGAGAGGGTGTCCCCGATCAACGTAAAGGGACTAAAGACGTCTTCAGGACACTACCCGACACTATCCGGCCCGGTGCTCGGTCACGTACCGCTGCGGGTCCTTGTCCCGGAACGGGAGGTCGCGGCCGTTCTTGTGCTCGCCGTAGAAGGTGAGCCAGCGTTGCCCCAACTCGGCGCGCAGCTCGAAACTGGCGTGCCGGCGGAAGTCGGGCAACGCCTCGTCCTCCTCCTCGGCCAGGTGCTCGCTGTTCTCCCGGCGGGCGGTGCCGACCGCCTCCCACCAGGGCGGGGAGCCAACCGGGTGCAGCTTGGCCTCGGCGATGGCGTCGCGGATCTTGTTGTGGTCACCGATCGCGTCGGCGGTCTCGTCCTCGCCGTCGTCGCCGTGCTTCACCAGGTGCGGGTAGAGGATCGCCTCCTCGGCCTCGGCGTGGATGTCCAGGTGCAGGGCGAGAGCGTCCCAGATGGCGAGCAGCTCCTGCTCGTCACGGGCGTCGTCGAGGCGGGCGAAGCCGCGCCGGAAGGAGGCGTGGTCGTCCAGGATCAGCGCGGTGATGTCGTCCACTGTGCTCACTCTCCCGTTGGCGGGCGATCCGGTTATGCCGTCGAAAATACCCTGATGTCTTGATTCGCACTCCCGATCGAGGGCGTCCCGGGCCGGGGCTAGGCTCATGATCGTGACCTACCTCGCCGCGGATGACCGCTACGACACCATGACCTACCGGCGCAGCGGCCGCAGCGGCCTGCGGCTGCCGGCCATCTCGCTCGGGCTGTGGCACAACTTCGGTCCGGACCGCCCGTTCGAACGGCAGCGCGACATCGTGCGGCGCGCGTTCGACCTGGGTGTCACCCACTTCGACCTGGCCAACAACTACGGCCCGCCGCCCGGCTCGGCGGAGGAGAACTTCGGCCGGATGCTCGCCACCGACCTCAAGCCGTACCGGGACGAGCTGGTCATCTCGAGCAAGGCCGGATACCTGATGTGGCCCGGCCCGTACGGCGAGTGGGGCTCGCGCAAGAACCTGATCTCGTCGCTGGACCAGTCGCTGGGCCGGATGGGCCTGGACTACGTCGACATCTTCTACTCGCACCGGTTCGACCCGGACACCCCGCTGGAGGAGACGATGGGGGCGCTCGACGCCATCGTCCGCTCCGGCAAGGCCCTCTACGTCGGCATCTCGAACTACACCTCGGAGCAGACCACCCGGGCCGCGGCGATCCTGCGCGACCTGGGCACGCCTCTGCTGATCAACCAGCCGTCGTACTCCATGCTCAACCGCTGGACCGAGTCCGACGGCCTGCTCGACACGCTGGAGCGGGTCGGCGCGGGCTGCATCGCGTACAGCCCGTTGGCCCAGGGCCTGCTGACCGACCGCTACCTGGGTGGCATCCCGGCCGACTCACGGGTCCGCACCAGCGTCTTCCTCAACGAGAGCGACCTCAGCGACGAGAAGATGGCCACGATCCGTGGGCTCGGCGCTGTCGCCGAGGGGCGCGGCCAGTCCCTCGCGCAGCTCGCCCTGGCCTGGGCGCTCCGCGATCCCAGGATGACCAGCCTGATCATCGGGGCGAGCAGCGTCGGCCAGTTGGAGACCAACATCGCCGCGTTGGACAATCTCGACTTCACCGCCGAGGAACTGGCCGAGATCGAGCGCCACCTGGGCTGACCACCGCCGGCGGGGCGGCCCGGGTCACCAGATCCGGCGCCGCCCGGCCCGGTGGTTGCGGACCTCGCACTGCCGGCCCACCGTCGCGGCGGCGCTGCGGCGTCGCCGGCCCGCGCCGAACAGCAACGCCAGGACCAGCGCGACGGCGGCGCCGGCCAGCACCGGCCACCGGCCGCCGAGGCCGGTCACCGAGGCCACCGGCACGCCCGGGTCGGCCGCCGCCGCGACCGCCGGCTGCGTGCCGGCCGGGCTACTCGCCGGGGTACGCGGAGCAGACGCACTGCTTTTCGTCGGAGCGGTCCTCGGCGGGGCGGCGGTGGCCTTCGCACCCCGGAACACCACGTCCGAACAGGAGTAGTAGGTGTCCGGGGTGTTCGAGTTCTGCCAGATCGTGTAGATCAGCTGCCGACCGCTGCGCCCCGCCGGCAGCCGCCCCGCCAACTGGTACGCCCCGGCGCGTACCGGCGGGTCGGTTCTGGTCAGGAACGGGCGCGACTCCAGGTCCGCCCAGGTCAACCGCTTCGTGGGGTCGTAGGTGGGCTTGGTGACGTAGAGCCGGAAGGTGCCCCTGTGTTCGATGGTGGTCCGGTACCGGAAGGTGAACGACGCGCCGCTGGTCAGCTCGGTGCTCGGCCAGTCGGTCCGGGGCAGGTCCAGTCCCCGGTACGCGGACAGCCCACCACTGCACAGCTCACCGTCCGGGATCCGTTCCCGGTCCCGTCCGTTGATCGCCGCCACGCGGACGTTGTCCCATTCGCGGACCGCCGCGCCGGCCTCGACCGCAGCCCGGCAGGCGGCGGTGGCCGCGTACCGGCCCTCGGGTCCACAGGCCGCCGCCCGGCTGACCGGGGCCGTCGGCGCGCCGTGCGCGGCGGCGGGTGTGGCCGCCAGGGGCATTGTCGCGGTGACGACCAGCGCCAGGGCAAGGATCCGACGTACGGGCATGAGGGTTACCTCCGCCGAGTGGTACGGCCGGCGGGCGGCAAAGGTTCGACGCGGCCCGGGTCACCGCGCCCGGTCGAGGGCGGTGGCGGCACCGCGTACTGGGCGGGAATCCACCGGGTGCCCGCGGCGTTTCGATATCCGGAACCGCTTGCACCGAGGAGGCAGACATGAAGGTACGTAGCTCGTTGCGTGCGCTCAAGCAGAAGCCGGGTTCGGTGGTGGTCCGCCGTCGCGGTCGGACGGTCGTGGTGAACCGTGCCAACCCGCAGTGGAAGAGCCGCCAGGGCTGACCCAGCCCATAGCGCGCATAAGCCTACAAAACGCCCTGACCGGGTCATCCGGTCAGGGCGTTGTCGTGTCCGCCGCGCCGCGCGTGTCGTCGGGCGGTACGAGCTGCCTCTTGTCCGGCTTGCCGCTGGGCGCGAGGGGTACCCGGTCGATGACCGTGACGGTTCGCGGCACCGCGTGGTCGTTCACCTGCGCGGCCACCAGCTTGCGCAGCACGTCGGGGTCGGGCGTCCTGCCGTGCACGGGCACCACGTAGGCGTGCACCGCCTCGCCGGTCACCTCGTCCGGCGCCCCGACCACGTACGCCTCGGCGACCGCGGCGTCGGCGGCGAGCGCGCGCTCGACCGGCCCGGCGTACACCAGTTGCGCGTTGACGATGATCACGTCCCGCGCCCGTCCGAGCAGCCGCAGGTAACCGTCGGCGTCGACATGTCCCAGGTCCCGGGTGCGCACCCAGCCGTCCACGAACACCTCGGCCGACTCCGTGGGGTCCCGCCAGTACGAGGACGCCTGCGCTGGTGTGCGGACGTAGATCTCCCCGTCGCGGACGGAGACGTCCACGGCCGGGCGACCGACGGTGGCGAGGGTGTCCGGCTCGGTCACCATCTCGGCGGGTGTCAGCATGGCGATCATCGAGGTCTCGGTCTGCCCGTACCCGTGAAAGAGCACCGGCCCGAGCACGTCGAGGGCCTCCGCCAGCCGGCCCGGCGCGAGCGGCGACCCGGAAACCAGCAGCGCCCGGAGGTGACGCAGGTCGGCCGGTCGGGAGCGCTGGTCCCGCACCAGTTGGTACAGCTTGCCGACGGTGATCACGCTGGCCGTGGCCCGGCAGTCGACCAGTGCCGCCGGAAACACCGGTCGGTGCGCCACCACGAGGGTGCCGCCGGCCGCCAGCGTGATGATGCCGTACTCCAGCATGACCTGACTGGCCAGGGAGCCGAAGACCAGGTAGCGCCGTAACCGGGTGGCCAGTTCGGCGACAGCCGGCGGCCACCGGTCGGGGTACGGGGCCCAGGCCGCCGACATGGCCGCGTAGCTCTGCACCACTCCCTTCGGCGTTCCCGTGCTGCCACTGGTCCAGATGATCCGGGCGGGTTCCTCCGCCCGACCCGCCGCTACCAGCGGCAGCCCGTCGTCGGGGTACGCGGCGAGTGAGGCCAGCCGACCCGCGTCGACCACCGCGGCGCCGGCGATCTGCTCGGCGCTCAGGTCGGCACGCCACCCGGACACCCGCGCCCCGACGGCGAAGGCCGCGATCGTCGCGGCGAAGGCGGCGGCGGTGACCGGCAGGTCGAGGATGACGCCGGTTCCCGGGCGCACGCCCGCGGAGCGCAGCCCGGCAGCGACACGCCGGATCAGGGCCGACATCTGCGCGGCCGTGGTCACGTCCGGCCCGTCCTCGAAGACCGGCCGCTCCCCGCCGGCCGCGAGGAGGTCGAGGACGGGCTGCGGCCAGATGTCAGCGGGCATCGGCGAGGACGCCCTTGACGAAGACCTCGAGCGGCTGCCGGTGCACCGTCGGCAGGTCCCAGGTGTTCTCCAGGTTCTCCGCCAGGTGGTGCTCGGCGACGACCCGCCCGCCGCGCCGCACCCGTACGACGGGGTGGAGATAGCTGGCGTCGTGGGCGGCTGTCGCGTCGTTCTCGGCCGGGCGCGGCACCGTGATGTCGAACGGGTCGACGTGATCGTGGTCGGGGCCGTACTCGAGGGTGACCACGAACGCGAACACGTCCGGCTCCGCGTCGCGCAGGTAGGCGACCGGCATCTCCTCGCGGTACCGGGCGGTCTCGCCCTCCACCGTGACGACGTCACCGAGCACCGCGAACTGCTGCCACAGCGCCGAGGTCACGTTGATCCGGGCGATGATCGAGTCGGCGATCGCCTCCGGCGTCAGCGCGATCCGCCGGTCCGGCCAGGGCTTCCCGTGGTGCCGTTCGCGGAGGATGTGGTGCAGCGCCCGGGTGGCGTAGCGGAAGCCGTGGATGAAGCCGTTGGTGGACTTCTTGAAGTCACGTTGCTGAGTGAGGGTGCCGGCGAAGTAGAGGCCGCTGACGTTCACCGACTCGAAGGCCGGGGTCTGCGCCGGGAACCGGTCGTTTATCACCAGCTCCGGTCGGGCGGACTCGGCGAAAATGGATGCGTCGAAGCGGAAACCGGTGCAGAGGATGATCCGGTCGTACTCCAGCTCGCGCAGATTCTCGACCGTCCGGGCGTACCGGAAGAGCACCCGGAAACCGCCGCCCTCGCGCTGACTGATCTGCTCCACGGTGCCGTCCAGGACGGCGTTCTGCGATTTGAGCTGATAGGTGTCCAGGAAGTTGTTGTTCACCGCGCGCAGGTGCCCGACGTAATGGGTCTGCCAGGCCAACCGGATGGAGTGCGGCCCGGCGACATGAATCGTCGCCGCCGTCTCGATCAGCGCGTCGGCGGTCTCGAACGCCGAGTTTCCCTTACCGATGACCAACACGCGCTGGTTGACGAAGTCGGCGGGGTCGACGGAGACGGTGTCGTAGCGCTCGACCAGGTCCGCGCCCTCGATCGGCGGCACGTACAGCGCGGAGACACCGGTGGCGACGACGACAGTGCGGGCCTCCCACCTCCGGTCGCCGGCCTCGACGGTGAACACGTCGGCGGTCTTCGACACCGCCGTCACCCGGGTGTCGTAGTGGACCCGGAGATTCCGCGCGAAGTCGGCGAGATAACGCAGCAGGTCGTCGGCGGCGGGGAAGTAACGCGTGCTGTAGTTCTTGAACAGCAGCGCCGGATCGTCGGACAGCAGTGAGTTCCAGTCCGACCGCAGGTTGAACTCCGGGTCCTCGGAACCGGTCCACACCTTGTTGATCGAGATCAATTGACGGTGCCGCGGATAGGTCTCGAAGAACGTGCCCGGCCGGGGTCCGCCCTCCAGCACCACATAGTCGTGACCGTCGCGCTCGAGCAGAGCCGCGAGCTGTAGACCCGCCGGTCCGGCTCCGATGATCAGGCAATCGTGCGTCATGCCGCGCAATGTACTGACGCGATTTCAGAGCGCTCTGAGAAACCGTCTCTAGCATCCGCATCCATGACGATTGATGTGGATCTGGCGGAACCGCTGCGCACCGCCGACCTGCGCGCCGCGGCGGGCCCGATCACCGTGGTGATCGGCGACGAGGTACGCGACCGGGTGGCGACCGGCCGGACGTTTCTCGGCAAGGCGCTCGGCGACGACCGGGCGATCTACGGCGCCACCACCGGTTTCGGGGCGCTCGTCGGGTACGCGGGCCGGGCCGACCAGCGCGACCAGGCCGACAACACCCTCGCCCACCTCGGCGCCGGCCAGGGCCCGGACCTCGCCCCGGACGTCGTACGCGCGACCCTGCTGGTCCGCGCCTGGTCCCTGGCCCGGGGCGCGTCCGGGGTCTCGCCCCACGTGATCGACGCGCTGGCGGCGATGCTCGGCACGACGTTCACACCGGCGATGCCCCGGCTCGGCTCGGTGGGGGCCAGCGGCGACCTGATCCCGCTCGGCGCCGCCGCGCAGGCGTTGCGCGGCCGGGGCCACGCGTACCTGGACGGCGTCCGGATGCCCGCCGGGGAGGCCCTGGCGAAGGCGGGCCTGGAACCGCTGCCGCTCGACGGCCGGGACGCGCTCGCGCTGGTCAACGGCACGTCGCTCACCACCGCGGCGCTGGCCCTCGCCCTGGACCGGGTCCGCGCCTCGCACCGCGTGCTGCGGACACTGAGCTGCCTCCTCGCCGACCTGCTCGGCAGCGATCCGCAGTTCCTCGACCCGGCCCTGCTGGCCGCCTACGGTCACCGGGGCGCGATCGAGGTCGGCGCCGCGATGCGGGCGACCTGCGCCGGCCTGCGGGCGTCCGGCAGCAGACCGCTACAGGAGCCGTACAGCATCAGGTGCTCGCCGCAGCTGCTCGGCGCGGCCGAGGACGCCCTGCGCTACGTCGACGGCATCGTGGCGGCCGACCTCGGCGCGGTGAGCGACAACCCACTGTTCTTTCCGGACGACGACAAGGTCGTGCACGGCGGCAACTTCTTCGGCCAGCCCGCCGCCTTCGCCGCCGACGTCCTCTCCATGGTGATCGCCCAGATCGGCAACCTCGCCGAGCGCCAGCTCGACCTGCTGGTGGACCCCGGACGCAACGGAGGGCTGCCGCCGATGCTCGCGGCCGGGCCGGGTCAGCAGCACGGGCTACAGGGCGTCCAACTCGCGTCGACGGCGCTCATCACCGAGATCAGGCGCGACACCGTGCCGGCGAGCGCGCAGAGCCTGCCCACCAACCTGCACAACCAGGACGTCATCCCACTCGGCACGCAGGCCGCGCTGCGCGCCCTGGACCAGGCGCAACTGCTGCGCCTGATCACCGGCTCGCTCGCGCTGGGGCTACGCCAGGCGGTCCACGTCGGAGCGCGCCGTCCCACGGCGAAGGGCTGCGACCGCGCGCTGCGGGCGCTGGAGGAGGCAATTGCCCCGATCGACCCGGACCGGCCGCTCGACGGTGACGTACGAACGGCGGCCGCGCTTCTGGAACAGCTTGAAAAATCTCTGATTTCCCACTCGTACGGTGAGCGCCGTGACGCTTGATTACCTGATCATCGGGGCCGGTCCGGCCGGTCTCCAACTCGCCGCCCTGCTCGAGGCCGACGGCGAGCGCGACTATCTGGTGCTGGAGGGCGCCGACGGACCGGGGGCCTTCTTCGCCACCTATCCACGGCACCGGACCCTCATCTCCATCAACAAACCGCACACCGGGACGGACGACCCGGAACTGAATCTGCGGCTGGACTGGAACTCGCTGCTCACCGACGATCCGGCGCTGCTGTTCACGCAGTACACCGAGCGCTACTTCCCGGACGCCGACGTGATGGTGCGGTACCTGGCGGACTTCGCGGCGAAGACCGGCGTCAAGGTGAGTTACGGCACCCGGGTGACCCGCGTGTCCAAGCACCACGACGTGTTCACCGTCGAGGCCGGCGACCGCCGCTGGGAGGCCCGCGCGGTGATCGTGGCCACCGGCGTCTCGAAGACCTACGAGCCGGACATCCCCGGGTTCGAACTGGCCGAGGGGTACGACGTGATGAGCGTCGACCCACGTGACTACCTCGACCAGAAGGTCCTCATCATCGGCAAGGGCAACTCCGCCTTCGAGACCGCCGACAACCTCATGGAGACCACGACGCTGATCCACGTCGCCGGGCCCAGCTCGGTGCGGATGGCGTGGCGCACCCACTACGTGGGGCACCTGCGCGCGGTCAACAACAACTTCCTGGACACCTATCAACTCAAGTCCGCGAACGCGATCCTCGACGGCACGATCAAGAGCATCGAGCGCGACGACACGGGTTACCGGGTCACGTTCAGCTTCTCCCGTGCCGACGAGGTGGTGAAGGAGCTGCATTACGACAGGGTGCTGGCGTGCACCGGATTCCGTTTCGACGCATCGATCTTCGACGCCTCGGCCCGGCCCCGACTCGCCATCAACGACCGGTTCCCGGCGCAGACCGAGGAATGGGAGTCGGTGAACGTCAGCGGGTTGTTCTTCGCCGGGACGATCTCGCAGCAACGCGACTTCAAGAAGTCCACGAGCGGTTTCGTGCACGGCTTCCGCTACGCCGTACGCGCCCTGCACCGGATTCTGGCCCGCCGGTACGACGCCACCGACTGGCCGTTCACCAGCCTCGCCGCCGACCCGGCCGCCATGACCGCCGCCGTCATCGAGCGGGTCAACCGCACCTCGGCCCTGTGGCAGCAGTTCGGGTTCCTCGCCGACGTGCTCACCGTCGCCGGACCGGAGGCCCGCTACCACGAGGAGGTGCCGGTCGACTACTTCGCGTCGACCGGCCTGCGTACCGCCGGGCACGACCACGACCGGGCGTTCGTGGTCACCCTCGAGTACGGCCCCGCCCACGACCAGGTCGACCCGTTCGACATCACGGTGACCCGGGTGGCGCAGGACGTCGTGGGGCAGGCGCACGACGCGGCGTACCTGCATCCGGTCGTCCGCTACCACAGCGGGGGTCGGCTGGTCGACACCCACCACCTCGCCGAGAACCTGGAGAACCGGTGGGACCGGCCCGAGGTCCACGTCCGGCCGCTGCGGGAGTTCCTGGAGCGCTGCCTGGCCGGCGTCGAGGGCTGACATGGACCCGGTGCACCAGGACTTCTTCGAGGGCGGCGCCGGGCGGGAGCGCACGGTGGCCGGCAACGAACGGGCCTTCGAGCGGCGGTGGATCGTGCCCCGGGTGCTGCGGGCCACCGGCGAGCGGGACCTGCGGTGCTCGGTGGCCGGCACCCCGCTGGCCACGCCGGTCCTGGTCGCCCCGACGGCCTTTCACCGGCTCGCGCACCCCGACGGCGAGGCGGCCACCGCGCGGGGCGCCGCGGCGGCCGGCACGACGATGGTGGTCAGCATGGCCGCCACCCAGCCGGTCGAGGAGATCGCGGCGGCGGGCGCGACGCTGTGGTTCCAGTTGTACCCGCAACGCGACCTCGCCTTCACCGAGTACGTGGTCAAGCGCGCCGAGTCGGCGGGTTGCCGGGCGCTCGTGGTGACAGTGGACTCCCCGGTGTTCGGGCGGCGCGAGCGTGACCTGCGCAACGGCTTCACGGACCTGCCCGCCGGCTACGCCTGCGAGAACATGCGGGACGCCACCGGCCGGGTGCGCCCGATCGAGATGGACGCGACGGTGGGTTGGGACCGGATCGCCTGGCTGCGTGGCGTCACCGGGCTGCCGATCCTCCTCAAGGGCGTCCTGCATCCGGCCGACGCCCGGCTCGCCGTCGACAACGGCGCCGCCGGCCTGGTGGTGTCCAACCACGGCGGACGGCAGCTCGACGGGGCGGTCCCCACGCTCGACGCGCTCCCACCGGTGGCGGAAGCCGTGCAGGGGCGGATTCCGGTGCTGCTCGACGGGGGTGTGCGCCACGGCGCCGACGTGGCTGTCGCGCTGGCGCTCGGGGCGACAGCGGTGCTCATCGGGCGTCCGGTGCTGCGCGGGCTCGCGACCGGTGGGGCGGCCGGCGTACGGGAGACGCTCGAGCGACTGACCACCGAGCTGGATCAGGTCCTCGCCCTGGCCGGGGCACGGCGGCCGGCCGATCTGACGCCCGACCAGGTGGTGACCCGGTGAGGGCGGTGATCGCCCTCCGGGAGTGGATCTTCGAGCGGGTGAACGGGACCGAAGGAATCCCCGTGCCCGGACCGCTGGTGGGGCCGGAGGACTTCGAGCGGGTCTACGGCGATCCGGCCGCCGACGGGCGCAGCCGCGGCGCCGGCCTGTCGGACCTGTTCTGGTACTGGCTCGCCCCCGGTCCGCAGATGCACCAGGAGCACCTGGAGCCCGGCGAGCGGTACCGGGTGGTCGCGCGTACGACACGGCAGGTGCTCGCCGTCCCCCACGCGCGCTCCGACGAGCTGGCGACGGCCGCGACCCGGCGGGCCCTGGACACGCTCCCGGCCGGCCGGACCACCCACGTGCGGCTGCGGGACCTGATGATGCCGGTCTGGGCCGAGGTCTCGTACGAGCTGGTGTTCGGCGCACGGTGCCCGCGCGACGTCCGGGACCTCATCGTGGCGAACGCCGACGACGTGGTCACCGCGCTGAAGGGGATGAGCCTGCGGCACATGTCCCGGCGGGATCGGCTGACGCGTTACCTGCTGCACCGGATCGAGGCGGGGACCTGCCCGGTCGTGCTGCCGCCGCCGTTCACCGCCCTGGAGACCGCCTGGTACCTCCAGGGGGCGTTCTTCAACACGGCGGTGGTGCAGATGTCGGAGGCCATGGCACACATCCTGCTGTGCGCCCAGTCCGTCGAGGACACCTCGGACGGCTCTCTCGACCGGCTCATCGACGAGACGCTGCGGGTGTACCCGTTGTTCGGTATCGCGCACCGGATCACCTCCGCGCCCATCACCGTCGGCGAGCACGTGCTCCCGAGCGGATCGGTGCTGCTCTTCAACTACCCGGCCTACCAGCGCACCGGGCCGGCGGCGGACGCCGAGTTCGACCCGGACCGCTGGTTGACGCTGCGCCGGCAGGACGCCCACTTCATCCCGTACGGCGTCACCGCCAACCGGGCCTGTCCGGCACGCGGCTCGGCCCCGGTGCAACTGCGCGCGGCGACCCGGGAGGTGCTGCAACGGTTCTCGGTCAGCTCGTCGGTGGCGCACACCCGCTCCCTGCCGAGTCGCGGTCCCGCGTACCTCACGCCCCGGGGCCGCAGCGGTCCCGGTCGCCGCCGGCTGGCGGTGATGCGGCAGCGCGACCGGCTCTTCGACGTGGGTCGGTCGGTCAAGCAGCTCGTCTACGGCACCTGGATGGTCGTCGACGCCCGACGACTGAAGTTGTGCACCCGGTTCTTCGAGGAGGCAGACACGTGACCCCCACCGAACTCGCCCCGCGGTTCTTCATCGCGGTCGCTGTCATTCTGCTCTTCTGCAAGCTGGTCTCCTGGCTCCTCGGCGGGGTGGGTCAACCTCCGGTGGTGAGCGAGATGCTCGCCGGGGTGCTGCTCGGCCCGTCGCTGCTCGGCCTGCTGTGGCCGGGCGCGCAGGCCGCGCTCTTCCCCGCGCCGTTGCTGCCGATCCTGTACGTGGTCGGTCAGGTCGGCCTGGTGCTGTTCATGTTCCAGGCCGGGTACGCCTTCACCTCGCACCGGGTGACCAGAATCGCGGGCACGGCGGGAGCGGTGTCGGTGGCGGGTGTCACGGTTCCGTTGGTGCTGGGAGTGCTGCTGGTCGTGAGCATGGCGGGGTTCGTCCCGATCCGCGCGGACGGCGTGTCGCTCGGCGTGTCGGCGGCGTTCGTCGGTGTGGCGCTCGCGATCACGGCCTTCCCCATGCTTGCCCGGATCATCACCGAACGCGGCCTCGCCGGCACCCGCTTCGGGCTGCTCGCCCTGGCCTCGGGCGCGATCGACGACGCGGTCGCGTGGATCCTGCTGGCCGTGGTGCTGGCGTTCGCCTCCGGCGCCGCCGGTCCGGCCCTGGTCACCGCGGGCGGCGCGGTGCTGTTCGCGGTGGCGCTGTGGCTGGGCGGACGGCGGGTGACCGGCTTCGTGATGGGGCTTCCGGGCGACCGGGCGCGCCTGCTGGGCACCGTGGCGCTACTCTTCCTGGTCGCCTTCTACACCGACGAGATCGGGCTCTACGCGGTCTTCGGCGCTTTCGCTGTCGGCGTGGTGATGCCGCACTCCGCCAGGACCGACAAGGTGGTCGACACGCTGACGCCGATCGCCGCGACGGTGTTCCTGCCGCTGTTCTTCACCTTCTCCGGGCTGCGCACCGAGTTCGGGTTGCTCGGCAATCCGGCGGTGCTGCTCTTCGCCGTCGCCTGCGTGGCGGTGGCGATCGCCGGGAAGTTCGGCGCCTGTTGGGGCGCGGCGCGGTTGATGGGCGAGCCGAACAGCGTCGCGCTGCGCGTTGGCTCCCTGATGAACGCCCGGGGCCTGATGCAGCTCATCGCGTTGAACGTGGGGCTGGAGGCGGGCGTGGTGAACTCGTCGCTCTTCACGGTGCTCGTGCTGGTCGCGCTCGTCACGACGCTCATGACGACGCCGCTGCTCAGCTGGATCGAACGGCGCGAGGCCCGGGTTTCCGCGTCCAGCGGGGCACTGGTGCCGGCCGGAACCCCGTAAATTGATTGTTTGAGGAGACAAGTTTCACAACACATAGACGCGGTTCTATGTCACCATCTGTACATGACCCGCCTCCTGCTCGTTGATGACGACTCGGAGCTCCGCGGCATGGTGGCCGAGACGCTGACCGACGAGGGATACGTCGTCGACCAGGCCCCCGACGGGCAACGCGGCCTGCACCTCGGGCTCACCCGGCCGTACGACGTGATGGTGATCGACCGCCTGCTCCCCGCCCTCGACGGGCTGGACCTCGTCGTGCGGTTGCGTTCCCGCGCGGTGGTCGCCCGGGCGCTGCTGCTGACCGCGCTCGGCACCGTCCACGACCGGATCGCCGGTCTCGACGCGGGCGCCGACGACTACCTGACGAAACCCTTCGACCTGGACGAGTTGAGCGCCCGCATCCGGGCCCTCTGCCGCCGGACCTCCGACTCGACCGAGGTGCTGCGGCTCGGGGCGGGCCAGCTCGACCTCTCCGTGCGCGACGCCGTCCTGCCCGACGGCACCCGGATCGCGCTGTCCGCCCGCGAGTTCGAGCTGCTGCGCGTCCTCGCGGCCCGGCCGCACACCGTGCACTCCCGGTCCGAGCTGCGCAGCCGGGTCTTCGACGAGGCGGCAGCGGCGTCCCTGGTCGACACGTACGTCTACTACCTGCGGCGCAAGCTCGGCCGGTCGGTGATCCGGACCGTGCACGGACTCGGCTACCGGTTGGGGACGCTGTGAGCTTCGAGGACACCATGCTGCGCCGGGCCCGGGTACGGGTCAGCGTGTTCGTCGGCCTCACCATCACGACGCTGCTGGCCCTGGGCGCCGCCATCTCGTACGCGGCGCTGCTGCACAACCAGCACGAACAGATCGAACGCGAGCTGACCTACGGCGCGGTGCACGGCACCATCGACGGTCCGCCGGGCTGCAACTGGATCATCCTGTACGAGGGTGGCCGCTTCGACTCGGGCCGGAACCCCCCACCCGAAGGGTTCCCACTGCGGTCCGCCATCGACACGGTGGCCCTCGACCGCCAGGTCCGCAGTGACCGGATCACCCGCAACGGCACCACGTACTACGTACGCACCCAGCCGCGCGGCGCGGGGGTGGTGCAGGCGGTGTTCGACGCCCGGTTCCAGCTCTCCGACCGGCGTCACCTGCTCGCGGCGTTCCTCCTCGCCGCGATCGTCGGCCTCGCCGCGGCGGTGCTCACCGGCTTCGTCGTCGGCCGCCGCGCCGTCGCGCCGCTCGCCGAGGCGCTCAGCCGGCAACGTCGCTTCGTCGCCGACGCCAGCCACGAGTTGCGCACCCCCATCGCCCACGTCCACACCCGCGCCCAACTTCTGGCCCGCCGCGCCGGCGCCGACCGTGCCGACTACGACCGCCTGATCGAGACCACCCGCCGCCTCGGCGAGATCGTCGACGAACTCCTGCTCTCCGCCCGGCTCGCCGCCACCCCTGCCGACCGGCACCCCTCCGCGCCCGTCGACCTGACCCGCCTCTCCGCCGAGGCCGTCGACTGCGAGGCCGAGCGCGCCGCGGAGCAGGGCGTCCAGGTACGCCTGACCGCCCCGGACACTCCGGTGCTCGTCTGCGGCGTCGCCTCCGCCCTGCGCCGCGTGGTCGGCGAGTTGCTCGCCAACGCCCTCACCCACACCCCGACCGGGGGCCGTATCGACGTGACGCTGCGCACCTCCCGCCGCGACGCGGACCTGGTGGTCACCGACAGCGGCGCCGGCTTCGACAGCGCCGACGCGGAACGCCTCTTCGACCGCTTCCATCGCGGGGCCGGGGCCCAGGACCGGCGGTTCGGTCTGGGCCTTGCTCTCCTGCGCGAGGTGGTGACGAGTCACGGCGGAACGATCACCGCCGAGAGCAGGCCCGGCGAGGGGGCGACCTTCACCGTCCGCCTGCCGACGCTGCCGCCACGGACGGTCGGGGCAGGGGCGCGGGGTCCTGACCGGGAAACGAACAACGCCCTGGTGCGGGCCAATAACCCGCACCAGGGCGTTTCGCCTGGGTGGAGCCGAGGGGACTCGAACCCCTGACCCCCACACTGCCAGTGTGGTGCGCTACCAGCTGCGCCACGGCCCCAAGCTGTCGTCCCGGTTGCCCGGGCACTCGGAAACTATACACAGACCCGCCGGCATGGTCATCTCGCGGGGTCCCCGCCGGGCCGGGTCAGTTGAGCGCGACGTCCGGCGGGAAGTGGGCGACCGCCGCCATCATCCCGCCCTGCCGACGCAGCACCATCGGCCACAGGTCGTCCGGTCGGTCGACGAAGGCGTCACCGGGCAGCCCGTCCAGCACGAACCAGGAACCGTCGGCGATCTCCTGCTCCAGCTGGCCACCGCCCCAGCCGGAGTAGCCGGCGAACACCCGGATGCCGCCGATGCTCTCCCGCAGCCGCTCCGGGTCGACCGACAGGTCGATCGTGCCGACCGCCCCGGAGACCTGGTGGAACCCCTTCAACCGGCGCATGGGGTGCCGCATCCGAGCGAGGCAGATCGCGGAGTCGGGCTGCACCGGGCCGCCCTCGAAGAGCACCGCCGGATGGCGGGCCAGGTCGCTCCAGTCACCGAGCACCTCGGCCACCGGCACCTCGGTGGCCCGGTTGAGCACCACGCCGAGCGCGCCGCCCGGCTCGTGGGCGACGAGCAGCACCACCGTACGGTCGAAGTTCGGGTCCTTGAGCGCCGGAGTCGCGACCAGCAGCCGCCCGGTCATCGACTCCATCGCCCGTCCGCCGATCGCCTGGCCCTCTCCCTGCATGCCACACACCCGTCAACCGTGAGCCCGTGCCGGGTGCCGGTCATCAACCGATTCCGCCCGGTGCATCGAGATCAGCCACGCTGTCAACGCCATGCCTGGCACCATAGCCTGCGTCCCGGGCGCTGGCTAAGGTCTCAGCGGCGGGTGATCGGACAGTTGCCGGCCAACCCCGGCGGTCGACTTCCCACTGCTGGACTGATCCGGACCAGCCACGGCCGAGAAAAGCCCGAAAGGCCCGTCACATCCCGATAGATTCGGCTGATCGGGAGGACGACCGGGTCGTCCCTGCCCGCGACACGGAGGCGGGTGGCGATGGCAACGGTCCGGGACACGACATACGACGTGCTCCGCACCCTCGGGATGACCACCGTCTTCGGCAACCCCGGCTCCACCGAGGAGCCGTTCCTCCAGGACTTCCCCACCGACTTCCACTACGTCCACGCGCTGCATGAGGCGACGGCCGTCGCGCTGGCCGACGGCTACGCCCAGGCCACCGGGAAACCCGCCCACGTCAACCTGCACACCGCCCCGGGCACCGGCAACGGCATGGGCAACCTGGTGACCGCCTGGCACAACAAGACCCCGTTGATCGTCACCGCCGGGCAGCAGACCCGGGAGATGCTGCTGCTCGAACCCCGGTTGGCCAGCCGCCGGCCCACCGAACTCCCGCAGCCGTATGTGAAGTGGGCCTACGAGCCGGCTCGGGCGCAGGACATCCCGGCAGCGCTGCTGCGGGCGTACGCGACAGCTGTGCAACCACCGGCGGGACCGGTCTTCCTCTCGCTGCCGCTGGACGACTGGGCGCAGCCCGCCGACCCGCCGCCCGCCCCGCGTACGGTGGCGACCCGCTTCGCGCCGGACCCGGAGCGGTTGGACGAGTTCGCCCGGGTGCTCGCCGGCAGCGCCAGTCCGGTGCTCGTCTACGGGCCGGGCGTGGACCGCTCCGGCAGTTGGTCGACCGCCGTCGCCCTGGCCGAGCGGCTGGCCGCGCCGGTCTGGTCGGCCCCCGCCACCGAGCGGGCCGTGTTCCCCGAGGACCACCCGCACTTCCGCGGGGTGCTGCCGTACGCGATCGGCCCCCTCGCCGAGGCGCTGCGCGGGCACGACACGGTGCTGGTGGTGGGTGCTCCGGTGTTCCGCTACTACCCGTACCTGCCCGGTGGGCACCTGCCCGACGGCGCCCGACTGCTGCACGTCACCGACGACCCCGACGAGGCCGCGCGGGCTCCGGTCGGCGACAGTCTGCTCAGCGACCCCGGGTTGGCCCTGGCCGCGTTCGTCCAGCGGGTGCCGCCGACCGACCGACCGGCACCCGCACGACGGGCCGCGCCGCCACCGCCGGAGATGACCACCCCGCTGAGCGCCGACGCCCTCTTCGCCGCGCTGGCCGCGCACTGGCCGGCGGACGGGGTGCTGGTACAGGAGTCACCGTCCAATCTGTCCGCGCTGCGCCGTCAGCTTCGGATCACCCGACCGGCGTCGTACTTCACGATGGCCAGCGGCGGCCTCGGTTACGGCCTGCCGGCCGCGGTCGGGGTGGCGCTCGCCGAGCGGGACACCGGACGCTGTCGACCGGTGGTGGCGGTGATCGGCGACGGGTCGTTCCACTACTCGGTGCAGGCGCTGTGGACCGCCGCCCGCCTGGCCCTGCCGGTGGTGGTCGTGGTCCCGGTCAACCAGCAGTACGCGATCCTCAAGGCGTTCGCCGAGCTGAAGCACACTCCCGGAGTGCCCGGCCTGGACCTACCGGGGCTGGACGTCACAGCCATCGCCGCCGGTTACGGTTGCGCCACCGAGGTGGCGGAGACACCCGAGCAGCTCGGCGCGGCGCTCGCCACCGCGCTGCGCGCCGAGCGGCCCACGGTGCTGCCGGTGCCCATCAACACCGACGTGCCCAGCCTCCTCTGAGCGGGTCAGCGGGGCGCGATCGACAACGGACGGCCGGTGGCGACGTCCAACACCGGACGGGCGCCCAGCGGGGCCGTGAGGGTGACGGTGACCGGTTCCAGCTTGAGCACGTCGATGCATTCGCCGGTGGCCCGGGTGACCCGCCCACCGACCACCACGACCTCGGGCCGTTCCCACACCAGCGGCGTGACGTCGGTGTCGCAGGCGCCGACCCCCAGCCGCACGGTCAGTCGGCTGCCGTCGACAGCCCCCAGATCCTGGGCGCCGACCATGCCGTTCGGCAACGGCTGACCCGGCGCCGTGGGCTCGGGCACCGGACGGACCGCCGCCGGCGCGACGGCGAGCCGGACCACCGGCGTGGCCAGCTCCTCGACGGTGAACAACCAGGCGGGGACCTGCGCCTCGCCCCGGCTCGTCCGCACCGGCACGGCACCGAGGGTGACAGCGGTGACGGTGAGCGGCAGGCAGGCGGTCTGCGTGCCGCTCGTCGTCCACCCGTCCGGTCCGGGCTCGACGGTGGGGCCGCCCGGCGACGGCAGCCCGGGCCGCTTCGGACGCCCCGGGCAGGGCAACGGGTCGCCCTGGTCCAGTTCCCGGTACGCCTCGGCGGCGCTGACCAGCGGCAGCGTCAGCCGTCCGTCCGGAAAGCGGATCTCACCGCCGACCCGGGCGGGCGGTATCGGCACCCGGGACCGGTACCACCCGGCCCGGAAGGCCGTCTCGGTGTCGGTGGTGAAGCGGGGGTCGCCGGTGAGCAGTGTCGGCCCCTCCAGCGGCACGTAGCCGGTACGCCAGTCGGGGCCGGGCCGCCACGCCTCGGCGACCCGCGCGGCCCGGGTCTCGAACGCCTCCGCACGGGGCGTCGGGTCCCCCGTCGCGCCGGACGGGCCGGTGCCGGTCGCGGCACAGCCCGCGGTGAACAGGAGTACGAGCAGCACTGCCGATCGACGCATGTGCGGTTGGACGTGCCCACGCGAGGGCTGGTTCCCTCAGGTCTCGCCACCCAGATCCGTCTGGTACGCCTCCCAGAGCAGGTCAGCCCCACGCCGCCGGTGTCGGGCCAGCCTGCGCAGCAGGTGCGCGGCCCGGTGCCGCACCTCGTCGGGGTGCCCCTCGGGCCGTTCGGCGATCTGCTGGACCGCCAGGATCGCGGCGACGATCATGGCGTGCTCCCGGGTCAGCAGTCGTACCCGGTGATCCAGGCGTGGCGACTGGGTGAGCAACTCCCGGTAGAGCCCGGTGGGGCCCTCGGTGAGCCGGACGTGCTCGGCGAAGCCCCGCCGCACCGGACGCAGCCGACGGAGCACGTCTTCCCGCCAGCGGGGTTCGGTGGGGGTGCGGGCGACGGCCCGCCCGAGGGCGTGCACGTCACCGGCGAGGCCGGCCGGGCGCGGCTCACCGGGCAGCCCGACGGGGTGGGGGTCGACGGGGAGCGCGGCACGCGGCCGGGCGACGAGTGACGGCTGCTCAACCGGACCGGTGACCATGGCACCTCCCGCACGCGCTGCTATCCCATACCGCGATGGTGGGCCCACCCGCCCCAGCCTGTCCAGAGCTCCCGGGCGGCTCATCTGCCCCTTCTGACACAGCCGTCCCAGTGGCCACACCCGGGTACGACGAAGCGCCCCGGCCGGTGGCCGGGGCGCTTCGTTCGAGGTGGTGGAGGTGCCGGGAATCGAACCCGGGTCCTTCGCCGGTTTGTCAGGGCTTCTCCGAGCGCAGCTCGCTATGCCTCTACTCGGCCCCACCGCTCACGCGAGCAAGTTGGTGTGACGGGCCCAGTCGCTGATTGATCTCGCCACACGGACCCCGCGACCGGGTCCGATTGGCCAGCCTTCTAGCTGATGCCGGCTAACTGGGTCGAAGGCGCTCCCAGGCCGACAGACTTGCTACTCGCCTCAGGCGGCGAGAGCGAAGTCAGCGCGATTTTGCTTGGCGCTTATTGGTTTCCGACGACCGATTCTCGAGACGACGTCGGCTTCCTCGGCTCGCTTCCCCTGTCGCTGCGTACGAAGTCGAAACCAGTCACCCCCTCGACAGGCCGCCGATGTGGCGGCACTGACAAGACTAACGCCTGCCGCAACCGCTTTCATCCCGAGCCCCGGCCCGACGCGCCGACCCGGACAACCGGCATGAAATCAGTCGTCCATGCCCTTGCCGCGCCGGCCGGACACCCGGGCGATCTCCCGGTCCGCGTCCCGCTTGGCGAGGTCCTGGCGCTTGTCGTACGACTTCTTGCCCTTGGCGAGAGCGATCTCCACCTTGGCCCAGCCGTCCGAGAAGTAGACCTGTAGGGGCACTATCGTCAGGCCGCCCTCGCGGGTCTTCCCGATGAGCTTGTCCAGCTCGCCCCGGTTGAGCAGCAGCTTGCGGGTACGTCGGGGCTCGTGGTTGGTCCAGGTGCCCTGCGTGTACTCCGGGATGTGCATCGCGTGCAGGAACAACTCGCCGTTGCGCTCCTGGGCGAACGCGTCGACGAGCGACGCCCGCCCGGCCCGCAGCGACTTGACCTCGGTGCCGGTCAGCGCCATGCCCGCCTCGTACGTGTCGAGGATCGAGTAGTCGTGGCGTGCCTTCTTGTTGGAGGCGACCACCTTGCGCCCCTTTTCCCGTGGCATCGGTGCCACCCCCTCTCCGCCCATGTCGCGGTCGGGCTCCCCCGGACCGGACGAGCGATCATGTTACCCGAATGAGAAGGACCCTCCCGCGCTGTTTATTTCCGGCGCGGGAGGGTCCTTGTGAGACGACGGGACGACCCGTACGGCGCCTAGACCCGCAGGTAGAAGCGCAGGGTGATCCAGGCGGTGGCGGCGCTGACCAGACCACCGACGCCGGCCATGATCGGGAAGATGAACAGGATGTCACCCCAGCTGATCGGCGAGAGCAGACCCTGCAACGCGCTCAGCGAGCCGTCGAAGAGCAGATACTTCGCCGCGATCAGGGCGACCAGGCCCAGCAGGGCGCCGATCAGACCGGCCACCACCGCCTCCAGCACGAACGGCGCCTGGATGAACCAGTTGGACGCACCGACCAGCTTCATGACCGCGACCTCGCGCCGCTTGCTGTACGCGGCCACCTGGATGGTGTTGGCGACCAGCAGCAGGGCGGCGATCGCCATCACGATGGCGGCGGCCAGGGCGATGTTCTGGATCGCGGTGAGGACGTTGAAGACCTTGTCGAGCAGTCGACTCTGGTCGATGATCTCCTCGACGCCGGCGGAGTCCTTGTACTGGTCGTAGATGTTCTTGTACTGCTCCGGGTTGTTCAGCTTGAGCCGGAACGCCTCGGGCAACTGGTCCGGCTTGATCGCGTTCACCAGGTCCGGCGCGTCCGGGTACATCTCCTTGAAGCGCTTGTACGCCTCGTCCTTGCTGACGTAGAAGACCTCCTTCACCAGGGGGTCGCTCTTCAGCTTGGCGTCCAGGTCGGTGCGCTCCTGCTCGCTCACCTCCTGGGTCAAGAAGATCGAGACTTCGATGTTCTTGTAGTAGAGGTCCTTCATGTCGTCGACCTGGCGGTACATCAGACCGCTGGCGCCGAGCATGGTCAGCGAGACCGCCATCGTGATGATCATCGCGATGGACATGGTCACGTTGCGCCACAGTCCGACGAGTACCTCGGACAGGACGTATTTCACGCGCATCGGGATTTCCTCCGGGTCTCCGGCATGAGGTGTTCGTCGTCAGGCTGCGCAGGGGTCGGGCGCTTGCTCACCCGTAGACGCCGCGGGCCTGGTCACGCACGATGCGACCGCTCTCAATCTCAACGACGCGGCGGCGCATCTGGTTCACGATGTTGGAGTCGTGCGTGACCATCACGACGGTCGTGCCGGTGCGGTTGATCCGGTCCAGCAGGCGCATGATCTCGATCGAGGTGTCCGGGTCCAGGTTTCCGGTGGGCTCGTCCGCCAGCAGGATCAGCGGACGGTTCACGAACGCCCGGGCGACGGCGACCCGCTGCTGCTCACCACCGGAGAGCTCGTGCGGGTAGCGGTGCTCCTTGCCACCGAGCCCGACCAGCTCCAGCACCTCCGGCACGACCCGGCGGGCGACCGCCTTGGTCTTGCCGATCACCTCGAGCGCGAACGCGACGTTCTCGTAGGCGGTGCGGTTCGGCAGGAGCCGGAAGTCCTGGAAGACGCAGCCGATCGAGCGCCGGAAGTGGGGTCGCTTCCAGGAGCGCATCGAGGTGACGTCCTTGCCGTTCACGATGACGCGGCCCTTGTTGGGGGCGACCTCGTGCAGCAGCATCTTGATGATCGTGGACTTGCCGGAGCCGGATGGACCGATGAAGAAGACGAACTCGCCCTTCTCGATCGAGACGGACACGTTGTCGAGCGAAGGCCGGGACGCCTTCGGGTACGTCTTCGTCACTTGCTCAAGCTGAATCACGGGTGGTGAGTCTACGCGGTGTAACAACTGAGCCAAGCCCCACGCCCCGCCGATCCGGCACGAGTCGTCGAATCAGGCTCCTACCTGGAGATCGACGACGCGCTGCGCCCGCGCGTCGTCACGCACCGTTGCCGGCGAGCTGCCGCTGCTTGCGCCAGCGAATGCCCGCCTCGATGAAACCGTCCAGGTCGCCGTCGAACACCGCGCTCGGATTGCCGGTCTCCTGCTCAGTTCGGAGATCCTTCACCATCTGATAGGGGTGCAGGACGTAGGAGCGCATCTGGTCGCCCCACGAGCCGGCCGCGTTCTCCTTCAGCCCTTCGAGCTTGGCCTGCTCCTCCTGACGCTTGCGCTCGAGCAGTCGGGCCTGGAGCACGCGCAGCGCGGAGGCCTTGTTCTGGAGCTGGGACTTCTCGTTCTGGCAGGTCACCACGATGCCGGTCGGGATGTGGGTCAACCGGACCGCCGAGTCGGTGGTGTTGACGCTCTGCCCACCGGGGCCGGAGGAGCGGTAGACGTCCACCCGCACCTCGTTCTCCGGGATGTCGATGTGGTCGGTCTGCTCGGTGACCGGCAGGACCTCGACGCCGGCGAAGCTGGTCTGCCGCCGGCCCTGGTTGTCGAACGGGCTGATCCGGACCAGCCGGTGGGTGCCCGACTCGACGCTGAGCGTGCCGTACGCGTACGGCACCTTGACCGCGAAGGTCGCCGACTTGAGGCCCGCCTCCTCGGCGTACGAGGTTTCGTAGACCTCGGTCGGGTAACCGTGCCGCTCCGCCCAGCGCAGGTACATCCGCAGCAGCATCTCGGCGAAGTCCGCGGCGTCCACGCCGCCCGCGCCGGCCCGGATGGCGACCAGCGCCTCCCGGGAGTCGTACTCGCCGGAGAGCAGGGTGCGGACCTCCATCTCCTGGATGGACTTGGTCAGCGCGGTGATCTCCGACTCGACCTCGGCCAGCACCCCCGGGTCGGACTCGGCCTCGGCCAGCTCCAGCAGCACCTGGGTGTCGTCGAGGCCGGAACGCAGACTGCCCAGCTTGCTGATCTCGCCGTTGACGTACGACAGCTGCGAGGTCACCTGCTGAGCCCTGGCCTGGTCGTCCCAGAGATCGGGGGCGGACGCCTCCTGCTCCAGGCGCGCCTTGTCCTCGTGGAGCCGGTTGATGTTGAGGACGGCCTCGATGTTGCGCAGGGTCGCGTCGAGTTCCTTGAGCTGTTCGGCGTAATCGGCAGCGGTCACGACAGACAAGCGTACTGCGCGGACGAGGAGTGAGCTTGCGAGCCCCGCAGCTCCGCGCCAAATCGGCCCTGCGCCTTGGTCGGGGCGACTCGTCGCCTGTCCGCGAATCCGCTGATCATCACCCGACGGGGGCGGACTTCAGCCACGACAGGGCCGCCCGGTGGTAGGCGACGGCGAACTCCAGCGCGCTGGCGTCGTACGTCTCGCCGTCCCGTTTGGCGTTCTTCACCTGTTCCCGGACCTGGGCGAGGGCCTCCGTGTGGTATTCGTTGGCCGACGCGTACAGGCTCTTGAGCTGGCTGGCGGAGTGCAGGTTGCCGAAGGCCATCCGGAGCGCGATCGGGTTGCGGATGGTGTCCCGCCCCGGGTTCTCCGCCAGCCAGCGGGAGAATGTCCGCTTCCCGCTGGCGGTGAGCGCGTACGGCTGACTCATTCGCGGCCCCGGCTTGCCGAGCCGCACGAAACCCCGCTCGGCCAGCACCGGCAACTCCCGGTAGACCTGGCTGCGGGTCATCGACCAGTACGGCGCCAAACGGCGCTCAGCGGCGGCCATCAACTGGCCGCCTGTCATCGGGCCCTCGTGGAGGAGGCCGAGCAGGGCCGCCGCCGTAGGGTTGACTCCGGAATCCGCCATGCCCACTACGCTGCCACTTTGCGCACCCGGCGTCCAGGATTTGCCAGTTTGCCACCCCACCGGACTTCCTAAGTGCACTGTCGGCGGAAGACTGTCCGTTGAGGACCTTCGATGAGTTGCGGCGACCGGCCGACCGCCGGCGGCGGCACGCGCGCCGCCGGCGGGTCGTCGCCGGTCAGCCCATGTGGGGGTACGTGTGGTCGGTCGGCGGCACGAACGTCTCCTTGATCGTCCGCGGGGACACCCAGCGGACAAGGTTGAGCCAGGAGCCCGCCTTGTCGTTGGTGCCGCTGGCCCGGGCGCCGCCGAAGGGCTGCTGCCCGACCACGGCGCCGGTCGGCTTGTCGTTGATGTAGAAGTTGCCGGCCGCGTAGCGCATCCGCTCGCCGACCGCCTCGACCACCCGGCGGTCGGTGGCGAACACCGAGCCGGTCAGCGCGTACGGGGCGATCGACTCGGCCTGGGCGACCACCTCGTCGAACCGGGCGTCGTCGAAGACGTGCACGCCCAGGATCGGGCCGAAGTATTCGGTGGTGAACGTCTCGTGCGCGGCGTCGTCGCACTCGAAGAGGGTCGGCCGGACGAAGTAGCCGACCGAGTCGTCGGCGGTGCCACCGGCCAGCACCCGGCAACTGGCGTCACCGTTGATCAGCTCCAGCGCGGCGGTGTGCCGGGCGAACGCCTTGTCGTCGATCACCGCGCCGCCGAAGTTGCCGAAGTCCGCCACGTCGCCGTAGGTCAGCGAGTCGGTGGTGGCGGCCAGCCGGTCCCGCAGGCCACCCTCCCAGATCGAACGCGGCACGTACGCCCGCGACGCCGCCGAGCACTTCTGGCCCTGGTACTCGTACGCGCCGCGGATCAGCGCGGTGTGCAGGGCGTCCACGTCGGCGCTGGTGTGCGCCACCACGAAGTCCTTGCCGCCGGTCTCGCCGACCAGGCGCGGGTAGCCCCGGTACCGGGCGATGTTGTCGCCGACGGTCTTCCACAGGTGCTGGAAGACCTTCGTCGAACCGGTGAAGTGGATGCCGGCCAGATCCGGGTCCGCGAGCACGACGTCGGAGACCTCCTCGCCCCGGCCGGTGACCATGTTGATCACACCGGGCGGCAGGCCGGCGGCCTCGAACAGCCGCATGGTGAAGTGCGCGGCGAACTGCTGGGTCGGCCCCGGCTTCCAGACCACGGTGTTGCCCAGCAGCGCCGGCGCCGACGGCAGGTTGCCGGCGATGGCGGTGAAGTTGAACGGGGTAACCGCGTAGACGAAGCCCTCCAGCGGGCGGTGGTCGAAGCGGTTCCAGACGCCGGGGGCGGACGCCGGCTGCTCCTCGAGCAGGCGACGGGCGAAGTGCACGTTGAACCGGAGGAAGTCGATGAACTCGCACGCCGAGTCGATCTCCGCCTGGATCGCGGTCTTCGACTGGCCGAGCATGGTGGCGGCGTTGAGCGTGTCGCGCCACGGACCGGCGAGCAGCTCGGCGGCCCGCAGGAAGATCGCGGCGCGCTCCTCGAAGGGCAGTGCCCGCCACATCGGCGCGGCGTCCTTCGCCGCCTGGACCGCGGCGCGGGCGTCGTCGTGGGTCGCGTGCCCGGTCACCCCCAGGACGTGGGCGTGCCGGTGCGGCTGCACCACGTTGATCGGGTCACCGCCGGCCATCCGCTGCGTGCCGCCGATGGTCATCGGCAGGTCGATGCGCTCGGCGGCGAGCTCGGTCAGCCGCCGCTGGAGCCGGTCCCGGTCGGGGCTGCCCGGCTCGTAGTTACGAACCGGCTCGTTGCGCGGCTCGGGAACGGAGAAGACGGCATCCATCAAGGCTCCTGGCGATCTCGACAGCAGTGGCGAAACCGGACCCGCGGGCACCGACCGGATAGCCGGACACCGGACGCCGCGCGGGATTGCCGAGCAGCGGCGGGACCTCCCGGAATTGTCCCACGGCGGGCTGCGGGGCCCGCCCCCGCCACCACCCTGAGCCAAGGACCGGCACACCCTTCCGTTCCTTACCGATCGCCCTCGATCCGCCGGCCTGGCGTGCCGGGGCGGTGGGACGCCCAGCCGGTCCGCGTACCCTGAATGGTCGGTGACCTGCCGCCTCGAAGGGGAGACGATGACCAAGCAGCCCGGCCGCGTCCCGGCCGCGGAGTCGGACGAGCCGGCGGTCGACGCGGCCAACCCCAGCACCGCGCCGCTGCCCGCGCCCGGCGCGGCGGTGCTCGCCCTGCTGGCGCTCGGCTGGCTGGCCGCGATGCTCTGGTCCACGCGGGAGGCCATCACCTCGGCGGCGGCCGGCGTCACCGCGATCAGCCTGTCCGCGTTCGCCCTGCCCGGCGTGATCTCGGCCGCGCTGGTGGCCGGGGCGGCCGTCGCGCTCGCCATCGGCAACGTCCTGGCCCGCCGTTACGGCGACTGGGCGACGCTGCGCTTCGCCGGGGCTATCGGCGGCGGGATGCTGGTCGGGCTCGCCGCCGCGCTCGCGATCAACCTCACCTACTTCGACACCTCGACCACGAACGTGATCGCCGGCACCACCGCGGCGGCGGCGGTCATCGGTGGCGCGCTGGCCGGTGCGCGTACCGCCCCGGCGGTCGGCGCGGTGGTCACCGCCGCGCTGGGCACGCTCATCTTCGTGGTCGCGTTCAGCCGCGCCCGCGACCCGCTGTTCGACCTCTTCGGCGCGGGTGACAGCCAGCAGTCGTTGATCGACGCGGCGAAGTGGGTGTCCCGTACCGAATCGCTCGTCGCCGGGCTGGTGGCCGGCCTGCTGGCCTTCGGCTACCTGAGCTGGGCGCGGCGTCGCGCCGTCCGCCGCGACAACGCGGCCCCGGCGCTGCGCTGGCCGTCCTACCTCCTCGCCGGCGCGGGGCCGGGCCTCCTCCTCCTGCTCGCCGAGGTGGTCATCCGGATCGGCGGCCGGTCGCTGCTCGACCTCGCCAGCGCGCTGAGCGAGGCGGACGCCGTCGCGCAGACCTCGCTGGGCACCTCCCGGGTGGACAACGGCATCTGGGTGCTCTTCGTGGGCGCGCTGACCGCGCTCATCGCCTTCGGCCGCACGCTCGGCCCGGCCCACACCGACGACGATCCGGCCGACCCCGAGCCGGCCAACTCCGAGCCGGCCGCGGAGCGGGTCGACAGCGAGGACGACGAGCCGAGCCCGGCGGAGACGTTCGACGCCCAGCCGACCAGAGCGGAGCAGCGCGCCGACGGCTGACGCCGGCGCGGGTGGCGCGGCGTCCGTCCGGCCTGCCGGCGCAGGCGCCGTAGGTGGCGCGGCGTCCGTCCGGCCTGCCGGCGCGGGTAGCGTAGGTGGCGCGGCGTCCGTCCGGCCTGCCGGCGCGGGTGGTGCGGCGTCCGTCCGGCCTGCGGGCGCGGGTGGCGCGGGCTTCAGCTGGTCGCGCGGAGCAGCAGGTCCAGCTCGGTCACGTCGTACCACTCCAGCTCGTGGTCCTCGGCGCCGTCGACGGTGAACTGTGCGTCCGGGTCGCCGGCCGCCGCCTCGGCCACCGCGTCGGCGGCGGCGGCGATCTCCTCGACCGCGTCCGCTCCGTCCACGTGGATCGCCGCGACGGCACCCAACGGCACGGTGTCGACAAGGGCGACGGTGCTGGAACCCAACTCGCCGTCGCCGCGCCCCACCGCTCCCGCCGGCAGGTCGACCGAGACGACGACGCGGCGGCGGGGAGCGCTCGGGTCATCCCGGAGCAGGTGCAGCGCGTCCTGTGCGGCCCGGGTGAAGGCGACGTACTCCAACTCCTCCTCGTCGCCCTCCGCGTACCACTCCCGCAGCGCCGGCGTCACGGCATGGGCCTGGTCGGCGGCCAGGCCGTCCGACCGGAGCCGGGCCAGCATCGGTACGGTCGCCGGCACGTACACCCGGACAAGCTCCTCGGTCACCGGTCGTCTCCCCGCGTCGTCCTCCACCGGCGGACGCCGGCACGGGCGCCGATCATGCCGGACGCCGTGACCGTCATACACCCCGCCTCCGGTCGGCGGAAGTTCCCGGCCGGTGTGTCCCGCCTGACCGCTTTCCCCGATCGACGCGCGCGGGTGCTGGGGCCGGTGCTGGGCCGGCGTGGGGCCGGCGCCGGGGCCGACGTAGGGCCGGTGCTGGGCGACAGGCGCTGTCGGTGGCAAACTGAGCCAAACGACGCCAACCCCGGGAGTTCCTGTGGAGCCGAGGTTCCTGCTCCTCTCCGACGTGGCCGCCGAGCTGAACGTGTCGGACTCGCAGGTCTACCACATGGTGCGTAGCGGTGAACTGCCGGCGATCAAGATCGGTGGCCGCGGCCAGTGGCGGGTGGAACGCGCCCGCCTGGAGGAGTACATCGCCCGCAAGTACGACGAGACCGCCGAGTGGGTGCAGAGCAATCCGCTGGTCGACCGCGACCCGGAGTAGCCCCCCGGCCGCCCCCGGCGCGGGCCCGCCCGGCCCTGCCCGGCCCTGCCCGGCCCCGCCCTGCCCAGCGCGGCCCTGCCCTGCCCGGCGCGGCGCGGCCCGGCCCCGCCCGGCGCGACTCATGATCGACTCGGCTTTATGGAAGGTGGGGCATCCGGGCCGCTTCGAAGCCGCGGGTTCCTGAAAATCGAGTGGATCATGCGCCGGACCGGCCCGACGACACCGGCCATCCATTGACCGATGCCGCTTCGTCGACCACAATCGGCTCTATCGGAGGCAAACGAAGGCAAACGCAGGCTTGAGGAGGGTGTGCGATGAGCGGTTCCCGGCCCGGCCCCTCCCGACCGCCGGTGCGGCTGCGCCCCGTTCCACAGGTCGACCCGCCATATCTCGACGAGTCCGACGGGCCGTACTGGCCGGCGCCGACCGACGGTCAGCTCGCCCTCGACCTGTTCGCCTCGACCCGCCCCGATCCGGGCCGACCGCCGGAGCGTCGGGCCGCCCTGCGTTCGGCGCCCAACCGGTCGGCCAGCCACCCGGTCACCGCGATCCCGTCGGCGACCGCCTCGGAAGCCACCCGCGCCGCGCACCGCTTCGTCGGCACCTGCCTGGAGGTGGTCAACGGCTACCGCTCCCCTGCCCAGGTACGGGCGTTGCTCGACCCGGCTCGGGCGACCGACCTGCTGACCGAGTTGGCTCGCGCGTCGGGGCGGACAGCGGCACCCCGGCGCCGCGCCAGCCGACCGGTGGCCCGGCTGCTCCGCCTGCGCGTGTGCGAGCCCCGGCAGGCCGCTGTGGAGACGGCAGCCGTGGTCAGCGGCGCGGGCGGCCGGAGCTGGGCGATGGCGATCAGGCTGGAGCACCGTCGCGGCCGCTGGCTCTGCACCGTCCTACAAATTCTCTGAGGCGACCCGACAGCAGAGCGCAGCCCCTCGCGACGGCCGACCCACCCGGCGCGAGGAGGGCGGCTCGACCGGGACGCGGCACCGGTCACCGCATCGCCCCACGCAGACGCCGACGGGCCCCGGCCTGGTCGGCCGGGGCCCGTCGGAGGTGCTATCGGTCAGTTGCCGCCGTTGGGCGCGCCGTGGCAGCGCTTGTACTTGCGGCCCGAGCCACACGGGCACGGCGCGTTGCGGGACGGGCCGTTGCTCGCCTCCGCCTGGTTCGGTGCGGGACGACGGGCAGCGGCCGACGGGACCGCCGGGCCGCGCAGCCCGGAGGCCGGACGCTGCGGGGCGGACGGCGCGCTCTGCCCGGGGGCAGCCGGAGCGCCCGGCGCCGGTCGACCCAGGCCGAGCGCCGGAGCCTGCTGCTCGGCCTGCTCGACAGCGACCGCGCCGGGGCTCGCCTCACCGTCGATGGTGGGCGCGGAGTATTGCAGGCCCTGCCGCTGCGGAGCACGGTTGAGGCCCTTCGCCCGCAGCTCGACAGGCTTGTCGAGCAGAGCGACCTCGTCCGCCCCCGTCTCCGGCTCCGGCTCGGTGACCTGGACCTCGATGTTGTAGAGGAAACCGACGGTCTCCTCCTTGATGCCGTCCATCATGGTGGCAAACATGTCGAAGCCCTCGCGCTGGTATTCGACCACCGGATCGCGCTGGGCGTACGCCCGGAGGCTGATGCCCTCCTGGAGGTAGTCCATCTCGTAGAGGTGCTCGCGCCACTTGCGGTCGATGACCTGGAGCAGCACCATCCGCTCGAGCTGACGCACCCCCTCGGTGCCGAGCTGCTCCTCGCGGCGGTCGTACGCGGCGTTCGCGTCCTCCCTGAGGCGGGCGATCAGGAAGTCGGCGTCCATGCCCGCGCGGGAGCCGCCGGCCTCCTCCTCCAGCTCCTCGATGGTGATCCCCACCGGGTAGAGCTGCTTGAGACTGGACCAGAGCTGCTCGAGGTCCCAGTCCTCGCCGTAGCCCTCCGCGGTGGCCCCCCGCACGTACGCCTCGACGGTCTCGTCGATCATGCTGCGGACCTGCTCGGAGAGGTCCTCACCGTTGAGCACCCGAAGCCGCTCGGCGTAGATGACCTGGCGCTGCTTGTTCAGCACCTCGTCGTACTTCAGCACGTTCTTGCGGATCTCGGCGTTCTGGCCCTCGATCTGGGCCTGGGCGCTCTTGATCTGCCGGGTGACCATCTTCGACTCGATGGGCACGTCCTCCGGGATGTTGAAGCGCTCCATCACCGCCTCCACCGCGCCGGCCCGGAAGCGCCGCATCAGCTCGTCCTGCAGGGACAGGTAGAACCGGGACTCGCCCGGGTCGCCCTGCCGGCCGGCGCGACCGCGCAGCTGGTTGTCGATCCGGCGGGACTCGTGCCGCTCGGTGCCCAGCACGTAGAGACCACCGGCGGCGGAGACCTCTTCCGCTTCGGCGTCGCAGGCCTGCTTCCACTTGGGAAGGACCTCCTCCATCGCCTTGGCGTACTCTTCCTCGTTCTCCAGGGGGTCGAGACCGCGCTGGCGCAACTCGCTCGCGGCGAGGAACTCGGCGTTGCCGCCGAGCAGGATGTCGGTGCCGCGGCCGGCCATGTTGGTGGCCACGGTGACCGCGCCCTTACGCCCGGCCTGCGCGACGATCTCGGCCTCCCGGGCGTGGAACTTGGCGTTCAGCACGTTGTGCGGGATGCCGCGACGGCGCAGCAACTGGGAGAGGATCTCGGAGTTTTCCACCGAGACGGTGCCGACCAGCACCGGCTGACCCAACTGGTGCCGCTCGGCGATGTCCTCGATGACGGCGTTGAACTTGGCCTTCTCCGTCTTGTAGATGACGTCCGGCCGGTCCTCGCGGACCATCGGCCGGTGGGTCGGGATGGTCACGACGCCGACCTTGTAGACCTTGTTGAACTCGCCGGCCTCGGTCTGCGCCGTACCGGTCATTCCGGACAGCTTCTCGTAGAGCCGGAAGTAGTTCTGGAGGGTGATGGTGGCAAGCGTCTGGTTCTCCTGCTTGATCTCCACCCCCTCCTTGGCCTCGATCGCCTGGTGCATGCCCTCGTTGTAGCGGCGACCGTGCAGGATGCGCCCGGTGAACTCGTCGACGATCAGGACCTCGCCGTCGCTGACGATGTAGTCCTTGTCGCGCTTGTAGAGCTCCTTGGCCTTGATCGCGTTGTTGAGGTAGCCGACCAGCGGGGTGTTAACCGACTCGTACAGGTTGTCGATGCCGAGCCGGTCCTCGACCTTCGCCACACCGCGCTCGGTCACCGCGACGGTGCGCTTGGAGTGGTCGACCTCGTAGTCGCCCTCGCCGTCGGTGCCGGGCTGGAGCCGGTTCACCACGCTGGCGAACTCGCCGTACCAGCGGGCGGAGTGCTCGGCCGGACCGGAGATGATCAGCGGGGTGCGGGCCTCGTCGATCAGGATGGAGTCGACCTCGTCGACCACCGCGAAGTTGTGCCCGCGCTGCACCAGCTCGTCCTTCGACCAGGCCATGTTGTCGCGCAGGTAGTCGAAGCCGAACTCGTTGTTGGTGCCGTAGGTGATGTCGCACTCGTACGCGGCCCGGTGCTCGGCGGCGGGGCGGTTGGGCAGCACCACGCCGACGGTCAGCCCGAGGAACTCGTGCACCCGGCCCATCCAGGCGGCGTCACGCTGGGCCAGGTAGTCGTTGACAGTGATGACGTGCACGCCCTTGCCGGACAGCGCGTTGAGGTAGACGGGCATGACCGAGGTCAGCGTCTTACCCTCACCGGTCTTCATCTCGGCGATGTTGCCGAAGTGCAGCGCCGCGCCGCCCATCACCTGGACGTCGTACGGGCGCTGCCCCAGCACCCGGGCGGCCGCCTCCCGGCACACCGCGAAGGCCTCCGGCAGCAGGTCGTCGAGGGTCTCCCCGTCGGCGAGCCGTTCCCGGAACTGCTCGGTCATGCCGGCCAGTTCCTCGTCGCTGAGGTTGACGTAGTCGTCCTCGATCGAGTTGACGGCGGCGGCGATGGCCTTCAGCCGGCGCACCATGCGGCCCTCGCCAGCGCGAAGGACCTTTTCCAGAATCGACACGGATCAACGCTCCCCTAGACGGTCTCGAACCATCGTAGGCGCTCCATCGGCGTGATGGTCACTGGTAGCGGCGGTCCATGGCACCGAACCAGACATAACACACGTACCAGCCACACGCCGGGCGTTATCCGGTTACGCCGTCGGCGAACGGTGCGGCACGATGCACGGGTGGAACCAGTGGAGATCACCGAGGACGGCGTACGGCTGCGGCCCTGGCGGGAGGAGGACGCCGACGCCGTGTACCGAGCCTGCCAGGACCCGGTCATCCAGCGCTGGACCCGGGTGCCGCGCCCCTATCTGCCGGAGCACGCGCGCGGGTTCGTCACCGAGCTGAGCGGGCGGGCCTGGGCGGACGGCACGGGCGCACCGTTCGCGGTCTGTGACCCGGTCACCGGCGACCTGCTCGGTTCGTGCGGTCTGGTCTCCATCGACGGCACCGACACCGGTGAGATCGGCTACTGGACCGCACCCTGGGCCCGCGGACGAGGGGTGATGGTGCGGGCCACCCGGGCGGTGGCGCGGTGGTCCTTCGACACCCTCGGACTCGGCCGGCTGATCTGGCAGGCCGAGGTGGGCAACCACGCCTCCCGGTTGGTTGCCCTGCGGGCCGGCTTCCGGATCGACGGTCGGTTGCGGCTGGTCGACTCGACGCCGCACCTCGGCGCGGACGGCTGGATCGGCTCGCTGTTCCCCGGCGAGGTGCCCGCCACCGGGTCGACCGGGCCGGCCGGGCCGGGAACCCTCGCCGCCCGGCGGGCCGCCGTCTTCGGTCGCCCGCAGCCGGTGCTGTTCGCCACCACCGGGTCGGGTGAGCTGCGCCTGCGCCCCATGGAGGAGCAGGACCTGGACGCGGTGGTGCACACCTGCCGGGACCCGGAGAGCATCCGCTGGACCACGGTGCCGGACCCGTACGACCGCTCCGACGCGGAGGGTTACCTGTCCTACGTCCGGGACACCTGGGCCCGGGGGGACGCCTCCTGTTTCGTGATCGCCGACCCCGACGACAGGTACCTGGGCACTATCGACCTTCGACTCTCGCCCAGCGACCCGCTGCTGGCGGACGTGGGGTTCATGAGCGCCCCGGAGGCCCGTGGCCGCGGATACATGTCGGCCGCGCTCGTCGCGCTCAGCGCCTGGGGGTTCAGCACGCTGGGCCTGGCCCGGATCGAGTGGCGGGCGAACGTGGGCAACACCGCGTCCCGGCGGGCGGCGGAGAAGGCGGGCTTCACGTTCGAGGGCACCCTCCGGGGCGGGGTGCCGCACCGGGGCGAGCGGGTCGACGCGTGGGTGGGCGCTCTCCTCGCCGGTGACCTGCGGTGAGCCTGCCGCAGGTGATCGAGGCGTACGGGGTGCGGCTGCGCCAGTTCCGCGCCGAGGACGCCGCCGACGTGGTCGACGGGCTGGCCGACCCGGTCAGCCAGCGCTTCGTGACGGGTCCGCCGAATCCGTACACCGAGAACGACGCCCGGTGGTGGATCGAGGTCGGCGCCCCGGCGGCCTGGGCCGGCGGCGGGGCCGCGTACGCCATCGCGGACCCGGACACGGACCGGCTGCTGGGCACCGTGGCCCTCAACAACCTGGCGCCCGCGCGACAGCAGGCCGGAGTCGGCTATTGGGTACGACCCGCGGCACGTGGACGTGGGGTCGCCGCCGCGGGCACCCGTGCGCTGAGCGACCAGGTCCTCGCCAGTGGTACCGCGCGACTGGAGTTGCTGACCCACCCGGAGAACACGCCCAGCCAGCGGGTCGCGTTGGCCGCCGGCTTCCGCTACGAGGGGCTGCGCCGCTCGGCCACCGTGGACCGCGACGGGACGCGGCACGACCTGCTGGCCTGGGCACGGCTCGCCGACGATCCGCCCGGTCCGGTCCCCCGGCTGCTGCCGGACCTGCCCGGTGGGGTGCTCACCGACCGGGTGGTGGCGCTGCGCCCGCTCGCGGCGGACGACGCGGAGCTGATGTACCGGCTGCACAGCCGGCCCGAGGTGGTGGCGAACCAGGCGCCGCCGGTGCCGCCGACCCGGGAGGCGGTCGAGCGGCGCTGCCGCCTCGCGGCGAGCGGGTGGCTGACCGGCGAGATCGCCCGACTGCTCATCACCGACGCCGCCAGCGGGGAGCCGGCGGGCAGTTGCGGCCTGTCGTACACCGACGTGGCCGCCGGCGAGGCGTCGGTCGGCTACGCGTTGCTGCCGGAGTGGCGCGGCCGGGGGTACGCGACCCGGGCGGTCCGCCTGCTCGCGGGCTGGGCGTTCGGTGCCACGGGCATCGCCCGGGTGACCGCCGGCACCGTGCCGGACAACGTCGCGTCGCACCGGGTGCTGGAGCGGGTCGGTTTCCACAGCGAGGGACTGCAACGCGGTCGGCTGCCCGGACTGGCCGGCGCACGGCTGGACGACCTGACCTTCGCGCTGCTCCCCGGCGACCTGCGCTGAACGGTGCCGTGGGGTTGCGGCGGAGTTCCGCCACAACCCCACGAGCCGTCCGGTCAGGTGGCGAGGGAGATGATGCCGTAGTCGTAGGCGTGGCGCCGGTACACGACGCTGGGGCGGCCGGACTCCTTGTCCTGGAACAGGTAGAAGTCGTGGCCGACGAGTTCCATCTCGAACAGCGCGTCGTCGATCGTCATCGGCTCCGCCGGGTGGACCTTCTCCCGGGCGATGTGCCACGGCTGGTCGTCGTACTCCTCCTCGACGCGCTCCGCGACCGCGGTGCCGGCGCGGGCGCCGTCCGGCGACGCGCTCAGCGCGGGAGCACCCAGGTCCGCGACCGGCAGGCCCGCGGTGGCCTCGGCGACGGAGATCGGGGCGTGCCGACCCCGGTGTACGCGGCGACGGTCGGCCGCGCGGCGCAGCCGTGTGTCGAGCTTGGCGATTGCCGCGTCGAGCGCGCTGTAGAAGTCGTTCGTGCAGGCCTCGGCCCGGATCACCGGACCCCGGGAAACGCAGGTGATCTCCACCCGCTGGCAGTGGTCGGCCTGGCGCGGATTGCGCTCGTGAAACAGCTCGACATCAACACGAATAAGTTTGTGGTCGTAGCGTTCGATCTTTGCGAGTTTCTCGGCTACGTGCACCCGGTAATGATCCGGGACTTCGACGTTTCGGCCCTTGACCACGATGTCCACGTGACCTCCCTTTTTCGGACGGTCTTCGATCCGGTTTGGCCCGGTCGCGCGCCGAGGGGGGACCCGCTGGCGTCGACCGGTTCGTACGGCTACGCCTCCTCTCACCGCCAGGGGCGGTTGGAACGACCTCCTACCCCCGACAGCGAAACGCTAACTCCTGTTCGCCCGGCAGTCACCCCATGTTGCCGAGACGACCCAGAATTTTCCGCAGCTCATACACCAACGGGTGAAACGGAAACACAATCGGTTACAACTGGAGTCGTTTCTCGGTCGCCGCGAGCACAGCGGCAACACTGGGTGCCCAGCCGATCGCCGTCAGCACCCCGCTCGCGGCGGCCAGCGTGACGCCGGTGGTGACGATGTCGTCGAGCAGCACCACCACCGGTCTGACGCCCCCGGCGGGCAGCCGCGCCGCGGACGCGACACGGGGCCGGAAGGCTGCCGCCGCTGCCGCCGCCCGGCCGGCGCTGTCCAGGGTTACCGAGTCGGGTCGGGGCAGCGCCCGCAGCGGCCGGTGCACCCGCACCTCCCAGCCGCCCCGGCGGAGCCGGGCCGCGCAGTGCCGGGCCAGCCGATCGAGGTGGTCGCCGTACCGGGACCGGGCCGCCGCCGCGGTGTCCGGCACCGGCACCAGCGCCAGCGGCCGGGGCGCCCCGACGCCGTGCGCGACGACCTCGGCGAGCAGCGCACCGAGCGGGCGGGCCAGACCGTGCCGGCCGTGATCCTTGTATGCCAGCAGCGCCGCACGCAGCGGGTCCGCGTACCGGCCCAGCGCGACGCAGGGCGGCAGGCCGGGCGGGGCGGGGGTGGGGCGTACCGACAGCGGACGCAGCGCGCCCAACGCCGCCACGCAGACCGGGCAGACCCCGTGCCGCAGACCCTGCCGGCGTTGCTGACAACCCGCGCAGGTCGCGGGCAACACCAGGTCGGCGAGGTCCGCCCAGAGCCCGCTCACCGGGTCAGTAGAGGAAGAACGGCGCGGTCGGATTGCTCGGCCGTACGCCGGCCGGCACCGGCGCGATGCCGCGTACCCGGTCCGGTTCGATCCGCTCCGACGGGCTGCTGCGGTAGGCCACCCCGTTCGCCTCGTACATGTAGGCGCCACTGGGCAACCGCACGCTGCGGTTGGACGGGTACGCGGTCAGGTGGTTGACCTTCGCGCCGAGGTCGGTCCGCAGCGGCGTCTCCAGGGCCCCGTCGACGCTGATCTCGTAGATCGCCGGTTGACCCACCGAGCCCGCCACCACCAACTGGTCCTCCCGGCCCCAGTCGACAGCGGTGGGGCCGGTCAGCGAGGTGACGAGTTCCCGGGGCGGGCCGATGGAGACCCCGCCGCCGTCCAGGTTGACCGCCGCGACGTAGAGACGGCCCCCGACGATCAGCGCGACCCGCTGGCCGTCCAACGCGGCGGCCACCGCCGTGACCGCGCCGGAGGGCAGGTTGAGCGGCACCGGGAACATCCGGGCCGTCTCGTCGAACCGGTAGAGCTGCCCGTCGGCAACCACCAGGCCGCGCGCGGGGCGGGAGTCCACGGTACGCAACCACACCGGACGGCTGATCGAGGAGAACTCCGAGCCGCTGCGGTTGACCAGGGAGACCGGCGCGGGGCCGGTGCCCACCGCGAGTCGGTAGCGCCCCTTGGCGGTGCCGCTGACCACCATCGCAGCGAGGACGCGCTCGTCCTTGGCGAGCCCCAGGCTCGCGGCGACGACGTTGCGGTTGACCTCGGGCGCCAACGGCACCAGGCCGCTGGGCTCGCCCTCGAAGTCGAGCGCGTGGATCGCGCCCTCGTACACGCCGAACCGCTGCGGGGTCGCGGTGTTCGGGTAGAGCGCCACGGACTCCCGGCGCCCGCTCAGCTCCACCACCGGTTGCGAGTTGTTGCGGATCTTGAGCTCCAACTCGCCCGGCAGGTCGCCCAGGGACCAGGCGATCTGGGTGATCAGTTGGTCGATGCTGTTCTGGTCGTCGGCGGACATGTCCAGGTTGACCTCCCACCGGCCGTTCCCGCCGGTGGCGTTATTGATCAACTCGGTGCGGTCGGGCAGCCCGACGACACCCGGACGCAGCCAGTCGGACGGGCCGCCGACCAGCCACTTGACCACCTCGTTGACCCGACGGTCTTCCGGCACCGCCTGCGGCCGGTACCGCTGGTCGGGCACCAGGCGGGTGCGGTCCGAACTCCAGAAGTAGATCGTCTCGTCCTGGTAGTACTGGCGCAGGGCGACGTCACTGAGCAGCAGCACGTTCGGCGGGTTGATGACGTACAGGCCGGCCCGCTCTTCGTCGGCGCCGCCGTTGTAGGCCGCGCTGCGCAGACCGAACTCGTACTCCGTCTCGGTCGCCACCGGCGGTGCCAGGATTCCGTTCGAGCGCAGGACGCCGATCTGCTGCACGCTGATCCTGACGGTGGTGGTCGAGTCGCTGTTGAGCGTGTAGACCGCCTCGCGCACCCGAACCACGTTCAGCGCGACCTCGCTGCCCTTCTTGTCCTGGAGCCGGGTCTTGTCCTCCGGCGCGACGAACGCCTTGACCCGCTCGTACGCCCGATCCGGCTCACCGGCGGCGGCGGACAGGAAGTTGCGGACGAACGCCTCGTTGACGCTGCCGCTGGCCGTCCGCGTCGGCGGCTCGCTGCCCCGACTGATCACCCCGGCCTCGGTCGCGGCGCCGCCCTTGCCGTCCACCCGCACGTCGGACGCGGCCGGGATGCCGCAACCGGCACCCAGCAGCACCACCGCGCCGAGCGCGCCGAGCACTGTCGGTCGCCGTCTCACGAGCGCACCTCCGCCCGCTCCCCGTCCCCGACCGGCGTCGAACCGATCGCCAACGCCCCACCAGTGCCCGGGCCGATCGCCAGCGGACCACCGTCGCGGGGGCCGCCGAACGGCAGCGTGACGTCGGCCGGCACCAGGCGCAGCGGCGAGGTGGTCAGCCGGTCACCGGCCCGGGCCGGCAGGGTGAGGCGGAACTGCGCCCCCTGCCCCGGAGCGCCCCACGCCTCCAGCCAGCCGCCGTGCAGCCGGGCGTCCTCCAGGCTGATCGAGAGGCCCAGCCCGGTGCCGCCGGTCTGCCGGGCCCGGGACGGGTCCGCCCGCCAGAACCGGTTGAACACCAGCTTCTCCTCACCAGCCTTCAGTCCCACGCCGTGATCGCGCACGGTGATCGCCACGGCGGTCTCGTCGATGCCGAGGGTGATCAGCACCGGGCGGGCCTCACCGTGCTCCACGGCGTTACCGACAAGGTTGCGCAGCACCCGCTCGACCCGGCGCGGGTCGACCTCGGCGATCACCGGCGTGCCCGGCAGGTCGAGTTCGATGGGTACGCCCACCCGCTCGGCCAGGCCGGCCAGCCGGTCGACCACGCGGTGCACCACCGGCACCAGGTCGGTCGGCTCGGCATCCAGCATGGCGAAGCCCGCGTCGAACCGGCTGATCTCCAGCAGGTCGGTGAGCAACTCCTCGAACCGGTCCAACTCGGCCTGGAGCAGCTCGGCGCTGCGGGCCACCGCCGGGTCGAACTCGTCGCGCTCGGCGAAGATCAGGTCAGCGGCCATCCGGACCGTGGTCAGCGGCGTCCGCAGCTCGTGCGAGACGTCGGAGGTGAACCGACGCTGCAACCGGGACATCTCCTCCAGGCGCAGGATCTGCCGCTGCAGGTTGGTGGCCATCTGGTTGAACGAGGCGGCGAGCAGCGCCAGGTCGTCCTCGCCGTTGACCACCATCCGCTGGTCGAGGAGGCCGGCGGAGAGCCGCTGGGCGGTCCGTGCGGCCACCCGGACCGGGCTGACCACCAGCCGGGTGACCAGCGCCGCGAGCAGCCCGAGCAGGATCACCAGGGCCACCCCGGTGGCCACCACCGTGGCGCGGGCGTCGGCGGCGGTGACGTCCTGCCGGGTCAGCGGCACGAGATAGTACAGCTCGATCTGACCGAAGCGGGTCGGCACCGGCGAGCCGTACACGAGGTATTTGGTCGTGTCTCCGGTGAGCCGGCCGGTGCGGATCTGGCTGGCCACCTTGCCGTCCGCGATCGCGGCCCGCAGCTCGGGGCTGATCAGCACCTGGACGTTCGCGGACGGGGAGGTGCGGGTCTGGATGTCGTCCGGGTAGCCCTCGGCGGTGATCGCCACCACCACCCCGCTGGTCTGCTGGGGGTCGCCGCCGGCGAGGTAGTTGACGGTGCCGTCGATGGTCTCCTGGAGCTGCGCCTCCTGCGGTTGCCCGTAGAAGGACACCTGCTTGGCCGCGTAGCTGGCGCCGCTCGTCACCCGCTGCCGGACGTCGCTGCGCGCGTTGTCCAGCAGGATGGTGGTGATCTTGTCGGCGATCAGGAACGCGAAGCCGCCGACCAGCAGGCTGGACGCGACGAGCGTGATGGTGACGACCCGGACCTGGAGCGAGCGCCGCCAGGTCTGGTGCACGCGGCCGACCACCCGGGCGACCCGACCGCTCACCGCGCGCCAGAACTCCCCGCCGGCGCTGAGCCGGCGGGCAGTCGTGCTCGGGGAGGGTCTGGGCGGCGAGGTCGACACAGTGCGACCAGGCTATCCGGTCCCCGCCTTGTAGCCCACGCCCCGCACGGTGAGGATGATTTCCGGGCGCTCCGGGTCCGGCTCGATCTTGGCCCTCAGCCTCTGGACGTGCACGTTGACCAGGCGCGTGTCGGCCGCGTGCCGGTAGCCCCAGACCTGCTCCAGCAACACCTCGCGGGTGAACACCTGACGGGGCTTGCGCGCGAGCGCGACCAGCAGGTCGAACTCCAGCGGAGTCAGCTTCACCTCCTCGTCGTTGCGGCTCACCGTGTGCGCGGGCACGTCGATGCTGATCTGGTTGTCCGGCGGCCCGATGGTCAACATCTCGGGGGCCACGTCCTCGCCCCGGCGCAGCCGGGCCCGCATCCGGGCCACCAGCTCCTTGGGCTTGAACGGCTTGACCACGTAGTCGTCCGCGCCGGACTCCAGGCCCAGCACCACGTCGACGGTGTCGCTCTTGGCGGTCAGCATGACGATCGGGACACCGGATTCCGCCCGGATGGACCGGGCGACGTCTATACCGCTCATCCCCGGTAGCATCAGGTCAAGCAGCACGATATCGGGACGGCTGTCGCGAAAAGCGGCCAACGCCCGCTCGCCGTCCGCCACGAAGGAGGGCAGGAACCCCTCGCTGCGCAGCACGATGCCGAGCATCTCGGCGAGCGCGGGGTCATCGTCGACCACCAGTACGCGGGCTCTCATGGGATTAATATTGCATCCTCGGTCAGGTCGGTGGGACCGGCGTCAGCCGGTAACGGCTCGCACCATGATCCCCCGTCGGCGGCGTCCCGCGCCACCGGCAGGCTGGGCCGATCCGGTTGTCGCGTACCGGACGCGGTCAACAGCCGCCGAGGAGTGCCGCAGGTATCCCACTCATCCTCTGGCCAGCTCTGCCGGATCGGCAGCCGACTGTGGCAGTATCCCCGCCGTGAGGGGAATCCTGCCGTGGTTGGCGGTGCTGGCCGTGGTGCTGCTGCTCAGCGCGCTGCGCCTGCGGGCCCTGGCCACCGCCGTGTCGATCGGCTGGCTGGTCTGGTGCGCCTGGACGTGGTTCCGCCCCACCCGCCGCACACCCCGCCCCTAATCACCCCGCCCCGCGCCCCCACCCCGCACCCCCCGCCCTGCGCGATCTTGCACTTTCTGCGGTGTCATATCGGGTCAAAGGCCGCAGAACTCCGACCAAAACTGCAAGATCGCGGGGTTGGGGGCTGGGGGCGGGGCGCGGGGTTGGGGGGCGGGGGGCGTGGGGGCGGGAACGGCGGACCGGGCCGGCTCTGGGGTGCGGAGCCGGCCCGGTGCGTTGCGCGTTGATCAGTAGCGGTAGTGGTCCGGCTTGAACGGGCCCTCGGTGGAGACGCCCAGGTAGGCGGCCTGCTCCTTGGTCAGCGTGCTCAGCTTGGCGCCGAGCGCGCCCAGGTGCAGACGGGCCACCTTCTCGTCCAGGTGCTTGGGCAGCACGTAGACGCCGATCGGGTAGTCCTCGGTCTTGGTGAACAGCTCGATCTGGGCGATCGTCTGGTTGGCGAACGAGTTCGACATCACGAAGCTCGGGTGCCCGGTCGCGTTGCCCAGGTTCAGCAGGCGACCCTCGGACAGCACGATGATGGCGTGCCCGTCGGCGAAGCGCCACAGGTCGACCTGCGGCTTGATGTTGATCCGCTCGACGTCGGAGCGCTTGGCCAGGCCGGCCATGTCGATCTCGTTGTCGAAGTGGCCGATGTTGCCGACGATGGCCTGGTGCTTCATCCGGGCCATGTGCTCGTTGGTGATGACGTCGAAGCAGCCGGTGGCGGTGATGAAGATGTCCGCCTGCTCGACGACGTCGTCCAGGGTGGAGACCTGGTAGCCGTCCATCGCGGCCTGCAACGCGCAGATCGGGTCGATCTCCGTGACGACGACCCGGGCGCCCTGGCCGCGCAGCGACTCGGCGCAGCCCTTGCCGACGTCGCCGTAGCCCATGACGACCGCCATCTTGCCGCCGATCAGCACGTCGGTGGCCCGGTTGATGCCGTCGATGAGCGAGTGCCGGCAGCCGTACTTGTTGTCGAACTTGCTCTTGGTCACCGAGTCGTTGACGTTGATGGCCGGGAACAGCAGGGTGCCGGCCCGGTGCATCTCGTAGAGCCGGTGCACACCGGTGGTGGTCTCCTCGGTCACGCCCTTGATGCCGGAGGAGATCCGCGTCCAGCGCTGGCCGTCCTCGCCGAGCGAACGGTGCAGCAGCTCGAGGATGACCGCGTACTCCTCGGAGTCGGCGGACTCGACCGGCGGAACCGCGCCGGCCTTCTCGAACTCGGCGCCCTTGTGCACCAGCAGCGTGGCGTCGCCGCCGTCGTCCAGGATCATGTTCGGGCCCTGCCCGTCCGGCCAGTCGAGCACCTGCTCGGTGCACCACCAGTATTCCGGCAGGGTCTCGCCCTTCCAGGCGTACACCGGAACACCGGAAGGCGCCTCGGGGGTGCCGTCCGGACCGACGACGACCGCCGCGGCGGCGTGGTCCTGGGTGGAGAAGATGTTGCAGGACGCCCAGCGCACCTGCGCGCCGAGCGCGACCAGCGTCTCGATCAGGACGGCGGTCTGGATGGTCATGTGCAGCGAACCGGTGATCCGGGCGCCGGCGAGCGGCTGAGCCTCGGCGAACTCCCGACGGATCGCCATCAGGCCGGGCATCTCGTGCTCGGCGAGCTGGATCTCTTTACGCCCGAACTCGGCGAGCGACAGATCCGCCACCTTGAAGTCGCCGTCGGCAAGCGTGCTCGGCCGGGCCTCGGACGGCGTGCCGCTGGCGGACGCCGGGAGGGTGCTGGTCATGAAAGCTCCTGTCGAACGATGTCTACGCCGACCCTCCACCTTACGCGCGTTGGCAACGGGCCTCGGGGTAGGTCCACAGACAGCGCACGGGGCGGTCGGTGCTGAACGGACCCCTCCGTCCACGCCCCGCCCGCCCCGCGCATCCCCCCGGTTTGGTTCCCCCGCACGTTCTCGGACCGTCGTCGCGATAACGCTGCGTACTCATAGGGTCACACTGCGCCAGAACCCCGTCAAGCTATTCCGGAAAAGTCGGACTTGTGCACTGGCTCGCGCTGACCCCTGTCAGCGCAGGCCGGACGTCGCCACGTAGGCGACGCCGGCACCACCGATCCGCAACGGCTCACCTGCCGCCGTGCCGATCGCCGCCTCGCCCGAGACCAGCGTCAGGGCGCCGGCCCCGTCGTCCACCGTGATCGAGCCCTCGGCGCAGAGCACCACCCGGGGACCGGGCAGCGGCAGCGTCACCGACGGCAGCGCGGCGTCGACGCGGACCCGGTGCAACGCGAAGTCGTCGACCGGAACCGGCCACCAGTCGACCCCCGGCCCGACCGGCTGCGCGGCCCGCACCGGCTCGTCGAGCACCTCGAAGCGCAGCACCCGCAACAACTCGTCGACGTCCACCCGCTTCGGGGTGAGACCGCCGCGCAGCACGTTGTCGCTGGCCGCCATGATCTCCACCCCGCAGCCGCTGAGGTAGGCGTGCAGGTTGCCGGCGGGCATCCAGATCCCCTCCCCCGGCACCAGCCGCACGTGGTGCAGAAGCAGCGCGACCAGCACGCCCGGGTCGCCCGGGTACGCCTTGGCCAGCCGGTGGGCCAGCTCCGCGTCCGGGCTGTCCGCCGACGCCGACACCACGGCGCCCAGCAGCTCGTGCCGCCGGGCCACCGGCCAGTTGAGCAGCGTCCGCACCGCCGTCGCCAGGCCCGCCGGCCCGTCCCGCAACGCGGCGACCACCGGCGCCAACTCCGGTACGCCGAACGCGGCGAGCGCCTCCGCCGACTCCCCCGGGTCCCGGAAACCGCACAACGCCTCGAACGGGGTGAGCGCCACAAGCAGCTCCGGCTTGTGGTGCGGGTCGGAGTAGTTGCGCTGCTCCGCGGGGAGCCCCGCCTCCGCCTCGTAGCCGGCCCGCGCCTGCTCGGCGTCCGGATGGGCCTGCAAACTCAGCGGGGCGTCGGCGGCCAGCACCTTGAGCAGGAACGGCAGCCGACCGCCGAACCGCTCGGACACCTGCTGGCCGAGCCACTGCCCGGGCTCGTCCCGCACCAGGTCACAGAGGCTGACCCGCAGACCGGCACGGTCGACAGTGGCCGGGCCGCCCGGGTGGGCGCCCAACCACAGCTCCGCCTCCGGGCCCGCGCTGGGCACCGGCCTCCCCTGCAGGAGGGCGATGGCCGAGCGCGATCCCCAGGCGTAGTCCCGGATCGGCCCGTACAGTGGCTCCACCCGTCAGCCCCCGGGCCGCCCGGCTGCCTCGCCCGACACGTCCTGGGGCTGCGGCACCGCCGTGTCGGCGGCGGCGCCGGTGCCGGCCTGCGCGGCGGCCGCGCTGTAGACGTCCGGCTCCAGGTAGATCACCCGGGCGATCGGCACGGCGGCGCGGATGCGTGCCTCCACGGCGTTGATGCCACGGGCCAGGTCGTGCGCGCTCTCCCACTCCGGAACGGCGATCTTCGCGGCCACCAGCAGCTCCTCCGGGCCCAGGTAGAGCGTCTTCATGTGGATGATCCGCTCCACCTCGGGGCCGGCGGTGACCGCCCGCTCGATGGCGGCGACGTCGGACGCCTCCGCGCCCTCACCGAGCAGCAGGCTCTTGGTCTCGATGGCCAGCACCACCGCGATGATCACCAGCAGCACGCCGATCATCGCGGTGCCGGCGGCGTCCCAGCGACCGTCACCGGTCATCAGCGTCAGCCCCACCCCGAACAGCGCGAAGATCAGACCGACCAGCGCCCCGAAATCCTCCAGGAGCACGACCGGCAGCTCGGGCGCCTTGGCCCGGCGGATGAACCGTACCCAGGACTGGTGGCCCCGGATGTGGTTCGACTCCTTGATGGCCGTCCGGAACGAGAACGACTCCATCACGATCGCCACCACCAGCACGGCCACCGGCAACCACTGCCACTCGGTGATGCCGTGCGGGTCGTGCCACTTGTGGTACGCCTCGTACAGCGCGAACAGGCCACCGATGCTGAACAGCACGATCGACACGATGAACGCGTAGATGTAGCGCTCCCGGCCGTACCCGAAGGGGTGTTCCGGGGTGGCCGCCCGCTTCGCCCGCTTGCCGCCGAGCAGCAGCAGGCCCTGGTTGCCGGAGTCGGCGACCGAGTGCACCGCCTCGGCCAGCATCGACGACGACCCGGAGAGCAGGAACGCGACGAACTTGGTGACGGCGATGCCGACGTTGGCCAGCAGGGCGGCGACGATCGCCTTCGTCCCGCCGTTCGCGCTCATGCCACCACTCCGCCAAGCGTGGCAGTGCGCATGCCGCGCCGCCCCCTACGTTCGTTCACTGGTTCGACAGCTCCTTCATTTCGGTGATGGCCGGAACGGCCATCGGGTCCAGGCCGTGGGCCAGGGCCAGGTAGATCGAGGCGAAATCCGGAACGGCGACCAGCGAGGCCAGTCGTTCCAGGGCCGAGCCGCCCTCGGCGGTCACCACGTCGCACCGCACGCCGCGACGTTCCGCGAGGGTCTGCACCGCGTCCGCGCGGCGCTCCTCGACAGCGAGCGGCTCGTCGGTGTCGTCGTCGGCGTTGAGGCCGCCGTCGCGCAGCAGCACCAACCGCAGCCGGGTGGCGTCGCCGTCGTCGTCCGTCGGGTCGGCGAAGATGTCCCGCTCCCCCTCGGCCAGCCCGCCGAAGACACCGTCGAGCAGGCCGACCCGACCCCGCCCGGCCTCGCCGAGCGCACCGGTCACCACCGGGTAGCGGGCGTTCGCCGACAGGGTGTCACCGAAGCGGCGGGCAGCGACAGTGGCCAGCGGGGACGAGCCCCAGACGATGGGAATCGAGCCGGCCAGACCCAGCGCCAGGGACTTCGCCGGGTTGACGAAGGACTCCGCCGTGGAGCGGCACCGGTCGGCGTCCGCGTCCAGTCGGGCCGCGGTCTCCGCCAGGTCCGCCTCGTTGACCTTGACCAGCCCGAGTGAACGGGCGGCGAGCAGGACCGGCACGGTGAGCGCCCAGAGGCTGGCCCGTGCCGGGGCACGCCGGGGCACCGGGATGAACGGCGCCCGCGCCTGCTCGGCGATCGACTGCAACCGCGAGTCGGGAGCGCCGACGGCGACCAGGCGGGCACCCCGCCGGTGCGCGGCCTCGGCGGCGCCGAGCGCCTCCGGGCTGCGTCCGGACGCGCTCACCGCGATCACCACGTCGGCCGCGCCCACCCAACCGGGCACGCCGGCGCTGCGGTGCGCGATGACCGGGACCGGGCAGCGCGGCCCGGCGACGGTGGCCAGCACGTCACCGGTACGCCCGGCGGTGCCGATGCCGGCGATGACCACGGCTCGGGGCCGCCCGTCGTCGGCGAGCACCGCCAGGTTCGCCTCGGCCGCCAGCGCGGCGCTCTCCCGGACCTGCGCGCCTGCCGACGCGGTGTGCCGGAGCATGTCGCCCGGGTCGGCCTCGGCCAACGCACCCGGGTTGTCGAGCAGGGCCTCGTCGGCGTCCCGGCGCCCGCTGACCCCGGCCGTACCGTCGATCATGACGGCTGCCCCGGGCCGCCGCGCGCCTCGTCGAGCAGCAGCACCGGCACGTCGTCGCGGACCTCGAAGATCCGGCCGCACTCCGTGCAGGTCAACGTCTGCGCCTCGGCGTCGTAGGTGAGCGGGGCGTGGTGCGTGTCCGGACAGGCGAGGATCTCGAGCAACTGCGGATCCAGGGCCATGGCACGGCTCCTTCCACGTGTGCGGCTGGACCGGTGGCGGTGCCGACCGGCGCTGGCGATCTTATCGGCGAACGCGGTCGAGCACGTCGTCCCGGAGCGAGACCATCCGGTCGCGGGTGGGTGCCTCGACGTTGAGCCGCAGCAACGGCTCCGTGTTGGAGGCGCGCAGGTTGAACCAGGCGCCATCGGGGAAACGCAGCGTCAGGCCGTCCATCTCGTCGGCCTCCGCGTCGGGGTACGCGGCGCGCACCTCCGCCACCGCCGCCGCCTGGTCGACCACCGTCGAGTTGATCTCGCCGGAGGCGACGTAGCGCTCGTACTCACCGGCCAACGCGGAGAGCGGCAGCGACTGCTCGCCCAGGGCGGCCAGCGTGTGCATGGCGGCGAGCATGCCCGTGTCGGCGAACCAGAAGTCCCGGAAGTAGTAGTGCGCGGAGTGCTCGCCGCCGAAGACCGCGTTGGTGCGGGCCATCTCGGCCTTGATGAAGGAGTGCCCGACCCGGGCGACGACCGGCTGCCCGCCGTGCTCACGGATGATCTCCGCGACCGCACTGGAGGTGATCAGGCCGTGGATCACCGTGGAACCCGGGTGCTTGGCCAGCTCACGCGCGGCGACGAGGGCGGTGATCGCCGACGGCGAGACCGGCTCACCGCGCTCGTCCACCACGAAGCACCGGTCCGCGTCACCGTCGAAAGCCAGGCCGATGTCGGCCCCGTGCTCGACCACGGCGCGCTGGAGGTCGACCAGGTTCGCCGGGTCCAGGGGGTTGGCCTCGTGGTTGGGGAAGCTGCCGTCCAACTCGAAGTAGAGCGGCACGATCTCCAGGGGCAGCGGCGACAGCGCCGCGTCACCCAGCACCGTCGGGACGGTGAAGCCGCCCATGCCGTTGCCGGCGTCGACGACGACCTTCAGCGGCCGGATGCCGGATAGGTCGACGAGCTTGCGCAGGTAGCCGGCGTAGTCGGGAAGCAGGTCACGCCGCTCGGCGGGCCGGGTCGGCGTACCAGCCGGGCGGGCCTCGCCGGCGTCGAGCAGGGCCTGGGCCCGCTCCCGGATCTCGGCCAGGCCGCTCTCCTGACCGATCGGCCGGGCGCCGGAGCGGCACATCTTGATGCCGTTGTACTGAGCGGGGTTGTGGCTGGCGGTGAACATCGCGCCGGGCAGGTCCAGCGAGCCGGAGGCGTAGTAGAGCAGGTCCGTGGAGGCGAGCCCGATCTCGATGACCGCGCGGCCCTCCGCGCGGACCCCGTCGGCGAACGCGGCGGCCAGGGCGGGCGAGGTGGCCCGCATGTCGTGGCCGATGACAACCGCGTCGCCCGGCTCGTCGGTGGAGTTGAGCAACTGAGTGAAGGCGGCGCCCAGCGCCTCGGCGACCCGTTCGTCCCACTGGTCCGGCACCGTCCCTCGGACGTCGTACGCCTTCACGATCTGGGACAGATCAGTCACGTGTTCCGCTCCTTGGCCGCAGGTTAGACACCGATCCTGAGCCTAACGGAGGGGCCGGTTCGCGCCCCGCTCAGCCGGGGAGCCGGGGAATGAACACGGTGTGCCCCCCGTTGTCGGCCGGCGGCTCGTCCGGGCGCCCCGGCATCTGCTGGGTCGCCTCCGGCGGAGCGACGGGACCGCCCGGACGGGTGCCGTAGACCCCACCGGCGGCCGACCGGGGAGCGGGCACCGCACCCCAACCTGGCGTGGGCGGTTGCTGCTGCCCGTACACCTGGCCGGGGCGACCGGGCACGGTCGGCGACCCGCCGCCGGCGCGGTAGGTGGTGCCACCGGGGTTGCCCGCCACCACGTCGGGAGCCTGGTCGGACGGATTACGGTCCTGGCGGGAACGACGAACGAGCAGCACGATGAGCAGCAACCCGACCGCGACCAGCACGATGCCGAAGTACATCACCGGCGACCCTCCTCCAGACGATTGGGCGGCTGCCGGCGTGGTGTCCGGTGCGCTGGACACGGCAGTCAGCGCCGCCGGGTCGACCGCCTCGTCAGCCGCGGCGGACTCGGTAGGGGTCGGCGTCGGGGACGGCGTCCGGCTCGGCGACGGACTGACCCGCGCCCCGGTCACCCGCGCCGCGTCGGTGCCCCGACCCAACTCCTGGCCGAGCGCGCTCATCCCGGCGCCGGTGACGACCAGACGACCACCCGGAGCCCCCTCGGCGAACGCCACCCGGTAACGCACCGTGATGCCCTTACCCTTGCACAGGGTCGGCTTGCTGGGTGAGGTCTGCGCGGTGGCCACACTGCCGGAACCGCCGCTGACCGGCACCGGGAACCAGCGACCGCCCGAGTTGACCTGGACCGTCACCTGCTCCGGCCGAAGACCCTCCAGGCGGAGACCCAACGCGGTACGCAGCAGGACGCACCCGTCGGTGCGCTTGCGCACCGCGACGTTCACCCCCTGCGCGGAGCCACCGGCGGCGAAGCTGCTGGCCGCGCCCACCCGGACCGAGTCCTCGTCGGCCAGCGCCGGGGACGCGCCGAGCACCACAAGGCCGGCCGCCAGACCGCAGACCGCCGCGAGCCGTGCCGCGCGTCGACGCACTGTCATGATTAACCTCGCCGTTCTCCCGGGTGGGGTCCGCCGGCCAGGCTACTACCGCGTCACCCACCGCACCGGTCATAGAGCGGCCGGCATGTGTGCGGCGTTACGGTTTACCGCCGGTCCTGTCCGGCCCCGGCCCGACCCCGGTCCGCCCCGGCCCGCCCTCGCGGTGGTCGACTCGGCTTCATGGAAACCGGCCTATCCCCCGCGTTCGGATGCCCCGACATCAAGAAAGCCGAGTCGATCACGCACGCTCCTCGCCTGATCCCGCGCCGGTCTGCGCGTTGGCTAGGGTGTCGCGGCAGAGTCGGTCGGCGCTACGGGTGGTCTCCGGCAACCGGAAGCGTGGGGTCAGCGCGAGCACCTGGGCGGTAGCGTTCTCCAGGCTCATCCGATGGCCGACGCTGACGAAGACCGGCCGCACCCCGTCCCGGGTACGCACCACCCGCCCGACCACGTCACCACCGTCACGCAACGGCGACCAGCCACCCCGCTCGACGGGCGGCTCATCCCACGTCCCGACCAGCGGCGTCTTGCCCACCCCGAGCGCGGGTAGCCCGGTGACCACTCCGAGGTGACAGGCGAGCCCGAAGCGGCGCGGGTGGGCCAACCCGTGCCCGTCGCAGACCAGCAGCTCCGGCACGGTCCTCAGGCGGCCGAGCGCACCGAGCAACGCGGGCAGCTCCCGGAAGGCGAACAACCCCGGCACGTAGCCGAACGCCGGCCGACCCACACTCACCGCCGAGTCCACCACCGCCAACGTCCGGGCATCCAGCACCGTGACGGCCGCCGCCAGCAGGTCACCACCCTCGGCGTACGCCACGTCGAGGCCGGCCACCGTCGCGGGCGAGCGGGGCCCGGGTCCCACCAGGTCGACCAACGGCCGCAATTCCTCCTGTACGGCCATCGCCTCGGCGACACTCCCCGGCGCGAACACAAGCGCCCGCGCCTGCTGTGATCCACTCGGCTTCATGGAAACCGGCCTATCCTTCGCGTTCGGATGCCCCGACATCAAGAAAGCCGAGTTGATCACCCTCGGGGCGCGTCATCGACGACGCCATCCCCCGCAACCGGAGCATCCTCGGCCGGCTCGCCACCGGAGCGGCGCCGCCCGAACGCGCCGAAGGCGCCCGCGAAGGCGATGCCGAGCGCCACACCGAAGGCCACACCACCGGTCCCACCGAACACGGGGATGCCGATCGCCAGGCCGATGAGGATGCCGGCCGGCCAGGCCCAGAGGTTGGAGTTGGTGCTGCGCGAACCGACTTTGCCCATCCGTCGATGGTATTCAGCCCTCACCACCGTCCGAGGACGCCATCCCCGGCGCAGGGCGTAGCCCACCCCGACCACCTGCCGTCGGACATCCGGCTTCAGCTCTTCGACGCGGAGCAGCCTCACGCCGCTCTGGCGATGTCGGGGTCCGCACCGGGATCACCGGCCGCGCGCAGCTCCTCCTCGAACATGACGAACGTCCGCTGCCGAATCCCGCGAATCAACGCCTGCTCGCGCGGCGTTTCGCGACGCCCCTCCGCGTCCGCCTGGCTCTCGATCCCGCGCACCGTCTCGTAGAGGGCGAAGATCGGCCCTTCGCCCTTGAGGTGAAAGGCGCGGAACGCCTCCACCTCCTGAACGAAGTCCTCGGCGCTGCGGCTAAAGATATCCCCTCCGACACCCAGCGTGATCTCGACGAAGATGTCGTTCTTCTCGTGCCAACCGCCGGAGTCGATGGAGACTCGCCATACTCTGGCGCCACCTTCGGGCGTCTCGACGATCTTCACAGGCGATTGGTAGTAGAGGTAGTAGGAGGGGAGTATCAGGCCAGGCATCTCGGTCATCTGGGCTCCCCCTCAAGAGTTGACTGCAACGCCTCCCAGAACAACTTCTGTTCACGCAGGCGAATGCCGTCGGTGATCGCTCGCTCGCGCCGCGTCAACGCCCGGCCCTCGGCTTCGGCAAGCGCCTCCACGTCACGTCGCACCTCGTAAAGCACATGCTCCCAGACTGCGACGGCGTCAAGAGCGGCCAAGTGTAAGCGGAATTCCGCCAGGTGCCCGTTTCTCGTACGCAGCACGAACTGCACGTCCCGGTAGCCGCTGCTCATAGGTGAGACGAACCGGTCCTCAAAGCTCACCACCATAATGCCCGGCTGATCGGTGACCCGTCGGAGAGCGGCGTAGAGGTCGTCGAGGGTGCGGAACTCCACCTTGGCGGCAGCGAGGTCGAGCAGTTTCGACGCGTCGCCCTGGTTTTTGGCGACCTTGTCCTCGGCTCGACGGCGGTCCTTGGGCTGTGAGCGCCAGCCCGGCTCTCCGACGCGTCTGCCATCAGCCTCGGCCAGGGAGACCGCAAGTTGATTCAGATCCGCCTGAGCCTCTACTGCCGCTGAGTAGAGATTGTCGAGGTAGCGCCTCCGGTAGGCAGCGTCGTCGCGTCGGTCGGGATCGAAACCGGCCTGAGTGACCGGTCCTCGACGCACGGAAATGCCGGCGCTGATCCGCAACTGCTCCTCGGTGAGAGGTGTCGGCGCAGGCTTCGGTACCTCCCGAGGGACCGGCTCTGTGTCCGCCTCCTGGTGGGCGACGTCGTCCAGCACCTCGGCCAGTACGTCGATGGCCTGCGGGTGGCTGGCCAGGTGATACAGGGTCAGCGGACGGGCGGTCAGCGACCGCGCGAGTTCGGGCGTGGCCAGGATGATGCGCGCCAGGTCCGGGTGCCGCACCACCTGCCGGACGACGTTCTCGGCCAGGTTCGGCTCGTTCGCTGGCGGCTCCCGCCGGGCCCGGTCGAGCATGTCCCGAACCTGGAGGTCGTGGAACATCGCCGCGAGGTCCCGTGCCGACGACTCATCGAGGGCAGGCACCAACCGGCGGAGGGTGGCCGGGTCGACCGCGGCCGCGAACTCGGCGGGAGTCAGCCCGGCCGCGAAGACGTCGTCCAGGCTGTTGGCCCGTGTGAGGAGCCGACCGGAATCGTCGAGCGCCGAGGGTCGCTCCGGGTCTCCGTCGGGGGCCGGGTCCCGACCCTCCGCGTCCGGTGGCATCGACGCCGAGCCCGGACCGTCCAACAGCAGGTGCATCCGATTGACGTACGGGTCGCCGTGGCCACCGTCGTCCTGCGTGGGCGGGTGTTCCGGCAGGTCGGGTCGTTCGCTGAACCGGCCGCGGGGCAGCCCGCCGAGTGGCATGGGGCGGCCGTCCCCGCCCAGCACCAACGCGTCGATGCCGACCACGTCCGGGTACAGCGGCCGGTCCCGGATCACTCCGTTCTGCGGGTCCAGGTAGAGGACCGTGCCGTTCTGGTTGAGCGCCACCCAGGCGTGCGAACCGCCGTGCGGCCACTCGGTGACCAGGAACGCGTAACTGCCGTGGCCGCCCAGCAGCAGTTGGTCGTGCAGGTTGCGGTAACCCCGGTCGGCGGCCTGCCGCGCCTGCTCGGCGCCCAGACGCTGGCCCGGCGGCGGGGCGAGGAGGCGTTGGAAACGCCCACCGGTCACGTCCTCCACCCGGCCCGGACCGCCCGCCTCGCCGCGGATCGGACGCCGGATGTCACCGTCCAGGTAGCCGTCGAAGGTACGCGGCGCGGACACCCGGGGCCGGCCGTGCACCCAGGTCTCGAACAGGGACAGAGTGCAGTCCAGACAGTTGATGCCCCGGGTGGCGTCGGCGGCGGGACCGCCGTCGTTCAGCAGCCGGAACCACCCGCCCTGCCGGGGATCGGCGGTACGCCGGACGGTGCCGTCCGGCTCCCGGGGCACCTGCCGTTCCACGTCGACCTGGTGCAGGGCCAACGGTGGGCGGAGTCCTCCGGGTCGGCCGTACGGCCGCGAGTCGTCGATCGGCGGCGGCCCGTCGTCGCCGGTGAGCCGGGACGGCCCGGCGGTCTCGACCGCGCCGAGCGCGAGCGCGCCGACGTCCCGGTTGGCGTGCTCGAACGTCGCGGGGCCGAGGTCCACGACGGTCGGCGCGGTGGTGCCGGCCAGCACCGCGTCCGCCAGTTCAACCCATTGGGTGTACGCGCGGACCTCGGCCTCCGCGGCACGCTGCCAGCCGTCGGCCCACTGCTGGCGACCGGCCTGCTGCAACTGCCGGGCGTAGGCGGCGTACTCGACGGCTCTGCGGTCGTGCTCGGCGGCCCGGGTGCGCAACCGGGTGGCCTCGGACTGCCGGCGGACGGTCTCGAACCCGAGCCGCTGCGCCTCGTAGTGGTCCTGGTAGCGCCGCCGCTCGGCGGCCTCGGCGGCGGCGGCCCACTGCGCCGCATACCAGTCGTCGGTCTCGGGAACCGACCGGTCACCGAACGCCGTCACGTCGACGGGGACCGTCGCCCGACCCCGGGCCCGCTGCTCGGGCACCGACGCCTCGCGGTTCGGCACAAGGGCCGGCGCCGCGTGCCGCCCGATGAGCGGTGCGGTGGCGGTCACCGGCGGGGTCGGGCCGGGGCCGGTCGTCGGCGTCGCCGGGGTGGCCCAGGCGGTCGGGCCGGGCGTGTTGGCGTACGACGGGTAGCCGGCATGTCCCGGCGGCGCGGCCGTGGTGGCCGGCGCGCCGCCCGCTTCGCCGGCCCCGGCCACGGGAGCAGCCACCGGCGAAGGCCGCGGATCGGCTGCCACCGCCGACAACGTCGGATCACCGGCGGACGCCGGCGAGAGCGTGGCATCGGATGTGCGCGCAGGCGGCGACACCGCGCCCAGCCCGCCCTCGGGCGACGGCGACGCGCCAGGAGACGGCTCGACACCGGGGAACGGCTCGACGCCGGGGGACGGCGAGGCGCCGAGGGACGGCGACGCTGGGCCGCCGGACGACCCTTGCTGGTCCGGCGACGTGCCACCGCCCGACCCGGGCCCGGTAACACCCGGCGCCGGCCCACCGGACGCCACCTCCCGGACGGGGGCCGACCCATTGGCGAACGCCACCGCCGACGACTCCACCCCCGGACCGGTAAGGTCCACCGAAGCCGCCGCTCCACCCGTCGATGACGCCGCTCCACCCGCGAAAGCCGCCGCGCCGCCCGCCGAGTACGCCGCGCCATCCGCCGCCCCGGAGGACGAGCCACCCGCCGCGGGCGTCGTTCCGGCGACCGCGATCGTCGGATCGCCCGCGAGGGTCGCCACCGACGGCAGCGCGGGGCCGCTGCCGTGAGGGCCGGCGAGGGCGTCGGCCTGCGCGTCGAGCCGGGCGCGTAACGCGTGGTCGGTCTGGGCGGTGGCCGAACCGGTGGCTCCGGACGCGGCGGCCCGGGCGACGTCCTCCACAGAGGTCAGGCCCGAGCCGGTGGCGAGGCTGGCGGCGGTGTCCGCAAGCGCCTCGCCGGTCATCTCCCGCCCGAGGTGTTCCCCCACCTTCGCCGCGCGCCCGCTCGCGTGCCGGCCCAGCCCGGCCAGCGGCGCGACCGCCCCGCCGGCGAGCCCGCCGACCGCCGAGGTGCCGAGATCGGCCACGTCCAGGCCGTGGGCCCGTCCGGTGGAGTTCTGGTACGCCTGGGTGGCCAGGGTGACGCCGGCCTCCTCGGCGGCCTCCTCCAGCCCTTCGCGGGTGGCCCGCTTCGCGAGGCCGCGTACGCCACCGCGGGCGACCTCCTTGGCGGCCCGCTCGCCGGCCTCCTTGAGCCCGTGTTTGAGGGACTTGCCGGCCAGTTGACCGATCAGACGCCGGAAGATCTGCTGGACCAGCAGCCGTGTCGCGGTGATCGCCGCGCCGGCGGCCGGGGTGGCGGCGCCGGCCGTCAGCACCGCGGCAACCGCCACGGAGAGCAGCTCGATGACCAGGATGCCCAGCTCGATCCAGACTTCCAGCTTGGCGCCCTCGATGTCGCAGCCGCACTCCTCGGCCATTCGGCCCAGGTCGGCGGTGATGGCGAGCAGGACGGGCAGCGGAGCGTCGTCACCGTCGGCGATCGCCCGCCAGGCCGCCTCGAACGCCGCGTCGACAGCGCCGACACCCCCGTACCCACTGCGCACCTCGGTGGCGGCCGCGGCGGCGTCGGCCCGTGGACCGGCGAGCACCGAGGCGACCGCGTACCACTGGTCGGCGACGTCCCAGACGGCCCGTTCGTCGCCCTCCGGCCACTGCACGCCGATCACCCAGTCGAGGGCTTCGTAGATCCAGCCGGGCACGTCCCAGGGCGCGAGGTCGAGGGGATGCGGAATGGGACTCGGCAGCACGGTCATCGCGGTCGCCGGCGTCAGCGCCGGTCGGCGGCCCGGCCGACCCGGGCGGCGTTGGCCTCGTCGGTCCGCACGCTAGCGTCGACCGCCCGCACCACGTCGCCGCCCAGTTCGGTGAGGCGCTGCCCGACACCGGCCCAGGCCCGCAGCACGGTCTGCTCGTACCCCCGGTAGGTGCGCTCGAACGCCGCGCCGATGTCGTCGCGGCCCCATGGTCGGACGCCGCTGGCGGCCTCGATCGCGCCGCCCTCCACCGCGCGGCGGGCCGTCACCGCCTCACCGGCCAGCGCCAGGTCCGCGCCGGCCCGCCGGGCCCTCTGCGGATCGAGCCAGAGCTGCGCGTCGCTCATGCCGGCCCCTCACCCCTGCCGAGCACCGCGTCGGCCCGGCCGAGCAGCGTGCCGAAATCTCCGGTACGGAGGAAGTCCGCCGACCCGGAGCCGGCCGGCATGGTCTCGGCGACGAGGTCACGGGTGGCGTCGGCGGCGGCCTCGGCGGCGTCCTGGATGGTCTCGGTGATTTTCCGACCGAGCGCCCCGGCGTCCCGGTCGCGGTAGACGGCGGGCGTCAGCTCGACCCCGAGCAACCGGCCCTGGGCGCCGACGGTCGCCGTGACCTGCCCGTCGGCCGACCGGCGGGTCACCCGCAGCTCGGCGAGCCGGGTCTGCAGCGTGTCCAAACCGGACCTGAGCTGCTGATATTGCCCGTAGACGTCGTCGAATCGGGCCCGTAGCTCACGATTGCCGCTCCGGTCCGCGCGTTCGCTCACGGCCGCCCTCCCGTCACCGTCGGTAGACCGAAACCATACCGGCCGCCATCGATCTGTGTAGTCCGGTAGTTTCAGTGTGTGATCGACCGCGAACAGGCGGAGCAGCTGGCGGCCACCTGGGCCCGCCGCGACTCGCAGCGCCTCGGCCATGAGTGCACAGCGATGGTCGACGAGTTCGACCTCGGCTACGTCATCACGTCGGTCGTGCCCACCGAGGCGCGCACGGTGCCTGGTGACCTGCCCACCACCGTCATCGACAAGCAGACCGGAGCTGTGACCACCTGGCCCCGGGTGCCGAGCTCGGTGGTCGCGGAGCTGTACCGGCGCAGCCAGCCCGCCGGGCCGACCGCTCCGCGCACCGTCGACCCGTCGAGCCTGCTGGTCCGGCAGATCCATCGTGGACCGACCCCGAACACCGAGGCGCACCTGACGATCGACGGGCGGATCTGGACGGCCCAGGGCACGAGAGCCGAGGTGCCGCTCAACCACCACCCGCTCGTACGCGACTACCTGGCCCAGCTACCGCCCGGCGGTCTGGTCCGGGGCGGGGAGGCGCACGCCGAGCTGATCGTGGTCTCCGACGTCCTGCACGAGTACGACCATCGCCGGGCCGCCGAGGGCATCGCGCCGATGGGCAGGGCCGAGGCGGCCGCACTGCTGGAGCGCGCCCGCCTGGAGGTCTTCCGGGTACGGGAACCGGGCGATCCCGCCGGTGGGCCGGCCGACCTGCCCTGCGACTCGTGCATCGCCTTCCTGGTGCGGGCGAACGTCCTACCGGAGTCGGCGCGCGCGCACATCGAGCCGTGGCGGGCGCCGGCGGCACCCGACCCCGATCCCGGCCGGTTCCCGGCGGAGGTGGCCAACGCGTTGGTGGCGGCCGGGTGGCAACCGCACATCGGCGACCAACTCATGGCCGCCGCCGCGGTACGGGACGTGACGGCGGTGTCGGGGCGTACGCACCGGCACGAGGCGTTTCCCGCGGCCGTCGAGGCGCTCACCGCCTTCCCCAGCCTGGTCGGCGCCCGGCGGGGCCGCGGCGCGCAGGTGTGGATCTCCCGGTTCGACATCCGCCCGCACACCATCGCGCACACCGCGGACACCCTCGCGGACTTCGGCGCGGTCCTCGGCTCCCGCCTGTTCCCGATCGGCACCGAACAACAGGACAGCATCCTGGCGGTGGACGAGCGGGGCCGGGTCTTCGCGTTGGACCAGGCCGGCGACTGGTTCCTCGGCGACACCATCGACGCCGCGCTGACGACGCTCCTGCTCGGCCGGGCCCCCGCGCGGGTCCACGACGACGGCACCTGGCAGGCCGACCGGAGCGGCTGATCCCGGAGGGCGGGACCCGGTCGCCGGGCCCAGCCCCCCGGCTCAGCGCAGCACCTCGACGGTGTTGCGGCGCACGAGGTTCTTACCCGGCTCGCGGATCTGCTCCATGGCGGCCGAGTTGAGCAGCACGCAGCTTCCCGACGGTCCGGTCACCGTCACGGTGGTCGCCCGGTTGTTGTCCAGGTTGGTCACCCGTAGCCGGGTGCCCACCGGGAACTGCCCGCTGGTCGCCCCCGGGCCGGCGGCCTCCTCGAAGAAGGTGATCGCGCCCGAGCACGCCGACCGGGGCGCCGGTCCGGACGCGCCCGGCGACGCGGCGCCGGGGCGTACCGTGCCGGGGGCTGGCGCTGCGGCGGGCGGCGCCGCGCCGTCGACGCGCTCCACCACGTTGCGACGGACGACGTTCTTGCCGGGCTCCCGGACCAGCTCCATGGCGGCGGCGTTGAGCAGCACGCAGCTCCCGGACGGCCCGGTCACCGTCACCGTGGCCGCCCGGTTGTTGTCCAGGTTGGTCACCCGCAGCCGGGTGCCCACCGGGAAGCGGTCGCTGGTCGCGGCCGGCGCGCCGCCCTCCGCCGAGAAGGTGACCGAGCCGGAGCAGACGGACGCCCGTGCCGGCTCGGTGCCGGCGAACCCCAGGCTGGTCCCGACCGCCACACCTGCCGCGGCGAGCACCGCCACGCTCGCCGCCAGCACGTGCCTGCGCTGCACCCTCATCGCCGTCACTCCCGTCCTCGGTGTTTTCGTCACCGCCTGGTACGGACGGCAGGCCGCTACCGTTCAGCCGGCACCGGTATGGATCGCACGGCGGCCAGGTCGACAGGCCCGTATCGGGTCTGCGGCGCACCGGTGATCAGCGCCCAGTAACGGTCGCCGTACGACCAGTGCCACCACTCGGTCGGGTAGTTCACCATCCCCGCGCCGCCGAGGGCGTCCACCATGATCTGCCGGTGTCGGCGGGCGGTGGCGCCGATCGCCGGCGCGTCGGTGAAGCAGGCGTCCGCGCTGTCCTCCGGGGTGGCGTCGATCTCCGTGCCCAGGTCCAGTTCGACGCCGTCGTCGGTGCACAGCGTCAGGTCCACGGCACCGCCGGTGCTGTGTGGCGCCACCTCGACGGGTGAGACGAATTTGGTGGTCTCCCGGTGCACCCGCTCGGGCGACCAGTCCGGGTGTCGCCGACGCAGTTCGTCCCGGTAGCCGGTGAAGATGGCCAACTGCGCCCGGTACGGCCGGTAGCCCTCGACGACGAGCAGTCGCAACCCGGCCGGCAGGGCCCGCTGCGCGGCCAGCAGGCGGTCGACCACACCGGCCCGCAGGCGGGCGTACGCCCCGGCCGGGTCGGCCGCCCGGCCGTCGAGCCGCAACTCCGGCACCGCACGCAGGTCCACCAACGGGTCGCCGTCGTCGGAGCTGGGTACGGCCGCCACCCGGGGGTCGGAGAGCAGGATCACCGGAGGCTCCCCACGGTGCTCGCCGGTCGTCCGGCGTGCCGGGTGTGGGCCAGCTCGACGAGCCGGTCCACCACCTCGCGGTAGCTGACACCGGCGGCGGCCCACACCTTCGGGTACATCGAGTGCGCGGTGAAGCCGGGCATGGTGTTCAGCTCGTTGACGTACAGCGCGCCGGTCGTCTCCTCGTAGAGGAAGTCGACCCGGGCCAGGCCCCAACCGCCGATCGCGGCGAACGCGCGCAGCGACAGCTCGCGGACCGCCGCCGTCACCTCGTCCGGCAGCACGGCCGGGACGATCATCGGGTCGGCGACGCCGAAATACTTCTGCTGGTAGTCGAACCAGCCACCGGCGACGCGTACCTCGCCGACCGCCGACGCCTCGGGGCGCCAGCCGCCGAGCACCGCGCACTCCAGCTCCCGGGCGGCGATCCCCTGCTCGACCAGGACGTGTTGGTCGTGGCGAAGCGCCTCCTCCACGGCGGCGGCCAGGTCGTCGCCGTCGTCGACCCGGGAGATGCCGATCGAGGAGCCCATGCTGGCCGGCTTGACGAAGAGCGGCCGGGTCAGCCCCCGCACCAGCTCCTCCGGGTCCTCCACCTCCCGGTACGTCTGGGCGTCGAACGCGACGTACGGGGTGACCGGGATACCCTCGGCCCGCAGCGCCCGCTTCATCGCGACCTTGTTCATGCCCACCGCCGAGGCCAGGATGCCGCAGCCGACGTACGGCACGTTCAGCGACTCGAGCAGCCCCTGCACCACGCCGTCCTCGCCGAACGGGCCGTGCAGCACCGGGAAGATGACGTCCAGCTCGGCGTGCACCGCGCCGGGCGCGTTGCCGGCGAACACCTGCACGACACCCGCGAACGGACCGCGGCGCAGCTCCACCGCCGGCCCGGTCACCACCAACTGGTCGTCGATGGCCCGCTCGGCGGCCGGCCGGTCGCGCAGCTCGGCCAGCAACGCGTCGGGCATCAGTCGGAGGCCGCCGCCACGAGTGACGCCGATGGCGACGGTTCGGTAACCGCCCCCGGCGAGCGCCCGAGCCACCCCGAGCGCGGAGGCGCAGGACACCTCGTGCTCCGCCGAGGGCCCGCCGAACAGGATGCCGATCCGGGTGGGCGCGCTCATGCCGCCACCCCCTGCGCGGCCGTCGCCTCGGCGGGTCCCTGCGCGGTCGTCGCCCCGGCGGGTCCCTGCGCGCTCGCCGCCTCGGCGGCCCCGTGCGCCAGCAGCCGGGCGACCATCGCCGCCTCCACGTTGCCGCCGGTCAGCACCACGCCGACGGTCCGCCTCCGATCCGGCAGCGCGCCGTTCCCGGGCGCGAGCCGGAGCGCGCCGGCCAGGCCCGCCGCGCCGGACGGCTCGGCGACCACCTTCAGCTCCATCAGGAGCAGTCGGAACGCCGCCGCGATCTCGTCGTCGTCCACCCGGATGACGCCCCGCACCGCGTCCCGCACGATGGCGAACGGCAACTCGCCCACACACGAGGGCCGCAGCCCGTCCGCGATGGTCGGCGTGGGCGCGACAGTGACGCGCTCGCCCGCCGCCAGGCTGCGGGCGAGCGAGTCGCAACCCGCCGGCTCGACGCCGTACACCTCGATGCCGGTGCCGGCCGCGGCCAGGCACGCGCCGGCCACCCCGCCACCACCACCCACCGGTACGACGAGCGCGTCCAACGGCGTGCCCGCCCGCTCGGCCTCCTCAATGAGTTCCAGGCTGGCGGTGCCCTGCCCGGCGATGACGTCGGGGTGGTCGTAGGCGTCGACCACGGGGTGCCCGGTGTCGTCGCTCAGCTCGGCGGCCAACGCCACCCGCTCCTGGACGTCGGTGCCGGCGAACACCACCCGCGCCCCGGCCGCTCGGGCCCGGTCGATCTTCGTCGGGGACGCGTCGAGCGGCAGCACCACCGTCGCCGCGAGCTTGTGCCGCCGGGCCGCCAGGGCCACCGCCACCGCGTGGTTGCCGGTGCTCTGCGCGATCACACCGGTGTGCCCGGCCGCCGCGAGCCGGCCGACCGACCGCAACGCGCCGCGCATCTTGTATGACCCGCCGTGCTGGAGGTTCTCCGCCTTGAGCAGGACCCGCGCCCCGGCGAGTTCGTCGATCACCGGGGACCGCAGCACCGGGGTGCGGGCCACACGGCCGGCGAGCCAGCGGGCGGCCTCCGGAACATCGACCCGAACCTGGTCAACAGTGCGTGACATCGACTTGCCTTTCTGTTCACGGGCATGCCTCAGGCGGGGCCCAGCGGTACGCGGACCCCGTGAGCAGGTGGATGGAAACGTCAGGTCAGTTGGGGTAGCTGGACGTCGACCCGCAGACCGCCGTGCTCGGCGGGCCGGGCCGCGATGATGCCGTCGTGCGCCTGGGTGATCGAGCGGGCGATGGCCAGGCCGAGGCCGGCCCCGCCGCCGTGTGAGGTGCGGTCGCGGGCGAGCCGACGGAACGGCTCGAAGAGCCCGGCCACCGCCTCGGCCGGCACCGGCTGGCCGGTGTTGACCACCGACAGCGCGGGTACGCCGCTCACGGCGACGGTCAGCGAGCCGCCACGCCGGTTGTACTTGATCCCGTTCTCCACCAGGTTGGTGACCAGGCGCTCCAGCAGCACCCGCTCGCCGACGACGATCCGGGGTGCGAGGTGGGTGTCGATGGTGACTCCCGCCTCCCGGGCCCGGTCCTGGTACGAGGCGAGCACCGCCTCGACGATCGTGTCGAGCCGCTGCGGAATCCGCGAGCGCAGGCCCTGGTCGCTCTCGCTCAGCGCGAGCAGACCCTCGATCAGCCGCTCGTTGCGCTCGTTGGTCTCCAACAGTTGGCCCGTCAACAGCTCCAACTGGTCGGGGTTGAGCGCGCGGGCCATGCCGACCTCGATGAGCGTCCGCTGCACCGCGAGGGGCGTACGCAGCTCGTGCGAGGCGTTCGCGGCGAACCGCCGCTGCCCCTCGTAGCCGGCGGAGACGCGTTCCATCATCTCGTCGATCGCCCGGGACAGCCGGGCCAGTTCGTCGCTGCCCCGGGGCCTGATCCGGTGACCGAGGTTCTGCGGGCCGAGGTGGCCGATCGGACCGGCCAGGTCGACGACCGGCCGCAGGCACCACGCCGCGCCGAACCAGAGCGCCACCAGCGCGGCCACCGTGACCAGCAGCACGGCCAACAGGGGCAGTACGGACGCTCCCGGGCGCAGGTCGGCGCAGACCGTGCTCAGCCCGGGCACCGGCAGGTCGCAGAACTGCTGCCCCCAGCTCCAGCTGGCCACGGCCACGACCTTGCCCATCGCGGGTAGCACCGGCCCGGCCAGGAGCGCCAACAGCCCCACCAGCAGCACCCGACGTCGGGGCGTCCAGCTCACGCCGGGCCGCCGATGCGGTAGCCGGCCTTCGGCACGGTGTGGATGATCGCGGGGTCACCGAGCTTCTTGCGCAGGGTCATGACGGTGACCCGTACGGCGTTGGTGAACGGATCGGCGAACTCGTCCCACGCCTGCTCCAGCAACTCCTCGGCGCTCACCACCTGCCCGTCCGCCCGCAGCAGCACGTGCAGCACCGCGAACTCCTTCGGGCTCAACGCGAGCGGGCGGCCGTCCCGGGTGGCCACGTGCCGGCCCACGTCGAGCGCCAGGCCGTCCCGGCTGAGCACCGGGGGCAGCGCCGGGGTGGAGCGGCGGCCGAGCGCCTGCACCCGGGCCACCAGTTCGGCGAAGGCGAACGGCTTGGTCAGGTAGTCGTCAGCGCCGAGACCGAGCCCCTCCACCCGGTCCCGGATGCCGGCCGCCGCGGTGAGCAGCAGCACCCGGGTGCCGACCTGCGAGTCGGCGATGCTGCGACACACCTCGTCCCCGGTGTGCCCGGGCATGTCCCGGTCCAGCACCGCGACGTCGTAGCGGTGCACCCCGACCCGCTCCAGCGCGCCGTCCCCGTCGTAGCAGACGTCGACGGCCATCGACAGGCGACGCAGCCCTTCGGCCACCATGTCCGCCAACAACCGTTCGTCGTCCGCCACCAGCACCCGCACGTTGTCCGCTCCCCCGAGATCGGCTTGCCGGGCATACCGTGGCAGGCCCGGGTTAAGGGTTCTGTAAGCACCCGCCGCAGCCATCCTCCACGGGGCTGTCCGACGGGCAAACCATCCCCAGCCAGACCCGCGCCGGCTTCGTGCCCACCCCACCCCACCCCACCCCACCCCACCCCGCCCCCGCCCCACCCCGCCCCCGCCCCGCCCCCACCCCACCCCGCCCTCGCCCCCCGCCCTCGCCCCGCGCGATCTTGCACTTTCGGTGCTCACATAAGGCGCAATTCAGTACGAATAACCAACAGCAAGTGCAAGATCGACGAGGTGAGGGAGGGCGGCAGGGTGAGCCGCAGCGGCCAGGTTGGATCCGGGGGCGTGGGGGTTCGGGGCGGGTGGGGATCAGCCGAGGGCGGTGCGGATCGTTGCGGTGATGTGATGGGGACGGCGGTAGAGGTCGCGGTCGGTGAAGTACCGCATCCTCCAGCCGGCCGCGGCCAGCCAGTTGACCCGCTCCCGGTCCCGCCCGAGGCGTTCACGATTCAGGTGCGACAGCCCGTCGTACTCGATGCCGATCCGACGCTCGCGATAACCCAGGTCCAGCCGGTACAGCGGGATCCCCTGGCGGTCCATCACCCACAACTGCGGCTCAGGTGGAGGCAACCTGCCGTCGATCAGGATCAGCCGCAGTTGGCTCTCCTGCCGACACTCCGCCCGGCCGTCCGCCAGGGGTATGAGCTGCCGCACCTGCCGTACGCCACGCAGACCGTCGTGCGCCGCGGCCTCCGCCAGCAGCTCGTCCCGGGTGACCACCCCGGACCGGAGCGCGGCATCGAGGACCGGCAGGGCGTCGAGCCGTCGTACAGCGCGGGCCAGCTCAACGGCACAGCGCGCCGCCGGCACGCAGGGCAGGCCGCCGACGTACACGGGCCGCACAGGCAAAACCGACCGGTGTACGACCACACCGGGCAGCCGGGGCTTCCACACCTCGGCAGGCAGGTGAATATGGACCAGATCCTCCCTCAGCACACCGAACCCGTGCCGGCGGGCGGCGCTCTGCCGTGCCAACATCGCCCCGTCGGGCAGCCGGAGCAGCAACGCCCGAAGCACGTCGTCGTCACCACAGACCTGATCGGCGTAGATGCCTCTGCGCACCCGGAACAGCTCCTCGCGACCGAGCCGGGTGCGTAGTCGCCCGACGGTGAGCTCCCGCATCAGCGCGTCGGTGCGCCACAACTGAGTAGCCATGGCGGCAGGCTGCCGAACACCGCCCCGAAGAACAGCCCCGCCGGCCCCACCTGTGGACAACAAACAGACCTGTGGACAACCCCCGCCACCCCCACCCCCCGTGCTACAAGCCCACCCCGCCCCACCCCCGCTCCCCGCCCTTGGCCCCCTCCTTGGCCCCTCCTTGGCCCCCGCCCTTGGCCCCCGCCCTTGGCCCCTCCTTGGCCCCCGCGATCTTGCACTTCCTGTCGACGTTATGCCCTTTATGCGAGAAAAAAAGAACACAGAAAGTGCAAGATCGCGGGGGACCGGGGACGCGGGGACCAGGGACGCGGGGACCAGGGACGCGGGGACCAGGGACGCGGGGACCAGGGACCAGGGACGCGAGGGCGCGGGGGCTAGTCGCAGCCGTAGCCGTCGTTGTCGCGGTCCAGGTCGTAGATGTCGGTGCCGATGACCTTGACGACGCCGCTGACGTAGGCCGGGCCGTTGCCGCTGCCGCCGGCGCAGTCGACGTCGCTGGCGACCGGGACGCAGCCGCTGTAGTTCGGGTCGCACCTGGACGCCTGTGGCTTCTTGGTGCCGACGGCGACGACCTGGGTCACCGGCCGCTTCGTCACCGTCGAGGTGACCAGCTTCTTGGCCGTCCGCACGCCGTCCGTGGTGGTGACCTCGTACGTCAGGGTGCGCATGCCGTTCACACCCTTCGTCCGGACGACGCGCTTGCCCTCGGCCAACGAGGAGTCCTGCACGGTCCGCTCGGCGTACCTGATGGTGGTCTTCTCCGTCACCGTCGTCACCCGCACGACGGGTGCGGCGGCGGACGGCGGCGGGGCGGACGGCGGCGGGGCGTCGGAGGGTACGGCCTCCGGCGACGCCGCCGGTGTGGGAGTCTCCTCGGTCGGCTCGGTGGACGCCGCCACGATGGGCTGCTGCGCCTGCTCGGCTGCGGCGCCGGTGCGGGTGGGCTCCGGCTCGTCGGTGAGCGCGCCGACGATGCCGGCGCCGGTGCAGCAGAGCAACAGGATCGACAGGGCCACCGAGCCGAGGATCACGGCGGCCCGACTGGCGGGGCTGGCTCGGCGGAACCAGTTCGGTCGGAGATTCTGTGGTGGTTGCATCGTCACGGCGATGAGTGTCGTCGCAAACACCGTGCGCAATATCCGCCATCGCGCTCGTCACCTGCGTCTTTCGCCCGGCCGGAAGGGTCGGTGGCGCTACCGGCGGCGACGAGTCGACATTCGTGGTCAGCCCTGCGGGTCGACCGTCCGGGGCCGATAGGGCGGGTGCCAGCACCCACAAAACCCGCGAAAACCCAACATTCCTATGGGGTACGCGACCGCGCCTCCAACGGTGGCGGCGGATCTGTCGCGATGCCGTCAGCGGGCCGGCCCGCACCGGGTCGGGCCCGCCGACCGGTCAGCGAGGCGACGCCGACCAGCAGCAACGCGATGCCGAACATCGCGGTACCGACGACGTTCACCTGGGGTGGGATGCCGCGCTGGGCGGCGCCCCAGACGTACATCGGGAAGGTGACGGTGGTGCCGGCGGTGAAGTTCGTGACGATGAAGTCGTCGAAGCTCAACGAGAACGACAGCAGCGCGGCGGCGGCGATGCCGGGCAGCGCCAACGGCAGCGTGATCCGCCGGAAGGTCTGCCACTCGGTGGCGTACAGGTCCATGGCGGCCTCCTCCAGCCGCCGGTCCATTCCCGCCAGCCGCGCCCGCACCGTGACCACCACGAACGACACGCAGAACAGCACGTGTGCGATCACGATGGTCCAGAAGCCCTGCGGCACCCCGGCGGACACGAACAGCGCCAGCAGCGACGTGCCCAGCACCACCTCCGGGGTGGCCATCGGCAGGACGACCAGCGCGTTGATGCCGGACCGGCCACGGAAGCGGTGCCGGACCAACGCGAACGCCATCAGCGTGCCGAGCAACGTGGCGGCCACTGTGGCGAGGAAGCCGATCTGCACGCTGCGGAGCACGGCGTCGCACATGTCTGAGGTGGCACACGGTCGCCGCCAGTTGTCCAGCGTGAACTCGTTGAAGTCGTACGACAGCCGGCTGGACGGCCGGTTGAACGACAGCGCCGCCACCACGAGGATCGGCAGCGCCAGGTAGCCGAGCACCAGCAGCGCCACGACCAGCACCCAGCGGTCCGCCAACCAGCGCGACACCCTCACCCGAGCCCCCTCGCGCTCACCGGACCTCCTCCGGGCCGACCCGGCGCAGGTAGCCGACGACCACGACCAGGATCACCGCCATCAGCAGGAAGGACAGCGCCGCGCCCTGCGGGTAGTCCAACCGGACCAGGAACGCCGAGTCGATGACGTTGCCGATCATGTATTCGTTCGGGGTGCCCAGCAGCTCCGCATTGATGTAGTCGCCGCTGGCCGGAATGAAGAACAGCAGCATGCCGGCGACCAGGCCGGGGCGGGACAGCGGCAGTGTCACCCGACGGAACGCCTGCGCCCCGCTCGCGTACAGGTCGGCGGCCGCCTCCAGCAGCCGACGGTCCAGCCGCTCCAGGCTCGCGTACAGCGGCAACACCAGGAACGGCAGGAAGTTGTAGGTCAGGCCGAGCACCACCGCGAACGGTGTCGCCAGCAGCCGGCCGTCCGGGGCGAGCAGGTGTACGTCACGCAGGAAGCCCACCAGCGCGCCGCTGTCCGACAGGATCGTCTTCCAGGCCAGTGTGCGGACCAGGAAGCTGGTGAACATCGGCGCGACGACGCAGACCAGCAGCAGGTTCCGCCACCGGCCGGACTTCAGCGCGATGGCGTACGCCAACGGGTAGCCCAGCAGCAGCGCCAGCACCAGCGCCAACCCGGCGTAGCCGAACGAGCGCAGGAACTGCGGCCAGTACGCCTGCACCACGTCCGGGTAGTTGCCGAACGCCCAGGTCATCGCGTAGCCGGTGGCGAGTGAGCCGCTGCTGTCGTACAGGCTGGCCGCCGCGAGCTGGGCCAGCGGCACGCCGAAGAAGAGCAGCAGCCAGGCCGCACCGGGCAGCAGCAGGAGGTACGGCAGGAGACGGCTCCGGGCCGGTCGGGTCACGACGACGCACGCAGCAGGAAGGCGTGCCGTGGATCCCAGTGCGCCACAGCGGTGCTGCCGACCGGCATCGGCGTCGCCGCGCCGCTGTTGGCGGCGAACACCGACAGCTCGGCGCCCCAGCCGGTGCGCAGCAGGTACTGGGTGCTGACCCCCAGGTACGAGGCATCGGTGACGACTCCGGTGACGTGCTGATGCCCCACGGGCACCTGGTCGGCGGAGCCGACCAGACGCAGCTTCTCCGGGCGTACCCCCAGCTGGACCGGACCGTGCTCGGCCCGGCAGCGGCCGGCGGGCACCGAGAAGCGCGCGCCGTGCGCCGTCACCGCGACGTCGCCGCCACTGACGCCGGTGGCCTCGCCGTCGAGCAGGTTGGACTGGCCGAGGAAGTTCGCGACGAACGCGGTGGCGGGAAACTCGTAGATGTCGGCCGGGGAGCCCTGCTGCTCGATCCGGCCGGCGTTCATCACCGCTACCGTGTCGGCCATGCTCATGGCCTCCTCCTGGTCGTGGGTGACGTGGACGAAGGTGACGCCGACCTCGGTCTGGATGCGCTTCAGCTCGACCTGCATCCGCCGGCGCAGGGTCAGGTCGAGCGCGCCCAGCGGCTCGTCGAGCAGGAGCACCTGCGGACGGTTGACCAGCGCGCGGGCCAGCGCGACCCGTTGCTGCTGGCCGCCGGAGAGCTGCGCGGGACGGCGGTCGAGGTAAGCGTCGAGCTGCACCAACGACAGCATCCGGGTGACCTCGTCGTGGACCGGACGGATGCCGCGCCGACGCAGCCCGAACGCGACGTTCTCGAAGACGGTGAGGTGCGGGAAGAGCGCGTAACTCTGGAACACGGTGTTCACCGGTCGCCGGTACGGTCGCAACCCGGTGATGTCCCGGTCGCCGAGCAGCACCCGACCACTGGTCGGCGCCTCCAGGCCGGCGACCATCCGCAGGGTGGTGGTCTTGCCGCAGCCGGACGCGCCGAGCAGGGCGAAGAACGAGCCCTCCCGGACGGTCAGGCCGAGGCCGTCGACAGCGGGCACGACGCCGAACCGTTTGGTGAGGTCGACCAGCCGCAGGTCGCCGCCGGGGGTCTCGCGCACCATTCCGGTCACGCTCCGATGACCTGCTGGAACTTGCTTTCGTACTCCCGTTCCTGCTTCTCGTCCAGGGCCATGAACATCGTGGACTTCGCCAGCAGCGCCTCGTCCGGGAAGATCAACGGATTGGCCGCCAGCTCCGGGTCGATCTTCTCCATCTCGGCCTGGGCGCCCTGCACCGGGCAGATGTAGTTGACGTACGCGGCGAGCTTCGCGGCGACCGCCGGCTCGTAGTAGTAGTCGATGAGCGCCTCGGCGTTGCCCCGGTGGGTGGCCCGGTTGGGCACCAACATGTCGTCGCTGTACAGCAGCACCCCGGAGTCGGGCGCGACGAACCGGACCCGGGCGTCCTCACCGGCCAGTTGGATGACGTCCCCGGACCAGCCGATGCACGCGGCGATGTCCCCCTTGGCCAGCTCCGGCGCGTAGTCGTTGCCGGTGAACCTGCGAATCTGCCCGGAGTCCACGGCCCTCTTGAGCTTGGCGAGCGCGTCGTCGAACTGGGCCGGCGTGAAGTTGGCCGGATCGTGCCCGTTCGCGCCGAGCAGCAGCCCCATCGTGTCGCGCATCTCGCTGAGCGCCGTCACCCTGCCCTTGAGGTCGGGGCGGGTCAGCAGCTCGTCGACCGTCCGCACCTCAGTGGTGACGTTGCCGTTGTACGCCAACCCGGCCAGGCCGCACTGCCACGGGATCGCGATCCGGCTCTCGGCGTCGTAGGTGCGGTCCCGCAGCGACGGCAACAGGTTCGCCCGTACGTTGGGAATCTTCGCCGGGTCGAGCTTCTGGACCCAGCCGAGTCGGATCATCCGGGCCGCCATCCAGTCGCTCAGCACGATGATGTCCCGGTCGGTGCTCTGGCAGGCGGCGAGCTGGTTCCGCACCTTGCCGAAGAACTCGTTGTTGTCGTTGATGTCCTCGGTGTAGCGAACCTCGATGCCACTCCTGCTGACGAACTCGTCGAGGGTGGGTCGGCGGGACTCGTCCCTCTCGTCCACGTCCAGGTACTGCGGCCAGTTGGAGAAGGCGAGCGTCTTCTCCGTGCCGGACAGGTCCTCGCTGACGCAGCCGGCCTCGGTCTGCTGGGCGCCCCTGGTGCCGCAGCCGGCCAGACCGCCGATCGCGAGACCACCGAGGGCGAGACTGCCGCCGGTGGCGAGGCTGCCGGTGGCGAGGCCGCCGCCGGTGGTGAGCAGCGCGGTTGAGCCGAGAGTGCCGGTGAGCAGTGCACGCCGGGAGAAGGGCCGGAGGGGCGCGCGCATGACGATTCCTCAGGGTCGGTGCCGTGGACGCCTGACACGATGGCAAACCCCAAGCACGAGCACACCAACGGGGCCAGCCCGTCGCCATCCGTGGAGTGGTCGGTGACGCTGCGCTCCCGTACGCGACGCCGGTCCGGTCGAGGCGGGTCGGTCTTGTCCGGGCGGGGCGGGTCGGGGCAGGCGGCCGGGCGGGGCGGGGGCTAGATCCACTCGGTTTTCAGGAAAGCGGGCCCTGCAGGGGCCTCGGATACCGCGGTTTCCTTGAACCCGAGTGGATCAGCGGCGCTGTGCTCAGCGGCCGTGGGTCAGGCGCGCCGGGCTCAGCGGGGCTGCGCTCAGCGGGGCTGCGCTCAGCGGCCGCAGGTCAGGGGCGCGGGGCTCAGCGGCGCTGTGCTCAGCGGCCGGGGGTCGGTGATCGGACGGCCTCGACGAAGGACCTCCACGCGGCCGGCGGGAAGGTCAGGGCGCCGCCGTCGGGGTCTTTGCTGTCGCGCACCAGCACCCGACCGGGCAGGTTGTCGGCCACCTCGACACAGGCACCGCCGTTGTTGCTGCTGCGGGTCGCGGTGCGCCAGCGGGCTTCGGTCATGTCCATGTCGTGGCCACTTCCCTGATCAGCTCGGTCGACCGGCGTTGCGGTAACGCCTCGCCGGCGACACTCTCCCACCTGCGTCCCAGGCTAGCCACGTCGACGGGATCGGTCACGACCTGGCCGCGGAGCTGGTTGTCGAGATAGGCCAATTCCGTCCCGTCGGGCAGGCGGCCCAGCACGAAGGGGCCGGCCAGGCCGGTGTGCCACGGGCCGTCGGCCGGGATGACGCGGACCTGCACGTGTTCCCACTCCGCGACCACCGCCAGGTGGGCCAACTGCCCGGCCATCACGGCGCGGTCGCCGACCAGTCGACGCAGCACCACCTCGTCGATCACCACCACGAGCTGCGGCGGGTCATCGCGGCCCAGGACCGCCTGCCGTTCGAGGCGGCCGGCCACGATGAGGTCCACCTCGGACGGTGCGACCAGCCCGCCGGTGTTGAGCACCGCCCGCGCGTATCCCTCGGTCTGGAGCAGGCCCGGCACGAGCGACGGCTCATACCACCGGAAGCCGGTGGCGTCCTGCTCCAGCTCGGCCCACGGCCGGAACCACGGCAGGTCCCGGCGGCGAAACGGCTCAGGCCAGAGGTCGGCCGCGTCCCGGCCGAGGATCCGGGCCACCGCGATCCGGGTACGCGGATGAGGAACGCTCCCGGTGGCAAGCCACCGCCCAGCCGTTTTGGGATCGACGCTCACCTGCGCGGCAAGTGACTCGACAGTCTCCCCCGCCTCCGCCATTGCCACCCGCAACGCCTCGTTCGCCACCGGCGCCTCCTGTCCGTCAGGCGCACACCGACGGGTCGCTCGGGTGCACGCTGCGGCGGATGCTAACCACGCTGGGTAGCGTTGTCTGTGCCCTACCGGCGTGTGGCGGTCAAACGCCGCCAAAGCGCCCCCACAACGCCCCCCCCACCCGCCCCAACCAGACCCACCCCACCCCACCCCGGCCCCGACCCCAACCCCAACCCCGGCCCCAACCCCGGCCCCGGCCCCGGCCCCGTTGATCATGAAGTTATGGCCACGCGCCACGGCGTGTCTTGGCAATAACTTCATGATCAACCCGGGAAGGGGCCGGGACGGTGGCGGCGCTGCCCAGGGGTTGCGCCGGACGGGGTGGGGGGTGGGGTTAGTGGTTGGGGGGGATTACGCGGAGGTGGCCTCGGCGGCCGGTGGAGGGGGACTGGTCGGGGTGGGACCGGTCCTTGGGGTCCTCCGGAGGACGCGGGGCCGGGCGGGCGGCTTCGCGGACCGCTTCGGCGAGCGCCACCAGGTCGTCGGTGGTGGGCGGCGGGGGCTCGAACTCGCCCTCGTGCCGGACGACGTCCCAGCCACGAGGGGCGGTCAGGCTGCGGGCGTGCGGCTCGCACAGGTCGTACGTGTGCGGCTCGGCGAACGCCGCCAGCGGACCCACCACCGCTGTCGACTCGTTGTAGACATAGGTCAATGTGGCGACCGCTTGCCGGGGGCAGCCGTTACGGGAGCAGCGCCGTGGTGACCTCACGTGCGGCAGGGTATCCCCATTACCGGGTCCGGCGCACCGCTTCGCGTTGCGACACGCCCGTCGTGGTGATCACAGTTGACCGTCCGGCCACGCCGCGCCACATCACCGTCGACCCGTCCGGCCACGCCGCGCCACACCACCGTCGACCCGCCCGGCCACGCCGCGCCACACCACCGTCGACCCGCCCGGCCACGCCGCACCACACCACCGCCGACCCGTCCGGCCACGCCGCACCACATCACCCTCGACCCGACAGACCACGCCCCGCCACATCACCGTCGACCCGACAGACCACGCCCCGCCACATCACCGTCGACCCGACAGACCACGCCCCGCCACATCACCGTCGACCTGCCAGGGCGCGCCGCGCCACAGGAACGGCGCTGCCGCTGGCCAGGCTCGCCTGGGCGCTACCCTTTGCTTCATGACGAGCCCGGAACACCGCCGCCCCGGCTCCGGTCGGCGCGCGCACCGTGACCGGCACGGGCGCGGCCTGCGGGGGCGGCTGGTGCCGGCCACCGTACCGTTGGCGCGGACCAAGGCCGAGGTCTTCGACGACCTGGTGCTGGACACCGTCGAGACGCTGGAGCGTCGGTTCGCCAAGGAGCTGGCCGGGGTCGAGTTCGCGGTCGAGGATGTGCCGCCCGACCTGAACGTCTACGACTCCGATGTGCTGGAGGACGGCGAGGTCCCGTTGGCCCGGCTGCTGCCCGGCCGTCCGGGCCGACAGGAGGTGCCGCCGCGGATCGTGCTGTACCGGCGGCCTCTCGAGTTCCGGGCGATGGACCGTGAGGACCTCGCCGACCTCGTGCATGACGTGATCATCGAACAGGTGGCGAACCTCCTCGGGGTCGACCCCGACGAACTCGCCTGACCCGACCCGGGCGGACATGCGAGTCGGGTGGCCCCCACCACCCGGACTCCGCACCGCTCAGGCCGCTCAAAGCACCACCACGGGCCGCTCAGAGCACCACCACGGGCCGCTCAGAGCACCACCACGGGCCGCTCAAAGCACCGCCACGCCATTCAGAGCACCGCCCAGGCCACCCAGAGCACTGCTCAGGCGGCCCGCCGCTTCAACTTGCGCCGCTCCCGCTCGGAGAGCCCACCCCAGATGCCGAACCGCTCGTCGTGGCCCAGAGCGTATTCGAGGCATTCGGTTTTGACCTCGCAGCGCGAGCAGATCCGCTTCGCCTCCCTGGTCGAGCCGCCCTTCTCGGGAAAGAACGCCTCGGGGTCGGTCTGCGAGCAGAGCGCCCGCTCCTGCCACTCCGGCGCGTTTCCGAGCAGGTCGGCCACCTCAAGCTGGCCGTCCATCAAATGCCTCCTTGTCGCGCACCGGCGTCATCGCCGCTGCAACCCCCCACGCGAAAGGCGTGCTTGTCCGTCCGGTCCCGTTTTGTTGCGTTCCGTGCGAACAACCCCATTCAAATTACACGCGTGTAATGCGTGCGCCGTCAAGCCAAACTTGATAATGGAGTCGCCCTCCCGACACCCCGGCCGGCCCACTCTGGCCGTCCAGCCTCGCAACCTGCCCTATCGATTCAGACCCCGGCCGAGTAACGCCCTCTCCGGCGAGTTGCCCGACTTTTCTCCCGTGGCGCACCCAGGACAGGTCAGCCGCCACGGTGGCGCCAGACATCCACACCCCAAAGCTGATCTTGGTGGGAGACAGGTTAACGCGGTGCGGCGCAGACCGCCTGCCGAGCTGCGGACAGCGCTCGCGCCCCATCCACGATGTGGACGGGGCGCGGTCGGTACGGAGGCGCGAACGGATCAGCCGGCGACCTCAAAAGCGCTGCTCGGCCACGTGAACTCGGCTATCTCTCCACCATGGACAGAAATCGTCCCGGCGGGCGTACGGTCGTCCCACCAAACGGTATAGGTGCCGCCGGGCAGCTCGGGATAGAGCGCACTGTGGAACGAGCCGTCCCGCACCCGACGTTCCCGCACCGCCGAGTGAACCCGCCGCTCGTCGCCACGACTGATCTCGATCTCCCGGCCCCGCAGATCGGGGCTCGTGTAGATGATCAGAGCGCCGGTGTCGCCGCCCAGTTCGAGAACGACAGTGCCGGTCTCGGTGGGTCCGTACGCGTGCTCGTGCATCAGGCACCCGCCGGCGGGTTGTTGAACCCGTCGTACGGCGTACCCAGGTAGGGGAAGCCTGCCAGGAACGGCGCGGTGACGTCGGCGGCGCTCAACCCCGGGGTGACCGCGGCGGCCGCCGCGTCGGGTCGGAACGTCTTGTCCACCAGCGGCACCGTCACCCCGGCGATCGCCCGCAGCGCGATGCTGACCACGTCGTCGCCGACCCGCCGCCCGTTCGGGAAGCCGGCCAGGTCGCCGCCGAGCACCCCGAACCGGTCGGGGCGTCGGTTCGGGGCGATCGCGGTGTTCAGCCGCAGCATGTCGGCCTGTACGTCGCCGGTCGTGTTGGTGAAGCCGTCGATCAGCCCGGCGGGCACGCCGGTGAGCAAGATCGCCACCAGGTCGGCGCGGGCCTTCTTGGACTTGTTGAGTTTGTCCAGGTTGGGGAAGACGTCCGGGTAGAGCGCCGGCAGCAGCGCGGCCAACTCCGGTTGCTCGACGAACTGCGCGAACCGCTTGTCCTCCGAGGGCGGCAGCGAGTTCCACAGGTCCTTCTTGGACATGGGCACGACGACCTCGTTGAACAGCGGATTTCCCAGCCGGGAGACCTGGGTGAACGGGCCGGTGGCGGTGTCCGCGCCGCCCCGGTCGCCGCGTACGCGCACCTGCCGGCGCGAGGCCGAGGTCCACACCCCGATGACCGACGCCCGATCGCCGGCACCGTACCGCTTGGCCGCCCGGCGCACCCGCTCCAGCGGCACCTGTACGGCAATGCTGTGCACGTTCATCCGGTCGGTGGCGTTGACCGGCTCACCCTCGGCCTTGAAGATCTTCTTTCCGGCGACGTGCAGCTGCTGGAACGGCCGCAGCGTCCCGAGGTCGAAGATCGCCCCCAGGTCGACGAAGAAGCCGTCGGCGCGCTGCCCGGCGAAGACCCGCTCGCCGGTGGAGAGCGAGAACGTCGCCTGTCGCACCAGCTCGGCGTACTTCGGGGTGGAGAGCGGGCCGACGTTGCACGGCGGGCAGGGCAGCTTGTGCGCCAGCCGGTGCGCACGACCGTCGGCGACCCTCGTCAGGCTGTAGAACTGCCGCCGGTTCCAGGTCTTGCTGTCGAGCGAGTCGATCGGGCCGGTGTTGTAGAGAAAGCTGTTCGGGTTGGTGATCTCGGTGGTGAATTCGAACCGGTAGGTGACATCCGGACGGCCGTCGCCGTCGTTGTCGATATGGATCTCGTACCGCACGTCGTCGCCGAACTCGAAGAAGTTCGGGCCCCCGGACGGGAGCTGCAACGGCACGTAGTTGGCGATCAGCGTGACCGTGTCGGGTTTGTCGGGGCTGACGAACGCGTACAGGTCGGAGCTGTCGGCGACCGGATCCTTGGCGATCTCCGGAGCCTCGCGGTGGGAAGACATGGCGGACCAACCTCACTGGGCGGAAGACGGGATGGCGGGTGCTGTGGCGGGTCAGCGCCGGGCGGCGCGCCGCAGCCGGTCCGCCAGGCCGCGGTCGCGTACCTCGATCCGGGACTCGCCGACGAAGATGTCCATCGTCCCGGAGTCGCCGTCGCGCAGGTGCACGACCATCGGTTCGTCGGCACGTCCGGCCGCGCCCGGGGCGTTCTGCGCGGCCGACAGGCCCGGCACGGTGAGCGCGGCGGCGCCGAGGGTGGCGCTGGCCGCGGCGGTCAACGTCTGCCGGCGGGTCAGTCGCGGCCACTGCCGCTTCCGCTGATCACTGGTCATGGGCAACCTTTCGGCGGCGGCGCGGACGCGCCCGCGGAGACGGACCGGGTCCGGCGCGTCCGGTGACGCCGCCGGGCCCCGGAGGGGTGCCGGCGGCGATCCTCGCCGCGACCGCCACCGGCATCGCGTGGTACGGCCGGCGGCGGGGAAAGGTTCGACGTCAGTGTCGGGCGTGACCGTACGCAGTCGACCGCTTGCGCGCCGGACGGCCGGCGGCCGTCGCGATGGCCCGCAACTGCTCCTCGGTACGCGCGGAACCGTTGCCGGAACCGGCCATCCGGGAGATGGTCTCCTCCATCAGCGTGCCGCCGAGGTCGTTGCAGCCGCCCTGGAGCATCGCCACGGTGCCCTCGTCGCCGAGCTTCACCCAGGAGCACTGGATGTTGTCGATCCGGCCGTGCAGCAGCAGCCGGGACATCGCGTGCACCACCCGGTTCTCCCGCCAGGTCGGCCCGGGACGGGCGATGCCCGCCAGGTAGATCGGGGCGTTGGTGTGCACGAACGGCAGCGCCACGAACTCGGTGAACCCGCCGGTGCGGTCCTGCACGCCGGCCAGCACCCGGAAGTGCGCGAGCCACTGCCCGGGGTGGTCGACGTGGCCGTACATCATCGTGGAGCTGGACCGGATGCCCAGCTCGTGGGCCGTGCTGACCACCTCGACCCAGGCGGCGGCCGGCAGTTTGCCCTTGGTCAACACCCAGCGCACGTCGTCGTCGAGGATCTCCGCGGCGGTCCCGGGGATGGTGTCCAGGCCGGCCTCGCGGAGCTGCGTCAGCCACTCGCGCACCGGCACGCCGGCCTTGGCGGCGGCGGTGACGATCTCCATCGGGGAGAACGCGTGCACGTGCATCTCTGGCACCCGGGCCTTGATGGCGCGCACGATGTCGGCGTACCCGGTGATCGGCATCTTCGGGTCGATGCCACCCTGGAGGCAGACCTCGCTCGCGCCGGCCGCCCACGCCTCAGCGGCCCGGTCGGCGACCTGCTCGACGGAGAGCCGGTACGCGTCGGCATCCCGCTCGCGCTGCGCGAACGCGCAGAACCGGCAGCCCACGTAGCAGACGTTACTGAAGTTGATGTTGCGGTTGACCACGTAGGTGACGTCGTCGCCGACCGCCGCGCGGCGAACGTCGTCGGCGAGCCGGCACAGCTCGTCGAGCGCCGACCCGTCCGCCCCGAACAGCGCCAGCGCCGCGTCGGTGTGCCGGGGTTCGAGCAGCGCGGCCGGGTCGTCGGCGGCGATCCGCAGCCCGGCCGCCAGGTCCCGGTCCGCGCCGGTCCCGGCCGTCATCGGGGGTACGCCCGCACGCCGCGCGGTCGCCTCGGGCGCGACCTTGCCGGCCACAGCGGCCCAGTCGCCGTAGACGCTGTCGAAGTCGCCCCGCCGGTCGTCGGTCCGACCGGTGGTATCGATGGTGGCGTGCAGGTCGGTCCGGCCGCCGAACACCTCCTCCGGCTCCTGCCACGGGCGGCCCACCGGGCGGGCCTCCTCGATGGCGAGCCCGGTCTGCGGGTCCGCCAGCGCCATGACATGCGGCAACAAGCGCGGATCGAGCCAGGGGTCGCCGGCGCGCACGTACTCCGGGTAGATCGTCAGACGCTCCCGCAGCGTGAACCCGGCCCGCGCGCTGTGCCGGGCCAACTCCTCGATCTGCGGCCAGGGGCGCTCCGGGTTGACGTGGTCCGGGGTCAGCGGGGAGACGCCGCCCCAGTCGTCGATGCCGGCGCGCAGCAGCAGGTCGTACTCGCCGGCGATCAGGTTCGGCGGCGCCTGGATCCGGGCCTTCGGGCCGAGCAGCAGCCGGGCCACCGCCACAGTGGCGGCCAGGTCGTGCAGCTCCGCGTCGGGCATGCCGCGCATCGCGGTGTCCGGCTTGGCCCGGAAGTTCTGCACGATCACCTCCTGGAGGTGCCCGTACTCCCGATGGGCGCGACGGATCGCGAAGAGCGCGTCCACCCGCTCCGCCGGGGTCTCCCCGATGCCGATCAGGATGCCGGTGGTGAACGGCACCCCGACCCGGCCGGCGTCCTCCAGCACCCGCAACCGGACCGCCGGCTCCTTGTCCGGTGAGCCGAAGTGCGGGCCGCCCGGCTCGGACCACAGCCGGGTCGCCGTCGTCTCCAGCATCATGCCCATGCTCGGCGCGACCGGCTTGAGCCGCTGCAACTCCGACCAGGACAGCACCCCCGGGTTCAGGTGCGGCAACAGCCCGGTCTCCTCCAGCACCGCCACCGCGCAGGCCCGCAGGTAGTCGAGCGTCGAGTCGTAGCCGCGCTCGTCCAACCAGGTCCGGGCCGCCGGCCAGCGCTCCTCCGGCCGGTCACCCAGGGTGAACAGCGCCTCCTTGCACCCCTGCGCGGCACCCTCCCGGGCGATCGCGAGGACCTCGTCCCGGTCCAGGAACGGCGCCGGCAGCCGGTGCGGCACCGTCGCGAACGTGCAGTAGTGGCAGCGGTCCCGGCAGAGCCGGGTCAGCGGGATGAAGACCTTCTTCGAGTACGTGACCACGCCCGGCCGCCCGGCCTCGCGCAGCCCGGCGTCGCGGATCCCCCCGGCCAGCCGGAGCAGCTCGTCGAGCGCGTCACCACGAGCGGACAGCAGCGCCGTCGCCTCGTCGACGTCCAGCGCCCGCCCGTTGGCGGCCCGGCCCAGCGCCCGCCGTACGCCAGCCGCGCCCGGCCCGGAGTCGATCCGATCAACCATCCACTCAGCCTATGCCCACCCGAACCCACCCCCCGGCCCCCCGGCCCTTCCCCCGGCCCTTCCCCCGGCCCTTCCCCCGGTTGATCATGAAGTTATCGCCACGACACGCCGCTTGGGGTCAAGGGGTGAGTGCAATCGTTAGGCGGCGATGAGGTGGTCTAGGCGTTCGGCTGGGGTTGCCCAGTCGAGTGTTTGGCGGGGGCGGGTGTTCAGTTCGTGGGCGATCTCGTCGAGGCCGCTCTGGTTGATGCTGCGGAAGTCGTAGCTGCCTTTGGGGAAGTACTGACGTAGCAGGCCGTTGGTGTTCTCGTTGCTGCCGCGTTGCCAGGGGCTGTGGGGGTCGCAGAAGTAGACCGGGCAGCCGGTGGCGACGGTGAAGACCGCGTGGGCGGCCATCTCGCTGCCTTGGTCCCAGGTCAGTGAGCGGCGTAGGTGCGTCGGTAGTCGGGCGGCGAGGTCGGTGAGCACGCCGATGACGGCTTCGGTGTCACGCCCGTGCGGCAGCGCGCCGAGCATCACGTAGCGGGTGGCGCGTTCGACCAGTGTCACGATCGCCGAGCGGCCGCCCTTGCCGATGACCAGATCACCTTCCCAGTGACCCGGCACGGCCCGGTCGGTGGCCTCGGCGGGCCGGTTACTGATGTGCAGGTCCCCGATCCAGGGGCGGCGGCCCCGATCCGCTGCCGCCAGCCGCGACTGGGCACGCCGGTCGGCGCGTCCCGAGCGCAGAGCGACCTGCCGAGTCAACTCCTCCCGCAGGCTGCCCCGCGACTGAACGTAGATCGCCTGGTAGATCGTCTCGTGAGACACCTGCAACTCCGGCCGGTCAGCGAACATGGCCCGCAGCCACGCGGCGATCTGCGTCGGAGACCACCTACGCGCCAGTCTGCCCCGCACCACCTGCCGCAGCCGCGTCCCGGCCCCCAACTTCGTCGCCTTCGGCCGACGCCGCGCCGCGTCAGCACGCCGCTGCGCCCACTGCGCCTGATACCCCCACCGATACGGCGCCCGAGCCCGCCCCGACGGCAACGACCGCCCCAACGGGTTCTTCGTCCCATGCCGGGCACTGTGATACCGGCCCACCTCCCGCGAGACCGTGCTCACCGACACCCCAAGCACACCCGCGATCTGCGAAATCGTCCGCCCTGCCCCCCACAGATGCTCCAACACCTGCCGATGCCCAAACGTCACCACACCCGGCCTCGCCACCAGCACCCCCAGCCCAACCAAGATCAGTTGCACTGAAGCCTAGAAACCACCCCGTGCGGACGGACCATAACTTCATGATCAACCGGGGAGGGCGGGGCAGGGGGGCAGGGGGCAGGGGGCAGGGGTGGGCAGGGCAGGGGGTTAGCCGGGTTGGTCGGGGTGTTCGCCGGGCTTGATGTGCTGGGTGCGGTCGTCGTCCGGGTCGGCAGCGGGGCGCGAGATCACCTCGGTCGGATCTGCGGTCTGGCGCGGGATGGACTGCGTCGGGTCGGCCGACGGTGGCTGCCCGAACGGTGGCGCGGCCGGGGCAGCCGGGGCGGGCGGAGTGGCCGGAGACGGCGGGGCGGACTGCGGCGCCGGCGTGGACGGCGGGAATGGTGGGGCCGACTGCGGAAACGGCGGGCTCGACTGCGGGAACGGTGGGGCCGACTGCGGCGCCTGGAACGGTGGCGACGGCTGGGCGTACGGGCCGGGGAACTGCCCCGACGGGTAGCTGCCCGGCTGGCCGGGGGCCGGGTAGCCGCCCGGCTGGCCGGCGGTGGGCCAGGCGCCCGCCTGCTGACCACCGGACTGACCCGGGGCCGGCCAACCGCCCTGCGGCTGCGGCCAACCAGGCTGCGGCTGACCGGACTGCGGCTGACCGGGCTGCGGCTGGCCGTAGACGCCCGGCTGCGGCTTGGGGCGGGGCACGTAGTAGTGCGCCCGCCACACGGTGTAGACCACCCAGGCGGCAACCGCGAAGATCACCATCCAGGCGAACCGGCTGAGCACGCCGAGTAGCGCGTCCAGCACCTCGGCCTGGGCCAGGCGGCCGACCGTCCAGATCAGCACGGTCAGCGTGCCGAACAGCGCGCTGACCGCGTACTCGACGAGGGCGGCCTGGGTGATCAGCTTCGCCTTCGGCAGTACCGGCGAGATGTGCGTGGCCAGCAGGACGGCCAACAGCGGGAGGACCACCGCCTCCAGCCCGATGAACGCCCAGAAGGCGTTCCCCGCGCCGTTGGTGGCGTCCTCCGAGGCCATCCAGCGGAGCAGGCCCACGAAGAGGAACACGGCGTTCGCGCCGAGCAGCGCGAGCGCGGCCAGTTCACGAAGCGGCTTGGTCAGCTGACGGGCCTGCGACGCGTCGGACGACGTGGGCTCGGCGGGGCTGGTCACGAACACTCCCCCTAGGGCATTGAGCGGACAGGGTGCACGTGAGCCTAGTCTCCCGGGCCGCCGACGGATCGGAGGCGTCACGTGCGCGAGGATGGTCGACATGCGCATCGTGGTTCTGGCCGGCGGCATCGGCGGCGCCCGGTTCCTGCTCGGCGTGCGGGCGTACGCCCGTGCTGTCGGCGCGGAGGTGACCGCCGTTGTCAACGTCGGCGACGACCTGTGGCTGCACGGGTTGAAGATCTGTCCCGACCTGGACAGCGTCATGTACACCCTCGGGGGCGGCGCCGACCCGGAGCGGGGCTGGGGTCGGGTCGGCGAGAGCTGGACGGTCAAGGAGGAGCTGGCCGCGTACGGGGCGCAGCCGACCTGGTTCGGGCTCGGTGACAAGGACATCGCGACGCACCTGGTGCGGTCCACCATGCTCAACGGCGGTTACCCGCTGAGCGCCGTCACCGAGGCGTTGTCCAATCGCTGGCAGCCGGGCGTACGTCTGCTCCCGGCGACCGACGACCGCCTGGAGACCCACGCGGTGGTGGAGGACGAGCAGGGGCAGCGGGCGATCCACTTCCAGGAGTGGTGGGTACGCTACCGGGCCGAGATCCTGACCCACCGCTTCGTCTTCGTCGGCGCGGAGGCGGCGAAGCCGGCGCCCGGTGTGCTCGACGCGATCGGCTCCGCCGACCTGGTGCTCGTGGCGCCCAGCAACCCGGTGGTGAGTGTCGCGCCGGTCCTGGCCGTACCCGGGGTGCGCGAGGCGGTGGCGAACGCGCCGGCACCGGTGGTGGGCGTCGCACCGATCATCGGTGGCGCTCCGGTCCGGGGAATGGCGGACCGGTGTCTCGCCGTGCTCGGTGTCGAGTGCAGCGCGGCCGGTGTGGGCCGGATGTACGGCGGTCGGGCGAACGGCGGCCTGCTCGACGGCTGGCTGGTGGCCGAGGAGGACGCCGGCACCGTGGTCCCCGACGTGACGGTCCGCGCGGTGCCGCTGCGGATGACCGATGAGGCGGCGACGGCGGCGATGGTGCGTGCGGCGGTGGAGTTGACATGAGGCTGGAGATCCTGCCGGTGCTCGGCATCGGCCACGTGACCGAGGGCGACGACCTGGCCGCGATGATCGCGACCTCCGCGCCGTGGCTGCGCGACGACGACGTGCTGGTGGTGACCAGCAAGATCGTCTCCAAGGCGGAGGGTCGGCTGGTCGACGTCCCCGCGGACGGTCCGGAGCGGCTGGCCGCCCGGGAGGAGGTCCTGGCCGGCGAGACCGCCCGGACGGTCGCGAGCCGGGGGGCGACCCGGATCGTGCAGACCCACCACGGCTTCGTGATGGCCTCCGCGGGGATCGACGCCTCGAACGTGGACAAGACCCAACTGGTGCTGCTGCCGGTCGATCCGGACGCCTCGGCGCGGGCTCTGCGCGACGCTCTGCGGGAGCGCTACGACCTGGACGTCGCCGTGATCATCAGCGACACGATGGGCCGACCCTGGCGCAACGGGCTCACCGACGTGGCGCTCGGCGTGGCCGGCATGCCGGCGATCCGCGACCACCGGGGCGAGGTCGACCCGTACGGCAACGAGTTGCAGTTGACCCAGATGGCGGTGGTGGACGAGCTGGCCGGCGCCGGTGAGCTGATCAAGGGCAAGTGCGATCAGGTGCCGGTCGCCGTGGTGCGGGGCTACCCGCCCGCCACCGGCCGGGACGACACCGGCGGCGCGCGGGCGCTGGTCCGCGACGCGACGCAGGACCTCTTCTCGCTCGGCACCGCGGAGGCCCGCGCCTCCGGCCTGACCGACGCCGCCACGCTGACCGACGGTCAGGGCCCGTCGCCGGCCGACCTGGCCGCGGTACGACGGGCCATCGACACGGTGGCCGAGGTGGTCGCCCCCGGCACCGTCTTCACACTTGTCGACGAAGCCGAGGTACGCGCCGGACTGGTCGCCGAGATGCCCGGTTGGCCGGACGGCGCCACGCTGCTGCTCGGCTCGCCTCCGACGCCCGTCGAACCGATGGGGCTGGTCCGTTTCGGTGCCGACCTGCACCGACTGCGCGTCGCCCTCGCCGCCGAGGGCGTCGGGTCGACGCTGTTGCCGCCGCCCCCGGGCAGCCCGGCCAGCGCCGCCCTCGCCCTCTGAGCGACGACCGGCCGGTCGTCCCGTGCCCGCCCAGCCCTCGGGGCCTGCCCGCTCAGCCTTCGGGGGCAGCACCATGATCCGGGGGCGGGACGGTCGGGTCAGGCGTCCAGCATGGCCCGGCCCAGCGGGGTGAGCGTGTGCAGCACGCTGTTGCGTTCCCGGTGGCTGACCAGGAGGCCGGCCTTACGCAGCACCGTGGCGTGCTGGCTCGCCGCCGCCGGTGAGATGTGGAGTTTCCGGGCGACCTCGCCGGTGGTGCACCCCTCGTCGGTGGCCTGCAACACCGCCGCCCGGGTACGGCCGAGCAGCGCGGCCAGTGAGTCGCTGTTGCCTCCCGCCGAGGCCGCTCCGACCCGGTCGACGGACGCCAGCCCGCCCAACCGGTCGACCGGGTAGACGAGCACCGGCGGCAGCGCGGGGTCGAGCAGCGCGACAGGGGTGGCCGCGCAGAAGAACGACGGCACGAGCAGCAGCCCTCGACCGTCCAGGTGCAGCTCCCGGCTGTAGGGATAGTTGTGGACCTCCAGCACCCCGTGCTCCCAGCGCATCGCCGGCCGGAGGCTGGTGAGCAGGCCCTCGACGCCGCCGTCGAGCAGCGCCCGCGCCCGGCGCGCGCGGTCCGCCGCGACAGCGGCCTGGATCCGGTTCCAGTACGGGCTGATCGCCACGGACCGGTACTGCTCCATCGACTCGGCGAGGTGGTGCAGCGCCGTCACCTCGCCCCGGGCCAGCGCGGTTGCCGACGAGGGCAGTTGCCTCTCGCCGGCGAGCAGTGTCAGGTCCCGGCGCAGCAGCTCGATGGGGGTGCGGCGCAGCGCGTCCAGCCCGGCCTCGAAGCCGTCGACACTCTCGTACGGGGTGAGGAAGTCGGGGAAGTAGCCGCGCGGCGGGCTCAGCGCGTAAAGGAGCCGGTGCTGCTCCGTGGCGGCGTCCTGCCGCAGCTCCCGCGAGACGCTGCGCCGCCAGTCAGCGGTCAGCGGATCGCGGTCGCGACCGCGCAGCACGTGCAGGCTGAGGACCAGCTCCCAGACCGGGTCCGCCGCCGGCGCCACCCGGGTCCGGAGGATGTCCTCCCCGGAAAAGTGGATCTTCAGCATGGGGTGCTCCAGTGTCGCCGCCAGGGGGATGCCGGCTGACCAGCTCGACTCTACCTGGCCGGCACTAATCTCCATCTTTAAGCCAGGGCTGAAAAACCTCGACGCATTCGGGGCCGGTTCGGCATGCTTCCAGTGCCCGAACACGGTGCCGGCGCGTCCTCGACGCCCCCGGCGCCCGGGCACGCCGGGCCAGGGGGGGCGGCCCCGGTGATCGGACGGCACCACGAGGGTCTGCGGCCCTTGGTCCGCGGAGGTGCCGTCCGGTCATCCCGAGTGATTTCGACTGGCCCCCGGGGCGCTGCCCGACGACCGGCGCGCGCGCTCGTAGAGTGGCGACGTGCCCGACATCGCGATCACCGAATCGACAGCCGCCGAGGCGTACGCCGCGCTGCACGCCGACGCCACCGCGCTGCTCCGTGACTGGCGGCCCACCCGCCCGGAGGCGGCCGACGCGCGGGACCGGACCCTGGCGCTGCTGGCCGCCGGACCGATCGCGATGAGCCGGCAGCACCGTCCGGGGCACGTCACCGCCAGCGCGTTGGTGCTGGACGCCACCGGCTCGCGGGTGCTGCTCTGCCTGCACGCCAAGTTCAGCCGGTGGGTGCAGCTCGGCGGGCACTGCGAGCCGGTCGACCGGACGCTCGTCGCCGCCGCCCTACGGGAGGCGACCGAGGAGTCGGGAATCGCCGGGCTGCGCATCGACCCGGTGCCGATCGACGTGGACGTGCACGAGGTGCGGTGCCAGGGCGGCTCGCTCCACCACGACGTACGCTTCGCCGTGCTCGCGCCGCCGGCGGCGGTGGAGCAGGTCAGCAACGAGGCCGAGGAACTGGGCTGGTTCCCGCCGGACGAGCTGCCCGAGCCGCTGGCCGGTGGGACCGCCCAGTTGGTCGCACCGGCCCTCTCCGCCCTCAGACGTAGCCCTCTTCGCCTCGCTCCTTGAGCTCGTCCACAAGGGTCTTGACGTCCTGGGCCCGGTCCCGCGGGCAGACCAGCACCGCGTCGGGGGTGTCCACCACGATCAGGTCGCGCAGCCCGAGAACGGCCACCAACCGACCCGACTGGGGGACGACCACCAGGTCGCTGCTGTCCCGCAGCAGCACACCCGGCTTCGCCTCGGTGCCGAGCACCACGTTGCCCGCGTCGTCGGCGGGCAACACGTCACCGAGGGTGTGGAAGTCGCCGACGTCGTTCCAGCCGAAGTCGCCCGGCACCGTCGCGACGCGACCGGCGGTGGCAGCGCCCTCCATCACCGCGTAGTCGACGGAGATCTTCAGCAAAGTCGGCCAGATCGCGCCCAGGACCTCGTCCTGCTCCGGAGTGCCCCAGGCGGCGGCGATCGCCGTCACGCCCGCGTGCAGCGCCGGCTGCTGCCGGGCCAGCTCGGCGAGGAACACGTCCACCCGCCACACGAACATGCTCGCGTTCCACAGGTGCCGGCCGGAACGGACGTACGCCTCGGCGACCTCCGCGCCCGGCTTCTCCTTGAACTCGGCCACCGCCCGCCACGGCGAACCCTCGGTCGCGTCGCCGGTCTCCAGGTAGCCGTAGCCGGTCTCGGCCCGGGTCGGGGTGATCCCGACGGTCATCAGCAGGCCCTGCTCGGCGCCGCGGACCGCCTCCTGCACGGTGCGGACCCAGCTGTCCGGGTCGCGGATCAGGTGGTCCGCGGCGAAGCTGCCCATCACCGCCTCCGGGTCGCGTACCGCGATCACCGCCGCGGCCAGCGCGATCGCCGCGCAGGAGTCCCGGGGCGACGGTTCGACCAGGATGTTCTCCTCCGGCAGGCCGGTGAGCTGCCGCGCGACGGCCGTGACGTGCGCCGCGCCGGTGACCACGAGGGTCCGCTCCGGTGTGGTCAGCGGCGCGAGCCGTTGCACCGTCGCCTGAAGCAACGACGCGCTGGTGCCGGTCAGCGGATGGAGGAACTTGGGGTGGCCAGCGCGGGACAACGGCCACAACCTTGTGCCGCTGCCACCTGCCGGAATGACCGCATAAAGCATCCGCACATCATGCCCGACGTGCCTGCCCGTAGTGGCACGGGTCACGATCAGGGGCGCGGGTTTCAGGCGCGGGCGCGACTCCAGGCGGCGATGTGCACCTCGGCGCTGGACTCCCAGGTGAACTCCTTGGCCCGGTCGACCCCCGCCTTCGCCAGCGACAGCCGTCGCTGCTCGTCGTCGAGCAGGGCGGCCAGGTCCGTGCCGATCTGCTCCGGGTCCTCCGAGGTGTACGCGACAGCGTCGCCACCCACCTCGGGCAGGGATAGCCGGGGCGTGGTCAGCACCGGGGCGGCGCACGCCATCGCCTCCAGGATCGGCAGCCCGAACCCCTCGCCGTACGACGGGTAGGCGGCGACCAGCGCACCGCCGAGGAAGCCCGGCAGGTCGCCGTAGCGCAGGTAGCCGGGGCGCAGCAGGCGCAGGTGCGACGGGACCTCGGCCACCGCCCGGTCGATGTCGTCGTCGTGCCCCTGCCCACCGGCGATCACCAGGGCGGGCGGGTCCGTCCGGTCGGCCACCGCCCGCGCCCACCCACGGATCAGGTTGGGCACGTTCTTGCGCGGCTCCTTGGCGCCGAGGAAGGCGACGTAACTGCTGCTGCCCAAACCGAGACGGGCCCGGACGCGGGCCTTCTCCTCCTCGGTGGGGGCGTGGAAGGCCGCCTGGTCGACACCGTGGTAGGCCACGTCGATGCGGGTCGGGTCGGCGTCCAGCAGGCGGATCAGCTCGTCCCGGGTCGCCTTGCTCGGCACGATCACCCGGTCGGCGCGGCGCAGCGAGGTCTTGATGGCGCTGCGGAAGAAGGTGCGCCGCGACTTGTCGTAATGCTCCGGCTCGGTGAAGAACGTCGCGTCGTGCACGGTGACCGTGACCGGACACCCGGCCCGCAACGGGCAGGTGTAGAAGGGCGAGTGGAGCACCTGCGCGCCCACCTGCTGGGCGAGCAGCGGCAGGCCGGTCTGCTCCCAGGCGAGCCGGGCCGGACGGTGCGCCACCGCGGCCGGGGCGGGGATGATCTCCGCGCCGGGCAGCATCCGGGTGTAGCGCTCCAGGTCGGTGCGGAGGCTGACCACCGCCAGCTCCACCCCCGACCCGCACACCTTGCCAAGGGCACCGAGCAGGCCATCGACGTATCGACCGACGCCACCACGGTCGGCGGGGACACTCGTGGCGTCGATGAGCACGCGGGGCGGGCGACCGGCGGTCACGGGGCGACTCCTTGCACTGGCGGGTCTGTGGGGAACAACACTCCGGGGGTCAAGCCTACGCCGGGACGCGCGGCCCACGCTGACTGCGACCCGACCGTACGCCGACTTGTCATCGTCATCGAGTACGGCCCGTGCTGGCGTATCGTTCGCGCCGATGGCCGACGACATTGCCCGGGTGTTCGCCGACGCGTTCGCGACCGACCCGACCCGACCGCTGCTCACCTGGTACGACGACGCCACCGGCGACCGCACCGAACTCTCCGGCGTCACCCTCGCCAACTGGGTGGCGAAGACCGCCAACCTCCTCGTCGACGAGGTGGGCCTCGCGCCGGGCACCGAGGCCGGCGTGTTGTTGCCGCCGCACTGGCAGACCGCCGCGGTGCTGCTGGGCTGCTGGTCGGCCAAGCTCGGCGTCGTCGACAGGCCGGGGGACGTCGACGTCCTCTTCGCCGCCGCCGACCGGTTCGACGAGGCCCAGTCCTGGTCGGCCGACGAACGGTACGCCCTCGGCCTGGCCCCGCTGGCCGCCCCGCTCCGGCAGGTGCCGCCCGGGTTCGTCGACTACGTGGTCGAGGTACGCCGCCACGGTGACCACTTCCGTCCGCAACCCGGGCCCGGCCCCACCGACGCGCACCTGCTGGCCCGCGCCGAGGCCCGCGCCACCGAGTTGGGCATCGAGCCCGGCGCGCGGATCCTGGTCGACACCGCCCGCTACCCCGACCCGGTGGACTGGCTCCTGGCCCCGCTGACCCGGGCCGCCACCGTCGTCCTCTGCGCCAACCTGGCCCAGGACAAGCTCCCCACCCGCCTGGCCACCGAGAAGGTCACCCACCCCCTCCCGTAACCCCACCCCACCCGCAGTGCCCCCGCCCCGCTGATGCCCCGCCCCGCCCCGCCGATCTTGCACTTTCTGTTGCCGAAATGCGCGGAGTACCCCTTATGCCGCAGCAGAAAGTGCAAGATCGCGACGACAAGAGGGGGCGCGGCGGCGCGCGAGGGCGCGAGGGGGGTGGTTAGGCGGGGGCGCTGGTGTTGGGGCGGCGTTGCGCCAGGGTTGCGAAGGCGGTCAGGGACTCGGGGTTGGCCAGGGCGCCCTTGGCAGCGGCCTGGTCGACGGGAGTGCCGGTGAGGATCTTCTTGACCGGCACCTCCAGCTTCTTCGCCGAGAGGGTACGGGGCACCGACCGCACCTGGTGGATCTCGTCCGGCACGTGCCGGGGGGAGAGCGCGGTCCGCAGTTCACGGCAGATCTTCGCGCGCATCGGGTCGTCCAACTCCAGACCCTCGGCCAGCACCACGAAGAGCAGCAGCTCGCCGGCGCCGCCCTCGTCGTCCTCCAGGTGTACGACGACGGAGTCGAGCACCTCGTCGAGCCCTTCGACCACCGAGTAGAACTCGGCGGTGCCCAGCCGCACGCCACCACGGTTCAGCGTGGCGTCGGAGCGCCCGGTGATCACGCAGCCACCCCGCTCGTTGATGGTGATCCAGTCGCCGTGCCGCCAGACGCCCGGGTAGACGTCGAAGTACGCCTCGGCGTAGCGGGTGCCGTCGGTGTCGTTCCAGAAGCCCACCGGCATGCTCGGCATCGGCTCGGTGATCACCAGCTCGCCGAGTTCACCGATCACCGGCGTGCCGTCGGCCGAGCGGGCCTCCACCTTCGCGCCGAGCGCCCGACAGGCGATCTCGCCGGCGTACACCGGGAGCAGCGGCACCCCGCCGACGAAGCCGGTGCACACGTCGGTGCCGCCGGACAGCGACTGGAGTTGGAGGTGGTCGCCCACCGTCTCGTACACCCAGTGGAAGCCCTCGGCGGGCAGCGGCGCACCGGTGGAGCCCACGCCGCGCAGCGCGGACAGGTCGGCGACGTCCCGGGGCACCAGCCCGGCCTTGCGGCAGGCCAGGAGGAACGGCGCGGAGGTGCCGAAGTACGTGGTGCCGGTCTCCGCGGCCAGCCGCCACAGCCCACCGAGGTCCGGCTCGGCCGGGCGGCCGGGTTCCGCCCGGACCCCCGGGTTGCCGTCGAACAGCACGATGGCCGCGCCCACCGCCGGCCCGGAGACCAGGAAGTTCCACATCATCCAGCCGGTGGTGGTGAACCAGAAGAACCGGTCCGCCGGGCCGAGGTCGTGGTGCAGGGCGAGCATCTTGAGGTGCTCCAGCAGGATGCCGCCGTGGCCGTGCACGATCGGCTTGGGCAGCCCGGTCGTACCCGAGGAGTAGAGCACGTAGAGCGGGTGGTCGAACGGCACCGGCGTGAACGTCAACGGCTCGTCGGTGGGCGCGGCCAGGTCGGCCCAGCTCAGTGCGTCGTCCTCGGGGACCGCGGCCGGGTCCAGGTAACCGATGCCGACGGTGTGCCGCAGCGACGGCAGGGCGGCCCGGATCGCGGCGACCTCGGCCCGCCGGTCCACCGGCTTGTCCCCGTACCGGTAGCCGTCCACGGCGACCAGCACCGTGGGCTCGATCTGCCGCCAGCGGTCGGTGACGCTGCGGGTGCCGAACTCGGGCGCACAGGACGAGAAGATCGCGCCCAGGCTGGCGGTGGCCAGCAACAGCACGTACGTCTCGGGGATGTTCGGGGCGTACGCCGCGACCCGGTCCCCGGCGGTGACGCCGAGCCGGCGCAGCCCGGCCGACACGCGGCGGACCTCGTCGCGTAGTTCCGCCGCGGTCAGCGTGACCGGCTCCCGGGTCTGCCCGTGCGCGATCACCACCGGGTCGTCATCCGCCCGTCCCGGCATGCGCAGCACGTTCTCCGCGTAGTTGAGCGTCGCCCCGGGAAACCAGCGGGCGCCGGGCATGGCCCGCTCGGCCAGGGTGGCGGTCGGCGGGGTGTGCGCGACGACAGCGAAGTGGTCCCAGATCGAGCGCCAGAACGCGTCCAGGTCGGTGGTGGACCAGCGCCACAGCGCGTCGTAGTCGGCGAAGTCCAGCCCACGGTGCTCGCGCAGCCAGCGCAGGTAGCCGCCGATCCGGGACCTGTCGCGTACGTCCGCCGGCGGCGCCCACAGCATGTCACCCACTGCTCCACCCCTCCCCTGGCCCGGCACGACACTGTGCGTGGGCCGTGGCGCCATCTTGCCCTACCTCGAAGCGCCATTCTGCGCACCGGGTACGCGTACCGACGCGTGCCCGTCCCACACTGGGCGGGTCCGCCTCATGTGGGTCAACCCGCCCGGTGGGCCTGGATGGCGCGGCGACGGGCCAGCCGGTGCGCACGGCGGATCTCCGCCTCCTTGAACCGGCGCTCGTCCTCGGCCGTCTCCGGCAGCACCGGGCGGACCGCGCGCGGCGCGCCGCCGACGTCCACGCCGACGAAGACCAGGTACGCGGTGGCCACCCGGACCGGCGCGTCCTCGGCCGAGTCCCAGCGTTCGGCGACCACCCGGACGCCCACCTCCATCGAGGTCTGGCCGGTCCAGTTCACCTGCGCGTGCGCGTGCACGAGGTCGCCGACCCGGACGGCCTCGGAGAAGACGATCTCGTCGATCGCCGCTGTCACAGCGGTTCCGCCGCTGTGCCGTGCGGCGGCCGCCCCGGCCACGTCGTCGACGAACTTCATCAGGACCCCGCCGTGCACGGTGCCGTACAGGTTGACGTCCACCGCGGTCATGATCTTACTGAGAGTGACGCGCGAGTACGACGTCGGCTTGCCGTTCGGTGCGGCGGAGAGGTGCTCAGTCATGCCGGAAACGGTACGGTGCGCGGATGCGACATCTCTGGAGCTTCCTCGCCGGGTTGGTGGTGGCGCCCATCACCTGGGTGCTGGTCACACTCGGGCAGGACGGGTCGAGCCGGACGGTCGACCGCTGGGTGGAGATCGGCACGTTCAACACCGCCAACCTGATCGAGCCGGCCGTTTATCTGGGTGTCGGCGGTGTCCTGCTGGGCCTGCTCGGCACGTTGCGCGTCTCGCCGCTGGGCCCGCTGGTGGCCGGGGCGCTGCTGGTCACCCCGTACATCGGGATGTTCGTGGCACCCTTCTCGACGCGGGACGCGATCCCGCACGAGTGGAAGGTGTTCGGCGATCCGTTGCCGCTGCGGTTGCCCGTGGAGAACGGCACGCTCTTCCTGATCGGTCTCCTGCTGCTGATGGCGACCTTCAGCGTGCAGCGGTGGCGGCCCTGGCCGAGCCCGACGGTCGCGACGACGCCCGCGCCCGCGCCGACGCCGGACGCCGGCCCCGGCAAGGACGACTTCACGTTGACCGACTGGCCGTCGCCCGCCGCCACGGAGCGGGACACCCCACCCGTCACTCTCGGTTACCCGGCCGACCCGACCCCGACCGAGCCGCTGCCCCGTCGGGTGGGTGGCGAGTCGCCCTGGTCCGCCCCGCCGCGCGGCCAGTCGCGCCCGGAGGACGAAACCACCACCGAGATCCGCTGATCGTCGGGGCGGGCCGGGTGACCGGCCCGCCCTCCGTTCGAAGCTCCGCTAGTGCGCGGCGACCGCCAGTTCCGGATCGACGGCGCCGAGGCTGGCGCGGGGCACGACGAGAAGCATCACGGCCAGCGCGGCGGCCATACCACCGGCGATGACGATCGCCATCGGCACGCTCCCGGTGCCGAAGAGGCCGGCGAGCGGCGCGGACAGCGCACCGATGCCGAACTGCACCGCGCCGAGCAGCGCCGCGGCCGTGCCGGCGGCCTCGCTGTGCCGGCTCATCGCCAGCGCCGGCGCGTTCGGTAGGGCCAGGCCGGCGGCGGCCAGGACCAGCCACAGGGACGCGAGCAGGGTGCCCAGGCCACCGAAGCCGGTCGCCGCGAACAGGACCAGCAGCAGCCCGGCCGCCGTTCCGGCGATCAGGGCGCTGACCAGGATCTGCTGTGGGGTGTAGCGGCGCAGCAGCCGGACGTTGAACTGGGTGGCCCCGATCAGGCCCACCGCGCCGGCACCGAAGGCCACCCCGAACTGCTGCTCGTCGAGGCCGTACTCCTGTTGGAGCACGAACGACGAACCCGAGACGTACCCGAACAGGGCCGCCATCGCCAGGCCGGCGACCAGCACCAGGCCGACGAACGCGCGGTCGTTGAACAGCCCCCGGTAATCGCGCATCGTGGCGCCGACCCCGCCGTGTCGGCGACGGGCGACCGGAAGCGTCTCCGGCAGCCGGAACGCGGCGACGACGATCAGCAGCACACCGAGCACCGCCAGCGCCGCGAAGACACCCCGCCAGTCGGTCCAGCTCAGTAGGGCACTGCCGAGCGTCGGCGCGAGGATGGGCGCCAGGCCCATGACGAGCATCAGGCGGGAGAAGATCCGGGCGAAGGAGGTGCCGCTGAACAGGTCGCGGACGACGGCCGTCGCGACGACGGTGGCGGCCGCGACGCCGAGCCCCTGCAGGACGCGCAGCGCGCCGAGCACGGCGATGGTGGGCGCGAACACGCACAGCACGGACGCCACGATGTGCGCGGCCAGCCCGGCCAGCAGCGGTAGCCGCCGACCGACCACGTCGGAGAGCGGACCGATCAGCAACTGACCCACCGCGAGGCCGATCAACGTGCCGGTCAGCGTCAACTGCACAGCGGTCTCGGTGGTCTCCAGGCCGGACGTGATCGCCGGCAGCGCCGGCAGATACATGTCGATGGTCAACGGCCCAATCGCGATCAGCGCGCCCAGCACGAGGACGAGCTGCGTCCGTTGGCGATTGGTCATCAGGTCGCCGGGCAGCACGTCCCCGGTCGCCGGGTCGTGTTCGGTCTTCTCCACCAACTGCTTCATCATCTCGATCTCTGTCATGGGGCGGGCACGCCTGCGCCGTGCGGGCGGGGCAGGGCAGGGCAGGGCGGGGCGGGGCAGGACGGGGCAGGAAAGATTCTTTCGCGTTTCGACAACGTCGTAGCGGCCGCGCACGATCCCCACGTGTGCGGGATCACGACGTCGGGGACGCCACCAACGCAGAATGAGCGCAATTCGCGTTAGATGAAATTCCCATTTATGGCCGAGCACCATCAGCCGCGTTGTAGCTACAGAGCGTGTCATTCACGTTTTCGCTCCCTAGCCGACGAACGTACCGTCTATTGTGGTCGAAAGGTGGATCAGCCGCAGCTCAGCACCCACACGCTGATCATGCACACAGATTTGACCACCGTCGCCACCTACATTCGCGCCTTCCACAGAGAGTTATATGCGGAACGGCAACTACGGATGCGTGAGGCGAGGATGAACGATCATTTGCGAGGGCTCCTTCCTGATGGCTCGATCGTCATGCTGGTGGGAATGGTGGCCGGGGTGGTGATCGGGCTGGTCCGTGCCTACCTCCGGCACCGCACCCGGATCCACGCGGAGCGGGAGCTGTCCGCGCGTACGGCGGCCCGCGCCGCCGGCCTGATCACCCTGGTCAGTGGCCGCCACGAGAACATCAAGATCGATGAACGGGACCGCGACGGGCACCGTGTCGTGGAGCTGCGGGGGCCGCAGCGGACCAGCGACAAGGAGGCGGCGTGATCAGGAACAGCTCCGCCGCGACCCGCGCCGCGACCCGCTCGACGGAGCCGACGCGGGCCGAGCTCGACGCCAGCTTCGCCACCTTCTGCGACGACAACTTCCTACAGGTCGAGCGCTTCCTGCGCGCCCGTTGCGCGGACCGGGACCTGGTGGACGAGGCCATCCAGGAGACGTTCATCACCGCCCGGGCCAAGTGGGCCCAGATCCGCGGCTTCGAGAAGCCCCTGGCGTGGGTGTTCAAGACCGCGCGGCACAAGCTCCTGGGACAGCAGACCCGGCGGACCCGCACCAACACGACCACGACGAACCTGGACGAGCTGCCACCCGAACTCCTCACCCAGCCGACCGACCCCCGGGAAGCGGACGAGCTTCTCGTCGCGTGGCTCCAGCAACTCCCGCCACGCCAGGCAGAGGTCTTCGTCCTCTTCTTCGACGGCTGGTGTGACCTCGACATCGCCAAGATGCTGGGCCTCGCCCACACCACCGTCCGCGCCTACAAGCAGCAGGCGCGTCAGCACCTCCAGCGCCTCGCGGAACAGGCCGGGTTCCACAAGCCGCCGACGGGGAGGCCATCGTGAACCTCGACGACATCCTGGCTCTCGCGGCCCAGCGTGCCGCCACTCCCCTGGAACGCGCGCGGGCCCGGCGGGCCAGCCGGCAGATCCAGCAGGCCTACTCCCACGCCGTGACGGCCGGGCGAGATCTCGTCGTGGACGTCGACCCGCACGACCCGCTGAACACCGACGCCGACGAGGCCGCCCGGATCGCCCGCGCGGCCCAACTGGCGAAGCTGGGCACCATCACCTGGATCTCCGCCACCGGGGAAATCTCCTGGTCGGACGAGATGTCCCTCATCCTCGGGTGCGCTCCCGGGACGATCCGGCCCTCCACCGATCTGCTCTTCGATCTGGTCCATGCCGAGGACGCGCCCGGCGTCAGGCGGACCATCCACGCGGCGTGGCGGGAGCAGACCGTCAAGGAGACGACGTACCGGGTGGTCCGGCCGGACGGCACCACCAGGTACGTGCACTGCTACATCGAGGTCCTGATCGACCGGTTCGACCAGCCGCACGGCATCATCGGCACCGGCCAGGACGTCACCGACCTGGAGTTGGCCCGTCAGGAGCGGGACCGGCTCGCCCGCCGGTGTGAGACCGCACGGATCGAGCTGATCAGCCGTGACCCGGCGACCGGCCTGCTGACCCGCCCCCGCTTCGCCGACGAGGTCGACCGGACCCAACGCGGCGGATCGGGCGTCCTGCTGGTGGTGGCCGCCGAGCCGCTGAACCTACCGAACTCGGGTCACGACCACGCGGCCCAGGACCGCCTCGCCGCCGCGATAGCCGGCGTGGTGAAGAACGTGGCCCGGCGGACCGCCGTCTGTGGGCTGGTCGGCCCCGGCGAGTTCGGCGTCCTCCTGCACAACACCACGATGACGTCGGCCACCACCATCGCGGAGAGCATCATCGAGAGCCTGCGCGGTCACTCCTTCGTCATCGGACAGCACCGCGAACGGGTACGCCTCGACGCCTGGGGCGGTCTCGTCCGGTACCAGGACGGCGACGACAGCAGGGGCTTCGATCTGCTCGTCGACGCCGAGAGCGCATGGCGACAGGCCAAACGGCAGGGCCTGGCGCTGACCGTGCTGCGCCAGCCGGCCCGTCCCGAGGATCGGCAGGAGACCTGCCGCAGCAGAATTCGCGCCGCGGTCGCCGGCAACAGTTTCGCGCTCTACGCCCAACCGATCCTCGACCTGAGCCTCAACCAGATCACCCGTCAGGAGATCCTGCTTCGCGTACTCGACGGCACCGGCCAGCCGGTCGCGCCGTCGGCGTTCCTGGACGTCGCCGAGCGGGTCGACGAGATCTGGCCGATAGACCGCTGGGTCATCGACCACACCATGGAGCTGATCGCACACGGACCGCAGACATCGCACTATCAGGTGAACGTCTCGGGCCGCTCGCTGGGCGACCCGCACCTACTGGAGCATGTCCACGCCGTCGTGAAACGGCATGCCATCGACCCGTCGCAGATCACCTTCGAGATCACCGAAACGGCGTTGATCGGCAACCTGACCCAGGCGATCGACTTCGCCTGCGGGATCCGGGACATCGGTTGTCGGCTGGCCCTCGACGACTTCGGCTCCGGGTACGGCACGTTCACCTACCTGAAGTACTTCCCGATCGACCTGGTGAAGATCGACGGCGACTTCATCAGCAAGATCGAGGAGTCCCGACCCGATCAGGTGATCGTCCGCTCGTTCGTCGACATGTGCCGCGGGTTGGGGATCCGGACCGCCGCCGAGTTCGTCGGGAACGACGCCACCCTCAGCCTGCTGCGCGACTACGGCGTGGACTTCGCACAGGGCTACGCCGTGGGCAAGCCGACCCCGGTGGGCAACCCGCACCGCGCCCTACTGGGCTCCGCCGAGATCGAGAGGGCCGAGTTGGGCACCGCGCCGCGTACGGCGATCGGTTGACCGATCGCACGGGCGACCGCCGCGACGACCCGGGACCGTCCGGCGGCCGCCCACCGCAGGGCCACAGCCCTTAGCCGACGTCGGCCAGGAGCTGTCGCGCCATGACGATTCGCTGCACCTGGTTCGTACCCTCGTAGATCTGGGTGATCTTGGCGTCCCGCATCATCCGCTCGACCGGGTAGTCCCGCGTGTAGCCGTAGCCACCGAGCAACTGGACCGCGTCGGTGGTGATCTCCATGGCGGCGTCCGACGCGAAGCACTTGGCCGCCGCGCCGAAGTAGGTGAGGTCCGCGTCGCCACGCTCGGACCTGCCGGCCGCGGCGTACGTCAACTGGCGGGCCGCCTCCAGCTTCATGCCCATGTCGGCGAGCATGAACTGGACGCCCTGGAACTCGGCGACCGCCTTGCCGAACTGGCGGCGCTCGGCGGCGTACCCCTTGGCGTAGTCGAGCGCGCCCTGCGCGATCCCGACGGCCTGGGCGGCGATGGTGACCCGGGTGTGGTCGAGCGTCTTCATCGCGGTGGCGAAGCCGGTGCCCTCCTCGCCGATCATGCGGTCCGCCGGGACCCGGACGTTGTCGAGGTAGACCTCGCGGGTGGGCGAACCCTTGATCCCGAGCTTCTTCTCCGGGGCGCCGAAGCTGACCCCGGGATCGGACTTCTCGACCACGAAGGCCGAGATGCCCCGGGACCGCGCCGTCGGGTCGGTGACGGCGAAGACGGTGTAGAACTCGGACACCCCGGCGTTGGTGATCCAGCGCTTCACGCCGTTGAGCACCCAGTGATCCCCGTCACGCACGGCCCGGGTGGTCATCGAGACGGCGTCGCTGCCCGCCTCCGGCTCGGAGAGACAGTAGGAGAACATGGCGTCACCGGCGGCGACCGGCGTCAGGTAACGGCGCTTGAGGTCCGCGGAACCGGACAACAACAGCGGCATGGTGCCGAGCTTGTTGACCGCCGGGATCAGCGAGGAGGACGCGCAGGCGCGGGCCACCTCCTCGATCACGATGGCGGTGGCCAGCGCGTCGGCGCCCGCGCCGCCGTACTCCTCGGGGATGTGCGGGGCGTGGAAGTCGGCGGCCCGCAGCGCGTCGTAGGACGCCTTGGGGAACTCCCCGGTCTCGTCCGCCTCGGCGGCGTGCGGAGCCACCTTGGCGGCGCAGACCTCACGCACCGCTTCCCGGATCGCCTGGTGCTCCTCGGGCAACCCGTAGACGTCGAACGACTCCCCTGCGGCCATCTCAGCTCTCCCCTTCACCGCTATCATGCGCAGTCTGTGACGACTCCTGACCGCCGACCGCGCAGACTGAAGACTAGCGACTGCAGTTCAGGTGATGTTACCGGCGCGTAGGTATGGGCGTGAGGGTGTACCCACGCGCTGGGCGATGATGGAGCCGAGACAGTGAGCCACCCCTCCGGTGCCCCGCCCAGGCGCCGCAGCAGAATGCGACGCGACGACGCGGCGCCAGTGCGAGCGGAGAAGACAGGCGTGACGATCCCCTACCCCACCATCCAGCCGACCCCCGCCATCGCCGCGGTGACTCCGCCTTCGGGCGCGCCCCGGCCGCGGGTGACGTTCCTGGGGACCGGCTACCTCGGCGCGACGTACGCCATCTGCTACGCCGAACTCGGGTACGAGGTGCTCGGCTTCGACGTCGACGCCGACAAGATCGCGATGCTGAACGCCGGCCAGGTGCCGATCCACGAGCCCGGCCTGGACGAACTGCTGCGTCGTAACCTCGCCGCCGGCCGTCTCCGGTTCAGCACCGACATCGCCGAGACCGCCGACTTCGGCGACGTGCACTTCATCTGCGTCGGCACCCCGCAGCGGGCCGACGGCATGGGCGCCGACCTCTCGTACGTCGAGGCGTCGGTCACCAGTCTCGCGCAGCACCTGACCCGCAAGGCGTTGATCGTCGGCAAGTCCACCGTGCCGGTCGGGACCGCCGAGTGGGTGGAGCAGCTCGTCGGCAAGCACACCCCGCAGGACCTGGACGTCGAGGTGGCGTGGAGCCCCGAGTTCCTCCAGGAGGGCTTCGCCGTCGACGACGTCCTGCGACCCAACCGGATCGTCGTCGGCGTCAAGAGCGAGTGGGCCAACGGCATGCTCTACGCCGCGCACAAGGGCGTGTTCGACCTGGCCGCCACCGAGGACCGCGAGGTTCCCCTGGTGGTCACCGACTTCGCCACCGCCGAGCTGGTCAAGGTCGCCGCGAACGCCTTCCTGGCCACCAAGATCTCGTTCATCAACGCGATGGCCGAGGTCTGCGAGGCGTCCGGCGGCGACGTGACCCAGCTCGCCCGCGCGATCGGCTACGACCCGCGGATCGGCAACCGGTTCCTCCAGGCCGGCCTCGGGTTCGGCGGCGCCTGCCTGCCCAAGGACATCCGCGCGTTCCAGGCCCGCGCCCAGGAGCTGGGCGCCGGCGAGGCGCTGCGCTTCCTGCACGAGGTCGACCTGATCAACCTGCGCCGCCGTACCCGGGTGCTCCAGCTCGCCGCCGACCTGCTCGGCCGTCGCTCCGGCCCGGCCGGCCCGGACTTCTCCGGCACCCGGATCGCCGTGCTCGGCGCGACCTTCAAGCCCAACACCGACGACGTCCGCGACGCCCCGGCGCTCGCCGTCGCCGCGCTGCTGCACAAGGCCGGCGCCGAGGTGCACGTGTACGACCCGCAGGGCACCGAGAACGCCCGCCGCGCGGTCCCCGAGCTGACCTACGAGGACGGCATCAACGAGGCGGTCAGCGGCGCCGACCTGGTCTGCGTCCTCACCGAGTGGGCCGACTTCCGCAACGCCGACCCGGTGGCCCTCGGCGAGCTGGTCAACGGCCGCAAGGTCGTCGACGGCCGCAACTGCCTCGACTCGACGATGTGGACCCAGGCCGGCTGGGAGTACCGGGGCATGGGCCGCCCCTGATCCGCGCGACGGTCACCGGCCGGTCGTCGACCACCTCGACGGCCGGCCGGTGATGTTGTTTGCCCCGGACCCGCCGACAAGAGTCGAAATCCGCGCCAGCTTTGGGCATGCTGCGACAGTGGATGTCCACAGTGCGGGTGGAGGGGTGTCGTGGCGACCTTTCAATGCTCCTCGTGCGGCCGGGAGATCAAGCCGGCCGTGCGGTGCCCGCACTGCGGGGCTGACCAACCACAGTGGGTCGAGCACCTGGCGGACATCGAGCGCTCGATAGCGGAGATGAAGGCGCGCGACGCCGCCATCGCCCGCGAGCAGCGGCAGATCGCCGCCAAGATGCAGGCCGCGCTCTTCCAACGGGACATCCTCGCCCACGCCGGCGAGGAACGCCTCAAGCAGGCCACCCGACCACGCCGGGTGCTCCGCCGCCGCCCCGGGCGACGGCCACCGACGGCCACCACCGGAGCGCCGCCCCGGGTCCCCCGCCAGAACACCCCACCGGCCCCGGACGACCCGCCGCCCCCTCCGCCCGAGGCGACGTGGCTGGACGTGGACAACCCGGAGCACCCACCGGAGGCGTCCTCGCGAGAGGTGCAGAACATCCCCCTCGGGCTGGGCGCGCTGCTGCTCGGGGTGGCCGCCGTGGTGTTCGCGGCGGTGGCCACCAGCTCGATGGACGCCCTGGCCCGGTTGGGCATCCTGCTCCTGGCGACCGTGCTGATGCTGCTCGCCCCGCCGGCGCTCGCCCGGCGCGGGCTCACCTCCACCGCCGAGACCATCGCGGCGGTCGGCCTGCTGCTGGTGCCGCTCGCCGGCAACGCCCTCTGGGCCGTCGACCAGATCGGCATCGGTGGGGCCTCGCCCACGATCTTCGCCGGAGCGATCTTCGCGGTCACCGCCGTCGTCGCCCTGGGCTACGCCGGCTGGACGAACCTGCGCGCACCCCGCTTCGCCACGGTGCTCGCCGCACAGCCGGTGCTGCCGCTGCTGGCGTACGACCGGGTCACCGGTCCGGGCGGCTGGGCGCTGGTGCTGGCACTGGTGGCCCTGCTCGACCTCGGCCTGGCCCGCTCCGGCCTGGCCCTGGAACGCCCCGTCCGGCAGGACACGCCGCCGCCGGGCCCTCCGTCCGCGCCCCGGCAGCGCGACGCCGAGAGTCGACCCGAGGGCGACCCGGAGGAGGCCGCCGAGCTGGTCGACCCCGGCGCCGAGGCGTCCGCCGCGCGGCCGGCCCGCCCGGTGCCCGGCCTGCGTGAGCTGACCTGGGCGCTGCACGCGGTGGCGGTCGCCCTCGCCCTTGCGTACGCGGTGACGGCGCTGCTGCGCGCCCAGACGGTGCCGACCGCGACCGGGGCCGGTGCGGTTCTGCTGCTGGCCGCGGTGATCGGGCTGGCCGGCGCTCTGGTGCTGCGTCGACCGCCGCTGCCCGACGTCGCCGCCGGCATCGTGACCCTCGCCGTGATCGGCGCGCTCAGCCGGATCGCCTCGGTGGCACTGCCCGGTCGGGCACTGCTGCTGATCGCGGCGGTCATCACGGTGACCGGGCTGGCCGTACGCGCCGTGCCGGAGGCGGCCCGACGCGGCCCGCAGCTCGCCTCGGCGGTGGCGTTGACGGTCAGTGGGTTGGTGGTGGCCGGCGGCGCGCTGCGTGCCGGTGTGGCGACGGTCCGGGCGGCGCTGCCCGCCTGGGACCCCGACCTCGACCGGTACCCGGGCGAGCTGGCCGCCGCGGTCGGGCCGACCACCTGGCAACTCGCCGCCGCCGCGTTCCTGCTCACCGTGGCGGCGGTGCTGGCCCTGCCGTCGGACATCCGCCGGGAGTTCGCGGTCGCCGGCGCGGTGCTCACCGCGCTCGCCGTTCCGGCCTCGCTCGGTCTGGGCTGGACCGCCGCACCCTGGCCGATGGTGCTCACCGCGATCGGTATCGGGCTCGTCGGGCTCTCCGCCCGCACCGACCGGGCCGCCGTGGCGCACGCCGTCGGGGCAGCAGTGGTCGGCCTGTTCGGGGCCGGGGCCAGCCTGTCCAGCCCCGCGCTCACCGCCGCCGTCCTGATCACCGTGTTCCTGGCCGGCACGCTCGTCGCGCTGGCGTCCCGGATCCGGATCGCCTCGGCCGCCTCCGACACGGTCACCGCCTGGGCGGCCGGCGGCGCGGCGTTCGCGCTGCCCGGTGCGGTGGCCGCGTTCGTGGCCGCCACCCTGCCGAGCGAGCCGACCCTCACGCCGGCCAGCCTGCGCGAGGTGACCATTCCGATCCTGGCGGCCAGCTTCCTGGCGGTCTGCGTGACCCTCGGTTACGCCGCCGTCGTGCAGGTCTCCCAACGCCGTATCCCCGTGCCGCTGTCGGTGGGCGCCGGGCTCGGAGCGCTGATCGTCACCGCCGCCGCGTTCGGCGCACCGGGCGCGACCGTCGCCGACGCCTGGGTGGGCGCGCTCCTGCTGGTCGCGGCGGTGCTGCTCTTCCTCGCCCCGTCCATCGACGCCGGCCGTCGGGCCGACCTCACCGTGGACGGCTCGGACCTGGCCGCGGCTGCGGTCACCACCGCCCTGGTCGCCGCCCTGGTCCGGATCGGAGCGGTGCTCGCCCCGGGCGCGCAGTTGGCGGTGGCCGCCGCCCTGCTGCTGGTGGTCGCCGTCGCCGCGCGCAGCATGCCCGAGGAGTGGCGACGCGGGCCGATCCTCGGCCTCGCCGTCGGGGGCGCCCTGATCGGCGTGCTCGCCGGCTGGTCGGCGATCCGCGGCGGGGTCGGCGTGCTGGCCACACCCGGTCCGATCTGGAACGGCGACCTGAGCGGCTGGCCGGCCGCTCCGGTCGGCGGCGCGGCGTGGCAGGCGCCGGTCGCGCTGGCGCTGCTGGCCCTCGCCGCCGGCATCCTGCTCCCGCCGCCGTGGCGCTGGGACGTGTCCGGCGCGGCCGCGGTGCTCGCCACGATCGGCGCACCGGCCGCATTCGACCTGGCCTGGTGGTCGCCGGTCCTGGTCGGCGGGATGGTCGCCACCGTGTACGGCATGGCGGCGGTGGCCACCGAGGAGGCACGCGCCGGGCTGTCCCGCGCCACGGTCGCCGGGATCGTCGCGTTGCACGCCGCCGGCGCCGGCCTGGTCCGGCCGTGGACCACGGCGCTGGCGCTGGGCAGCATCGCACTCATCGGCGTGGTGGTGGCCGCGCTGGCCCGTGTCCTCGCCGGCCCCCAGGTCACCGACATCGAGACCGAGGGGATGCCACCGCACCTGGCGCAGATCGGCGGCGCGGCGGTCGGTGCCGCCCTGCTGGCCCTTCCCGGGGCGGTGGCGGCGCTGTCGGCGGAGTTCGACCACTCCGCACAGGTGGTGCTGACGGCCGCGCTGGCCGCGACCAGCCTGGGCCTCGCCGCGGTGGCGGCGGTCCGCCGGCAGGTGCCTCAGTACCTGCCCTGGGTCAGCGTGGCGGTGGTCGGCGGAGCCGCCATCACCGCGCTCGCCGCCATCCCCACCGGCCTCGCCGCCGGCGTCTACGCGGCTGCGGCGGCCCTCCTCGGCGTCCTCGCCGAGCTGATCCGGGCGGCCACGGTGCCTCCGATCAGCTCCGCCCAGCCGGTCCGGCGCTGGGCGGTACGGCTCGACGGCGCCCTCCGGCGTCTACCGGACGACCCGGAGCGGCGGCGGTGGCGGGTCGACCCGGCCGCCGGCGCGTTGGCGGCGGCGGCCCTGCCGACCGCCCTGGCGCTCGCCTCGATCGCGCCCGCGCTCGTCGTCGCACTCGTCGAGCCGCACCGCACGCTGAGCCGGATCTGGCAGGGTCCGCCGCCGGAGCTGCTGACTCCGCCGCCGGACGTGGTCGACCCCACCCACGTGCTGACGGCGTTGCTCCTCACCGCGTCGGCGGCACTCGCCGCCACCGGTTTCAGCGGTGGACGACGCTCCCGTGCCGTACCGGTGGTGCTGCCGGGAGCGGCCGTCACGCTGCTGATCGCGCCCATCGCGCTGGGCAGCGGCTGGCCGGCGAGCACCCTCGCGGCGCTTTCCGTCTTCACGATCGCGATGCTCGGCCTCGCGCTGACCCCGCCACCACCGCTGGTCGAGCCGGCCCGCTCGCTACGACTGGCCCGGGTGCTGGTGTTCGTCATCGGGCTGGCCGCCGGGGGCGCCGGGCTCGCCGGCAGCCTCGCCGCCCGGGAGATGACGGTGTTCACCCTCGGCGGGGCGGTCGGCGTGGGCCTGGTGGCCGCGCTGTTCGGCACCACCCAGCGGGCCCGCATCCTCGGCTGGCTCTTCGCTTCGCTGATGGCGCAGCTCTTCGTGCTCACCGTCGGCCTGGTCGCCGGGCTGGCCGCGGTCTGGTCCGCGTTCGGGGTGCTCGCGGTCGGGGCCGTCCTCCAGGTGCTCGCCGCGGTCCTGCCCCGACTGCGGCAGCCGGAGGCGCAGCGGGAAGCCTCGACGGTCCAGTGGAGCGGCTACGCGGCCGCGCTGATCGCGCTGGCCCTCGCCTTCGACTCGCCCCGACACATCGCCGCGCTGCTGGCCGCCTGGGGTGCGGTGCTGGGCGTGGCGGCCACCCGGCCCGGCCGCCGGCCGACGGAGCGCCGGATCCTGTTCTGGGCCGTGGTGGCCTGCGAGATCACCGCGTGGTGGATCCTGATGCGCGTCGCCGACGTGGCGCTGCCCGAGGCGTACACGCTGCCGTTCGCCGCGTTGGCCCTCCTGGTCGGGGTGCTGGAACTGCGGCACCGACCGGATCTGAGCAGCTGGGTGGCGTACGGGCCGGCGTTGGTCGCCGCCTTCGTGCCGACGCTGGCGATCGTGCTGGCCACCGAGTCGAGCACGATACGGCAGATGCTGCTGCTGCTCGGCGCGGTCGCGGTGCTGATCTTCGGCTCGTCCAGCCGTCAGCAGGCACCGGTGATCGTCGGCGCGTCGGTCACCGCGATCACCGCGATCCACGCCCTGTTCAGCCTCGGCCCGTGGCTGGCGCTCATCCCGGTCGGCATCCTGCTGCTCGTGCTCGGCGCGAGCAACGAACGCCGCCGCCGAGCCCAGGAGCGCCTACAAACCGCCCTCCGCGGCATGAGGTAACCCCCCGAGCCCTCACCCCACGCCCCACGCCCCTAGCCCACGCAACCCCCAGCCCGCACAACCCCCAGCCCGCGCGACCCCCAGCCCCGCGCAACCCCCAGCCCGCGCGATCTTGCACTTTCTGTTGCGGAATATCGTCACAAAAGCCTTTTAACGACAACACAAAGCGCAAGATCGCGACGGTCAAGGGCCGCGCGGACCAGGGATCTCGCGGACCAGGGGCCGCGAAAACCAAGGACCGCGCGGACCAGGGGCCGCGAAAACCAAGGACCGCGCGGACCAGGGGCCGCGCGGACCAGGGGTCACGCGGACCAGGGGCCCCGAGGGCTGGGGAATGGGGAGAGAAAGGCTAGGGCAGGGTCGCGCGGAGGGTCGCCTCCTTGGCCTTCACCAGCTCTTCGAGCTCCTGCTGGTACGTCGTCATCTTGGCGCGCAGCGCCTCGTCGGTAGCGCCAAGGATGCGCACCGCGAGCAGGCCCGCGTTGCGCGCGTTGCCGATCGACACGGTGGCCACCGGGATGCCGGCCGGCATCTGCACGATGGAGAGCAGCGAGTCCATGCCGTCCAGGTGTTTCAACGGCACCGGTACGCCGATCACCGGCAGCGGTGTCACCGAGGCCACCATGCCCGGCAGCGCGGCGGCGCCACCCGCCCCGGCGATGATCACCTTGAGGCCCCGGTCGGCGGCGTCGCGGCCGTACTCGATCATGGCTACCGGAGTCCGGTGCGCCGAGATCACCCGCACCTCGTACGGCACGCCGAAGTCGTCCAACACCTCTGCGGCGGCCCGCATGGTCGGCCAGTCCGAGTCGCTGCCCATGATCAGCCCAACCGTGCTCACTGCGGTCCTTTCCTCGTACCCGAAACGTCGCCCATCCCTGGGGTGTCGCTCACTCGCGCCCGTCGCGCAGCCAGCGCGCGGCCCGACCGGCCCGGGCCCGAAGGTCGTCCAGGTCGTCACCGAGCACCGTGACGTGCCCGATCTTGCGGCCGGGGCGCACCTGCTTGCCGTACAGGTGCACCTTGGCGCCCGGCTCGGCGGCGAAGAGGTGGTGCAACCGCTCGTCGATGGAGATGCCGCCCGGCTCACCGCCGAGCACGTTCGCCGACACCACGACCGGGGCGGTCAGCGACGTGTCGCCCATCGGGTAGTCCAGCACCGCCCGTAGGTGCTGCTCGAACTGCGATGTCCGGGCGCCCTCGATGGTCCAGTGCCCGGAGTTGTGTGGGCGCATCGCCAACTCGTTGACCACGATCGCCGGCCGGCCGGCGTCGTCGCGTACCTCGAACAGCTCGACGGCCAGCAGGCCGATCACCCCAAGCGCGGTGGCCAGGTCGATGGCGAGCTGCTGGGCGGCGACGGCCAACTCCTCGTCCAGGCCGGGCGCCGGGGCCAGCACCTCCACGTTGATGCCGTCCCGCTGCACCGTCTCGACCACGGGGTACGCGGCCACCTGCCCGAACGGCGACCGGGCCACCTGCACGGCCAACTCCCGCCGCAACGGCACCCGCTCCTCGACGATCAGCCGGGTGCCGCCGGCGAGCAGCGTGGTGGCCAACTCGGCCGCCTGCGCGGCGTCGTCGACCGTCCAGACGCCCCGGCCGTCGTAACCGCCCCGGGCCGCCTTGAGCACCACCGGCCAGCCGACCCGCTCCCCGAAGTCGACCAGCTCGGCCGGCGTCGCGACCGGCTGCCACGCCGGGTTGGGCGCGCCCAGCTCGGTCAGGCGTTCCCGCATGACCTGCTTGTCCTGGGCGTGCAGCAGCGCGTCCGCCGGCGGATACAGGGTCACCCCTTCCGCCGCCAACGTGCGGATGTGCTCGGAGGGCACGTGCTCGTGGTCGAAGGTGACGACGTCGCAGCCCTTGGCGAAGGTACGCAGCGCGGCCAGGTCGGTGTGGTCGCCGTACTGGACGTCGGCGGCGACGAGCGCCGCTCCGTCGTCGGGCGCGGTCGCGAGCACACGCAGTGACTGGCCGAGGGCGATCGCGGCCTGGTGGGTCATCCGGGCCAACTGGCCGCCACCCACCATGCCGACAACTGGCAGACCGGTACGGGAATCCATAGCGCGGCCAGCCTATCGGGGCCGCCGGCGGGTCCGCCCGGAGGGCCGGCAGACATACCGCCGGACCCGCCGCCGGCCTCCTGGGGTGGTGGAGCGCCGGTTACCGGGCGTGTGCGTCAGCGGAGTTCGGCGACCAACTCCTCGACCGAGGTGACCGGCCGCTGGCAGACGAAACCCCGGCAGACGTACGCGGCGGACCGCCCGTCGACGAGCGGCCGCCCGGCGAGCAGCGGCACACCGTCCTGGTCCGGTCGTCCGGCGACGACCACCGCTCCGGGCGGGGCGTGCCGGTGGGCCGCCGCCACCAACGGGTCCCCGGCCGGGTCGTCGGTCGCCACGGCGATCTCGTACGGGCCGGAGAGCAGCGCCTCGCCGCTCATCGCCGCGTACCCGGTGAACCGGGGGTGTCGCCCGACGATCGGCGCGACGGTGCCGAGGGCCTGCTCGGCTGCCTCCCGGTAGCGCGTCTCCCCGGTCAACGCCGTGTACGCGACCAGCCCGGCGACGAGTGCCGACCGACCGGAGGGGGTGGCGTTGTCGGTGGGGTCGGCCGGGCGGGCGATCAGCCGCTCCGCGTCGTCGGCGGTGTCGTAGAAGGCGCCGCCGTCAGCGGCGAAGCGCTCCAGAGCGGTGTCCAGCAACTGCCCGGCCAAGGTGAGCCAGCGCCCCTCGCCGGTGAGCTGGTGCAGCGCGCAGAAGGCCTCGGCCACACAGCCGTAGTCCTCCAGGACCCCGGCCGGCTCCCCGACAGTGCCGTCCCGGGAGACCCGGCGCAGTCGCCCGTCCACCAGGTGCACTGTGGCCAGGTGCTCGGCCGCCTGGCGCATCGCCCCGTCGGCGACGATGGTCACGCCGTCCATCAGGTTGGCGTCCTCGTCCTGCGGCGACGCGTACACGGCGGCGACCTGCTGGAACTCGGCGAGGGCGGTGATCGCCAGGCCGTTCCAGGCGGCCACCACCTTGTCGTCGAGGGCGGGCTGCGGGCGGGTGTCCCGGGCCGCGAGCAGCCGTCCGACCACCTGCTGCCAGCGGGCGCGGATCTCGGGGGCGGCGTCGTCCACGTCCCGGGCGAGCCGGAGCACGCTCGTGCCGTGTTCGAAGGTGCCGGCGTCGGTCACCGTGAACAGGTCGGCGGCGAACCGGCCGTCCTCCTCGCCCAGCGCCTCGACGAGTTGGGCGGGCGTCCACGCGTAGGTGAGCCCCTCGACACCCTCGGTGTCGGCGTCCAGCGCGGATGCGAAACCCTGCCCCGGCCGGTGCAGTTCGTCGGCGAGGAACCGGGCGGTGTCCCGTGCCACCCGGCGGGCGAGCCGGTCGCCGGTGAGCCGCCACAACTGGGTGTAGACGCGCAGCAGCAGCGCGTTGTCGTAGAGCATCTTCTCGAAGTGCGGCACCGTCCAGTGCTCGTCGACCGAATACCTCGCGAAACCGCCGGCGAGCTGGTCGTAGATGCCGCCCCGGGCCATCGCCTCGGCGGTGTGCCTGGTGATCTCCAGGCTGCCCGTGTCGCCGGTGCGCTGGTGGTGGCGCAGCAGGAAGAGCATGTTCATGTGCGGCGGGAACTTCGGGGCGCCGCCGAAGCCGCCGTTCGTACCGTCGTACTCCTCGGCGAGCCGGGCGGACGCGGCGTCGAGCAGCGGCGCGTCCAGCGGGGCGGTCGGGCCGCCGACGGCCTGGGCCCCGCCGATCGCCTCGACCACGTTGGCGCCCTGGCGCAGCACCGCCTCGCGCTGCTCGCGCCACGCCGTGGTGACCGACTGGAGCAACTGCACAAAATTGGTACGCGGGAAGTAGGTGCCGCAGTAGAACGGGGTGCCGTCCGGCGTGGCGAAGACGGTCATCGGCCAACCGCCCTGACCGGTCATCGCCTGGGTGGCGGTCATGTAGATGGCGTCCACGTCCGGACGCTCCTCACGGTCCACCTTGATCGACACGAAGTTGTCGTTCAGCAGCGCGCCGACCTGCTCGTTCTCGAACGACTCGTGGGCCATCACGTGACACCAGTGGCACGCCGCGTAACCCACCGAGATCAGCACCGGAACGTCCCGACGCTTCGCCTCGGCGAACGCCTCATCGGACCACTGCCACCAGTCGACCGGGTTGTCGGCGTGCTGGAGCAGGTAGGGACTTGTGGCGTCGGCGAGTCGGTTCACCCGACGACCATAGCCAGCCGCGGCGCGGAGCGCGCGGGCTCCGGCCGGACGGTCGGCTGCCAGCCGTCCGGTCGGCAGCGGCCGGCCCGGGTCGCCGCCACGAGCCGGGCCGGCACCGCCGGCCCTAGCGCAACCGAACCACAGCGGTGGCGGCGTCGCCGACGAAGACGTCGTACGTCGTGTCGTAGGAGCTGGCGTTCGCGGACACGGTCGCGGCGCCCCGCCGGAACGGGGCCGGAGTGAACGACGGCGAGCTGGACGTCCAGGCGACCGTCGTACCGGGAGCGCAGGCAACCTCAGCCCGGACGATGCCCTCGGCACGCTGCCCCTGCCACGTCTGGGTGACGCCACCCTCGACGTACACGGTGGCCGGTGCGGTGCAGGTGACAGTGCCCCGCACCGTCACCTCGCCGGTCCGGGTGTCGACGGTGCCCAGCGTCGCCACCTCGACCCCGACCGCCAACACCGGCGGCGCCGGTGGGTTGACGACGTGCACCTCACCGCGGGCCGTGCCGGTGCTGTAGTTGCAGCGTTGCTCGAAGGTGGCGTCGAAGCGCTCCAGGTAACCGTGCGGGCCCCAGGAGATGTCGGTGACGGTGAACGAACCGGTCTGCCCGAACAGACAGGCCCGGTCGTTACCGCTCAGGACGATGCCGGGTAGTGGGCTCTCGTAGGTGTTCTCCGTGGCCCCGGTGTACGTGCCCACGACCAGGGGCTGGTTGACGGGAGCACTCAGCTCGATCGTCCAGGGCCCGGCCGGTGGGTCGAAAACCTGGACCGTGAGGTGGTTCGCCGTGCCCCACACGTTGAAGCCGTCGCCGGAGGCCGTAGAGAAAGCCACGGCTTCGCCCTGGCTGATCGGATCGTCCGGATCGCCGTCGACCGCCAGCGTGGCGGACTCGGGCGCCCTGGCCACTGCGGGCACGGCGACTGTCAGCGTGCCGATCGTGGTGACGGCCAGCGCGAGCGCCGCGGCGAGAACGGGCCGTGTGACGGAGAGTCGCATGATGTCCCTTCGGCGAGGAGACGTAGAGGATCATCACAATCCATCTACCTCGATCGACCTTAGGGGTTCGACGGGCGGTTGGTTGCCCCGTCCGGGATGGAGCAGCGGGCGGTCAGGAGGCGCCGTCCGCGCGCAGCCGGAACACGTTCGACTCGGCCGAGTCGCGCAGCGTCCCCAGCACCGCGCCGATCTTGTCCGCCGGCATCGGCTTGAAGAAGTGGTAGCCCTGCGCCGAGGTGCAGCCCAACTCGGCGAGAGCGGACCGCTGTTCGGCGGTCTCCACCCCTTCGGCGACCACCCGCAGCCCCAACTCGTGGGCGAGGCCGACAGTGGTACGGACGATCGCCGCCGCCTCCGGCGAGTCGGCCATCCGGATCACGAACGAGCGGTCGACCTTCAGCTCGTCCACGGCGATCCGGGTGAGGAACGTCAACGAGGAGAAGCCGGTGCCGAAGTCGTCGACGGCGAGCTGCACGCCCATCGACCGGAGCGTGGCCAGCACCTCGTCGATGACCTCCAGCTCGCTCATCACCACCGTCTCGGTGATCTCGAGGACCAGCCGGTGTGGCGGCACCTGGTGACGGCGCAGCGCGTCGGCGATCTCCGCCGGCAACCGGGGGTCGAGCAGGCTGCGCGCGGACAGGTTGACCGAGATCGGGACGTCCAGCCCTTCCCGGGCCCAGTCGGCGGCCACACCGAGCGCCTTGTTCAGCACGTAGCGGGTGAAGGTGCCGAGCTGCTCGCTGTTCTCCACCGGCCGGATGAAGTCGGCCGGGTTGAGCCACCCCCGTCGAGGATGCTGCCAGCGGATCAACGCCTCCACCCCGGTCGGCGCGCCGGTCGCCAGGTCGACCGCCGGTTGCAGGGCCAGCACCAGTTGGTCGTCGACCTTCAACGCCTCGCGCAGCTCGGCCAGCAGGGCGAGTTGGTCGGTGCTCGCCGCGTCCCGGGTGCCGTCGTACGCGGCGACGTTGCCGCCGCCCTCCTTGGCCTGGTACATGGCGATGTCCGCCCGGCGCAGCAGTTCGGTCAGGTCGGCGGCGCCCGCGTTGGCCACCACCACCCCGACCGAGACCTCGATCGACATGCGGACGCCGGCCACCTCGGTCGGCGCGGCCAGCCGTTCGGCGATCTCGCGGGCCTGGCGCAGCGCGTGTGCCATCGGCGCGGCGCGGTCGCCGAGCACCGGCACCGCCGTGAGCAGCAGGGCGAACTCGTCACCGCCGAGCCGTCCGAGCAGGTCGCCGGGGCGGACGAGCGAGTTGAGCCGGTTCGAGGTCAACCGCAGCAACTGGTCACCGGCGGCGTGACCGAGGGTGTCGTTGACCTCCTTGAACTGGTTGATGTCGAGCAGCAGCAGCGCCACCGGATGGTCGTGGGCGAGCCGGCGCAGTGACTGGTCACCCCTGCTCAGCATCGCCGCCCGGTTGGCCAGCCCGGTGAGCGGGTCGTGCACCGCCTCGTACGACGATCGGGCGGTCACCATGCGCAGCTCGCGGTGGGTCGCGGCGTCGTGCAGCGCGGCGGCGAGCGCGTCGCCGAACGCGGCTACCGCGTCGCGTTCCCGGGCGGTGGGTGGCGCCGAGCGGGGGAAGCGGACGCGCAACCGGCCGACCGGCGCGGCGCCGACCGACAGCGGCCGGCTCAGCTCGTGCTCGTCCGGCTCCGCCTGGTCCGGTGGACCGGCCGGGCGGTCGACCAGCTGACCGCTGGCGTCACCCCGGTAGCGGTGCCACCGGCCGTCGGCCCGCGCCACGTCGACGTCCACCAGTTCGGCGCTGAACAGCGTCAGCGCCCCGGTGACCGCCGCGCTGGCCACGCCCCGTTCGTCGAGCTGGTTGAGGGCGGCGGTGGCCTCGGCGAAGGCGCGCCAGGTACGGCGCTCCTGATCGGCACGCAGCCGGTAGCGGTAGGTCTGCTGGAGCAGCCAGAGCAGCGGAGGCAGCAGCAGCAGCCAGCGCGGATCGAGCTCCAGCAGGGCGACCACGACGAGGCCGACCGCCACGTTGCCGACGAACATCAGCAGCTTTCCGCGGAGCGCGGCGAGCAGCGGCGGCCCGATCGGCAGCCCGTGCCGCAGGCCCAGTGTCACCCCGCCGAGCCACGCGGTCACCAGGAGATAGGTGACCGAGCCGGCGATCACGGCGAGGGCCAGCATCGGGGTGGGCGGGGCGAGGAACGGACGTCCGAGCGCTGTGGTCACGGAGACGGCCAGCGCCGTCGCGGCGGCCAGCGAGGCGGCGATCCGGACGATCTCCAGAGCCGGTTGACGGTCGTTGTACAGGGAGAGCGCGGTCCAGGCCAGCCCGGTGCCGAGCAGCGTGGCTGACGGCAGCCAGCCGGCCGGGGTCAGGTAGAGGCAGACGATCAGCGCTGCCTCGCCCCAGGTGATGCTGACCATGCCCGCGGCCGAGCGGAACCGCAGCCGGGCGAGCTGGGCGAGGGCGACGACTGCCACCGCGATACCGAAGCGGGCCGGACCACCGAGGGGATCGCCGGCCGGCAGCCGGACCGGAAGGGTCAGGCCGACCACGGCGGCGATCACGGCGGTCAGCGTGACGGCCACGGTGAGCACGAGCAGCGGACCGGGTGTGCCGCGGACACCGAGGCGATCGGACGGGCCGCCGGCCGGACCGGAGGTCATCGACCTCCTCCGTCAACCGACCGCCCGACCCTGCGACGGGCCGCCGGTGCTGTGCTGGTCATCGGCGCCCCCTTCCGCACGCGGCTCGGGAGCTGTTGGTGCCCCCGGCGGAAGGCTAAGCCAAACCGGGTAGCCGCAACAGGGGGCGACCAACCGGTTCGGCGTGATTCACGCCGGGACTACCCGTTCCGGCGCTGCTGGTGCCCGTTGGGAGCGTGCGCGGATGAATCACGCCCTCCCGTCCCGTCTGTCGGATCGACGACTGCCGCGTCGGCAGTGGTCGGGTCGACCGGCCCCGCCTGCTGGGAGAAACGGTCGGGCAGGCGGCGCAGCCGAGAGTTCATGTTGCGGATCAACAGGATGGTCGCGGTGGCCAACAGCAGGATGAGGAAGAGGCCCATCGGCCCGGCCAGGCCACCCGTGCGGGTGTCCCCGAAGTTGTTCTCCGCGAGCACCTGGGCAGCGGTCAGCATGGCGTCCTCCGTTGTGCGGTTGGTAACCAGGGTAGCTCCGCGCGGAATCAGCGCGCGTGGGCCGTCTCCCGCACCCCCGCGAAGAGGTCGGACTCGGGCAGCGGACTGTCGACCATCGAACGGGCCAGCTGGTAATCCTCGGTGGGCCAGGCACGCTGCTGCAGCTCCATCGGCACCTGGAACCAGAAGCCGTCCGGGTCGACCTGGGTGGCGTGGGCACGCAGCGCGTCGTCGCGGACCGGGAAGTATTCGGCGCACTCCACCCGGGTGGTGATCCGGGGACCCTTGTCCGGCCGGTCCTCCCACCGCTCGAGCCACTCCTCGTACGGCGACGCGAGGCCGGCGGCCAGCATGCCCTCGTGCAGGGCCATGATCTTGCCCTTGGAGAAGCCGATGTCGTAGTAGAGCTTCAACGGCTGCCAGGGAGCGCCCAACTCCGGGTAGCGCTGCGGGTCGCCGGCGGCCTCGAACGCGGCCACGCTGACCTTGTGGCACATGATGTGGTCCGGGTGGGGGTAGCCGCCGTCCTCGTCGTACGTGGTGACCACGTGCGGACGGAACTCACGCATCAGGCGCACCAGCGGGCCGGCGGCCACCTCGACGTCCTGGAGGGCGAAGCAACCCTCGGGCAGGGGCGGCAGCGGGTCGCCCTCGGGCAGGCCCGAGTCGACGAAACCGAGCCACGCCTGGTCGATGCCGAGGATCGCGCGGGCGGCGTCCATCTCGGCCCGACGGATGTCGGCGATGTTGGCCCACACGTCCGGCCGGTCGAGCTTCGGGTTGAGCACGCTCCCGCGCTCGCCACCCGTGCACGTCACGACCAGGACATCGACCCCCTGTGCGACATATTTCGCCGTCGTCGCCGCACCCTTGCTCGACTCGTCGTCCGGATGCGCGTGGACGGCCATGAGACGCAGTTGATCTGCCAACGTGGGCGCTCCTCGTCTGTGCCGGACGGTTACCCGACCGGGCTCGCCGGCTGACCTGCCGGGATCGTTGCTCACCACACTCGGTCGCCGGCCACCAGCACAGGCATGACCTGCCATTCCTGCTGCTGGCCCGGGTGGGAGGATGGGATTCTGTCATTCTTGCCGATGAGGCCGACAACAACGCCAGGAGATACCCGCCGGTGACCGAGACGCACACCACAATTCCGCCGAGCGCGCCGGTATTCCCGCCCGGCCGCTACGGCCGTCGCCGGGCGCCCGGTGGTGCTCGCCGCCGGACCATGGTGGCCGCCCTGGCGCTGCTGGCCCTCGTGGCGACGCTCACCGTGATCTCGGTCCGGCTCTACCGGCAGTACGGCGACCCGGTGTACGACGCCCAGGTGATCACGTACACCGACATCACCGACAAGCAGGTGCTTGTCGACTTCCGGGTGACGGTGCCGGCGGGCGGATCGGCGGTCTGCGTGCTGCGGGCCCGGGACCGCGCGGGCGCCGAGGTGGGGCGGGAGCAGGTCACCGTGACGGCTGATCCCGGCGACCGGCACGTCACCGCCCGGCACCGTCTGACCACCACCGCGCGGCCGTTCATCGGTGAGGTCCTGCGCTGCCAGGCGCCCTCCTGAGCTGGGCGAACAAGGCCGGCGACGGATCCCGGCGGACGTCTACCATCGGTGTCGGATACGGGCACCGGTGGTGATCGCCGACACGCTGTGTCGTACCGCACTGGTAACTTGGTAGTTCACCTGTTCGCCGGCCACGCACGACTGAGGAGAACGCCTGTGTCCACTGGCAACGAGGCGCCCGCCACCTGGCTGTCGCAGGACGCGTACGACCGCCTCCAGGCCGAGCTCGACGAGCACATCGCCAACCGGCCGGCGATCGCGGCCGAGATCAACGCTCGGCGCGAGGAGGGCGACCTGCGGGAGAACGGCGGCTACCACGCCGCCCGGGAAGAGCAGGGCAAGGCCGAGGGTCGCATCCGTTACCTGCAGGAGCTGCTGCGCACCGCGAAGGTCGGCCAGGCGCCGACGGCGGACGCGGTGTCGCCCGGCATGGTCGTGACGATCTACTTCGACGACGACACGGACGACACCGAGACGTTCCTGCTCGGCTCCCGGGAGATCGCGGCCACGACCGACCTGACCGTCTACAGCCCCGAGTCGGCGCTGGGCAAGGCGATCCTGGGCGGCCGCGCCGGGCAGACCTGCACCTACACGGCGCCGAGCGGCGCCGACATCAAGGTGACCGTGGTCAGCTTCGAGCCGTTCTCCGGCTGACCGTCGCCGGTCGCCACACACCGCATCGTCGCCGAGGCGTGACACCGGAAGGTGTCACGCCTCGGCCGCGAAGACCACCTGGTAGCCGCTGGCCCGCAGCGCGCTGATCAGCGTGTCCGAGTGCTCCACACCCCGGGTCTCCACCGACAGCGCCACCTCCACCTCGCCGAGGCCGAGGTGCGGGTTGGCCCGCTGGTGCTCCACGTCCACGACGTTCGCGCGGTGCTCGGCGATCTGGCTGAGCAGGGACGCGAGCTGCCCCGGCCGGTCCGAACAGCGGACTGTCACCCGCAGGTAGCGGCCGGCGGCGGCCAACCCGTGCTCGATCACCCGCAGCATCAGCAGGGGGTCGATGTTGCCGCCGGAGAGCACGGCGACGACCGGCGTCCGCACCTCGACCACCCCGGCCAGCAGCGCGGCGACGCCCACCGCGCCGGCCGGCTCGACCACCTGTTTGCCGCGTTCGAGCAGCATCAGCAGGGCCCGGGAGATGTCCTCCTCGGAGACCGTGACGATCTCGTCGACCAGCTTCCGCACGTGGTTGAAGGTGATCTCCCCCGGTCGACCGACCGCGATGCCGTCGGCGATGGTGGCGAAGGCGGGCAGCCGCACCGGCTCCCCGGCGACCAACGAGGGCGGGAACGCCGCCGCGCCGGCCGCCTGGACGCCGATGACCCGTACGTCCGGACGCAGCGCCTTGGCGGCGACCGCCATGCCGGAGATCAGACCGCCGCCCCCCACCCCGGTGACGATCGTCCTGACGTCCGGGCACTGTTCGAGGATCTCCAGCGCCACGGTGCCCTGCCCGGCGATCACGTCCGGGTGGTCGAACGGGTGGATCAGCACCGCACCGGTGCGCTCGGCGTAGGTGTGCGCGGCGACCAGTGACTCGTCGACGGTGTTGCCGGCCAGCTCGACCTGCGCGCCGTACCCCTTGGTGGCGGCCACCTTCGGCAGCGGCGCGTTGACCGGCATGAAGACGGTGGCGTGCGTGCCGACCAGGCCCGCAGCGAGGGCGACGCCCTGCGCGTGGTTGCCGGCGCTCGCCGCGACCACGCCGCGCTGCCGCTCCGCCGCCGACAGCCGGGAGATCCGCACGTACGCGCCCCGCACCTTGTACGAGCCGGCCCGTTGCACGTTCTCGCACTTGAGCCACGTCGGCCCGCCCAGCGCGGCGGTGAGCGGGCGGGAGGGCTCCAGCGGGGTGGTACGGACGACGCCAGCGAGCAACTCCCGTGCCGCCCGCACGTCGTCGAGACCGACCAGTTCCGTCATGCCCCGATCGTGCCACCCGCCCCCGGCGCACCCTGCGGCGACACCGGGGCCGGCGCGTCCGGCGTCAGGCGCCGGTCGGCGAGCCGGCGTCCACCAGGGGGTAGCCGGGGGCGTGGCGCGTCCACGGGGCGGCCATCTCGAACTGCCCGGCCACGCCGAGCAGCAGCAGCTCCGAGCCGGGCGGCCCGACCAGCTGCACGGCCACCGGCAGGCCGTCCGGGCGACGCCCGACAGGCACCACGACAGCCGGCAGGCCGGCGATGTTCCACGGGGCGGCGTACGGGGCGTACCGGATGTTGGCGCTCATGTTCGACCGCCAGGACCGTTCCGACCAGCGGGCCGCCTCCGGTGGCGCGGTGGCCAGGGCCGGAGTGAGCAGCAGGTCGACGGAGTGATCGGTGAAGAAGTCGATCGACCGCTGCCGCCAGCCGGCCCGGTCCGCCTCCCGCACGTAGCCGCGGCGCTGCGCCCACTCACCCAGCGCCACGTGCCGCCGGGTACGCCGTTGCAGCCGCCGCCGGTCCAGCCCGGAGGCGCGGACGTCGGTGGCGGCGGCGGCGAGCCAGGTGGCGATGCCCTGGAGGCCGAGCGCGGTGGGGTAGACCGGGTCGGCCGGCACCGTGTCGTGGCCGGCGGCGGCGAGGAGCCGACCGGCGGCGGCGACGGCGTCCCGGTTGGGCGCGTCCGGCGCGACACCACGGACCGGGGACCGCAGCGAGACGCCCACCCGCAGCCGCTGCGGCGGCACCAGCTTCTCCGGACGCCGGCCGGCGAGCACCGAGAAGCCGACAGCGGCGTCGGCGACGGTGGTGGTCAACATGCCGTGCTCGGTGAGACCGAACCAGTCGTCGGCACCGAGTTGGCACGGGATCACCCCCCGGCCGGGCTTGAGACCCACCAGCCCGCAACAGGCGGCGGGGATGCGGATCGAGCCGAGACCGTCGTTGGCGTGCGCGATCGGCACCAACCCGGCGGCGACCGCGGCGGCCGAGCCACCGGAGGACCCACCGGGGGTACGCGTGCTGTCCCACGGGTTGCGGGTCACCGCGCTGTCGTCGTCGGTGAGCGCCCACAGCCCCAGCTCGGGCATCCGTGTCACGCCGAGGATGACCGCGCCGGCGCCGCGCAGTCGGCGCACCACCTCGTGGTCGGCCTCCGCGACGCCGGTGCGGGCGGCAGCCGACCCGTTCCAGGTGGGCAGGCCGGCGACAGCCGTGTTCTCCTTGACCGCCACCGGAACCCCGGCCAGCGGCAGGTTGGCCAGGTCCTCCTGCTCGTCGACCTTCTCCGCCTCGGTGATCGCCTCGCCGCCGCGAACCGCGCGGAACGCGGCCAAATCCCGGTCGGTCCGGGCGATGTACTCGAGGTGGTCGGCGACGACCTGGGTTGCCGAGACGTCGCCCCGGCGTACGCCCCGGGCGATCTGCTTGGCGGTCGCCCCGACCCAGGTCGCCATGATGTCCCGCACGGCCATCCTCCCCAGCGGTCAGCCCAACGCCTGCTCCAGATCGGCCAGTAGGTCGTCGACCGTCTCGATGCCGACAGACAGTCGCACGAGATCGCCGGGAACTTCAAGCGGCGAGCCGGCAGCACTTGCGTGTGTCATCCGACCCGGGTGCTCGATCAGGGATTCCACCCCGCCCAACGACTCGGCGAGCACGAACAGCTTGGCGCGGTTGCAGATCTCCACAGCGTGGTCCTCACCGCCGGCGGCCCGGAACGAGATCATGCCGCCGAACCGGCGCATCTGCTTCGCGGCCACCTCGTGACCGGGGTGCGAGGGCAGCCCGGGATAGATCACCTGGGAGACCTTGGCGTGCCCGTCGAGGTACGCGGCGAGCCGCTCGGCGTTGTCGCAGTGCCGGTCCATGCGTACCCCGAGGGTCTTGATGCCGCGCAGGGTGAGCCAGGCGTCGAACGGGCCGTTGATCGCGCCCATCGCGTTCTGGTGGTAGCGCAGCTCCTCGCCGAGCGTCGCGTCGGCCACGACCAGCGCGCCACCGACCACGTCCGAGTGCCCGCCGATGTACTTGGTGGTGGAGTGCACCACCACGTCCGCGCCGTGCGCGATCGGCTGCTGAAGGTACGGCGAGGCGAAGGTGTTGTCCACCACCAGCAGGGCGCCCGCGTCGTGTGCCACGGCGGCCAGGGCGGCGATGTCGGCGATGCCGAGCAGGGGGTTGGTCGGCGTCTCCACCCAGACGATCTTCGTGCGGCCGGGCTGCACGGCGGCCCGGATCGCGGCCGGGTCGGAGACCTTCGCCGGGGTGAACTCCAGACCCCAACGCTGGGCGACCCGGGCGAAGAGCCGGTACGTGCCGCCGTACGCGTCGTCCGGGATCACCACGTGGTCGCCGGGCTGGCACACGGCCCGCAGCAGGGTGTCCTCGGCGGCCAGGCCGCTGGCGAAGGCGAGCCCGACCGACCCGCCCTCAAGGGCCGCCAGGCACTCCTGGAGCGCGTCGCGGGTCGGGTTGCCCGAGCGGCTGTACTCGTAGCCGAGGCGGGGCGCGCCGACGGCGTCCTGCGCGTACGTGCTGGTCTGGTAGATCGGTGGGATCACCGCGCCGGTCCGGGCCTCAGGATCCTGGCCGGCGTGGATGGCGAGCGTCTCGAAGCCGTGACTCATGCTGGTGAGGCTAGTGCCCCGTCCCGGGGGCTGGAACGCAACCCGCGCTCCCGGGTGGGGGTCGGGCCCACCGGCCCGACCCCCGTACGCCGACCCCTGGCCGGCGCTCCGGTCAGCCGGCCGGTGCGGGCAGGACGTGCAGGGTCGCCTGGTTGACCCCGGTCCAGTCGTAGGCGACCGCGTAGAGCCGGGCGCCGTTGGGCGACCAGGCCAGCGCGCCGGGGCTCAGCTCGTCGCCGAGTTCGAAGCGCGCCAACTCGGTGCCGTCCGGGGTGAAGACGAACACGTCCGGGTCGTAGGTGGCGTCCGCCCCGGCGGCGATCCGGGTGCCGTCGCGGGAGACCTCGACCGCGTTCGGGTACGCGCCGGTGGGATAGGTGGCGGACGGGGTGCTGATGTCCGCGAACGGGAACGCCTGCACCTCGTAGGGCGCGCCGGCGGCGGTGAACACCGTGGTGCCGGTCGGGTCGAGCGCGACGTCGCGCAGGTTGCTGCCGACCACCGACCAGGAGTTCGTCCGCAGCAGGGTCAGGGCTCCGCCGGTGCCGACGCCGTACGCGTACACCGACGCCGGGCTCAACCCCGGCTGCCCGGCGAGCAGCACCGACCGGTTCTGACCGGCGGCGGTGAGCAGCGGGTAGTCGTGGTAATCGTGCCCGGCGACGCCGGTGGTGAGCCGGGCCGGCTGACGGCCCAGGTCGATCTGGCCGATGTTGCCGCCCCACTGGTCACAGCCGTAACCGAACCACAGGTAGCGGCCGGTCAACGCCAGCGACGACGGGCACTCGCCCACGCCGGTGTCGTAGCGCGCCGACTCGACGAGCGAGCCGGTGTCGAAGACGGCGATGGCGTTGGCGCTGGGCAGCGCCACGTAGAGCGTCTGCCGGTCGGCGCTGAGCAGCAGGTCGGTCGGGCCGGGCAGGCCCGCCAGGGTGCCGACGACAGCGCCGGTCGCGCTGGTCACCACGACGTCGGTCGACGAGCGGCCACCGCTGACGAAGACCCGGTCGCCCGCCGACACCACGTCGGCCACCGTCTTCAACGGCAGCGCGGTGGCGGTCGGCGCGGCGGCCAGAGCCGGGCCGGGTACCGCGCCGGTCAGCAGACCGGCGGTCAACGCCGCCAGCGCCAGGCTGATGCCTCTTCTGATGTGCAAGGTCGGTCCTTTCGGGGCAGCGACACGCACGCCGGTGCCCAGGGTCGTCAGGTCGCACCGAGGAGTCGGATCGTCGGCACCGGCCAGGCGGCGGTCACCGCGACCGACTGGCCGGGCGACATTGTCACCACGACACAGCCCTCGACACCAACTCATTTGAATACCTGGATACGCACCGCCCCACGCGCACCGGCGGCGCACCGGCGGCGCGGTGCCGGCATAGCCTGGACGGATGAGCGGTTGCGTGTTCTGCGGGATCGTGGCGGGTGCGGTGCCGGCGTTCCGGGTGGCCGACACGGCCGACGGTGTGGCGTTCCTGGACACCCGACCGGTGTTCCGGGGGCACGTGCTGGTGGTGCCGAGGGTCCACCTGGTGACCCTGGCGGAGCTGCCGGCCGACCTGCTGCCCGGCTACTTCGCGCTGGTGCGGCGGCTGGCCGTGGCCGTGGAGACCGGTCTCGGCGCCGGTGGGACGTTCGTGGCGATGAACAACAAGGTGTCCCAATCGGTGCCGCACCTGCACACCCACGTGGTGCCGCGGACCAAGGGCGACGGGTTGCGGGGTTTCTTCTGGCCGCGTACCCGCTACGACGACGACGCCGAGGCGCAGACGTACGCCGAGCGGATCGCCGCCGCCCTCCCCGGTGGGGCCTGAGTCACCCGTACGCGGGTAAGGATGGAAGACCCACCGGTGTTACACGCTGGGAGAGGTACCGAGAGGAGATCCCCACCGTGTTTCTGCGCCGTTTGAACGCCGAGATGGTTTCGCCCGACCAGGCTCTGCCGGGCCGTCCGATCGCCATGCCGGTCGCCGACCGCCACGAGGTGCTGGGCACCCCGTTGCAGGGCCCGTTTCCGGAGGGCCTGCAGGTAGCGGTCTTCGGCATGGGCTGCTTCTGGGGCGCCGAGCGGTTGTTCTGGACGCTGCCCGGCGTCTACACCACCTCCGCCGGCTACGCGGGTGGCATCACCAGGAACCCGACGTACGAGGAGACGTGCTCCGGCCGGACCGGGCACGCCGAGGTCGTCCAGGTGGTGTACGACCCGAGCAAGATCAACTATGAGGATCTGCTCAAGGTCTTCTGGGAGAACCACGACCCGACCCAGGGCATGCGCCAGGGCAACGACGTGGGCACCCAGTACCGCTCGGCGATCTACACGACCACCGACGAGCAGCGCGCCATCGCGGAGGCGTCCCGGGACGCGTTCCAGCCGATCGTGACCCGCGCCGGCAAGGGCGAGATCACCACCGAGATCGCGCCGCTCGGCGACTACTACTTCGCCGAGGACTACCACCAGCAGTACCTGGCGCCGACGAAGAACCCGAACGGTTACTGCAACCACGGCCCGAACGGGCTGAGCTGCCCGGTCGGCGTGGCCCGCGTCGGCGGCTGAGTCCGACCACGATCGGTGGCCCCTCGTGGCGTGGTGACCACCGCGCCACGGGGGCCGCTCTGTCTCCACCCGTTGCCGTGCGGAGCGTCGGCGGCGATCATGACGACCGTGAGCAACCAGCGCGCCGACGCCCGCGCCGCCTTCGCGCGCCGGGTCGATGCCCTGCGCGGGCGTCGGGTCCTCGCCGTCGACTACTGGGACCTGCGCAGCAGCGGTCCGGACGTCGACTGGGACCACGGCGACTGGCACCACGCGCAACTCGGGGTCCAGCTCACCACCCCGTCCGGTCCGGTGACCGTGACCTGGTCCGCGGTCTTCCACCCGTAGCTGGGGCCGACCACGAGGTGGAACGGCGAGGTGGCCGCCCCGCCCCGCGACGTCGACCTGCCCACCGCCCTCCGGCTGGACTTCGCGGCGGGGCCGGTGTGGTTCGTCGCCGGCACCCCACGCTTCCCGGAGGCGGACGCCCTCATCCCCGGCGACGACATCATTGTCGTCTTCACCGCCGCGAAGATGCGGGACCTGGGATACCCCGACCCGCTCCGGTGACCACGCATTCCCATCCGACCCTGTGATCGAAATCCGTTGCCGAGGGCGGCGGGAAGTGGATAGCGTGACCGTACACGTGAAAGGAGGTGGTCCAGACTTGTATAGCAATCGGACTCGTGAGGTGGCTGTCCGCTAGCCGCTGTCCTCGACAGTGATCGGTCCGCCGACAGGCGGGCACCAGCACCATCGTCGAGACCGTGTGGCAGCGGTGCGGCGAATACCAGACAGCCACCCGACCCCCGGGGTGCCGGCCAAGTCCAGCCGGCCCGCGCGCGAGCGCGGAGCGCCCCGGGGGTCGCCTTATCCGCGGAAGAGGGCGCGCCGATGTCGATGCGCGAGCTGGTGGTGCTGGGCACGGCCAGCCAGGCCCCGACCCGCCAGCGCAACCACAACGGGTACGTGCTGCGCTGGGACGACGAGGTGATCCTCTTCGACCCGGGCGAGGGCAGCCAACGCCAACTCCTGCACACCACTGTCACCGCCACCGACCTGACCCGGATCTGCGTCACCCACTTCCACGGCGACCACTGCCTCGGCCTGCCCGGCACCATCCAGCGGCTCTCCCTGGACCGGGTGGCGCACCCGGTCGCCGTGCACTTCCCCGCCGGTGGCGCCGAATACTTCGCCCGGCTCCGCTACGCCACATCGTTCTACGAGACCGCCGAGCTGCGGGTCGAGCCGATCGAGACCGACGGCCAGCGCATCGGGTTGAGGTGCGGCACGCTGGAGGCGCGCCGGCTCCGGCACCCCATCGAGACGTACGGCTACCGGCTGGTCGAGCCGGACGGCCACCGCATGCTGCCGGAGCGGCTGGCCGCGTACGGCATCACCGGCCCGGCCGTCGGCGAGCTGGTCCGCGTCGGGCACCTGGACCTCGACGGACGCCGCGTCACCAGGGCCGAGGTGAGCGTCCCCCGGCCGGGGCAGCGGTTCGCCTTCGTGATGGACACCGGCCTCTGCGACGGCGTGTACGCCCTCGCCGAGCACGCCGACCTGCTGGTCATCGAGTCGACGTTCCTGGAGTCGGAGGCCGCGCTGGCCGCCGAGGTCGGCCACCTGACCGCGGCGCAGGCCGCGCGGGTGGCGACCGAGTCCGGGGTACGCCGACTCGTGCTCACCCACTTCTCGCAGCGCTATCCCGACCCGCGCCGCTTCCACGACGAGGCACGTGCGCACTTCGACGGGGAGCTGATCATCGCCGAGGACCTGACGACGGTCCAGCTCCCACCGCGCCGGGTAGCCTCGGCCGGGTGACCATCACGCTCCGCCCCGCGACCGGTGCCGACCTGATGGCGGTCGGCGCACTGCACCAGCGCTCCCGGGTCGCCGCGTACTCCTCGTTCCTGCCGGCGCAGTCGCTGGCGGACCCGACGCCGGAGGCGATGGGGCGGTACTGGGTCGAACGGTGGGCCTGGGAGCGGGACACCCACCGGATGACGGTGGCGGAACGCGCCGGGAGGCTGGCCGGGTTCAGCTACCTGGGCCCGGACGACGAGGGTGACCCGGACACCGGGCTGCTCAACGCGATCCACCTGGAGCCGGCCGAGCAGGGCCGGGGCGTGGGCCGGGCGCTGATGGTGGACGTCCTGGACGCCATGCGGGCACGGGCGTGGCGTCGCGCGGTGCTCTGGGTCCTCCGCGACAACGCCCACGCCCGCGCCTTCTACGAGCGCGGCGGCTGGACGTCGACGGGCATCGAACGCGAGGAGCACATCGGCACCGCCCTAACCCCCCAGATCCGCTACACCCGCCCTCTCTAACCCCCACCCACCCCGTCCCGTCCCCGCGCGCCCCCTTCCCCGCCGATCTTGCAGTTCCTGTCGGGACTTTTGGTCACAAAAGCCGCGTATCGTCAACAGCAACCGCAAGATCGGCGCGGGGAAGGAGAGGGCGAGGGGGCGAGGGGGCGAGGGGCGCGAGGGGGGTTAGTGGGCGCCCAGGTGGGAGAGGAGGTCCTGGCGGGTGAGGACGCCTCTGGGCTTGCCGTCGACGAGGACCAGCGCGGCGTCGGACTTCTCCAACATGGTGACCGCCTCGCTGACCGGCTGACCGCCGCCGATCATCGGCAGCGGGTCGCCCATGTGCCGCTCGATGGTGTCGTGCAGGTGGGCCTGACCGGTGAACAGGGCGTCCAGCAGGTCCCGCTCGGCGATCGAGCCGGCGACCTCACCGGTCACCACCGGCGGCTCGGCCTTGAGCACCGGCAGCTGCGAGACCCCGTACTCGCGCATGTAGTCGATCGCGTCGCGGACCGTCTCGGTCGGGTGCACGTGCACCAGCTCGGGCAGCCCGCCCGGCTTGCTGGCCAGCGCGTCGGCCACCGTCGGCTCGGCGCCGGAGTTGTCCAGGAAGCCGTACCGGGCCATCCACGAGTCGTTGAAGATCTTCGAGAGGTAGCCCCGACCACCGTCCGGCAGCAGCACCACGACCACGTCGTCCGGGGCGGCCCGGCGGGCGACCTCCAGCGCGGCGACCACCGCCATGCCGCAGGAGCCGCCGACCAGCAGCCCCTCCTCGCGGGCCAGCCGACGCGTCATCTCGAACGACGCCTTGTCGGAGACCTCGACGATCTCGTCGGCGACACCCCTGTCGTACGTCTCCGGCCAGAAGTCCTCGCCGACGCCCTCCACCAGGTAGGGCCGGCCGGTGCCGCCGGAGTAGACCGAGCCCTCCGGGTCCGCTCCGATGATCCGGACCCGCCCCTCGGACGCCTCCTTCAGGTACCGCCCGATGCCGGAGATGGTGCCGCCGGTGCCGACGCCGGCCACGAAGTGCGTGAGCCCGCCGTCGGTCTGCTTCCACAGCTCCGGGCCGGTGGTCTCGTAGTGCGAGCGCGGGTTCGCCGGGTTGCTGTACTGGTTGGGCTTCCACGCGCCGGGGATCTCCCGGGTCAGCCGGTCCGAGACGTTGTAGTAGGAGCGCGGGTCCTCCGGCGCGACGGCGGTCGGGCAGACCACCACCTCGGCGCCGTACGCCCGGAGCACGTCCTGCTTGTCCTGGCTGACCTTGTCCGGGCAGACGAAGACGCACCGGTAGCCCTTGAGCTGGGCCACCAGGGCCAGCCCGACGCCGGTGTTGCCGCTGGTCGGCTCGACGATCGTGCCGCCGGGCTTGAGCAAACCGGCGGCCTCGGCGTCCTCCACCATCCGCAGCGCGATCCGGTCCTTCACCGAGCCGCCCGGGTTGACGTACTCGACCTTGGCGAGCACTGTCGCCTGGATGCCCTCGGTGACGTTACGCAGACGCACCAGTGGGGTGTTGCCAATCATGTCGACGACGTTGTCGTAGTACTGCACTGTGTGCCCTTCGTTGCGGCGCCGGCGGTGGCGGCCGGGCAGACGTATCCTCGCCGCCCAGCGTACGTGCCGTCAGGGCACCAGCCCGCCCGGGATGACCGAGCGGCGACGGGATTCCCATTCGAGGAAGCGATCGGTCTCGGCGAGCACGCTGCCGGCCAACCAGGTGACCATCACCGCGTCGTCCGCCAGTCCGAAGATCGCCAGTGGGATCTCCGGGAGCAGATCGATCGGCGAGACGATGTACGCCGTCGCCGCCGTCATCAGCGCCAGCCGGAGGCCGCCGTCGTACTCCCCCTTGGCGGTGGCCCTGATCATTCGGGGCAGCGCGGCCAGGCGGGTGCCCATCGACGGCCCGTTACGCGCCCCGGCCGCCAGCGCCCGCGCCAGGGCCGTGAACGCCGCGCTGCGCTTCAGTGTCTTACCCATCGTCGCGCTCCTCTCCGCCGGATCATCGTGGCGGGTCGACGCAAGCCGGCCGGCCTTCCCCGCAGAAGTACCCCGCCGCGTCGGTTTCCAGGCACCCGGGTGCCGTCACGACGACAGCGGCATGTCAGGCCCGCGCGATAATCTCGCGGTATGGGGGTGGCACGTTCGGTCGTACCCGGTGGTGAGCGCTGGCGGCAGGCCCGGCGGCTCGCGCGGCTGGCCGCGATCGGGACGGTCGCCACCGCGGCGGCCGGAATGGCGACCGGCGGGGTGCTGCTCGGCCAGGCCCGCCAGGCCCGGCGCACCATCCCGATGGCCGAGGCGCCACCGCCGCGCTGCGACGGGACGTACGGCGCGAAGTTCCCCGGTCCGGCGCTGACCATGGTCGTGCTCGGTGACTCGTCGGCCGCCGGCTACGGGGTGCACCGCGGCCGCGAGACGCCCGGGGCGCTGCTCGCCACGGGCCTGTCCCGCCGACTGCACCGCCCGGTGCGGTTGCACCGCTTCGCCGTGGTCGGCGCCATCTCGGCCGCGCTCCGGCACCAGGTGGAGGCGGCGCTGGAGTGCCGGCCCGACCTCGCGGTCATCCTCATCGGTGGCAACGACATCACCAACCGCACCCCGCGCGGGCTGGCCGTCCGCTATCTGGTCGAGGCGGTGCGCACCCTGCGCGAGGCGGGCTGCGAGGTCGTCGTCGGCACCTGCCCCGACCTGGGCGCGATCCGCCCGATCCAGCCACCGCTGCGCTGGCTGGCGCACCGCTGGAGCCGTCAGCTCGCCGCGGCCCAGACGGTGGCGGTGGTCGAGGCGGGCGGCTGGACGGTTTCCCTCGGTGACCTGCTCGGCCCCCGGTTCACGGCGGAGCCGACCCGGATGTTCGCCTGGGACCGGTTCCATCCCTCCGCCGAGGGATACGCGATGGCCGCCGCAGCGCTCCTGCCGACGATGCTCTCCGCCCTCGGCGCGACGCAGGAACGGCGGGTCACACCGACGCGGGGAGAAGGCGTACGGTCGCTGCCGGAGGCCGCGCAGGAGGCCGCTCGGCACGCCGGCACGGAGGTCAGTGGCGCCCAGGTCCGGGGGCGCGACCGGGGGCCGGCCGGTCGGTGGGCGCAGTTGCGTCGCCGGGCGTTCTTCGGTGTCGGCGCTGTGCCGCAGCACGGGTCGGCGTCGGGCACCTCGACAGTGGAGGGTTTGGCATGAACGAGCGCAGCGCGCGGGGCGTGACCTCCGGCCGCACCGGCCGACTGGGGCGGGCGGCGGCGTTCTCGCTGCTCGCCGGCACCGTCGGGAGCGCCGCAGTGCTCGCCGGTGAGGCGTTCGTCGCCCGACACCGGCGTTACGCGCAACCGGAGCTGGGCCTGGCGCTGCGCGCCACGATCGGCCGGACGGGCGCCGCGCCGCTGCGGCTGGTGCTGCTGGGCGACTCGTCCGCGCTGGGCGTGGGGGTCGACCGCCTGGAGGACACCATCGGTGGGCAGTTGGCCCACCTGCTCGCCGAGGGCCCGACCGGCCGTCGGGTGCATCTGTCCAGCGTCGGCGTCTCCGGGTCCCGCTCGACCGACCTGGCCACCCAGGTGGCCCGGGCCCTGCTCGGCGAGCGGCCGGACGTGGCGCTGATCCTGATCGGCGCCAACGACGCCACCGGGCTGCGCCGGCCCGCCGACGCGGCGGCCTATCTCGCCGCCGCGGTGCACCGGCTGCGCGAGGCGCGCGTCGAGGTGGTGGTGGGCACCTGTCCCGACCTCGGCGCGGTGCGGGCCATCGCGCCCCCGCTGCGGCAGGTGATCGGCTGGACCGGCCGGCGGATGGCCCGCGCCCAGACCACCGCCGTGCTGGAGGCGGGCGGTTCGGTCGTCGACCTGGCCGTCGAGACCGGTCCGGTGTTCCGCGCCGACGCGGGGACGCTCTGCGCGGACGGCTTCCACCCGTCCGCCGACGGTTACCGGGTCTGGGCGCACGCGCTGCTGCCGGCCGTCGTCGCCGCGGCGGCGGCCACCACCCGGCGCTAGATCGTCCCTGGCCGGGGTGACATTTCCCGCCGCGCCGGCTCCTTCCGCGCCAAGTTACCGGCGGGTTAACGTTGGCCCATGCCGATTGAGTCGTCCCGCGACGCTGTCATCGTCGCCACCGCCCGTTCCCCCATCGGCCGTGCGCACAAGGGCTCCCTGCGCGAGGTCCGCCCCGATGATCTCGCCGCGACCATCGTCCGGGCCGCGCTGGACAAGGTCCCGCAGCTCGACCCGGCCACCATCGACGACCTCTACCTCGGTTGCGGCCTGCCCGGCGGCGAGCAGGGCTTCAACATGGCCCGGGTGGTGTCCACACTCCTCGGTCTGGACACTGTGCCCGGTGCCACGCTGACCCGCTACTGCGCCTCGTCGTTGCAGACCACCAGGATGGCCATGCACGCCATCCGGGCCGGCGAGGGCGACGTGTTCGTCTCCGCCGGGGTCGAGATGGTCTCCCGCTACGCCCGGGGCAGCTCCGACGGGTTGCCGCCCGAGGCACAGGCGCTGGTCGGAGGCGCTTGGGAGAACCCGCGCTTCGCCACGGCCAGGGAACGCTCGAAGCTCCGCGCGCAGGGCGGCGCCGAGGTGTGGACGGACCCCCGTGCCGCCGGCGAGCTGCCCGACATCTACCTGACCATGGGGCAGACCGCGGAGAACCTGGCCCAGGTGTACGACGTCACCCGCGCCGACATGGACGAGTTCGGCGTACGCAGCCAGAACCTCGCCGAGAAGGCCATCGCGGACGGTTTCTGGGCCCGGGAGATCACCCCGGTCACCACGCCGGACGGCACTGTGGTGAGCACCGACGACGGGCCACGGGCCGGCGTCACGCTGGACGCGGTCGCCGGCCTGAAGCCGGTGTTCCGACCGGACGGCCGGATCACCGCCGGCAACTGCTGCCCCCTGAACGACGGCGCCGCCGCCGTCGTGGTGATGAGCGCCCAGCGGGCCGAGGAGCTGGGCCTGACCCCGCTGGCCCGGATCGTGTCGACCGGGGTGACCGCCCTGTCGCCGGAGATCATGGGCCTCGGGCCGGTCGAGGCGTCCCGGCAGGCGCTGCGGCGGGCCGGCATGACCATCGACGACGTCGACCTCGTCGAGATCAACGAGGCGTTCGCCGCCCAGGTCATCCCCTCCTACCGGCAGTTGGGCATCCCGGAGGAGAAGCTGAACGTGATGGGCGGCGCGATCGCCGTCGGTCACCCGTTCGGCATGAGCGGCGCCCGGATCACCGGCACCCTGCTCAACGCCCTGCAGTGGCACGACAAGACCATCGGCCTGGAGACGATGTGCGTCGGCGGTGGCCAGGGCATGGCCATGGTGCTCGAACGGCTGAGCTGAGCGGGCCTCAGAGCGCGCTGCGGGTCGCCGCCACCTCGGCGGCGGCCCGCGCCACCGCGTCCGGCCCGGGATCGGCGGCGAGCAGGTCCGCCGTCACCACCCGTAACTGGTCGGGCAGGGCCAGGTCGTTGTCGAGCCGGGGCACGACCCGCCGCGGCTCCCCCTCGGCGTCGGCGGCCAGGTTGGCGATCTCCTGCACCAGCCGGTGCACCAGGTCGGCGCGGGACACGTTGCCGGCGCTCGCGACCGCCGCCCACCTCGGCTGCTGCCAGTGCACGACCTGACCGACCAGCAACCGCACGGCCCGGTCCAACTCCGCTGCGCTCATCGCCGCCGAGTCTACGGCCGCCACCGGACGGGCCGGTCCGGGCCGGTCACCGACGCAGGTAGCTGAGCAGCCGCAGTAGCTGCCAGTACAGGAAGACCAACCCGGTGAGTAGGCCGAAAGCGCTCAGCCACGCGTACCGGCGGGGTCGACCGTCGCGCACCGACCGCTCGACGAGGTCGAAGTCGAGGATGAAGCTGAACGCCCCGGCGATGATCGCCAGCACCGAGAAGGCGTACGGCAGCCAGCCCACCTCGCCGCTGACGCTGTAGACCGCCAGACCCGGCCGCCCGGTGATCAGGTACGACACCAGGTTGACAACGGTGAGCACGGCGATGCCGAGCAGCGTGCCGATCACCAGCCGCGCCAACCGGGGCGTCGCCCGGATCACCCGGGCCCGGTAGAGCGCCGCCATGCCGAGGAAGACGCCGAACGTGCCGGCCACCGCCTGCACCACGATGCCCGGGTAGACCTGCTCGAAGGTGCGGCTGGCGACCCCCAGCAGCAGCCCCTGGAGAACCGCGTAACCGACGATCGGCACCGGGTTGGTGATCCTCCGCAGCGAGATGACCAGGACCAGGGCGATCGAGGCGAGCGCGCTGCCGGCCAGCGCGGCGCCCAACCACACCGCGTCCGGGACCACCGCCCAGGACACCGCCGCGGCGGCGCCCGTGACGAGCAGCAACCCGACGGTACGCACCACCACGTCGTCGACGGTCATCGGCTCGACGTCTCGGGAGCCGAGCACCCGGGCCTCCACCCGGCCGGTCTCGTCCAGCCGTCTGAGCACCGGGTTCTCGCTGCGCACCGCCGCCTCCTCCGCCCGCGTACCCCTCGGAGTCACTCTCCCCCGGGCGGCCCGGCGGCGGCGGGAAAACGACGGCGCCCGCCCCCACCGGAATGGGAGCGGGCGCCGGTCGGCAGCGCGGACGAGGTCAGTCGTCGCCCTGGAAGTAGCTCAGCAGGCGCAGGATCTCGATGTAGAGCCAGACCAGGCTGACCAGGATGCCGAACGCGGCCACCCAGGAGTAGCGCTGCGGCAGGCCCATCCGGACGCCGTCCTCGATCTCCTTGAAGCTGAGCACGAAGCTCAGCGAGGCGACCACGATGCAGACCAGGCTGAAGCCGATGGCCAGCGGGCTGCCGTCGCGCAGGCCGGTGTTGACGCCGAACAGCGCCAGCACCAGGTTGATCAGCATGACCGCGAAGAGACCGGCCATGACCGCGATCATGCCCTTGACGAACGCCGGGGTGGCCCGGATGACCTTCGCCTTGTAGAGCATCGCCATCAGGAAGAAGATGCCGAAGCTGGCCGTGGCGGCCTGGAGCACGATGCCGTCGTAGAAGGTCTCGAACGCCTTGCTGACCATGCCGACGAAGACGCCCTCGACGACCGCGTACGCGATGACGAGCGCCGGGTTGGCCATCCGGGAGAACGAGATGATCAGGCCGAGGACCAGCCCGACCACCGCCGCGCCGATCCAGGCGGTGCCGACCAGCGAGTCGGGCACGAGCACCCAGGCGGCCGCGGCGGTGATGCCGAGGATGCCGAGGAGGGCGACCGTCTTGACGACCACGTCGTCGACGGTCATGGGCGCCACGGTGGGCGGCGCTGCCGGGTAACCGGCCTGGGACGGGTACTGCTGGGGAATGCCGGGCTGTCCGTACGGCCCGGTCGGGGCGTACCCGGCGGAGCGCTCCCGCTCGGCCGCCTGGCCGAGCCGGGCGAGCACCGGGTTCGAGGTCTTCACTGTCTGGCCTCCCTCAGGGGGTCGTGTGCACGTGAACGTGCCCTCCAAGAGTAAACGGCGCAGCCAAGTCCTGGTGATCACGAACGAGAATGCGTGGAGGCCGAACGGTGCCCGGGGCGGGGGTCGAACCCGCACGCCTTGCGGCAGCCGCTTTTAAGGCGGCCGTGTCTGCCGTTCCACCACCCGGGCGGGTGGCACCGGCGCGCCGACACGCACCGTGCAAGTGTCACCGTAGCCGGTCTGTGGCGACCCGGCGTACCCCGGCGGACCTGTCGCACTAGGGTCGATGCCGTGAGCAGCGCAGCCCCCACGGCCTCCGACGCCGCCCGCGAGCAGGGCTTTCGCCTCGCCGGGCGGGATCACCGCCGACCACGGGCCGCCCGACTGCTGTCCGCCGTGCACCGACACCGGGCAGACCTGCTCGTCGCTCTGGTGTGGGCGGTGCTGGCCGGCTGGCTCACCCACGGGCTGTGGCCCGACCCGGGCAGCCGCACCCTGGCGCTCAACCCCGAGGACCAGACCCTGTACGAGTGGTTCCTGGCCGTGGACGCCCGGGCGCTGCTGGGCGACTTCGACCTGCTCACCGACCTGCTCAACGCCCCCGACGGCGTCAACCTCATGACGAACACGACGGTGATCGCGCTCGGCGTCGCCTTCTCGCCGGTCACGCTGCTGCTGGGCGCGCCGGTCACGTTCGCGCTGCTCGCGGCGGGCAACCTCGCCGGCACCGCCCTCGCCTGGTACCTGCTGTTCCACCGGACGCTGCGCACCCGCCGGGTCGCCGCCGCGCTCGGCGGAGGACTGTGCGGCTTCGGCCCGGGCATGGTCTCGCAGACGAACAGCCACCTGCACATGACCGCCCAGTGGTTGGTGCCGGTGATCGTCTGGCTGGTCGTGCGCCTGCTGCGGGCGTCCGACCCCGGTCCCCCGACCCGCGACGAGACCGGCCGGACCCGCACCGCCGGCCCGGATCGGCGGCGGGTGGTGACCTCCGCGGCCGGGCTGGCCGCCGCCGTCACCGCGCAGGTGTTCATCGGCGAGGAGGTGCTCTTCCTCGCGGCTGTCACCCTGCTGGTGATGGCGATCAGCTACGCCGTGGCCGACCGGGAGCTGGCCCGCCGCGCGCTGCCCACCTTCGCCGCCGGCCTCGCCGTCGCCGCCGGGCTCGCGCTGCTGGTGCTCGCTTACCCGCTGTGGTTCCAGTTCGCCGGGCCGCAGGGCGTCGCCGACGGGATGTTCACGCCGGCCTACTTCTCCGCCGACCTGAGCAGTTGGTGGGCGATCTCCCCGCTGTCGGTGGTCGGCAGCGACGAGTCCGCCCGGCTGACCACCGGCCCGGCCGAGTACAACACCTTCCTCGGTTGGCCACTGTTGCTGGTCGCCGTGGCCTGCGCGATCTGGGTCGGGCGACGCCGGCTGGTCTTCGCCTGCGTCGTCGCGGGCCTGGTGATGGGCGCGCTGTCACTCGGCCCGGAGGTGGTGCTCGGCGGCACCAGGACCGCCATTCCCGGCCCGTACGCGCTGATCGGCGAGCTGCCGGTGGTGGACGGCGCGTTGCCGATGCGGTTCGCGCTGGCGCTGCTGCCGATCGTCGCGACGCTACTGGTCCTGGCGGTCGACCGGGCGCTGGGCAGCACCGGGCGGGCGCGGCGGCTGGTGCCGGTCGCCGTCGCTGTGGCACTGCTGCCGATCTTCCCGGCTCCGCTGCCGACCGCCGGCCGACCGGCGGTGCCGGAGTTCGTCACCGGCGGCCACTGGCGGCAGTGCGTACGCCCCGGCGGGGTGCTGGTTCCGGTGCCGCTGCCCACCCCGAAGGAGCCCTGGCCGATGCGCTGGGCGACCGCCGCCAACGCCGGCTTCGGCCTGCCCGAGGGGTTCTTCATCGGCCCGTACGGGCGGGGCGGCACCGCCGCGATGGGCACCTTCAAGCAGCCCACCTCGGCGCTGCTGGCGGACGTCGCCCGGCGCGGTGACCAGCCGGCCATCGGTGACGAACAGCGTCGGCAGGCGGCCCGGGACGCGGACTTCTGGGGCGCGTCCTGCGTGGCGTTGACCGACGACGCCCCGCACGCCGACAGCCTGCGCCGGACCCTGGAACAGCTCTACGGCCCCGCGACCCGCATCGCCGACGCCTGGACCTGGCGGGTCTAGGAAAAAAACCCCGCCGATCTTGCACGTTCTGCGGGGACGAAACGCGCCACAGGGGGCGTTTCGCCCGCAGTTAGTGCAAGATCGGCGGGGTGGGGGGCTCAGACCCGGGGGGCGCCGACCGGCTGGGACGCCTCGGAGAACTCCTCGCGCGGGTCGTGCAGCTGACCGAGGGCGACGACCTCGCGCTTGAGGACGAACGCCAGCGTCCAGTCCACCACCACGCGAACCTTGCGGTTGAACGACGGAATCCGGCTCATGTGGTACGTCCGGTGCATCACCCAGGCCGGCCAGCCGGTCATCTTGATGCCGTACACCTGGGCCACGCCCTTGTGCAGGCCGAGGCTGGCGACGCTGCCCACGTGCTTGTGCTTGTAGTTGACCGGCTCACGGCCCCGGATCACGGCGGCGATGTTGTCGGCCATCCGGGCCGCCTGGCGCACCGCGTGCTGTGCGCTCGGCGAGCAGAAGTTGCCCGGCTCCTTGGTCAGGTCGGGCACGGCGGCGCAGTCACCAGCGCTCCACGCGCCCTCGACCACCCGGTCGCCGTCGACCACCTGGAGGGTGGGCAGGCAGGTGACCCGCCGGCGCTCGTCGCGCGGAAGGTCGGTCGCGTCGAGCATCGGCGACGGCTTCACGCCCGCCGTCCAGACGATCGTGTCGGACCGGAAGCTGTCGCCGTCGGAGAGCTTCACCACACCGTCGACGCAGGACTCCAGCCGGGTGTCCAGCCGGATGTCCATGTTCCGCTTCATCAACTGCTGGACGGTGTACGCGCCCATGTCCCGGTCGACCTCGGGCAGCACCCGCTGGGTCGCCTCGACCAGCACCCAGCGGACCTCGTCCTGGTTGAGCTCCGGGTAGTAGCGCAGGGCGTCGCGAGCCATGTCCTCCATCTCGGCGAGCGCCTCGATGCCGGCGTAACCACCGCCGACGAAGGTGAAGGTCAACGCCGAGCGGCGGACGTCCGGGTCCGGCGTCGCGGCGGCCACGTCGAGCCGGTCCAGCACGTGGTTACGCAGGTAGATCGCCTCGCCGATGGTCTTGAACCCGATGCCCTGCTCGTGCAGGCCGGGAATCGGCAGGGTGCGGGAGACCGAACCCGGGGCCACGATCACGTGGTCGTACGTGATCTCCCGGGCCGGGCCGCTGATCGGCTGCACGGTGGCCACCTTGCGGGCGTGCTCGATCCGCGTGACGGTGCCGGCCACCATCTTGCAGCGCTTCAACTCCCGCCGCAGCGGCACCACGGAGTGGCGCGGGGAGATGTTGCCCGCCGCCGCCTCGGGCAGGAACGGCTGGTAGGTCATGTGGGGTTGGGGGTCCACCACCATGACCTCAGCCTCACGGGAGCTGAGCTTCTTCGACAGGCGCAGGGCCGCGTACAGACCGACGTGCCCGGCACCCACCACAAGGATCCGCTTCGGATTCACGTCGTCTATCTTTCCCCGGCATGCTCAGCTAATCCCGCTCGCGCCCCCCATCTGTGACGGAGCACAACCGCTGTGACCTGCGTAACCCTCTCGCACCAGTGGTCACCGGCGGCGCAGCAGCCAACCCAGCAACGCCGCGGTCCCCACCGCCACCAGCAGCCCCAGCACCGTCACCCACTGGTAACCCGTGTCCCCACCCGTGCCCGAAACCTGCAACAACAGCACCCCGAGCACGGCGCTGCCCAGCAGGACGGCAGCCGACCGCGCCAACCAGCGGGTGATCAGGTCGGGGTCCACCACCGCGTCGTACGGAAGCAACGCGGCGAGCGCACAGAGCGTGTGGCCTAGATAGAGCAGGGTGGCGACGGCGAGCAGTCGCCACAGGGCGACCGGACGACCGTACCCGTCGGTGGCGAGCAACCAGCCGCCGACAGTGACGAACGCCGTGAAGGTCGCCCAGAGCCGCCGCGGACCGAACGCGGGCAACAGCGCCGCCACCGCCAGGAACAGGACGGGCCGCCCGGGTAACACCTCGGCGGGAAAGGCCAGGGCGAACCCGGCGAACACCACGACGAAGATCCCGACCCGCACCAGCAGCGGCGCGGCGCTGATCCGGGCCACGGCGTGCTGGGCCGCCCGCACCCGCCCGGTAACGGCGTCGATCATCTGCGCCTACCCCTGTCCACCGTCACCGGCCACCCACCCTCGGAGCCGTCGCCAGCCGGGCCACGTCCCGCAACACCTGGTCCAGGCTGCCGGCGCCGGCCCACCGCACCACGGGCACCCCGTGCTCGCGGAGCTGCCCGATCATGACGTCGCGGTCCAGCCGCCACAGCCGGTACGCCACCTCGGCCCAACCACCGTCCTTCGGCGACGCCAGATCGGTCGGCAACGTGTCCACCGCCACCACGAACCGTCCGGCGCGGGCCAGCCGGGCGAGCATCTGCGCCGACCGCTCGTCCAGCAACGGAGTCAGCACCACCACCAGCGCGTCCGAGGAGAGTAGCTGCGGGCCGAAGACCTGGTCGTACGGCTCGTGCGCGGACGCGTGCGCCCGGATGTCGAGCAACCACTCCAGCACCGTCAGGTACTGCCGTCGCCCGGCGGCCGGGCGCAGCCGGCGGGCCGCCGGCCCGTACTCCAACAGCGACACCCGGTCGCCGCGGTGCAGGTAGTGCTCGGCGATCGCCGCGGTGGCCCGGACCGTGGTGTCCAGCACCGATGCCGCGCCGTCCACCCCACCGGAGCGGCCGGCCTCGGCGAGCACGTCCAGCAGCACCACCACCTCCGCGTCCCGGTCGGAGAGGGTCGAGGCCACGTGCAACTGTCGGGCACGCAACGACACCCGCCAGTCGATCCGGCGCAGCCGGTCCCCGGGGGCGAAGACCCGTACGCCGGCCAGCTCGCCGCCCTCACCGGGCCGCCGGGAGCGGTGCGCCCCGACCAGGCCGGCGGCGCGGGGCATCGCCTCCACCGCCTCGAACGGCTCGGTTCGCGGGTACACCCGCACCCCGACCGGCTCGGTGATCACCGCGCGGGAGACCAGCAGGCCGCCCGCCGCCGCGACCCGGGCGCCGGCCGGGCCGACCGGATGCCGGCCCCAGCGTCGGGCGTTACCGGCCAGCTCCAGGTCCACGGCCGCGCCGGTCGGCACCGCCGTCACGAAGGGCCGATCGGCGGCGGACCGGCGACCACCGTTCGCCGACGTCGCCGCGCCGGTGTCGGCTGTGCCGCCCGACGCCGGATCGTCCGACCCGCTCTGCAGGGCGAAGCCGGCCCTGTCGATCCGCAGCCACTGCGACACCCGGGACCGCACCACCACCAGGTCGTAGTCGACGGTGTCCGGGTTGCCGACGGTCACCGCCGCCGTCACGTCGCCGCCCTCGACCAGCGGCCCGTCGTCACCCGCGCTGATCCACACCTGCGGCAGCGCCGTGGGCCGACGACGGAGCGCGTACGTCGTGCCCAGCGCGAACGGGGCGGCGAGCACGATCAGGTCGACCCGACCCAGCAGTACGCCCGCCACGAGCAGCAGACCGGCGAGCAGCACCGCACGGCCGAGCGCCGGGGTGGGCGCCCAGCCGGCGGCCGGCTCCGGTTCGGTGGCCGGCGGCACCGTCGGTCCCGTCATCAGCGCCGGGGCCCGCCGGCGGCGTAGCTCGGCAGCGCGCCGCTGGCTGGCGCCGGCGTACCCTCCAGCACCTCGCCCACCACGAACGCGGGGTCGACCCGGCGCAGCCACATCTCCGGCCGCAACGTGATCCGGTGGGCCAGCGCGGGCGCCGCCACCGCCTTGACGTCCTCCGGGACCACGTAGTCCCGCCCGTCGAAGACCGCCCGGACCCGGGCCAGCAGCAGCAGCGCCAGCGAGCCGCGTGGTGAGGCGCCGACCAGCACCGACGGGTGCTCCCGGGTGGCCGCGGTGAGCGCCACGATGTACCGGCCGATGGAGTCCTCCACCACCACGTCCTCGAGGGCGGCCTGCATGGCCCGCAGCGTCGCCGCGTCGACCACCGCCTTGATGTCCGCCTCCTCCCGGCGACGGCCCATCCGACGACGCAGCACCTCCCACTCCTCCTCGTGCTGGGGGTAACCGAAGGAGACCCGCAGCAGGAACCGGTCCAGCTGCGCCTCGGGCAGCGGATAGGTGCCCTCGTACTCGATGGGGTTGGCGGTGGCCAGCACGTGGAACGGCTCGTCCAGCTTGTAGGTCACACCCTCCACCGAGACCTGCTTCTCCTGCATCGCCTCCAGCAGCGCGGACTGGGTCTTCGGCGGGGTCCGGTTGATCTCGTCGGCGAGGAGCAGGTTGGTGAACACCGGGCCGGCCCGGAAGGTGAAGTCGCCGTTGCGCTGGTCGTACAGGAAGGAACCGGTGACGTCGGCGGGGAGCAGGTCGGGGGTGAACTGCAACCGGCGGAAGTCCAGCCCGAGCGCCTGGGCGAACGAGCGCGCGGTGAGCGTCTTACCGAGGCCCGGCAGGTCCTCCAGGAGCACGTGCCCGCCGGCGAGGATGCCGGCGAGGACCAGCTCCAGGGCGTCCCGCTTGCCGACCACGACGGTGCCCACCGCGTCCAGGACCGCCCGGGCCAGGTGCCCGACCTCGGCGGGGGCGATGCTCCGGTCCACGTCGTTCATCAGATCTTCTCCAGTTCGGCGACGATCACCGCGAGGTCGCGCGGCGACGGGGTGCGGCGAGGCGGGGTCTCCAGGAACGTCCACAGCCGGTCACCCAGCAGGACGCGGGCGCGGGCCGGATCGGACTCGCGGGTCACGCCGTGTTTCAGGCGCATCCGCTCGTCGGCCAGTTCACCGATCCGGGGCAGGACCGTTCCGGTGAAGCGTTCGGGTCGGGTGCTGGACCAGTCCAGTGGCCACTCCCACCGGTTGATCGCGGTGCGCAGCGCGTCCCGGGCCCCGAAGTTGTAGCTGCCGTCCTCCTCGCCGACCGGGGCGCGGCCACCCGCCGGCTGCGGGGGTGGGGGCGCGAGCAGAGCGGTGACCCGGCGTACCGCGAGCACCGCGAGCACACCGGCGACCAGCACCGGCACCGACACCTGTAGGCCCACCGCGCGGAGAACGACGAGCAGCACCGCGACCATCGCGGCGGCCCACGCGAGCAGGCGCAGCACCGGGCGCCACCGGGAGGGGCGCGGCCCCGGCCCGACCGGCGCCGCCTCCTCCTCGAACGCGAGCAGGTCGTCGATGCTCGTGCTACTGCTCACGACTCACCACCGCCGTCAGCTCGCCACGCAGCCTGCGGAGCGCGGCGCGTGCCTGGTCACGGGTCCGCTCGTCAACCGGGCGGGTGGCGTACCGGGCCTCGCGGTAGACCTCGGCGAACTCGGCGAGCACGTCGGCGCTGACGATCGCCGGCACACCGGCCGCCGGGTCGCCGCGCAGCAGCCGACTGACCAGGTCGGTGGGGGTGTCCCCGGTGAGCCGGGGAACACCGGCCGCCGCGGCGGCCTCCTCCAGGCGTACCCAGCAGGCGATCACCGCCACCCGTGGGTCGGTGTCCCGGTCGTCCAGTTCGACGAGGCCGGCGTCGAGCGCGGCGACCACCTCACGGGCGGTGCCCTCCGCGCTGCGCCTGGTCCGTTGCGCCGGCAGGGCCCGGGTGGTGCGGCGCAGCGCGCCCCGGAGCAGGACCCAGCAGAGGTAGCCGAGGGCGGCGAAGATGGCCGCCCCGAGGAGGACCATCGCCACCGTGGCGACCCACTGCGGGATGTGCGCCTGGGTCGCCTCGCCGGCGTCCCGGGGCTCCACCGGGATGGACGGCGACGGCTCGACGGTCGGGTATTCCGGAACCCAGGGGATGTTGTCGGCGGCCGGCGGGATGCGACTGGCCCCGATGGACGAGTGCGCGGACGCCAGCGCGGCACCGGCGAGCAGGACGGCCACCACGCCTACCGGCCACCACCGTCTGAGCAGACCGAACACCGAACGCAACCCATTCGGCTCGGCGGCCGGCAGCGGCGTGGGCGGGCGCGTTCCGTCTGTCATCGCCACCACCCCACGCGTCGTGTCAGTCCACTCCGGCCAGCCGTTTGGCCCGCCCGAAGATGTCGTCAAGCATTCCCGGTGTCAGCCGCCCGGTGAAGGTGTTCTGTTGGCTGACGTGGTAGCAGCCCAGCAAGTCCGGGACGCCCGTGCCGGACCAGTGTGCCCCATGACCGAACGACGGTCGCGGGCTGGGCGGGCGCTGCCCGTACACCTCGCGGAGCACCGGCCACCACGCGGCCCAGGCGAACGCGCCCAGCGCGACCACGACGCGCAGCGTGGGTCGGATCAGGGCGACCTCGCGGTGCAGCCAGGGTGCGCAGGTGTCCCGTTCCAGCGGGGTGGGCTTGTTGTCCGGCGGCGCGCACCGGACCGCCGCGAAGATCCGCAGGTCCCGAACGGTGAGCCCGTCGTCGGCGGAGACGCTTGTCGGCTGGTTGGCGAGCCCGGCCCGGTGCAGCGCGGCGAACAGGACGTCGCCCGAGCGGTCACCGGTGAAGATCCGGCCGGTGCGGTTGCCGCCGTGCGCGGCGGGCGCCAGCCCGAGGATGGCGATCCGCGCCCCCTCAGGGCCGAGACCGGGCACCGGGCGACCCCAGTATTCCTGGTCCCGGAAGGCGGCCCGGCGGGTGCGGGCCACCTCCTCCCGCCAGCTCACCAGCCGGGGGCACGCGAAACAGTCGCTGACCGCCGCGTCGACGTCGGCGAGATCGGTCGCCCGCTCCGCGCGGGCGACCACCTCCTCGGGGGTACGCGACTCAGCCAAGCTTGGCCCGGAAGAGTTCCAGGGTGCGGGCCCAGGCGCTGGCTGCGGCGCGCTGGTCGAACGCCTCCGGCCGGTCGTCGTTGAAGAAGGCGTGCGAGGTGCCCGGGTAGTCGTAGAGCTGGCAGTCGCCACCGGCCCCCTCGATCGCCCGACGCGCGGTCTGCACGCCCTCGTCGGTCGAGGTGCCGTCCTCCTCGGAGCAGTGGATCACAGCGGTCTTGCCGGCGTAGTCGGCCCAGTCGGGACGCATCGACTCCCAGGGCAGCACGGGATAGAAGCCGGCGGTGGCGACGATCCGCTCGGAGATGGTGGCCGACCAGAGCGCGAGGCTGCCACCAGCGCAGAAGCCCACGGCGCCGACCTTACCGGTGACCTCCGACCGCCCGGCGAGATAGTCGGCGGCACCGGCGATGTCCTTCGCGGCCTCGTCCATCCGCATCCCCATCAGCAGCCGCCGCGCCTCGTCCGGCTCGCTCGTCGTCTCGCCGTGGTAGAAGTCCGGCGCGAGTGCGACGAAGCCCGCCTCGGCGAAACGGTCCGCCACCGAGCGGATGTGCGGAACCAGGCCCCACCACTCCTGGATGACGATGACAGCGGGGCTGGCCGTGCCGCTGGCGGGTATCGCGAGATACCCCTCGCTCGCGCCCCCGTTGCTGCGGTAACTCACCATTTCGCCCATGGCCCGTCCTCCTAGCGGTCAGTCATCGTTGGCTGGTCGCCCAGTGGTCTTACGTGCCGGTAGCCTGCCACGGCCACCGGGCCGTCGGGAAGACGCTGGAACAGTGGCATTCACCTCCTGTTCGCCGAGCGGTGACTCCGGGTACGCCGACGGCGGCGGGTCCGTTCCCCGCCGCCGTCGGTGCCGAACCACAGTCCTGGTCAGACCTTCTTGGTCAGGCAGAGCACGTAGCCCGTCTTGCCGGGCTCGATGCTGGAGAAGATGTAGCCCTCCTCGCCCTCCTTGAAGAACTGGGTGCAGGTGGTGTCGGCCTTGGCCTGGGCCTCGCTCTGGCCGTCCACCCGACCCACCACGTTGTACGCCGCGTCGGTCGAGGTGCACTCGACGACCTTCGCGCCGTCGACCTCCTCCTGCTCGGTGCCGGTGACCTCGGGCAACTCGGCGATGCAGTCACCGGTCTTGGCGTCGGCGGTCTCGTCCTTGTTGAAGTAGTTGCCGATGGCCGAGGCGACGCCGAACTTCAGGCCGGCGATGACGACGACGGCGAGGATCGCACCGACGACGCCGAGGGCCTTCTTCGCGCCGGACTTCTCCGCCTCCGGCTTGACCTCATCCGGCTTGGCCGCATCCGGCGCGGGAGTGGTCGGCGCTGCCGCATCCGGCGCGGACGAGGTCAGCTTGGCCGCATCCGGCGCGGCTCCGTCCGACTTGGCCGGCTGGGCCGGGGTCGGCTTTGCCGTCTCGACGGCCGGCTCGGGTGCTGCGGCGTCGGGCGCGGAGGAGGGTGCGACCTGCTCTGACACGGTGGTTCCTTCCGAGGGGTTGATGAGCAGACGACACCGTAACGATCATTGATTTCCGGCGTCGTCCCGCTCGCCTCGTCCGTTCAGCTATTTCCCAGCTTCATCAGCATGATCCAGTTCACATCGCCACTCAGCTCGTCGCGGTCGGGGTGCCGCTCGGTGTCCCGGTGAGGTCCGCCGCCGGTTGGCCGGTGGCCGTTCCGCTCGGCTGCGTCGTGCCGGGAGCCTCCGGGGTGACGCTCGGGTCCGGGGTGGCGCCCTGCGGCGCGCTCGGTGGCGTGAGCGGCACCGTCGCGCCCGGGGCGCGGGGCCCGAAGGGCGCCTGCTCGGGGCAGTACGGGTACGGCCGCAGCAGCGGGTTGCCGTACTCGTCGAGCTGACTTCCGCAGTCCGGATAGCCCAGTCGGATCGGGTTGCCGTTCTGGTCGAAGAGCCGGGCGTTCTCCACCAGGCGACCCTCACGGTCGTAGACGTAGACGTCCCGGATCTGGCTGTACTGACTGTCGACCGAGGTCTGGTCGTAGTAGTAGTCGCGGTCGAGCCGGTCCTCCGCGTGCCCGAGGGCGGCGAGCGCGAACACCACCAGCACGAAGGTGCCGCCGTGCAGGGCCCACCGCGGCCAGCGGGTCAGCCCGGTGGAGCGGCGGCCGATCCAGATCGAGCCGAGCACGAACGCGACGAGCATGACCAGGCCGGCGAGCAACTCTCCACTGAACCGGGGCAGCAGACCGTAGCTCCCGTTGGTGGTCATCATCGTGATCAGCATCGCCGCCAGGTAGCCGCGTAGCACCCACCAGGCGGGCCGCAGCAACAGCAGGAACTCACTGCTCCGCTCGTACCCGAACGCCGGGCCCAGCCGGGTGTCGATCTCGCGCAGGCGGCTGCGGACCCGCACCATCGCGGTGGCGAACCGCTGGTCGAGGTTGCGTGCATCGACGCTGGCGGCACCGGCCGCGGCGCGCAGTTCGGCGGCGTACGTCTCGGGCGTGCCCAACCGCTCGACCAGGGCGCCCTCGGACTCGGCGGCGACCTCGGCGAGGTGGTCGGCGAGATCCTCGGTCAGCTCGTCGCGTTGCCCGGCCGGCAGGTCGGCCAGCGCGGCCCGGACCCGCGCCACGTAGTCGGTGATCTCCTGCCCCGTGACGGTCATGCCGCCATCCCCCGATCGTCGAGCAGACTGTCCATTGTGGTGGCGAAGGACCGCCAGAGCTTGCCGGAGCGGGTCAACTGGTCACGGCCCGCGGCGTTGAGTGAGTAGTACTTCCGGTGCGGCCCGGACTCGCTCGGCACCACGTACGTGGTGAGCAGGCCGGCGGAGAAGAGGCGGCGCAGCGTGCCGTAGACCGAGGCGTCGCCGACCTCCTCCAAGCCGGCCTCCCGGAGCCGGCGAAGGATGTCGTAGCCGTAGCCGTCCTCCTCCCGGAGGACGGCGAGGACGGCCAGATCGAGCACGCCCTTCAGCAACTGTGTGGTGTCCACGCACCGCACACTACTGTGCAATACGCAATAGCGTCAACGACTGCGCGTAGGTTCCGGGCGGGTTCGCGCGCGGGTTCCGGGCGGGTTCGCGCGCGGGTCCCGGGCGGGTTCGCGCGCGGGTTTCTGAAAACCGGGCCTTCCTGGCAGACCCGATACCGCGCCTTCAATGAAGGCGAGTCGATCATCGAGCAGGCGCGCGAGCAGAGAGCACGGCGCGCGCGAGCACCGGGCACGGCGCGTCAGTCACCGCGTGCCGGGCTGGAGGCTCCAGGCGATGCCGTCGAGGATGTCGTGCTCCGAGGCGACCACCGACGGCATTCCGGCCCGTTCCATGATGACCCGAAGCACCAGCGCTCCCGCGCCGATCACGTCGGCCCGCCCGGGGTGCATCACCGGGTTCGCCAACCGCTGCTCACGGGTCTGCCCCAGCAGCTCCCCGGTCACCCGGGCGACCTCCTCGTACGACGTCCGGGCGTGGTGGATGCGCTCCGGGGCGTACTCCCGCAGGCCCTGAGCGAGAGCGACCACCGTGGTGACCGACCCGGCGAGGCCGACCAGCGTGGCGGCCTCGCGGCCGGGCACCGTGGCGAGCGCCCGGTCCACCACCGCCGCGATGTCGGCCTCCGCCGCCGCGACCTGCTCGGGCGTCGGCGGATCGCCGGGCAGGTGCCGCTCGGTCATCCGGACGCAGCCGATGTCCACCGAGACCGCCGCGCGCACCCCGCCGGCCCGGTCACCGACCACGAACTCGGTGGAGCCGCCGCCGATGTCGACGACCAGGAACGGCTCCTTCGCGTCGGTGGGCAGCCCGCGCACCGCGCCGGTGAACGACAGCCGGGCCTCCTCGTCACCGCTGACCACCTCGGGTTCGACCCCGAGGGTGGCCCGCACCATCTCGGTGAAGTCGGCGGCGTTGGCGGCGTCCCGGGAGGCCGAGGTGGCGCACATCCGCACGCGCTGCGCGCCCAGCTTCTCGATGTCGGCGGCGTACGACGCCAGCGCCACCCGGGTGCGCTCGATCGCCTCCGGCGCCAGCCGGCCGGTGCGGTCCACGCCCTGCCCGAGCCGCACGATCTCCATCCGGCGGGTCAGGTCGGTCAGCGGCGCCTGCGCCCCCTCCGACGCCTCGGGCAGGTCGGCGACCAGCAGTCGGATCGAGTTGGTCCCGCAGTCGATGGCCGCCACACGCGTCGTCACCCCGCCACCCTACGGCAGCCGTCGACCGCCCCAGCTCAGAGGCGCAGCAACATCCTGGTGTTGCCCAACGTGTTCGGCTTGACCCGATCCAGGTCCAGGAACTGGGCGACACCCTCGTCGTACGAGCGCAGCAGCTGCTCGTAGACCGCTCGTGGCACCGGAGCGCCGTCGATCTCGCGGAAGCCGAACGAGGCGAAGAACCGGGTCTCGAAGGTCAGCACGAAGATCCGGGCCACGTCCAACTCCCGGGCCGCTTCGATCAGCTCGCCGACCAGCCGGTGACCGATCCGCTGGCCCCGGCAGGTCGGGTCCACCGCGACCGTACGGATCTCCGCCAGGTCCTCCCACATGACGTGCAGCGCGCCGCAGCCGACCACCGCGTCGTCCTCGGCCCGGACCGCCACCCGGAACTCCTGCACGTCCTCGTACAGCGTGACGGTGGCCTTGCTGAGCAGCCGCCGGTCATCGGTGTACATGTCGACGAGCCGCCGGATGCCACGCACGTCCCCGGTACGGGCCCGCCGTACCGTGATCTGGTCCTTGGCCTGCGCTGTCATTCGGCGGCGGGCACGTCCACGCACGGGCCGGCCGACCACCAGGGCTCGACCAGCTCCAGCGTCTCGTCACCGAACGGGTTCACCCCGGGGCCGGCGCCGAGCGCGTGCCCCAGGTGCACGTGCAGGCACTTCACCCGGCCCGGCATGCCACCGGCGGAGATGCCGGCGATCTCCGGGACCTCGCCGATCGCTTCCCGGCGGGCGAGGTAGTCCTCGTGCGCCGCCCGGTAGTGGGCGGCCAGCTCGGGGTCGGTGGCGAGCCGGTCCGCCATCTCCTTCATCAACCCCGCCGACTCCAACCGGCTGCACGCCGCCGTGGCGCGGGGGCAGGTCAGGTAGTAGAGCGTCGGAAACGGCGTGCCGTCGGAGAGGCGTGGGGTGGTCTCCACCACGTCCGGCAGGCCGCACGGGCACCGGTGGGCGACCGCCCGGGTGCCCCGGGGGGTACGGCCGAGCTGCGCGGCCACCGCGGCCAGGTCGGCCTCTGTGGCCGGCTCCCGACGGGTCGGGGTGATGGAATCCGCCGCCGGCTCCGACGGGGGTACGACGGTCACTGTCTCTCCAGGTGCGCTGGTCGGTGGATCACTTGCCCGGCTGCTGGCTGTCCGCCGCCCGCACGCTCGACCAGAGCGTGTCATACCAGGTCGTCGGCCCGGACGGGGTGGCCTGCGCGCCCGACTTGCCGGCATCCCGGGCCGCGCCCTCGGGGTCGTGCAGCACCACCATCATCTTCTCGCCCGGCCGGCCCATGAAGAACCGCTCCCGTGCCTTGGTCTCGATGAACGCGTCGTCCTGCCACTTCGCCGCCTCGGCGGCCAGTTCGGCGATCTCCCGCTCCTGCGCCGCCTGCGCGGCCTCCATCCGCTCGATGTCGGCCTGCTGGTCCAGGTAGACCCGCACCGGATAGGTGTACGCGAGGGCGAGCGCGATCAGCACCGCGAACAGCACCGTCGCCCGGCCGGTGACGCGCCGGGGATGGGGCGCGACGAGCCGCTTGACGCCGCCGCCGGCGGTGGCACGCCGAGCGGCGGCCGGACGATTCGCGGAGCGCACACCCTCGGCGCCCCGGGCGGCGCCCGGCGCCCGGCCAGCGGTGCCGCGTGGCTCGGCGCGTACGCCGGACTCCCGGACCGATCCCCGGGCGGCGCGGGCGCCGCCCGGCCGACCGGCCTGACCCGGCCGGCGGGCGGGACGCTGACCACCCGGTGTGCGGCGCTGCTGCATCGTCACACCCCTCCCCCGAGGTTTCCTGCGTTACGGAGATCGCCGGGAGGCCCCGCGACGGGGCCTCCCGGCAGCGTCTCAGGCCGAACGGTAGCGCGGGAACGCGCCGGCGCCCGCGTAGCGCGCCGCGTCGGCCAGCTCCTCCTCGATCCGGAGCAACTGGTTGTACTTGGCGACACGGTCCGAGCGGGCCGGGGCGCCGGTCTTGATCTGGCCGCAGCCGGTGGCCACGGCCAGGTCGGCGATGGTGGTGTCCTCGGTCTCGCCCGAGCGGTGGCTCATCATGCACCTGAAACCGGCCCGGTGGGCCAGGTCCACCGCGTCCAGGGTCTCGGTCAGCGAACCGATCTGGTTGACCTTGACCAGGACCGCGTTCGCCGCCTTCTCCGCGATGCCCCGGGCGATGCGCTGCGGGTTGGTCACGAACAGGTCGTCACCGACGATCTGCACCCGATCGCCGATCGAGGCGGTCAGCGTCTGCCAGCCGCTCCAGTCGTCCTCGGCCAGCGGGTCCTCGATCGACACGATCGGGTACTCGTCGGCCAGCTTCGTGTAGTAGGTGCTCATCTCCTCGGCGGACTTCCCGGCGCCCTCGAAGGTGTAGGTGCCGTTCTCGAAGAACTCGGTGGCCGCCACGTCGAGCGCGAACACGATGTCGGTGCCGAGCCGGTAGCCGGCCTTCTCGACCGCCTCGGCGATCAGGTCCAGGGCCGCCGCGTTGGTCGGCAGGTTGGGCGCGAAGCCACCCTCGTCGCCGAGCCCGGTCGACAGGCCCTTCTTCTTCAGCACCGACTTGAGCGCGTGGTAGACCTCCGCGCCGGAGCGCAGCGCCTCGCGGAAGGTGGGCGCGCCGATCGGGGCGATCATGAATTCCTGGATGTCGACGTTCGAGTCGGCGTGCGCGCCACCGTTGAGGATGTTCATCATCGGCACCGGCAGGAGGTGCGCGTTCGGACCGCCCAGGTAGCGGAAGAGGCTCAGCTCGGCGCTGCCGGCGGCGGCCTTCGCCACCGCGAGGGAGACCCCGAGGATGGCGTTCGCGCCCAGCTCCGACTTGCTGTCCGTGCCGTCGATGTCGAGCATCTTCTGGTCGATCAGCCGCTGCTCGCTGGCCTCGTACCCGATGAGCTGGTCGACGATCTTGTCCTCGACGTTGGAGACCGCCTTCTCGACGCCCTTGCCCAGGTAGCGGTCGTCGTCACCGTCGCGCAGTTCGATCGCCTCGAAGGCGCCGGTGGAGGCGCCGGAGGGCACGGCGGCGCGGGCCACCGTGCCGTCGTCCAGGCCGACCTCGACCTCGACCGTCGGGTTGCCCCGCGAGTCGAGAATCTCCCGGGCGACGATTCCCTCGATGGTTGCCACTGAGTCGCTCCTCGTTGTTGTGATCCGGTCCGTGGGTGGGCCGCGACGGTGCGGCTGAGGCGGGTGTTGAACGCAGCGTATCGGGCGGCGAGAACGGCCACGGCGTCGCCCGCGCACCCGAGTCACCCCGCACTGACGGACATTCCCGGATTTCCGGGCGTCAACCGGCAACGGGTTTGCGCTGCGCGGACCAGATCCACCAGGCTGGTCGCCATGCCCGCCGCCTCGACCACCCTCCGCATGCTCGCCGTGTCGGTCATCGCGTCGCTCACGGTCACCGGCTGTCAGACATTCGAGGACGCCGGAGTCGCCATGGGTCGCTCGGAACTCGTCAACGACCTCGCCACCCGCCTCGACCGGGCCCTGGAGTCGACCTACTCGGCCGACTACCAGCTCCCCGGCGGACAGCGCGCCGCGATCGTGCAGGCGCAGGACCCGGCCCGTTCCGCGTACACCTACCCGGGCGGCCGGCTCACCGTCACCCCGGACGCCGTCACCCGGTGCACGACGTCCGGCGCCCGCCCGCGGTGCACGCTGACCACGCCGCCCACGCCGACCGGCAAGCCCACCGTCACGCTCTTCCGCGAGGCCAACCAGCAGGGTCTCGTCACACCGCCGGTGGTGGTCGGGATGCTCACCGCCGCCGCGCTCGACCCGCAGGCGGTCATCAGACAGAGCGACACCACAGTCGCCGGGCACCACGCCTCCTGCGTCGAGGTGCAGAGCGGCTCGGGCGACTTCACCGCCTGCGTGACCACCGAAGGTGTGCTCGGCAGCTTCACCGGGCCGGTCGACGGCAAGCCGGTGGAGCTGGCGTTGAGCGACTACTCGACAACTGTCGACGAGAAGGCGTTCGACCCGCCCGTCGACGCCGGCGTCGTCGACCGCCGCCCCGGCGGCTCCTGAGCCGTCCGCGCTGCTGCGGGCGTACCCCCGCTCGCGCCCGACGATCGACGCGACGGTGACCGCCGCGCGGCCCGGCGTCCTGCTCAGATGCCGAGCAGGGTGCGCAGGTGGCGCGGCGGCGGGCAGTCGTGCGCCAGCATCGCGTCGTGCCAGTCGCGGACCGACACCCCCTCCGGGCGGGCCGCGGCGATCTCGGCCACCTCGCTGTAGCCGACGAAATAGGTGGAGAGCTGGGTCGAGGTGAGCAGCGCCCGCCGCCACTTGCCGGCGGCCTCGCCCTCCTCCTGGAAGCCCCGCCCGACCATCAGCGCCATCGCCTCGGCCTCGGGCACGTCCTCGGCGTGCACGAGCTGGTCCAGCAGCGCGTTGATGGTCATCCGCAACTGCATCTTGAGCTGCTGCAACCGCACCGGCAGACCGCCGAAGCCGAGACCGGCCATCAGCTCCTCCGCGTAGACCGCCCAGCCCTCGATGAACGGGCCGGACTCGGCCAGGGCGCGGACCCGGGTGCCACCGGCGTAGCGGCGCGCGTGGGCGAGCTGGAGGAAGTGCCCCGGCATCGCCTCGTGCACGGTGAGGTTGCGGACCATGTGGTCGTTGTATTCCCGGTAGAACGACTCGACCCGCTGCGCCGGCCAACCCGACGGGGTGGGCGCGATGCAGTAGAACGTGGGCACGTCGGCCGTCTCCAGCGGGCCGGGCGAGTCGCAGTAGGCCACCGCGACGCCCCTGGCGAACTCCGGCATCTCCTGGATCACGCACCGGTCGTCGACGAGGCTGACCAGGTCGTGCGCGCGGACGAAGTCGGTCGCCTCGTCCAGTGTCACCCCGGCCAGCTCGACGATGGTGGCGTCGTCCGGGTGCTCGGCGGCGAGCAGGTCCAGTGCCCGGCGGACCGCCGCGTCGTCGGCCGGACCACCCACCAGCTCGACGGCCGCCGCGCGGATCTCCTCGGTGACCCGGTCCAGGTTGGCCCAGGCACGCCGCTGGATCTCGGCGGCGCCAAGCTCGGTGTCGAGGGTGTGCCAGAGCCGGGCCTCCCAGCGGCGTCGGCCCAGTCGCGGGTCCCGGCCGGGGCCGGCGTCGGCGGCCAGCCCGGCCCGCAGCCACGCGACGAACTCGTCCAGCGCGGCGATCGCGGCGGTGGCCGCCGGCTCGACCCGGTCGAGCTGACCCGGCGCCTCGGCGAGCAGCCCCGGCAGCTCGTCCCGGATCAGCGCGGCCGTGCCGGTGAACTGCCCGACCGCCGTCTCCGCGTGGATCCGCGGCATGTCCCGCAACGTCGCGCGCGCGGTGGCGAGGGCATCCGGTACGGCGGCGAGCCGGCCGGCGAGTTGGGTCAGCCGCACCTCCACCGGCGCGTACGGGCGGGCCAGCAGCGGGTGCAGCAGCGGACCGGGGTTGTGCCGCAGCGGATCCCACTCGTGCGCGCGAATCTCGGTCAGCTCGAACAGCTCCCGGTCGACGAACGAGGTGAGCAACGCGTGGTCCACCTGCTCGTCGACGTCAAGGGAGTCGGGGTCCAACTCGGACAGCGCGTTGGTCGCGTCCAGGAGCATCGCCCGATCGGCGGCCAGCGCATCGGCGGACAGGTCCGGCAACCGGTCGTCGAACCGGTGATCGCCCGCCGCCGTGCTCATCCCCGGCCGCGACTCCAGCAGAGCCTCGACAACCCGCTCGGCCAACACCCCAAACGCTTCCACCAACCCACCCTACCGATCACCGAACCCCCACCCCCGCCCCGCGCCGCTACCCCCACCCACCCGCGCCGTTGCCCCCCACCCACCCGCGCCGTTGATCATGAAGTTATCGCCCTCCACGTCGGCGTGTCGGGACCATAACTTCATGATCAACGCGGGTCTGTGGGTGCGGAGGGGTCTGGGGGTGGGGGTTCGGCGGCGCGGATCGCGTTGGCGTGGGTCAGGGTTGTTCGGCGCAGGGCCGCCTCGGGATTCAGGCCGGCGTCGCGGGCTTCGGCGACCATCGCCAGGAGGGTGGCGCCCAGCTGGGCTTCCGCGTCCGGTTGGGTGTCGGCCGGCGGGAGTGCGACAGTCAGACCGGCGCGGGCGGCGCGGTCCAGGATCTGCGTGGCCAGGGCCAGCGCCGGCTGGCTGAACGCCACCCCGTCCAGCACGGAGCGCCGGGCCTTCTCCGCGCGCTTGATCCGCTCCCAGTTCTCGGTGATCTCCTCGATCGTGCCCGCCTCCGCGCCGGCGAAGACATGCGGGTTACGCCTGATCATCTTGTCGACCAGGCCGCCCGCCACGTCGTCGATGGTCCACCGTTCGTCCTCGGGCAACTCCTCGGCGAGCCGGGCGTGCAGCACCACCTGCAACAGCACGTCACCCAACTCTTCGCGCAACGAGTCGGTGTCGTCGGCGACCATCGCGTCGTACGCCTCGTAGCTCTCCTCCAGCAGGTAACCCGCGAGGCTGCGGTGCGTCTGCGCCCGCTTCCACGGGTCACCACCCGGCGAGGCCAGCCGGTCCAGCACGGCCACCGCGTCGAGCAGCCGCGCGCCCGGCGGGTCCCACGAGCCGTACATCAGCTCCAGCTCGGCCAACCCCGGCTGCCGCGCCAGCCGCAGACCCAACTCCCGGGCCAGCGCCTCGTCACCCGCCGGCCCGGCCAGCCACACCACGGTGCCGTGCGCCGCCACCGCGTCCAGCAACGGCTGCGTCGCCGGGCCGTCCACGACGGTAACCTCGACGCCCGCCTGACGCACGGCCGTGACCAACTCGCCCTCCGCGGCGGTCAGGACCGGGTGCCGGCGTACGACGTCCCAGGCCGCCGAGGTCAGCAGGCCGGCGGGGAGCCGGGGCGAGGTGACCAGCAGGACGATCCGTGCCGTCGTGCTCACTCAGCTGGCCGTGCCCGGGTCCGGGGCCTCGGCGCTCGGGGCCTCGCTCGACGGCAGCGGCTCCGGGGTGGAGACGTCGGTGACCGTGCTGGTCCGGTCCAGGTAGGGCAGGTTGTACAGACCGAGGCCCTGGTTCGGCACCTGGAACAGGGCCGGAATCTCCAGCGACGAGTAGCGCGGGTTGACGGTGACGTCCTCCCGCTCGACCTCCTCCTTGAAGGCCGTGCTGAGCGCCACCACCGCCGTCGCCTGCTGGGCGATCTCCGGTGCCGCGAACTGCGCGCGCTGTTGCTCGACGGACCACCCGGGCGAGGCGATGTCGGCCTCCACCAGGGCGTCGTAGAGCTTGGAGCGCTCGCTGTCGGTCAACTCGGCGGTCGGCAGACCCGTCTGCAGGGCGACGAAGTGGTTGTACCACTCAGCGGCGAGTTTCGCGTACTCGGAGCCCGGGACCTTGAGGCTCTGCCCCAACTGGTCGGCCTTGATCTGGTCCTGCACCGGGATGTTCTTCTCCGCGACGATCCGCTTGGCGAGGTCGAGACCGACGAGCAGATTGAGCATGTCCTGCCGGGTCGCCTTGATCCGCAGCAACTCGGGCGAGGGCGACGCGGACGGGCCATTCTCCTGCCTGAACGCCGCTCGGGCGTTCTCCTCGTACGTGGCCTGCGCCTCGGCGAAGAGCGTGTCGACCCGGTCCACCGAGTAGGTGGTGTCACCGACGTACGCGGCGACGCTCGGTGCGGACCTGCCGCACGCAGCGAGGGAGAGGACACCCAGGGCCGCGACGCTGGCGGCGACGATCACACGGCGAGCACGCATACCCGTCACTCTCTCATGCCCTGTTCCGCGCTGTGACGGCCCCCACCTCACCCGCCTCAGCCCGCCGGCTGAACCCGCCGCCTCAGCCCGCCGCCTCAGCCCGCCGCCGCGGCGAGCGGGGCGGGGGCACCGAGCACATCGGAGAGCAACTGCGCGCACCACTGAAGCAGCGCCTGGTCGCGCAGCGGCTCGCCGCCGATCCGGCGGGTGGTCGGCCGGGGCACGCTCACCTGGTCGGTGGCCTGCTTGTAGACGGCGTCCGGGTGGTAGCGCTTGAGCCGCAACTGCTTCGAGTCCGGTAGCGGGAGCGGACCGAACCGCACGTGCTTGCCCTGCATGGACACGTCGGTGAGGCCGTACCGGCGGGCCAGCAGGCGGAACCGGGCCACCTCCACCAGGTTCTGCACCGGGGCGGGCGGCTCGCCGTACCGGTCGGTCATCTCGGCGACGACCTCGCGCAGCCGGTCCTCGTCGCGGGCCTCGGCGAGCTTGCGGTACATCTCCAGGCGCAGCCGCTCCACGCCCACGTAGTCGTGCGGCAGGTACGCGTCGACCGGCAGGTCGATCTTGACGTCGGTCTCCTCCTCCGGACGCTCACCCTTGAACGCGGAGACCGCCTCGCCGACCATCCGGACGTAGAGGTCGAACCCGACACCCTCGATGTGCCCGGACTGCTCACCACCGAGCAGGTTGCCGGCACCCCGGATCTCCAGGTCCTTCATGGCCACGTACATGCCGGCGCCCAGCTCGGTGTGCTGGGCGATGGTCGCCAACCGTTCGTGGGCGTGCTCGGTGAGCGGCTTCTCCGGCGGGTAGAGGAAGTACGCGTACGCCCGCTCCCGGCCCCGGCCGACCCGACCACGGATCTGGTGCAGCTGGGCCAGGCCGAGCAGGTCGGCCCGCTCCACGATCAGGGTGTTGGCGTTCGGGATGTCGATGCCCGACTCCACGATCGTGGTGCAGACCAGGACGTCGAACTCCTTCTCCCAGAAGCCGACCATGACCTTCTCCAGCGCCTCCTCGCTCATCTGGCCGTGCGCCACCGCGACCCGCGCCTCGGGCACCAGCTCCCGCAGCCGGCGCGCCGCCCGGTCGATCGACTCCACCCGGTTGTGCAGGTAGAAGACCTGCCCGTCGCGGAGCAGCTCCCGGTGGATGGACGCGGCCACCTGCCGGTCGTCCTGCGCGCCGACGAAGGTGAGCACCGGGTGCCGCTCCTCCGGCGGGGTGGCGATGGTGGACATCTCCCGGATGCCGGTGATCGCCATCTCCAGGGTGCGCGGGATCGGGGTGGCCGACATGCTCAGCACGTCGACGGACGCCCGCAGGGTCTTCAGGTGCTCCTTGTGCTCGACACCGAAGCGCTGCTCCTCGTCGACGATCACCAGGCCCAGTTGCTTGAAGCGGGTCGCCGTCTGCAACAGCCGGTGCGTGCCGATCACGATGTCGACGGTGCCGTCGGCGACCATCTCCAGCGTCCGCTCGGTCTCCTTCGGAGTCTGGAACCGGGAGAGCTGCCGGATCTGCACCGGGAACTGGCTCATCCGCTCGGCGAACGTGTTGTAGTGCTGCTGCACCAGCAGCGTGGTCGGCACCAGCACCGCCACCTGCTTGCCGTCCTGCACCGCCTTGAAGGCCGCCCGGACCGCGATCTCGGTCTTGCCGTAACCGACGTCGCCACAGATCAGCCGGTCCATCGGGACGGTCTGCTCCATGTCCCGCTTGACCTCTTCGATGGCGGCGAGCTGGTCCGGGGTCTCCTGCCAGGGGAAGGCGTCCTCCAGCTCGCGCTGCCACGGCGTGTCCGGGCCGAACGAGTGCCCCTTCGACGCCTTCCGGGCCGCGTAGAGCTGGATCAGCTGCGCGGCGATCTCCCGTACCGCCTTGCGGGCCCGTGCCTTCGACTTCTGCCAGTCCGAGCCGCCCATCTTGTGCAGGGCCGGCTGCTCCCCGCCCACGTACCGGGAGAGCTGGTCGAGCTGGTCGGTGGGGACGAACAGCCGGTCGCCGGGCTGCCCCCGCTTGCTGGGCGCGTACTCGATGACCAGGTACTCCCGGCTGGCGCCGTTGACGGTGCGCTGCACCAGCTCGACGTACCGGCCGATGCCGTGCTGCTCGTGCACCACGTGGTCGCCGGCCTTCAGCTCCAGCGGGTCGATGGTGTTGCGCCGCCGACTCGGCATCTTGCGCATGTCCCGCGTCGAGGTGCCCCGACCGCCGGTCACGTCGTTGCCGGTGAGCAGCACGAAACGGGACGCCTCGTCGACGAACCCGCTGCTCAACGCCCCACAGGTGACCACCAGCTCGCCGGGGGCGGGGGCGGCGGTGACCTCCTCGGTCAACCGGGCGCCCAGCCCGGCGTCGCGTAGCACCTCCACCGCCCGCTGGGCGGGACCGTGCCCCTCGAAGACCAGGGCAACCGACCAGCCCTCGCCGGCCCAGCGCTTGAGGTCGTCGACCACCCGCGAGGTCTCGCCGTGGTAGAGCGGCGCCGGCTGCGCGGCCAGGGTCACCGCGATGGCGTCGTCCGGGGTGACGGCGGTCTCCTCCGGCGCGTCCTCCCAGGGCTGCCGCGTCTCGGCAGTCCCCGCGTCGGCCTCCACCAGGCCGAACGGGGACAGCGTCCACCAGGGCTGACCGAGCTTGCCGGCCGCCGCGCGTACCTCACCGAGGGTGCGGAAGGCGGCGGCGCCGACGTCCACCGGGGCCTGGCCGCCGACCGCGGCGGCGGCCCAGCTGGCCTGCAAGAACTCCTCGGAGGTACGCACCAGGTCGTGCGCCCGGGTGCGGATGCGCTCCGGGTCGCAGAGCAGCACGTGGGTGCCGGACGGCATGGCGTCCAGCAGTAGCTCCAGCGAGTCGGGGCCGACCAGCACCGGAGCGAGGGACTCCATCCCCTCCACCGGGATGCCCTCGGCCAGCTTGTCCAGGATCTCGGCCAACTCAAGGTGCTGCTCGGCCAGCGCGGCGGCCCGCTCGCGCACCGACGGGGTGAGCAGCAACTCCCGGCAGGGCGGCGCCCACAGCAGCGGCACCTGCTCGATGGTCCGCTGGTCGGCCACGGCGAAGGTGCGGATCTCCTCCACCTCGTCGCCCCAGAACTCCACCCGGGAGGGGTGCTCGTCGGTGGGCGGGAAGACGTCCAGGATGCCGCCGCGCACCGCGAACTCGCCGCGCTTGGTGACCAGGTCGACCCGGGCGTACGCCATGTCGGTCAGCCGGCGGGCCACCTCCTCCAGGTCCGCCTCCTCACCCGCGGCGAGCTGCACCGGCTCCAGGTCGCCGAGCCCCTTGAGCTGCGGCTGGAGCAGGGAACGGACCGGGGCTACGACCACCCGCAGGGGCCCGGTCGCGCCCCGCGCGTCGGTCGCGTCCGGATGGGCGAGGCGACGCAGCACCGCCAGCCGCCGGCCCACGGTGTCGGAGCGGGGGGACAAACGCTCGTGCGGCAGCGTCTCCCAGGAGGGGAAGACCACCACCTGCTCGGCCGGCAGCAACGCACCGAGGGCGGCGGCCAGGTCGTCGGCCTCCCGACTGGTGGCGGTCACCGCCAGCACCGGCCGCCCGGCTCCCTCCCGGTCAGCGGCGACCGCCGCGACGGCGAACGGACGCAGGGCCGCCGGAGCGGTGATGTCGAGGCCGTCGACCTGGGCGGCACCGGAGCGCGCCAGGTCACGCGCCCGGGCCAGCCCGGGGTCGGCCAGGGCGGCGGTGAACAGACCGGTGAGCATGTGAGATCACTTCCAGGGGAGTCGACGCACACGACGGCGGCCCCTCGTCCAGCAGGACGGGGGGTGCAGGCCACCAGCCTATCTCCGTCGACCGACAGACACCCCCTTCCGCCCAGGTCCGCGCGCCCCGCGCCCCGCGCCCCGCGCCCCGCGCCCCGCGCCCCGCGCCCCGCGCCCCGCGCCCCGCGCCCCGCGCCCCGCGCCCCGCGCCCCGCGCCCCGCGCCCCGCGCCCCGCGCCGAAGATCGTCCTCGAACCACGATGTAGTGGCCTCACCGACACGCTGAGACCACTACATCCATGATTTTGCGCGATCTCGGCGCCCGGCCCGGGGCGGACGTGGCAACTCGCCGGCCTGATTTCCCCGGACAGCCCATCCAACCGCAAGATCCACTCGACTTTTAGGAGGGCGGGGTATTCGTGGCGCGTGGAGACCGCGCCTTTCAGGAAATCGAGTGGATCTTGCGGCGCACGGGCCGAGCCCGCAATCGACGACCCGAGCCCACGCACGTCCGAGCCCGCCCGGCCCACGCCCCACAGCGTCCACGCCGACGAGCCGGCCGGGAATCCGCTCCGCCTCTGCCGATCTTGACCCGGCTGACACGGTCAGGCCGGCCTCATCATCAGGCCACGCGCATCATCAGGCCACTCGCGGATCTTGACCGGGCGGCGGTGACATGGTCGGGTTTCGGGATGGGTGAGCGGGATGAGTGAGCAGTGGCGGGCGCATTTTGACGCGGAGGTCAGCTTCGCCAACGGCGGCGGGCTCCGTACCGAGGGGTTCCGGCTGGACATTCCGGGCCGGAGCATCAGCGACGAGGACCTGGCGGCGTTGTTCGTCAGGCATCTCGGGTTGCTGATGGTCGCCGAGGTGCGGATCAGCGCGAAGACGATCATCGAGGAGCCGCACAAGGGCGGCCGGGGCGTCGCCGTGGACAGCTCCCGGCCCACGCGCCGGCTGGTCGAGCTGAGCCATGTGATCAGTGACGGGATGAGCACGCTGCCCGGCTGGCCGGGACCCCGGATCACCGACTGGTTGACCTTCGCCGCGTCCCGGGAGCGGTACGCGGCGGGCACCGAGTTCCACGTGGCCCGGATCGACATGATCGCGAACACCGGCACGTACGTGGACACCCCCGCCCACCGCTGGGCCGGCGGCGACGACCTGTCCGGGTTCCCCCTGGACCAGCTCGCCGACCTGCCCGGGGTGGTCGTCCGGGTGCCGGCCGGAACCCGGGCGGTGGACCGGCTGCTGCTGGCTCCGTACGAGGTGGCGGGACGCGCGGTGCTGCTGCACACCGGATGGGACGCGCACTTCGGCACCGAGCGGTACGGGGCGCCGGAGGCCCCGTACCTGACCGGGGAGGCCGCGCAGGCGCTCGTCGACGCGGGCGCGGCCCTGGTCGGCATCGACTCGGTCAACATCGACGACATGAGCCCGGCGGCCGGAGGCGTCCGACCGGCGCACAGCACGTTGCTCGCCGCCGGCATCCCGATCGTGGAGCACCTGACCGGCCTGGACGCCCTGCCGCCGGACGGGTTCCGGTTCACTGCGGCTCCGCCCATGGTGGCCGGCATGGGCACCTTCCCGGTCCGTGCCTTCGCGGTCGTCACCGACGGAACCGGAAGCGCCGCCGCCGGGAACGCCGGAACCGAGAGCGCCGGAACCGGAAGCGGCGGAACCGGAAGCGGCGGAACCGGAAGCGCCGCCGCCTGACCCACCCGCACCGACGCCGTCCGCCGGGCGCACGCCGTCCATCCGGCGCACACCGTCCATCCGGCGCACACCGCCCGCCCGGCACACACCGCCCGCCCGGCGAAGCCGCCGTCCAGTCTCATCCGAGGGGGAACGATGCCCGCCGAGGGAGTCGGCAGTGACCCGCGTCGGCGTACCACGCCTGCCCGGTGGCGGGTGTTGGGGCACCCGGAGGGGATGCTCGTCTACCAGGTGCGGTGCATCGTGGCGGACCACGGCTGGACGGAGCCCGCCGTGGTGGACCGGCACACGGTGATGCTGGGCCGTTCCGGGGCGTACCGGCGTCGGCTCAACGGTCGCGTCGAGCTGTCCGACGCCACCTCCGTGCTGCTCACCCGCCCCGGTGACGAACTCGCCGTGGCCCATCCGTTCGGCTGCGGTGACTCGTACACCTGCCTGGAGATCGACCCGACGGTGCTGGCGGCCCGGCCGGACGCGGCGAGGTGGGCGGACCGGGGTGGGTGGTCCGGGACGTCGGACGCCGCGCTGGACCTGGCGCACCGGCTGCTGGTGGCCGAGTTCCGGCGCGGGCTGGACGGGTTCGAGATGGCCGAGCGGTTGCACCGGTTCCTGACCCTCCTGCTGCGGCACAGCCCGATCGGCGGCGAGGACAGCGGGATCGACAGGGCGGTCCGGCGACGACCGGCGACGCTCGCCGCGCACCGGAGATTGGCCGACGGTGCTCGGGAGGTGCTGGTCAACTCCGGCTTCACACTCGGCCTGGACGAGGTCGCCCGGGAGGTCGGCAGCTCTCCGCACCATCTCAGCCGGGTCTTCCAGCGGATGACCGGCAGCAGCCTGACCAGCTACCGGAACCGGCTGCGGGTACGGGCGGTGCTGGACACCCTCGCCGAGCCCGACGGCCGGCCGCTCGGGGCGCTCGCCACCGAGTACGGCTTCGCCGACCAGGCTCACCTGACCCGGGTGGTCCGCGAGCAGGTGGGCCACCCGCCGGCCCGACTGCGCCGGTTGCTCACCTCCGCCGGCGCGCCTCCCTCCGGGGCGGGCTGACGCGACGGCGGTGCGGGCGTCGTGGAGGAGGTCCGGTCAACGGACCTGCGGTGCCCTCCTCCACGACGTCGCACTGTCGCGCCGGTTGTCCGGCGGGGCGTCGGGCCTCCCCGAAAAGGTCCGCGTGCCCCGCCCCGGCGGCCGTCGCGCACGGCGCCGGGCCGATCGCCACCATCGTCGGGCCGCCGGACGCCCCGCGTCTTGAAGAAAATTGCTCAGAACCGCGACCGCGGGTCAGTAGCGCACGGCGATCCGGCGCTCGACGGCGTCCACGGTCATCTCGCCGCCGTACGGGATGATCAGTTGCGGGTCGGTGTGGCCGAGATCGACGTCGAAGACGAGCACCGCGTCGGGCTGGTACGACGCCACCGCCCGCAGGATCGCCTCCCGCTGCGCCTCGGCCCAAACCCGCCGTTCCGGCACCGACAGCGGCTTGTCGAAGTCCCACGCCTTGGGTCGGCCGACCACGATGGCCTCGGAGGCGGCGAGCAGACCCCGCTCCCCCATGTTCCGGACGATCCGGAACACCTCCCTGGCGTCGGGCATCTCGTTCGAGGTTTCCATGATCAGCACGGACCCGGTCAGCTCGGCGACGGTCGGGACCCGGTCGGTGGCCATCAGCCAGTGCAGGATCTCCAGGCAGCCGCCCCAGGTGGGTCCCCGGACCGCCCGTCGCGGGCCGTGCCAGCGCCAGCCCTCACCGGGAAGCATCTCCGGCTCGTCCGCCAACGTGTCCGGTTCGGTCCACGGGTTGGGCCGGTCGCCCCACTGGCGGGCGGGCGTCAACTCGTGCCAGTCGCTGGTGAAGAGGGCCGCACGCAGGGACGCGAAGGTCAGCGGGTGCGGCGAGCCCGGCCGGCCGAGGTGCACCAGCACCGAGCCACCGTGGTACCCGACGACGCCCAGTCGGTACAGGTGGTTGAGCACGTTCGTGTTGTCGGAGTAGCCGAAGTACGGCTTGGGGTTGGCCCGCAGCACGTCGTCGTCGAGGTGCGGGGTGACAGTGATCAGGTCGTCCCCGCCGACGGTGGCGAGGACAGCCCTGATGTCCGGGTCGGCGAAGGCGGCGGTCAGGTCGCGGGCCCTGTCCCGCGGGCTCGCCCCGGCCGCCCGGGTGGTCGGGTACTCCACCGGCTCCAGGCCGAACTCCTCGCGCAACCGGCGCAGCCCCAACTCGTACACGTGGGGGAAGAGGGCGGGCAGGCCGGCGGAGGGCGACACGACGGCGACCCGGTCGCCCGGCCGCGGCTTCGGTGGATAGATCAACGCGCCCATGGGCAGAGGCTAACCCCGCCGCCAAGCGGTTTCCCGGTCCTGTCGTGGCGCGCTGCGGTGGTTGAGATCACGCCCGAAAACACCCCTCCGGAGGCAGATGATCACCAGGGGGCCCTCCAGACATCCGGTCCGCGCGGATACCATCCACTAAGTCGGACAGCGCTGTCCTTCGTATCCACGCAAGGGAGCGCACCGTGACCGACCAGCACGACCACGACGGCCCGGACGCCGCACTGCGCGCCGACATCCGCCGACTCGGCACCCTGCTCGGCCAGACCCTGGCCCGCCAGGAGGGTCGCCCACTGCTCGACCTCGTCGAGGAGATCCGCGCCCAGGTTCGCAGCGACGTCCCGGCCGCCGCCCAGCGCCTGGGCGGGCTCGACGTGACCACCGGCACCAAGCTGGCCCGGGCCTTCTCCACCTACTTCCACCTGGCCAACATCACCGAGCAGGTGCACCGCGCGCGGGATCTGCGCCGTCGCCGTGCGGCGCAGGGCGGCTGGCTGGACCAGGCCGCCAAGATGATCGCCGAGCGCGGCGTGCCGGCCGAGGAGATCGCCAACGCCGCCCGCCGGCTGGCGGTACGGCCGGTCTTCACCGCGCACCCGACCGAGGCGGCGCGCCGCTCGATCCTGTCCAAGCTGCGCGCGATCGCCGACGAGTTGGACACCGAGACCGCCAACGCGATCCTCTACGGCGCCAGCGACGAGGGCCCGGCCAACCGCCGGCTGGCCGAGTTGCTGGACCTGATGTGGCAGACCGACGAGCTGCGGCTGGACCGGCCGGACCCGACCGACGAGGCCCGCAACGCGATCTACTACCTGCGTGACCTGTACGCCGAGGCGGCCCCGCAGGTGCTCGACGACCTCGCCGACACGCTGCGTACGCTCGGCGTGGAGACGTCGCCGACGGCCCGCCCACTGAGCTTCGGCACCTGGATCGGTGGCGACCGCGACGGCAACCCGTTCGTCACCCCGGCGGTGACCCGCGAGGTGCTGACCATCCAGCACGAGCACGGCATCACCGCCACCGAGCAGGCGATGGACCAGCTGATCGACGAGGTTTCGGTCTCCCGCCGGCTGCGCGGGGTGTCGCTGGACCTCTCCGCCAGCCTCGCCGCCGACCTGGACGCGCTGCCGGAGGTGGCGCCGCGGTTCCGCCGCGTCAACGCGGAGGAGCCGTACCGGCTCAAGGCCCGCTGCGTGAAGGCGAAGCTCGCCAACACCCGGCAGCGGTTGCGCCAGGGCACCGCGCACGTGCCGGGCCGGGACTACCAGGGCTCCGCCGAGCTGATCGCCGACCTGGACCTGCTGCGCGCGTCGCTGGCCCGCAACTCCGGGCAGCTCACCGCCGTGGGCCGGCTGGCCTCCACCATCCGTACGGTGAGCGCGTTCGGCCTGCACCTGGCCACCATGGACGTGCGGGAGCACGCCGAGGCGCACCACGCGGTGCTCGCCCAGCTCTTCGAGGCCGTGGGCGAGGTGTCCGACTACTCGGCGCTGACCCGACTGGAACGCACCAAGCTGCTCGCCGACGAGCTGGCCGGCCGTCGCCCGCTGTCCACCATGGACACCGCGCTCACCGAGTCCGCCCGCAAGACGTTCGACGTGTTCGGGACGATCCGGGAGGCACAGGACCGGTTCGGCGCCGAGGTGATCGAGTCGTACATCATCTCGATGACCCTGGGCGTCGACGACGTGCTGGCCGCCGTGGTGCTGGCCCGCGAGGCGGGCCTTGTGGACGTGCACAGCGGGCGCGCCCGGATCGGGTTCGTGCCGCTGCTGGAGACCCCGGCCGAGCTGAACGCCGGTGGCGAACTCCTCGACGAGCTGCTGTCGCTGCCCGCGTACCGGGCGTTGGTGACCGCTCGGGGCGACGTGCAGGAGGTCATGCTCGGCTACTCCGACTCGAACAAGGAGGCTGGGATCACCACCAGCCAGTGGTCGATCCACCGGGCCCAGCGCGCGCTGCGCGACGTGGCCGCCCGGCACGGGGTCCACCTGCGGCTGTTCCACGGCCGGGGCGGCACCGTCGGGCGCGGTGGCGGGCCCACGCACGAGGCGATCCTGGCCCAGCCGTACGGCACGCTGGACGGCGCGATCAAGGTGACCGAGCAGGGCGAGGTGATCTCCGACAAGTACACGCTGCCCTCGCTGGCCCGGGAGAACCTGGAGTTGACCCTCGCCGCGGTGCTCCAGGCGACCCTGCTGCACACCGCGCCCCGGCAACCGGCCGAGATGCTGGAACGCTGGGACGCGACGATGGACGTGGTCTCCGAGTCGGCGTTCCGGTCCTACCGGTCTCTCGTGGAGGACCCGGACCTGCCGGCGTACTTCTGGGCGTCCACCCCCACCGAGCTGCTGGGCGCGCTGAACATCGGCTCCCGGCCGGCGAAGCGCCCGAACACCGGTGCGGGGCTGTCCGGGCTGCGCGCCATCCCGTGGGTGTTCGGCTGGACGCAGACCCGGCAGATCGTGCCCGGGTGGTTCGGTGTCGGCTCCGGGCTGGCCGCCGCCCGCGAGGCCGGGCTGGCGGACGTGCTGGCCGAGATGCACCGCAACTGGCACTTCTTCCGGACGTTCCTGTCGAACGTCGAGATGATGCTGACCAAGACCGACCTGAGCATCGCCCGCCGGTACGTCGAGACGCTGGTGCCGAAGAAGCTGCACCCGATCTTCGAGCAGATCGAGCGGGAGTACGAGTTGACCAAGCGGGAGGTGCTGGCGATCACCGCCGCCCCCGCCCTGCTGGACAACTCGCCGGTGCTCCAGCGCACGCTCGCCGTCCGCGACACCTACCTGGAGCCGCTGCACCACCTCCAGGTGGCGCTGCTGCGGCAGTACCGGGAGTCCGGCGCCGCCGGGCGGGCTGTCGCCACCGCACCGGGCGGCCGACGGGCTCCGAACGATGGCACCGCCCTGGAGCGCGCGCTGCTCACCACCGTGAACGGCATCGCCGCCGGTATGCGCAACACGGGCTGACGTGGCCAGGACGGCAACAGGCCCCGGTCACCAGGACCGGGGCCTGTTGCCTGTGCGGCGACCGTCAGAAGTCGCCACCGCCGAAGTCCCCACCGCCGAAGTCGCCGCTGGAGTAGTCGCCGCCACCGAAGTCGCCGGCCTGATCGCCGCCGAAGCCCTGGTCGCCGCCACCCTGGTCGCCGCCACCCTGGTCGAAGCCGTCACCGAAGCCCTCCTGGTAGCCGGCGTCGTAGCCGTACCCGGGGTCGGCGAAGGCGGGCGAGAACAGCGCGTCGGCGATCAGGATGCCGCCGAGCACACCGGCGCCGGTGCCCAGCGCCGTCTTCCACCACGGCGTCGAATACCAGCCGGCCGGCACCGGGCGGCCCTGGTAACGCCCACCGGGGTAGTAGTAGGGCGTGTCCCGGCCGGGCTGCGGCCCGGCGCGGAAGGTCTGCCCCTGCACGTCGACCTCGCGCTCCCTGGTGAGCTGCCCGACACCACGGGCGGCGGCCAGCGTCGGCAGCTCGGGCCCCGGGTCGATGCCGAGCGCCGTCCGGGCCGCCCGGATGTAGGCCAACCCCTCCAGCGCGGTCTCCCGAGCCAGTGCGAACTGGTGCGGCGTGGACGCCTGCTCCAGTTGGGAACCCGCGGCGTTGTAGCGCTCACCGGCGTCGGCCAACGCCTGGCGTACGGCTGGCTCGTCGCCGTGCAGGTTGATCAACTGGCCGCCGAGGCGCTCGTACCACCGTTGCGCCTCGGCGCGGGCGTCGCCCAGCGCGGCCCGACGACGGGCGGTGGCCCGCGTGCTGGCGAGCACCCCGGCGCCCACCACGGCGATGACGATGACCGCGAGGCAGAGCACAGCTTCCATGTCATCGAACGTACCCCCGGCTGTCCCGTCGTATCCGTCTGGCAAGCTCCGGTGATGGACGTCTCGACGCTGGTCCTGGTGATCGCGTGCCTCGGCGCGGGCGGTGCGGCGGGCTGGTTCGCGGCCCGGTCCCGGTCGGCGGCCGACATCGCCCGGCTCGACGCCACCCTCGCGGCGACCCGCGAGGGTGAGGGGCGGCTGGAGCAGTCGATGCGGGCGTTGAGCTACGAGGCCACCGCCCAGTCCCAGGAGGCGGTGGCGCGGGCGGTCGCGCCGCTGCACGACACCCTGCGCCGTTACGAGCAGCGGGTCGCCGAGCTGGAGCACGACCGGGTCGACGCGTACGCCGAGCTGCGCGAACAGGTCCGCTCGATGAGCACGGTCTCCGGGGAGCTGCGCACCGAGACCAAGCAGTTGGTGGCGGCGCTGCGCGCGCCGCAGGTGCGGGGGCGCTGGGGCGAGCACCAGCTCCGCCGGATCGTCGAGGCCGCCGGCATGCTGGAGCACTGCGACTTCGCCGAGCAGGTCACCGCCGCCACCGACCAGCAGGTCGTGCGGCCGGATCTGGTGGTCCGGCTGCACGGGGGCCGGTCGGTGGTGGTGGACGCCAAGGCGCCGTTCGACGCCTACCTGACGGCCATGGAGGCCCGCGACGAGCGTGGCCGGGACACCCACCTCGACGCGCACGCCCGGCACCTGCGCGGGCACGTCGACGCGCTGGCCGCGAAGTCATACTGGTCGGCGTTCGACAGCTCCCCCGAGTTCGTGGTGCTGTTCGTCCCCGCCGATCCGTTCCTCGACGTCGCGCTCCAGCGGGACCCGACGCTGTTGGAGCACGCCTTCGCCCGCAACGTGGTGCTCGCCACGCCGGCCACGCTCGTCGCCCTGCTCCGCACCGTCGCCTACTCCTGGCGGCAGGAGGCGCTGGCCCGCAACGCTTTCGCTGTGCACACCCTGGCCCGGGAGCTGTACGGCAGGCTGTCCACCCTGGGCGACCACGTGGGCAAGCTCGGCTCGTCGCTGGCCGGCGCGGTGACCGCGTACAACAGGGCGGTCGGCTCGCTGGAGGCCCGGGTGCTGGTCAGCGCCCGCAAGCTCGCCGAGCTGGGCGTCTCGGACGACGAGTTGGCCACGCCGGCCCAGGTCGAGTTGACGCCCCGGCAGCCACAGGCGCCCGAGCTGGCCGACCCGCCCGAGCTGGCCGACCCCGTCGACGACGGGGCATCGGTTGGCGATCGACTCGGGTGACGGTGCGGCCGGGGGGAGATCGTCGCCCCGGGCTGGGCACGCCGGCGTGGAGTCCGTCCCCGGGGGCGGGCTCCCGCTCGTTCGGCGACCGGCTCAGGACGGGTTGGCGGCCGTCACCACGAAGGGAATGCCCTGCTGGCAGGTGGTCATCATGCCGGCCTCGACCCGACCGGTGACCTCGACCCGGGTGCCCGGCTTCAGCACGTCCCGCGGGCCGCCGATCAGCAGGTAGCCGTCGAGCAGCACGCAGTTGGGCTCCACACCGCTCTGCACGGTGCCGCTCAGGCTGGTGGCGCCGACCCCGGGAGGGGTGCTGGGCCCACCCGGCTTCGGCGACCCGGGAGTGAACGGGGTGGGGGTGGTGGCCGACGGCGGGATGGTCGGGTCGGGCGTCGGCTGGTTGGTCACCGGCTGCCCTCCGGTCGGTGTGGGGGTGGGTGTGCCGCCGCCGGCATCCTGCCCGCCGCAGGCGGTCAGCGCCAGGCAGGCGGCCAGCACGGGTACGGCGAGCCGAATTGTCCTCATGCCGGTTTCGACGTACGCCGACCCGGGTTCGTTCCCACCCTCAGCCGCGGGCCGCGGCGGCCTTCATGTCCCGCTTCAACTCCTGCGGCAGCGAGAAGGTCAGCCGCTCGTTGGCGGTGGTGATCTCCTCGACGTCGGCGAAGCCCCGCGCGGCGAGGTGGGCCAGCACGTCCTGGACCAGGTCGTCCGGGACGCTCGCGCCCGAGGTCAGGCCGACCGTCGTGGCCCCCTCCAGCCAGGCGTCGTCGATCTCGTGCGCGAAGTCGACCAGGTGACCGGCGCGGGCACCGGCGTCCAGGGCCACCTCGACCAGACGGACCGAGTTGGAGGAGTTCGTCGAGCCGACGACGATCACCACGTCACAGGCCGGGGCGATCTCCTTGACCACGTGCTGCCGGTTGGAGGTGGCGTAGCAGATGTCGTCGCTGGGTGGGGACTGCAACAGCGGCAACCGCTGCTTGAGCCGGGCGACCGTCTCCAGCGTCTCGTCGACCGAGAGCGTGGTCTGGGAGAGCCAGACCACCTTCGCCGGGTCGCGCACGGTGATCTTGTCGGCGTCGTCCGGGCCGTCCACCAGTTGGATGTGCGCGGGGGCCTCGCCGGCGGTGCCGATCACCTCTTCGTGCCCCTCGTGACCGATGAGCAGGATGTCGTAGTCCTCGGCGGCGAAGCGCTTCGCCTCGTGGTGCACCTTGGTGACCAGCGGGCAGGTCGCGTCGATCGCCTTCAGCGAGCGGGCCCTGGCCTGCTCGTAGACCTCGGGGGCGACGCCGTGGGCGGAGAAGATGACGGTGGCGCCCTCGGGCACCTCCTCGTTTTCCTCCACGAAGATCGCGCCCTGCGCCTCCAGGGTCTGCACCACGTGCTTGTTGTGCACGATCTGCTTACGCACGTAGATCGGGGCGCCGTAGAGCTTCAACGCCTCCTCGACGGTCTGCACCGCGCGGTCGACGCCCGCGCAGTAACCGCGCGGCTTGGCCAGCAGCACGCGCTTGCCGGTCCCCGGAGTCGCCAGATCCTCAGTCACCCATCCACCATACGTGCCTTCCCACCCCGAGCTAGTTGATCATGAAGTTATCGTCACGACACGCCGGCGAACGGGGCCATAACTTCATGATCAACCGGGTTGGTTGGCGGGGCCGTAGGGTGGGCCTGTGAGTTCTAGTGAGGGGGCGCGGAGCAGCGCGGAGGAGCCCTGGCCGGTACGGGTGGTCAGCCAGAAGGTGGGGGCCTGGATCGCCAAGCTGGGCTGGGTCTGGGTGGACGGGCAGGTGGCGCAGATCAGTCGCCGACCCGGCGCCAGCACCGTCTTCCTCACCCTGCGCGACCCGTCGGCCGACCTGAGCCTGACCGTCACCACGAACCGGGACGTGCTGGACGCGGGCGCGCCGGAGCTGCGCGAGGGCGCGCGGGTGGTGCTGCACGCCAAGCCGGAGTTCTACGCCGCGCGGGGCACGCTCAGCCTGCGGGCCGACGAGATCCGCCAGGTGGGACTCGGCGAGCTGCTGGCCCGACTGGAGAAGCTCAAGAAGCTGCTCGCCGCCGAAGGGCTCTTCGACCGCGCCCGCAAGCGCCGGCTGCCGTTCCTGCCGGGCCGGATCGGCCTCATCACCGGCCGCGCGTCGGCCGCCGAGCGCGACGTGCTGACCAACGCCCGACGACGCTGGCCTGCGGTGGAGTTCCGGACGGTCAACGTGGCCGTGCAGGGCCCGTCCGCGGTGCCGCAGATCGTCGACGCGCTCAGGGTGCTGGACGCGGACCCGAGCATCGACGTGATCATCATCGCCCGGGGCGGCGGCGGCATCGAGGACCTGCTGCCCTTCTCCGACGAGGCGCTCTGCCGCGCGGTGTTCGGCTGTCGTACCCCGGTGGTCAGCGCGATCGGTCACGAGACGGACGCGCCCCTTGTCGACTACGTCGCCGACGTCCGCGCCTCCACCCCGACCGACGCGGCCAAGCGGGTCGTCCCCGACCTCACCGAGGAGGTACGCCTGATCGGCCAGGCCCGACACCGCCTCGAACGGGCGGTGCGCAACCTGGTGGACCGGGAGACGCACCGGCTCGACGGGCTGCGCTCCCGGCCGGTGCTGGCCCGACCCCAGGTGATGGTGGAACACCGGGCGACCGACCTCACCGCGCTACGGCAGCGCGCCGGCCGCTGCCTGGAACATCGGCTCGCCGCCGCCGACGACGACCTGCGCCACACGCTGGCGCGACTACGCGCGCTCTCCCCCGCCGCCACCCTCGACCGGGGGTACGCGATCGTGCAGCGCGCGGACGGGCACGTCGTCCGCGCGGCGGCCGAGGTCGGCAAGGGCGACCCGTTGCGGGTCCGGCTGGCCGACGGCGAGTTGGCCGCCACGGTGGACGGCTGACGGGCGACGGGCTGGGTGGCGACGCGCCGCGCCGGGCAGGGGTGTGCTGAGATGAACCCGATGACTGACGACACGAAGGCCGGGCCGGACGAGCGGCTCAGTTACGAGCAGGCCCGCGCCGAGTTGGCCTCGGTGGTCGAGCGGCTGGAGGCCGGCGGCACGTCGCTGGAGGAGTCGCTGGCGCTCTGGGAGCGCGGCGAGGCGCTGGCGGTGATCTGTCAACGCTGGCTGGACGGCGCGCGGGCCCGGATCGACGCCGCCCGGCAGGAGCAGGCTTCCTGAACAGCACCGCGAGCCGCCCGGTCGCGGCGTCGCCACGACGACCGCGACCGGCGGGTGGGGCGGCCGCGGCCACCCCACCCGGGCACCTCACTTGAACAGGTTGTACAGCGCGGCGGGCGCCTCGACGACCTGGTCCGCCGGCGGCTTCTGCGCGGCGGTGGCGGCGCCGTAGTCGGAGTACGTCATCCGGATCTCCTGCGCGGCGGCCTGCCCGGCGGCCGGCAGTTGCAGCACCAGCTCGCTGAGCCGGCCCTGCGGGTCCACCTTCGCGGTGAACGGGACCGTCTTCGCCTGGGCGCCCAGCGCGGCGATCGTGGCGGCGTTCAACGAGCCCGCCTCGGCGGCCTTGGTCACGTCGATGGTGCCGGCGTACGCGCCGGAGCCGGTGCTGCGCACCTCGGTGATGCCCTCGGTGAGCACCGCGCTGCCGGCCGGGTCGACCTTCTCGAAGTCGAAGCCGAGGCTGCGGTTGCCCTTGATCCGGGTCTGGTCCAGGTGCTGGTACTTGCCGAGGTTGAGCTGCTTGATCTCGGGCAGGCTGTTGGCGGTGGGTCCGCTCAGCTCCAGCTTGACCCAGCTGTCCGGCTTGGCGTGGATCACGTCGAGCTTCATGGCCAGGTCGGACGAGGGCCCGCCGATTGCGATCTTCATCGCCGCGCTCTGGCTGGGCTGGTGCACCTGCCCCTCGGCCGTCGAGCCGGCGCCGGTGAGGCTGAACCGGAAGTTCCCGTTGCTGATCTCCTTGGTGGAGTCGAGCAGCGCCTGCTTGGCGTCGCCCGCAGCCGGGGTGCCGGACGCGCTCGCCGTGCCGGACGCGGTCACCGTCGGGGACGCCGACGAGCCGGTGGTGCCGGTCCCGTTCGCGCAGGCGGCCAGTGCGGGCGTGATCAGGGCGGCGGCTACCAGGCCGGCGCCGAGTCGTCGAACAGTCATACGTGTCTCCCAAGGGGGTCACCCGACGACCTGGTCGGCGCCGGAAACCGGGCGACGCAGCAGCACCGTCGGCTGCGTCGCGCGATCCGGGCCGAGCCGGATCACCCCCTCTTTGTTCCCTGTCGGCGCGGCGGACAATCACCCTTCGGCCGGGTTGCCCATTTTCGCCGCCACCGGCCCACCTACCGGTCGACCCAGGGTCAGCGCAGCGACCCGGCCAGTTCGCGGAGTTCGTTGTCCCGGGCGTCACCGACGATGATCACCGTGCGGGCCGGCTCCAGCAGCACCAACGCCTGCTGGTTGCCCCGGGCCGTGTAGAGCTGCCAGGTGCGCCCGGCCAGCTCCGTGGGGCCCTGCGGCTGGCTCTGGCTGGTCAGCTCCGCGGGGATCAGCCGCTCGGCCGGGACGTTGCTCTGCAGGAGCTGGACGCCGCGCCCCTCCGGGGTGAGGTAGCCGAGCCGGAGGTTCGCACCGCCCTCGACGGTCTGGTAGCGCGCGCTGACCGTCGACCAGTCGGAACCGAGCCCCTGCGGCTGGCTCACCGGAAAGACGTTCGCCGCGCGGGCCTGCTCGATCGCCGGCGCCGGGTCGACCGTCGTGGGCTGGTCACCACCGAGAAAGCCCCGGTAGAACGCGAGCAGCAGCGCGATCGGGACGAGCAGCACCAGCAGCGAGATGGCCATGTCCTTCGGTGACCGCTCGGACCTGCCGGACGCCGCAGCCGGTGGCGGTGGTGTCGACCTGGTCGCGGCGGGCTCACCACCACGACCGGCGGTGACGCCGGCCGGCGGCTGGCCGTCGGGCGGCGTGCGGTCATCGGGTACGCGGTCGGCTGGCTGTGCGGGATCCACCCCTCCATCTTCGCAGCCGCCCGACCGGCGGTATCCGGCCCATCACCGCCCCGCGCCGACGCCCGGTCGGCGATCGTGTGAGGATCAGCGACAAAGCCGGCAGTGGGGACCGCCCCGCCGTCGGCCGTCCCCGCAACGTCGCGAGGAGGAGTAGCCGCCATGACGAACACCAGGACGCGGATCCCGCAGGATCTCGACCGAAACCTTGCCCTCGACCTGGTCCGGGTCACCGAGGCCGCGGCGATGGCCGCCGGGCGGTGGGTCGGCCGGGGCGACAAGGAGGGCGGCGACGGCGCCGCTGTCGACGCGATGCGCAAGCTGATCAACTCGATCCAGATGCGCGGTGTGGTGGTGATCGGCGAGGGCGAGAAGGACAACGCCCCGATGCTCTTCAACGGCGAACACGTCGGCGACGGCACCGGCCCGGAGGTGGACGTCGCCGTCGACCCGGTCGACGGCACCACCCTGATGAGCAAGGGCATGCCGAACGCCCTGGCGGTGCTCGCCGTCTCCGAGCGGGGCGCGATGTTCGACCCCAGCGCGGTGTTCTACATGGAGAAGCTCGCCGTCGGGCCCGCGTACGCCGATGTGGTGGACATCAACGCCGGGGTGGCCGACAACCTGCGCCGGATCGCCAAGGTCAAGGGCACCGACGTCTCCGAGGTGACCGTCTGCGTGCTGGACCGCAGCCGCCACGACGACCTGGTCGCGCAGATCCGCCGCACCGGAGCGGGCATCCGGTTCATCTCGGACGGGGACATCGCCGGCTCCATCGCGGCCGCCCGGGGCGAGTCGGACGTCGACGTGCTGATGGGGATCGGCGGCACCCCGGAGGGCATCATCTCGGCCTGCGCGCTCAAGTGCATGGGCGGAGCGATGCAGGCCAAGCTCTGGCCGCGCGACGAGCAGGAGCGGGAGAAGGCCATCGCCGCCGGCCACGACCTGGACCGGGTGCTGGGCACCGACGATCTGGTCACCGGTGACAACTGCTTCTTCGTCGCCACCGGAGTGACCACCGGGGACCTGCTGCGCGGGGTGCGCTACCGGGCCGGTGGCGCGTACACCCAGTCGATCGTGATGCGGTCGAAGAGCGGCACGATCCGGGTGATCGACTCGTACCACCGGCTGGAGAAGCTGGCGCTCTACTCCGCTGTCGACTTCGACGGTCGTCCGTTGGCCGAGCAGGAGTGAGCAGCACCGACACGGCGACCCCGCAGACGCTGTCGGCCACCCGCCGGATCACCGGCGTCGCGCTGGCGTCGGCCTCCGGGGTCGCGGTGGCGGTGCAGTCGCGGATCAACGGCGAGTTGGGGGTACGCCTCGGCGACGGTTTCGCCGCCGCCGTGGTCTCGTTCGGCATCGGCCTGCTCGTCCTGCTGGTGCTGGTGCCGGCGACCCCGACCGGTCGGCGGGGCCTGGCAGCGACCCGGCGCGCCCTGGCGACGGGCACGCTCCGGCCGTGGCAGTGCCTCGGGGGGATGTGCGGGGCCTTCCTGGTCGCCACCCAGGGGTTGACCATCGGCTCCCTGGGCGTGGCGGTCTTCACCGTGGCGGTGGTCGCCGGCCAGAGCGGCAGCAGCCTCGCCGTGGACCGGGCCGGAATCGGGCCCACCGGTCGACAGCCGGTCACCCGGCAACGGCTGGCCGGGGCGGTGCTCACCGTGCTCGCCGTCGGCCTGGCGGTCGGCGACCGGCTCGGCGAGCCGGGCGCTCTGGCGCTGGCCCTGCTGCCGCTGCTCGCCGGGGTGGGCATCGCGTGGCAGCAGGCCGTCAACGGCCGGGTCCGGGCGGCTGCCGACAGCGCGTTGACCGCCACGTTCGTCAACTTCGCCGTCGGCACGCTCACGCTGCTCGTCGCGTTCACCGCCGACATCGCCGTACGCGGCCTGCCCGGCGGCCAGCTACCGACCGAGCCGTGGCTCTACCTGGGTGGCCCGATCGGCATCATCTTCATCGCGATCGCCGCCGCGATCGTGCGCTTCACCGGCGTGCTGCTGCTCGGCCTGGCCACCATCGCCGGACAGATCGTGGGCGCGGTCCTGCTGGACCTGCTGCTGCCCACCGCGGCGTCGCACCCCGGCCTGAACACCCTGCTCGGGGCCGCGCTGACCATGGTGGCAGTGCTGATCGCCGCGCTGGCGCCTCCGCCCGCCGCCGACCGCAACCCGTCCGAGGGTCAGCGCGGCGGCGGGTAGGGCGGGTCCGGCACCTCCGGTGTGGGCGCGGGACTGGGCGCCGGCGGACAGGGCCCGTACGGCGGGTAGGGCGGACGGGGCGGGTATCGACGCTCGAACCCGCGGGCCGGGTCGGCCAGACCCGCGATCCGGACGGCCAGCAGCACGCCCGGCGCCGTTGCCAGCAACGCGAGCGCCACCGCGAACCGGGTCCGCGCCGGGGTGCCGTACAGCCAACCGACGAGCGGCAGCACGGCCAGGAGCGTGGTGAGCAGGCCCCCGCCGATCGCCTGTCCGGTCCACTGCCGCAGCACACCCTGGTAGCGGGCGCGCAGGAGCAGCGCCAGCGCGGTCAGGACACCGACCGCCAGCACGAACGGCACGGCCAGGAACGCCAGGGTGTCGTCGGCGCGCTCCCACGCCAGGGCCAGCACGATTCCCGCCACCAGCAGCGCCGCGCCGCCGGCGATCCCCCACCAGCGCGGGCCGCCTCCCCGGCGGATCGCCAGTTGGCCGGCGAGCCCGACGACCGCGCAGCCGAGCGTCAACGCCAGCGTGACGGCGAGCAGCAGGTCCAACTGCCGGTCGCCGGGTCCGCCGCCGTCCAGCGGGGGCGGGTCCTCCCACACCGGAAACGTGGAGAACCGCCCTTCCAGAAAGCCGTCCCGCCGCCACAGACCGTCCGAGTTGCGGCGCAGGACGCCGTCCCGGCCGTTGGCGACCAGCACCTCGTGGCCGCCGCCGACGACGGGATAGACGATCAGATCACGGGAGGCGAAGTGCTCACGGACGTCACCCGGTTCGGAGGACCGGCGGGCCAGTTCCTCGCGGCGCGCGCCCGACAGCTCCCAGGCCATCCGCCACGTCACACCGGCGTCGTCGCTCTGCTCCACCCGCAGCTGACCGGCGACCGCCCGGTAGCACCGCCGAGGCTCGGTCGGCACGCATGCCTGCCGCTGCCCGATGTCCTGGCGGGACAACCGCCCCACCTCGGCGGGTTCGGCGAGCCGCCAGCGCGCTCCCCCGTGCTCGCCGACCCACCACTCGCCGTCGGCGGGTCGGGTCGGCCAGTTCTGGTTGCTGCCGCCGAAGCCGATCGAGACCGCCGGCTGACCGTCTAGCAGCGCGGTGCCCAGCGCGTACGGGTGGTAGGCGGGACTGGTCGCGGCCACCGCCAGCAGGGCCGACGGCAGCACCACCAGCAGCCGGACCAGTCGCGCGGTCCGTCGCCGCACCGGTCGGCGACGCGCCCGCGTCCAACTCCACCAGGCCAGGCCGAGCGCCGGCACGGTGAGCAGGTCGGTCCGGTCGGCCCGGACCAGTGACGACCCGGCCAGCACCGTCCAGGCCGACGAGGCCAGCTCGGCGGCGTACCCACTGGATTTGACGATCGCGAACCCGGCGCCCACGCCGACCAGGCCGGCCAGCGCGGCGGCCCGGGGCGGCAGCCGTGGTGCCAGGAGGGTCAGCAGCACCGCTACCAGCGGTGGTGCGAGGACCAGGCCGGCGGCGTCGCTCAGCTTGCCGGTCACCGGGCCGGGGAACGCCGACTTGAGCACATGGTCGTTCACCAGCAGCAGGACCAGCGCGAGCACTGTGACGGGATGGCCGAGCCAGGACAGGGTGCTCGGCGCGCCGTCCGCTGGTGTCCCGTGACCCGTCATCGGTCCATGATGAGGTCGACCCGTCTCGATCCGGCCACGGGTCGGCGCGGGTCCGGTATCGACCGTCAGCCGGCGTCGGACGAGTGGCCGGGGAAGAGGTGGGCGCTCGGGTCGATGGCCACCGCCGCGTTGTTGACAGCGGTGGCCGCCTCGCCGAAGCCGGTGGCGATCAGCCGCACCTTGCCCGGGTATTCGGTGATGTCGCCGGCCGCGAAGACCCTCGGCAGGTTCGTCGCCATCGCGCTGTTCACCACTATGTGCCGACGGTCCAGGTCGAGCCCCCACTCGGCGAGGGGCCCCAGGTCGGCGGTGAAGCCGAGGGCCGCGACCACAGTGTCGACGGGCAGCGTCTCGGTGGCGCCCCCGCGAACCGTCACCTCGGCGCCGGTCACCGTGGCGTCGCCGAGCAGTCGGCTGACCTCGGCGTTGACCACCACCCGAACGGGCAGGGACAGCACTCGGGCGACGGTCGAGGCGTGCGCCCGGAACTTCTCCCGGCGGTGCACAAGGGTCACCGAGCGGGCCAGCGGTTGCAGCGTCAACGCCCAGTCGAAGGCGGAGTCGCCGCCACCGACGATCAGCACGTCCCGGTCGGCGAGCTCGGCCGGCTCGGTGACGAAGTAGAGGATTCCCGAGCCCGGGGCGCCGTCGGCGCACGGCAGCGGCCGGGGACTGAAACTGCCCAGCCCGCCGGTGACCACCACCGCGCCGCAGCTGACCTGCTCACCCGAGGCCAGGCCGAGCACCGGCCGCTCGTCGGCGTACCAGAGCTTCTCGGCCCGGTTGCCGAGCAGGTATCGCGGGCCGAACGGCGCGGCCTGGGCGACCAGGTTGGCGATCAGGTCCCGGCCCTTCACCGCGGGGAAGCCGGCGACGTCCAGGATCAGCTTCTCCGGGTACATGGCGCTGACCTGCCCGCCCGGCTCCGGCAACGCGTCGATCACCGCCACCGACAGACCCCGGAACCCGGCGTAGTACGCGGCGAAGAGGCCGGCCGGACCGGCCCCGATCACGGCGACATCGACCTCACGCATGGCGCACCGTCGCTTTCCGCTCACGGATCAACGCTTGCTGATCTAGACCGTAGGCGGGTGACGACTGTCGGGCAAGCACGTCCGGGGGGCGCGCCGGGGATTCGGTCAGGGCAGGCTGAGGGTGGAACCGGTGTAGTCGGGGCCGTCCACTGTCGGTCGCCGCCGGCGGAACAGGATCGCCGCCACCACCCCGCCGAGCAGCCCGAACAGGTGGCCCTGCCAGGAGATCCGCTCGTCGGTGGGGAGGATGCCGACCAGTTGCCAGCCGTAGAGCAGACCGACCAGCAAAAAGACAGCGAAGTTCCACCAACTGCGCTCGATGATGCCCCGGGTGAGCAGGATGCCCAGGTATCCGAAGATGACGCCGCTGGCGCCGACGACCACCGAGTTGGGAGAACCGGTGAACCACACACCGAGCCCGCTGACCAGGACGATGACGAGCGTCGACCAGAGGAACCGGCGGGTGCCGGCGGCCAGCACGAAGGTGCCCAGCAGGATCAGCGGGATGCTGTTGCTGTAGAGGTGGTCGAAGCCGTGGTGCAGGAACGGGGAGAAGAAGACCCCGTCCAGCCCGTCGATGCGCTGCGGGATGATGCCCGCGGTGGCGTCCAGCCCGAACGCGAGCCCCTGGTCGACAGCCTCGATGAGGAAGAGGAACGGGACCACCGCGCACATGGCGACGAAGGCCCGGCCCAGTGAGGCGTAGAACGCCTCGGTGCCGAACCGGAACGGGTCGCCGCTTGACGGGTGCAGGCTCACCCCACAACTGCTATCAGCAAAAGCAGCCGACCGCCACTCGCGTCCCGACCGGGGTACGCACGACGGCGGGGCCGGTGGTCACCCACCCGCCCCGCCGTCGGTCGCCGTCAGTAGTGGCCGTTGTTCTGGAAGTACGTCCAGGCGCCACAGGGCGTCTTGTACCGGCCCTTGATGTAGCCCAACCCCCAGGTGATCTGGGTGGCCGGGTTGGTACGCCAGTCGTCCGCGACCGAGGCCATCTTGCTGCCCGGCAAAGACTGCGGGATGCCGTACGCACCGGAGGACGAGTTGCTGGCCTTGTGGTTCCAGCCGCTCTCCTTGGTCCAGAGCTTCTCCAGGCAGGGGAACTCGGCGATGCCGAAGCCCTTGTCGATCATCAGCGCACAGCCGATCTTGCGGTTGCCGCTGTACTCGGCGCAGGACGCCGGGATGGGCCCGTCGTACGGCTTGGCCGCCGCGTTCGCCGCGTCCCGCGCGCGCTTGCGGGACGCGGCGGCCTCCTCGGCCTTGCGGGCCCGCTCGGCGGCCTCCTTGGCGGCCTGTGCCGCGCGCAGCTTGGCCTGGTACTCGGCGGCCCGCTGCTTGGACGACTGCACCTGGTGGGCGGCCTGCCGCTCGCGCAGGTACGCGAAATCGGCCCGGTCGACCTCGAGGCTGACCTGTTCGACCTCGGCCTGTTGCTGGGTTTCCCGGTTCTCGCCCAGGTAGAAGCCACCGGCGACACCTACGGAGAGCAGTGCGACAGCAGCCGTACGGGCACCCAACCGGCTCCACAGCCGACTCACGAAGTGGTCCCTTCGTCGGGAGCAAGGACGCGGCGCGGCGCGGCCACCATCGGGCCGTCAGCCGTGCCACGAGCGCCCCGACCGCTTGCCGGTCGCGCCGACGCACCAACCGTCGCCGATGCCGTTCGCCTCTTAACGAACGATTACCACCGATTCCAGTGATGCGTGGACGCTCGTGGGACACGATTGCGCACAGTGAGTCGGATGGGAAACCGACCGAGGTGATTGTGATCTGTGCCACACCAAGAATAGGGACAAATCTCCACAAAGCTCTCGGTCAGATCGGGATGTCCTCCAGCAGGTCGGTGACCATCGCCGCGATCGGCGACCGCTCCGAACGGCTGAGGGTGACGTGCGCGAAGAGCGGATGACCCTTCAGCGCTTCGATGACGGCCGTCACCCCGTCGTGCCGACCGACACGCAGGTTGTCCCGCTGCGCCACGTCGTGCGTGAGCACCACCCGGGAGCCCTGCCCGATCCGGGACAGCACCGTCAACAGCACGCCGCGCTCCAGCGACTGGGCCTCGTCGACGATGACGAAGGCGTCGTGCAGCGAACGCCCCCGGATGTGGGTCAGCGGCAGCACCTCGAGGATGCCCCGCGAGGTGACCTCCTCCAGCACGTTCTCGTGCACCACCGCGCCCAGCGTGTCGAAGACCGCCTGCGCCCACGGCGACATCTTCTCCGACTCCGAACCCGGCAGGTAGCCCAACTCCTGACCACCCACGGCGTACAGCGGGCGGAACACGATCACCTTCTTGTGCCGGCGACGTTCCATCACCGCCTCCAGGCCGGCGCAGAGCGCCAGCGCCGACTTGCCGGTGCCGGCCCGGCCGCCCAGTGAGACGATCCCGATCGACTCGTCGAGCAGCAGGTCGAGTGCGACCCGCTGCTCGGCCGACCGGCCGTGCAGACCGAACGCCTCGCGGTCGCCCCGGACCAGGCGCACCGACTTGTCCGGCAGCACCCGGCCGAGCGCCGAGCCCCGACCCGAGTGCAGCACCAGGCCGGTGTGGCAGGGCAGGCCGGCCGCCTCGTCGAGGTCGAGCGCCTCGCCGGCGTACAACTGGCCGATCTGCTCCTCACCCAGCTGCATCTCGGACATGCCCGTCCAGGTGGGGTCGCTGGCCTGGCCGTGCCGGTACTCGTCGGCGCGCAGGCCGACCGAGGCCGCCTTGACGCGCAGCGGCATGTCCTTGCTGACCAGGGTCACCTCCCGCCCCTCGGCGGCGAGGTTGAGCGCGACGGAGAGGATCCGGGCGTCGTTGCTCTCGTTCCGGAAACCGGGCGGCAGCACCCCGTCGTCGGTGTGGTTCAGCTCCACCCGCAGGGTGCCGCCCGCGTCGTTGGCGGGCACCGGCGTGTCCAGTCGACCGTGTCGGATGCGCAGGTCGTCCAGCATCCGCAGCGACTGCCGGGCGAACCAACCCAGCTCCGGATGGTGCCGCTTGCCCTCCAACTCGGTGATGACCACCAGCGGCAGCACCACCTCGTGCTCCGCGAACCGGTGGAACGCGGCCGGATCGGAGAGCAGCACCGACGTGTCCAGGACGAAGGCCTGGCCGGCTGGTCGCGGCTCCTTGGGGTCGGCCGGCGCGGAGGTCGCCGAGCGGCGGCTCCGGGTGGCGCGGCGGGTCGTGGCAGTCGCGGCCGGGGTCTGGTCGGCACCGGCAGGGGTACGGCGAGTCGTCACAGGCCTGCTCCGACGGATGGGCACCCGCCACCCGCGTTCCGCCTCCTCCGGTGCCCGGGGACACGGGGTCGGATGCGGAACCCCGTGCGCGAGGTCGCAGATCCGGGCGGACCGGCTGGCTCGGGAGAACCCCGTGCCATGCCTAGACGCTAGCCGCGCCGGACCGTCCCGGCTAGAGGTCAGACGTGGATCTCCCGGGACGGGTGCGTGAACGCGCCTGAGCTGAGACGCCCACCAGCCGGAGGGCGCGGCGGAACCGGCCGGGATGCATGCCCCCTGCGCGCATCCCGGCCGGTGCGGGGCCGACGTCACCGGTCTGACGCGGCCCCGACGGTGCGTGTCCGCCGCGGACGACGCACCGCGTTCGTGGCGCCGACGGGGCACGCCCCGCCGAACGACCTCATCCCGTACGCCGAACGAGCGTGCCGGTCGGATGCCGCCCGGTGATCGGGGCGGCCGGCGCGGCGAACGACGAGCCGGTGTAGGTGGTGCCGGGGCGGGCGACGACGCTGGCGGAGCGGACCACGCCCGCCGGGGTGACCGACAGGGCCGAGGCGATAGCCGCCTGGGCGTCCCGGCGACGCCGGTTCCAGGCGCCCCGGTCACCGTCGAAGTAACCCTGCCGGTAGCCGAAGCGGTAGCCGATCCGGTAACTCAACTGGCCGTGCAGGCGGCCCGCCGCATAGCTGGTGGAACCGAGCACGAGCACGAGGAACACCACGAGGAACGGGCTCATCGGGCCGCCCCGGCCCCGCCCGGACGGCAGGTCATCGCTCCTCCGGCTCGATGGTGGTGGGATCGGCGATCAGCAGCCGGTCCAGGTCGTCGGTGCTGACCTCCTCGACCAACTCGACGCTGATCCGGCAACCGTCCAGCACCACCTCGGCCACCGAGGAGCGGCGGATCTCGCCGCCGGCGTCGTAGACCCGGACGCTCAGCTCCGGGCAACCGAGGTGGGTGCGCCAGGCGTTCCACTCGGCGCGGTCGCCCACGCTCAGCGAGAGGTAGCGGCAGCCCCGGGCCAGATAGAGGCGCCACGGGGCGGTCAGCCCGGCGGCGACCCCCTCGGCGATCAGGCCGAAGGCCTGGGCACGGGTGGCGAGTTCGGTCACCACGACCCCCCGGCGCCGGGGGCGTGACGCATGTGAGCACCAGTCGTCTCATGCACGTGACACACCGTAGATTGTCCCATGGGCGTGACAGTATCAGCTTTTCGTCCGCTTACCTCGGTCACTACGGGCATCTATTCTGCCCGCGTGACACCCCTCAAAACTGGCGCAGAATCGTTTACCGGAAATCCGAAGCCCTCGTCACGTCCGCGTGACAGCAGCGAGCCGGGGCGGACGCCCGCAGCGGGCTGGCCGTACCGTCACGGGGTGACCGAGACGGCCAATGCGCGGAAGATCGCCTTCGCCACCTTCGTCCGACGCGCCCTGGACGAGGCACGAGCGACCCGGGCCTGGAGCGGCACCGAGGTGTCCCGACGCACCGGAGTGTCCCGGCAGACCATCAACCGGTGGGTCCGGGGCGACTGGGCCAGCGATCCGGAGGCCGAACGGGTGGTCGCCTTCTGCGAAGGGCTCGGCCTGAACCCGGCCGCCGCCTTCGCCGCGCTGGGCTGGGACCGCACCGCCGCCGGCCCCCGCGGCGACCAACCCGCCCCACCGATGGACCCGGACGTGGAGGCGTTGCTGCGCCGCCTGGTCGACCCGCAGGTATCGGACGCGGAGAAGTTCCACATCCGCGAAACCATTAGATACCTCGCATACCGCCCAACGTTGCCGGTCGATGTCCGAAAAAGAGGCAGTCAGGCCGGGTAGTTCCTCAGATGGCGAAAGAACGCCTGGTCGGGTTCATTCGTTTAGCTCCGGGGCCGGAACGGGCACGCTAGCGTCCCTATTCGTACTGCTTGGGCTCGTCATCGGCGGGGGGACGGGACAAGGCCGAACCTAGCCCTGCGGGACAGAAGGAGGGGTCTGTCCATGACCCTGAAGTGGTTGGCGGTCGTGGTCGCCACGGTGTCGGTGACACTGTGGGCGACCGGTAACGCGGTGACCTTCGCGGTCGACGGCGGGCAGCTGCCGCTGCTCGTCAATCTCTTCGTGCTCATCAGCGCCGGCACCGCGGTCGTCCTGGCCGTCGTCGCCGAGCTGCACGAGCGCCTCAACGACCGGATCAGCGCGCTCACCGAGTTCCTGGTGGCACGGCTCAACGAGATCGAGACCCACACCGGCGACCGCAACACCGGGTTCGTCGAGGGTTACCTGTTGAGTCATGGCCAGGAGGCCGCGGTGGTGCCGTTCGGCAGGCGTGGACGGGGAGCCGCCGAACGCTGACATCCACCCTTTAGCGGGTCCACTCGGCCAGGAATGAGCCTGGAACGCCGGGGTACGCTGACGCGCGTGCCGTCGTTGAATCTGGGCAACCAGCAGCCGAGAACCCCGTTGAACGCCGACCAGGCCTGGCGGACAACCGCCAGCCGGGCGGCCGGGACCGTGCTCTTCTTCGACTTCGACGGCACACTCGCGCCCGTCGACGACGATCCGACAGCGGTCCGCCCGGCGCCCAAGGCGCTGTCCGCCATCGAGGCGCTGGCCCCGGTCGTGCAGCGGGTCGCGATCGTCTCCGCCCGACCCGTCGAGTTCCTCCGGGATCAGCTCGGCGGGCTCGACGGCGTGGACCTCTACGGCCTCTACGGGTTGGAGCACAGCCACTCCGGTGGGGAGACCGTCACCGAGCCGGCAGCGCTGCCCTGGGTGCCGACGATGGCCGAGCTGGCCGACCTGGCCCGCGCGGAGCTGCCGCCCGGCACGCTCGTGGAATACAAGCGGCTCTCGGTCGCGCTGCACTGGCGCACCGCTCCGCAGCTCGGCTCGACGGTGCAGGAGTGGGGGCAGACGCAGGCCGACCGCCTGGGGCTGCGGGTGCAGGCCGGGCGCATGGTGCTGGAACTCAAGCCCCCGGTCGACAGGGACAAGGGCATGGTGATCGGCGAGGCGATCAAGGGTGCCACCGGCGCCTGGTACTTCGGCGACGACGTCTCGGACATCAAGGCGTTCGCCGCGCTCCGTGCCCGTGCCGCCGCCGACCCGGACTTCCTCGGCGTCTGTGTGGCGGTGGCGAACCCGGAGACCGGTCACGAGGTGGCCAACGCCGCGGACCTGACCATCGAGTCCCCGGCCGCGCTGGGCGACTTCCTCACCCGGGCGCTGACCCACCTGCCCTAGCTACCGGCCGGTCGGCGACCGTTCAGGCGCCGTAGCGTCGTTGCCGGGTGGCGTACGAACGCAGCGCGCGCAGGAAGTCGATGTGCCGGAAATCCGGCCAGTTCAGCTCGCAGAAGTAGAACTCCGAGTGCGCCGACTGCCAGAGCATGAAGCCGGACAGCCGTTGCTCGCCGCTGGTGCGGATGACGAGGTCGGGGTCGGGCTGCCCCCTGGTGTAGAGGTGCTCGGCGATGTGCTCGACGTCCAGCACCTCGGCCAGCTCTTCGATCGTGCCGCCGGAGGCGGCGTGCTCCAGCAGCAACGAACGGACCGCGTCGATGATCTCCCGGCGACCGCCGTAGCCCACCGCGATGTTGACCTCCGCGCCACCGACGCGTTCGCGGGTGCGCTCCTCGGCGCCCTTGAGGGCCGCCGCCGTCTGCGCGGGCAGCAGGTCGAGAGCCCCGACGATGCGCAGCCGCCAGGGATTGCCCTCCTCGGCCAGCTCCACCACCAGGTCCTCGATGATTTTGAGGAGCGGGTCCAGCTCGCTGGCCGGACGGCGCAGGTTGTCGGTGGCGAGCAGATAGAGCGTGACGTGCCCGACGCCGGCCTGGTCACACCAGCCGAGCACATGCTTGATCTTCGCCGCGCCGACCCGGTGACCGTCGTTCGGGTCGACGAAGCCCATCTCCCGCGCCCACCGGCGATTGCCGTCGCACATCACCCCGACGTGCCGGGGCACCGGCTTACCCGCGAGCTTCGCCGTGAGCCGGCGCTCGTACACGGAGTAGATAAGGTTCCGCAGCGTCATCACCCTGCAGCCTAGCGACCCGTCGGCCGGTTCACCGCCTCGGAGGCCTACCGACGCCGGGCAGACCGACGCCGATCATCGCGAGAGTGCGGGGTGTGAGCCGTCCGTCACCCAGCCCCAACTCGACCACGTCGTAGAACACCCGGTCGTCCCGGCGGGCGGCCCGAACCGCCGCGTCCACCACCCGCCGCCGGCGCGCCAACCAGGCGGCGACGGAGCTGTGCCGCAGGTGGGTGCCGAGCCGGCGGCGCAACCCGTTGGCGTAGTGGCGGGCGGCGGCGTCGGGTGTCCGGGCCGCCGCCGTGCCGGCGAGCGCGCCGGAGAGCAGCGCGTAGAAGATTCCTTCTCCGGTGAACGGATTGATCAGGGACAGCGCGTCCCCGGCCAGCAGCGTCCGCCCCCGCCCCGGCGACGGGCGGTGGGTGGACAGCGGCAGGTGGTGGGCACGCAGCGCGGTCACCGTGGCCAGGTCGGTGCCGGGCAGCAGCGACACCAGCCGGTCCAGCAGATACGCGCGGCTGAGCGACTCGCCGCGCAACACCTCCCCGTACCCCACGTTCGCCCGCCCGTCACCGATCGGGAACGACCAGGCGTACGCGGGCCAGCGCGCCTTCGAGGTGACGATGACCTGCTCGGACGGGCCGGGCAGGGCCGGCGCGTACCCCCGGATGGCCAGGGCGAGGTGCCGGTCGGGGTTCTGGCGGTGCCCGAGCGCCCGACGTACCACCGAGCCGGCGCCGTCCGCGCCCACCACCACCCGCCCGGAGATCTGCCGGTCGAGCACCACCCGGTCGGCGCGCGGCTCGACCCGGCGCACCGTGTGCCGACGCAACTGCGCGCCGGCGGCCACCGCCGCCGCCACCAGCCGCGCGTCGAAGACCTCCCGGGGCACTGTGTACGCGGGACGGGGCAACGCCCGCGCGACGGCGCCACCGCCCGGCGCGATCATGCGTAACGCGGGAAGCGGCGCGTAGCCCGCCACCGCCTCGGGCACCCCCAACTCGGCGAGCACGTCCACCGAGTGCGCCGCGATCCCGTCACCGCACGCCTTGTCGCGGGGGAAGTCGGCCCGGTCCAGCAGCAGCACGCTGGCCCCCGCCCGGCGGGCCGTCAGCGCGGCGGCCGACCCGGCCGGACCCGCTCCCACCACCACCACGTCGAACTCGTCGCCCACGGCGCCTCCCTCCGTCCCACGCGGCGCGACCGAGCCATCCCGCACTGCTCGACGAACCACTCACGCTGACCGCGCCGACCGGGATGTCCGACGCCCACCCGCCATCCTGCCCCGTGCCCGCGCGCATCGACCGATCCCGCGCGGCGCGACTTTCCCGGTCCCCGCTCTTTCACCAACGTCGCGGCCCTGCCGGGACGGCCCCGGCCCCGGCCCCGGCCCCGGCCCCGGCCTCGGCGGACGCAACCCGATGCGGCCGGACCCGCCCGCCCGCATACCGGTGTTCAGGAGCCTGTCGAGCTGCCCCGGATCTGGGGCAGGGTTGCGTCTCGGGGCAGTCGGCAGAAGACGCCGCGCGGAGGCAGGCACCCGCAGACCGAAGGGAGACACCCGCAGGCCGGAGACAGCCACCCGCAGGCCGAAGACAGACACCCGCAGGCCGGAGACAGCCACCGCAGGCCGGAGACAGCCACCCGGGGGCCGGAGACAGCCACCCGCAGGCCGAAGACAGCCACCCGCAGGCCGGAGACAGGCACCCGCGGGCCAGAGACAGCCACCCGCGGGCCGAAAAGAAACACCCACGCGGCAGAGACGGTGGCCACGGGTTTGCCCCACATCTGGGGCAGCTCTACAGCGTCTGTGACCAACTGGTGGGGGTAGACGGCGGAGGCGTCGACCCGTCGCGACACCGCGAGTGTCAGGCGGGGACGGCGTCCCTCGCGCGGGCCGCGCGGCGCAGGCCGTAGAGGGTCACCCCGGCGGCGGCGAGAAGCGGGCCGCCGTCGCGGACCAGGCCGTCCAGGCCCAGCAGCCACCAGCACAGCGGCAGGTCCACAGCGAGTACGGCCACCGTGACGACGACCAGCAGGCCACGTGCCCAGACCTTGCCCCGCATCAGGAACGCGGTACAGAACAGCACCGCGTAGCTGGCCGTGATCCCCGCGCCGATCCAGAACAGCACGGCCGGCACCGCGCTCAGCCGATCGTCCAGGATGGAACCGCCGGCGACCAGGGCCGGCACCAGCATCAGCGGGCTGTAGGTGAACGCCGCCACCCGGCTGGTCAGCAGCCAGGCGCTGGCCTGCGGACGACGCGGCGGGGTCTCCCGCCAGGAGATGCCGGCCCGATCGATGACGAGCCGGGGACGGTGCCGGACCAGGTGCCCGGCCAGCGCCGACGAGCGGTACAGCAGCCACACCACAGTGGCGCAGAGCGCGGTGAGGACGGCGAAGCCCAGCAGGCCGGGCAGCGGTGGCACCCCCTGCCGCGGCACGATCAGTCGGCCGACGGCAAAGATCGTGGTGATCGCCAGGATCAGCCCGAACGGACGGGCCGCCGTCCGACCCCGACGCACGTGCCGGATCAGCAGCAGGAAGCCGAACGAGCGCAGCATGGCCCACCCGGTGCGGACGGCCAACCCGAAGCCCTGCTCCGGGGCGTACCACCAATTGAGCAGCTCGACCACGACGGTGGCCGCCGCCGTCGTGGCCAGCAGGATGGTGAGCGCCCGGACGGCGGACGGCCGCCGGACCTCGGTCTCGGCGGCCGTCCTCATGGGATTGCCCATTGCCCGCGTGGGGCGACTCTCACACCTAGCGCTGCGGCTGCTCGGCGTCCAGGCGCGCGCGCAACGCGTCCAGCTCGGCCCAGAGCACGCCCGGCAGCTTGTCACCGAACTTCTCGAACCACTCGGTGACGAGCGGCAGCTCGTTACGCCACTCGTCCGGGTCGACCTTCAGGGCGATCCGGACGTCCTCCGGGGTCATGTCCAGGCCCTCGACGTCCAGGGCGTTCGGCGCGGGCACCATACCGACCGGGGTCTCGACCGCGTCCGCGGTGCCCTCGATCCGCTCGACGATCCACTTGAGCACCCGGGAGTTCTCCCCGAAGCCCGGCCACAGGAACGAGCCGTCCGGGTCCTTGCGGAACCAGTTGACGTAGTAGATCTTCGGCAGCTTCGCCTCGTCGCCGTCGGCGCCCTTACCCATCTCGATCCAGTGCCGGAAGTAGTCCCCCGCGTGGTAGCCGATGAACGGCAGCATCGCCATCGGGTCCCGGCGGACCACGCCGACGGCGCCGGACGCGGCGGCGGTGGTCTCCGAGGAGAGCGTCGCGCCCATGTAGACGCCGTGCACCCAGTCCCGGGCCTCGGTCACCAGCGGGATGGTGTCCTTGCGGCGGCCACCGAAGAGAATCGCGTCGATCGGCACGCCGTTCGGGTCGAAGTACTCGTCGGCGAGGATCGGGCACTGGGTGATCGGGGTGCAGAACCGGCTGTTCGCGTGGGAGGACAGGCTGTCGCTTTCCGGCGTCCAGTCGTTGCCCTTCCAGTCGATCAGGTGCGCCGGGGGCTCGCCCATGCCCTCCCACCAGATGTCACCGTCGTCGGTGAGGCCGACGTTGGTGAAGATGGAGTTGCCCCGGTCCAGCGTGCGCATCGCGTTGGCGTTCGTCTTCCAGTCGGTGCCGGGCGCGACACCGAAGAGGCCGTACTCCGGGTTGACCGCGTAGAGGCGACCGTCCGGGCCGAACCGCATCCAGGCGATGTCGTCGCCGATCGTCTCGACCTTCCAACCGGGGATGGTCGGCTCCACCATGGCCAGGTTGGTCTTGCCGCAGGCGGAGGGGAACGCGCCGGCGATGTGGTACGTCTTGCCCTCCGGCGAGGTGATCTTGAGGATCAGCATGTGCTCGGCGAGCCAGCCCTCGTCCCGGCCCATCACGCTGGCGATCCGCAGCGAGTAGCACTTCTTGCCGAGCAGCGAGTTGCCGCCGTAACCGGAGCCGTACGACCAGATCTCGCGGGTCTCCGGGAAGTGCGAGATGTACTTGGTCTCGTTGCACGGCCAGGCCACGTCCTGCTGGCCCGGGGCGAGCGGGGCGCCGATCGAGTGCAGCGCGTGCACGAAGTCCGCGTCGTCGCCCATCGCCTCCAGGACCCGGGCGCCCATCCGCGTCATGATGCGCATGGAGGCCACCACGTACGGACTGTCGGTGATCTCGACACCGAACATCGGGCTCTCGGCCTCGACCGGGCCCATCACGAACGGGATGACGTACATGGTGCGTCCGCGCATCGAGCCCCGGTACAGCTCGGTCATCGTCCGCTTCATCTCGGCCGGCGCCATCCAGTTGTTGGTGGGGCCGGCGTCCGCCTTGTCGACGGAGCAGATGAAGGTGCGCTCCTCGACCCGGGCGACGTCGGACGGGTCGGTGCGCGCGTAGAACGAGTTCGGCTTCTTCTCCGGGTTGAGCCGGATCAGGGTGCCGGCCTCGACCAGCTCATCGGTGAGCCGGCGCCACTCCTCGTCGGACCCGTCCACCCAGACGACGCGATCGGGGGTGGTCAGTTCCGCGACCTCACGGACCCAGGCGAGCAGTTTCGGATGGGACGTCGGGGCCTGATCGATACCCCGCACAACAGCCGGAGCAACCATGACACATCTCCTTGTGGTCGACGCTGACCGATCTATGGGATGCACGAGTCGCAGCGACGCCACGCGCCGCCTTCGTGGAAACCTGGGATTGGCCTCAGCGTAAACCGGACAGCCTTCCGAGTCAGTGGGACCAGTTGTGAAGAACTGCACAAGCTACGGCTTCGCTGCGGCATCACGAGCTGATACCCGCTTTCCCGCGCAGTTTCACGCAAATCTTGTTGTGCGCTCCGGCGGACGCCTGTTGCGGTCGAGCCGTTGACCTGTCCCGCCGACCGGTGCGTGGATTCCCGTTCCGGAGCGCCTCAGTCCTCCCAATTGGTTACGCTCCGTGCAGTGGCTACGCACGCGGCGCTGGGCTCCTCCGGGAGACCACGCCTGCTCACCGTTGCTCCCCCTCCGACTGGTCGACAGCCGGTAGGCTCGCTCCGTGGCCGCCACGATGACCGGGGGACAACCGGGTCCCCGGCAGACCCGACGGGGTCTGGTCGGCGCCCTGCTGGACCGATTCGGTCACCTCGTCCGCGAGCTGGGCAAGTTCGCCACTGTGGGCGGGGTCGCCTTCCTCATCGACTTCGCTCTCTTCAACTACCTGACGAGCAGGCACGGCGTCGAGGAGTTGACGGCCAAGACGATCTCCACAGTGATCGCGGCCTCGGTCGCCTTCGTCGGCAACCGCTTCTGGACCTGGCGGCACCGCCAGCGCAGCAACCCCGCCCGCGAGTACGCGCTCTTCTTCTTCTTCAACACCGTCGGGCTCGGCATCGCGGTGGCCTGCCTCGCGCTCAGCCGCTACGGGCTCGGCAGCATCTGGCCGGCCGTGTTCCAGACGCGCCTGGCGGACAACATCGCCAGCTACATCGTCGGCACCGGCCTCGGCACGCTGTTCCGATTCTGGTCGTACCGGCGGTTCGTCTTCGTCGAAGCGGGAAACCCGACCCTTCCGCAGGTGCAGGCTGACCCTGACCGCGGGGCGTGACCTGCCGCCCATCCCGTTCGGCCGGTGATCGCCGGCCGCACCGACTGCCCTAAGGTGTTTCGCATGCGTCTTGTCCGTCTGCTGCCTGAGCGCTGGCAGAAGTTCATCCACGAGGCGCTCAAGTTCGGCATCGTCGGCGGCATCAACACCGTCATCAATTACGCGGTGTTCAATGCCCTTGCACTTACGGTTTTCGTCAACGGTCAGTTGAAGGCGACAGTGATCGCGACCATCGTCGCCACGATCACGTCGTATTTGATGAATCGGCACTGGACGTACCGCGACCGCCCCAAGTCGGCGCTGCGCCGCGAATATGTCCTGTTCTTCCTGTTCAACGGGGCCGGCCTGTTGATCGAGCTGGGCGCGGTGGCCGCCGCGAAGTACGGTCTCGGCGTCCACGGCCTGCTGGCGCTGAACCTGGCGAAGACGGTCGGTGTCCTGCTGGCCACGCTGTTCCGCTTCTGGTCGTACCGGACGTTCGTCTTCCAGCCCGTCGCACCCGCCGAGGACCAGGCGAAGACCGACTCCACCTGGCACGACATCCCGCGCGACGAGTGGGACACGATGGCGGAGATGGATCCGGTCGCCGAGTTGGCCGAGTCGGTGTCCGAGCTGGAGGAGGCGGAGGCCGCGAAACGGGACCCGGTGCCCGGCGCGCCCGTGCAGGGGCGGCCGGCGCGGCTGAGCGTCAGCCCCGCCGTCGACCTGGACGCGGAACTCGCCGCGGAGCTGCGCGTCGGCACCCGCCGCGCTCCCCGCCGGTGACGACGCCCGACGCCCGTTCCGGTACGGGCCGCCCCGCCGAGCTGTTCTTCGAGGATCTCGTCCCGGGACTCAGCGTCGACCTGGGCGTGGTCACCGTCGACGGCGACGAGATGGTCGCCTTCGCCCGCCGGTTCGACCCGCAGTGGTACCACGTCGATCCCGGCCTGGCCGAGGCGAGTCGGCACGGCGGCCTGATCGCCAGCGGTTTCTACACCGTCAGCCTGTTCATGCGCGCGTACGTCGACCACCTGCTGTCCCGGGCGGCCGCCGACGCGTCCCCCGGGCTGGAGGAGCTGCGCTGGCTCGCCCCGGTCCGCGCCGGGGACCGGCTCGCGGTCCGGGTCGACGTGATGGGCGCCCGCCCGTCGACCGCCCGCCCCGGGCTCGGCACCGTCAGCCTCACCGGCACCATGCTGCGCCTCGGCCCGGACGACCGCCCCGAGCAGGAGGTCCTACGGACCCGTTTCCGTGGCTGGTTCGCCGTGCGACCGGTCGAGGCCGAGGTCGAGGTCGACCCCGCCGGGCCGACCAATCCCGGACCGGCAGGTCCCGGACCGGCAGGCCCCGGACCAGCCGATCCCGGGCCCGGACCGGCCGAGGCCGGCCCTGGACCGGGCACTCCCGGGCCCGCGGCGACCGGCCCGGCCACTCCCGGGCCCGCAGCAGTCAGCCAGCGCCCGGCCGAGACCAGCCCGGTCGAGACCGCGCCGCAGAGCTGACCCGGCCCGCCTCCTACCTGCCGAGGCGGGCGGGGCCCGTCAGGATCAGGTCGTGGTGTCCCGCAACGACTTGCCGTCCTGCATGTCGGCGAGCATGTCGCGCATCTCGCCGTCGCCCAGCGAGTGCTTGTCGTGCTGCGCCTCGACCAGCTCGTACAGGGTGGTCTGCACCTTGCCGACGTTCGGCACGTCGGCGAGCACCGACTGGCCGCGCTCGCCGGCCGACTCGATGGTGAGCGTTCCGCAGCCGAGGAGGCGCTCGACGAACCGCTGGTTCATGGAGTGGTCGTTGACCCGGGTGAGCGGGAGGTCCCGCCGGTCCCGGGAGAAGACACCCTGCTGGAGCAGCACCCGCTCGTTGGTGAACAGGTAGTGGGTGGTGCGCCACACCAGGAACGGCCACAGACCGAGCCAGAGCACCGCGACCAGTCCGATCACCCCGATCACGGCCAGCGCGATCGAGCCGCCGTCACTCTCGGGCAGCAGGAGCACACCGACCACCACTGCGGCGACCGCCAGCACCAGCACCACGATCGGCCGGATCAACGCCTTCCAGTGCGGGTGCAGGTGCAGCACGACGTGCTCGTCCTCGGTGAGCACGTCCTCAGGAAACGCCACGGGAACCTCCAACGCGATTTTCTCGACGCGCAGACGGTAAACCCCCAGTCCACGCCAGAACATCCGCCACGCGGCCCGACCACATCCCCGCGATCTTGCACTCCCTGTCGCCGATTCACGGCCTTTGCCCCGGTACGCCGGGACAGAAACTGCAAGATCGCGGGGAGCGGGGTGGGGGCGGGGACGCGGGGGTGGGGTGGGGTGGGGTTAGCGGAGGTGGAGGACGTCTCCTGCGGTTAGGGTTTGGGTTCCGGTATTGGTGGTCAGTTCCAGCTGGCCGTTCTCGTCTATGCCGGTGGCGGTGCCGGTCTGGGTTGCGCCGTTGGGCAGCAGGACGCGCACCTCACGGCCGACAGTGGCGCACGCGGCCAGGTAGGCGTCGCGCAGGCCGCTGGTCACCGCGTCACCGCCCGCCGAGCGCCACCTGTCGTACCACTCGGCGACCGACCGCAGCAACGCCCGCAGCAGCGGGTCACGGTCGGTGGCTGCCGCGCCGGCCAACTGGAGCGAGGTGGCGGGCAGTCCGGTCGGGTTCTCCGGCAGTTCGTCGGCGCGCAGCGTCACGTTGAGGCCGATGCCCAGCACGAGGGCCGGGGGCTGGTCCGGCGCCGGCCCGGGCACCGCCTCGGCCAGCACTCCCGCACACTTCGCGTCGTCGATCAGCAGGTCGTTCGGCCACTTCAGGGTGGCCTCCAGCTCGGCGAGTCGCGCCACCGCCTCCACCAGCGCCACACCGGCCAACAGCGGCAGCCACCCGTACCCCGTGGGTGGCGCCGGCGGCCAGCCACGGTCCGGCACGGCCTCGCCGGGCCGCAGCAGCACGCTGGTCGCGATGCCGGCCCGCGCGGGCGACTGCCAGACCCGACCGCGCCGACCCCGCCCGGCGGTCTGCCGCTCGGCGACCACGACCAGGCCCTCCGGCTCGCCGTCGCGGGCCGCCTCCGCCACGTCGGCGTTCGTGGAGCCGGTCTCGGTGCGCAGCTCCAGGCGGGCCCACGGCCCGTTCGGCGCGACCAACGCGCGGCGCAGCCGGGCCGCCGACAGCGGCGGTCGGTCCAGATCGGTGTACGGAGAGCCCGGCATTCCGCCAGCCTACGGCGGCGTCGTCGACGGCACTGAGGCGTACTGCACAGCGGCACCCACCTGAACCATCGTTATATTCCCTGGGTGACTACCGAGACCGGGACCAACATCCACAGCACCGCGGGCAAGCTGGCGGACCTGGAGCGCCGGGTCGACGAGGCGGTGCACGCCGGGTCGGCCCGCGCTGTCGAGAAGCAGCACGCGCGGGGTAAGAAGACCGCCCGCGAGCGGATCGAGATGCTGCTCGACGAGGGCTCCTTCGTCGAGTTGGACGAGTTGGCCCGGCACCGGTCCACGGCCTTCGGGCTGGAGCGTAACCGCCCCTACGGCGACGGCGTGGTGACCGGCTACGGCACCGTCGACGGCCGGCAGGTGTGCGTGTTCGCACAGGATTTCACCGTCTTCGGTGGCTCACTCGGCGAGGTCTTCGGCGAGAAGATCGTCAAGGTGATGGACCTGGCAATGAAGATCGGCTGCCCGGTGGTCGGCATCAACGACTCCGGCGGGGCGCGCATCCAGGAGGGTGTCGTCTCGCTCGGGCTGTACGGCGAGATCTTCTTCCGCAACGTCCGGGCCTCCGGCGTCATCCCGCAGATCTCGCTGGTGATGGGGCCCTGCGCCGGCGGGGCAGTCTACTCCCCGGCGGTCACCGACTTCACCGTGATGGTCGACCAGACCTCGCACATGTTCATCACCGGCCCCGACGTGATCAAGACGGTGACCGGCGAGGACGTCGGCATGGAGGAGCTGGGCGGGGCCCGTACGCACAACTCGCGCAGCGGCAACGCGCACTACCTCGCCAGCGACGAGGCCGACGCGATCGACTACGTCAAGGCGCTGCTGTCGTACCTGCCGTCGAACAACCTCGACGAGCCGGTGGTCTTCGACGCCCCCGCCGCGCTGGAGATCAGCGATGAGGACCGGGAGTTGGACACCCTGATCCCGGACTCGGCGAACCAGCCGTACGACATGCACCGGGTCATCGAGCACGTCCTCGACGACGGGGAGTTCCTTGAGGTCCAGCCTCTCTACGCGCAGAACATCGTGGTCGGCTACGGGCGGGTCGAGGGTCGGCCGGTGGGCGTCGTCGCCAACCAGCCGATGCACTTCGCCGGCACACTGGACATCGCCGCCTCCGAGAAGGCCGCCCGCTTCGTCCGCACCTGCGACGCGTTCAACATCCCGGTGCTGACCTTCGTGGACGTGCCCGGGTTCCTGCCCGGCACCGGCCAGGAGTGGGACGGCATCATCCGCCGGGGCGCCAAGCTCATCTACGCGTACGCCGAGGCGACCGTCCCCAAGGTCACCGTCATCACCCGCAAGGCGTACGGCGGGGCGTACGACGTGATGGGCTCGAAGCACCTCGGCGCGGACCTGAACTTCGCGTGGCCGACAGCGCAGATCGCCGTGATGGGCGCGCAGGGCGCGGTGAACATCCTCTACCGCTCCGAGTTGGCCGGCGCCGACGACCCGGCGGCGGTCCGGGCCGAGAAGATCGCCGAGTACGAGGACACCCTGGCGAACCCGTACGTGGCGGCCGAGCGCGGGTACGTCGACGCGGTGATCCCGCCGCACGAGACGCGTACCCAGATCGTCCGGGCGCTGCGCGTCCTGCGGACCAAGCGGGAGACGTTGCCGCCGAAGAAGCACGGCAACATCCCCCTCTGATCGCGGGCGGCCGGATCGATCGCCGTCGTCAGCACCCTGGGTTGGCGGCGGCGCACAGCCGGCGGGCGGCGACTTCCGCGACCCGGCGCAGTTCCGGCTCGGTGCCGTCCTTGCCCAGGTTGAGAACCGTGACGAGGTCGCCCACCCGGACCACCGCCGTGCTGGAGGAGCCGGGTCCCGTGCCGAGGGGTCGACCGGTCTGGCTGTCGACGGGCTGCGAGACGGTGTGCCGCAGCAGCATGGCCTCGTCGCCGGCGAAGCCCCGCTGCACCACCGCCCAGCGGTGCATGACCGCGCCGGTCCCGGTCACTCCCCCCATCTCGTACGGCCCGACGCTCTGCCACTCGGCACAGGGCGCCACCAGGTGGTCCAGCTCCGCTGCGAAGGATCGTGTCTGCTCCGCCGTCACCCGGTAGACGTCCTGACTGAGCAGCAGGTCGCGACGGGTGTCGTCGGCGCCATTCGGGGTCTCCCGCAGCAGGGTCTGCGAACGGGACCAGCGGGATGTCGGCCAGACCGGAGTGATCCCCTTGCGTTCCCGGCAGTAGCCCAGCATCGTCTGGATGAGGACGGGCTCCGCGAACCCGGACTGGCTGAGCTGCACCTGCGCCGGCTGCGCCAGGTCGGCGACCTGCACCAGGGATTCGAGCGCGATCTCCGCCCGGACGGGTGCGCTCGGGGACACCGAGGCGGCGACCGGCGTCGCCGGCACCCTGTGGTTGCCGTGGACGAGCGCGCCGGCGGTGGCGCCCACGACCGCGAGCACTGCCGTCGCCGCCGCTATCGCGGTACGCCGGCTGCGCCGGCGGGCACGGGCCCGGATCTCAGCGGGTTCCGGCCACCGCACGTCCGCCAGATCCCGGTGAATCCGCTCGATGAACGCCTGGTCGTCACGCATCCGTTGCCTCCTGCGGATCAGAGACGGCGAGCAGGCCGGCGAGCGCGGCGCGCCCCCGGGAGAGCCGGGCCTTGACGGTGCCCACCGGGGCTTCGGTCTCCCGCGCCACCTCGGCGACCGGCATGCCGACCAGGTAGTACAGGGCGAGGGCGACGCGTTGCTCCTCGGGCAGCCGACGCAGCGCGGCGACCACCTCGACGGTGTCGGTGTCGGGGCCGGGGACGCTCTCGGTACCGCCGTGTCGCAGGTACGCGCGGGCCCGGCTACGCAGGCTGCGCCACCGGCTGACCGCGATCCGACTGGCGACGACCCGTACCCACGCCTCCGGGTCGTCGTACCCGCTGACCGTCGACCAGCGCTGCCACGCCCGGATGTACGCCTCCTGCACGGCGTCCTGCGCCTCGGCCCGATCGCCGGTGAGGGCGTAGACGAACCCGAGCAGCCGTTGCCGGCTGCCCCGGTAGAACTCGTCGAACCCCTCGACGTCCGGCACCCGTTACCTCCCCGTGTCGGTCGCAGGGAACACGCGCCGAGCAGGGCTGTCGGTTGCCCCGGTCAGCCGATCATCTTTTCCAGTTCGGCGAGTGGGAACGCGCCGGCCGCCACGCGCTCCCGGACGGCTCGGCGTACGGCCCGCTGCACCGCGACGTTCACCGGCGTCGGCACGCCGTGCAGCCGGCCGAGCAGGGCGATCTCGCCGTTGAGGTGGTCCACCTCGGTCGCGCCGCTGCCCCGGGCCAGACTCTGCCAGGTGGAGCCGCCGGAGCGGGCCTCGCCATCCACCGGGCGCAGCCCGACCAGGTCGCCGCGTTCGGCCCGCTCCTCCTCCGGCGAGGTGTGCGCGATGCCGGCGGCGGCGAGCGCGGCGACGCCCTCGGCGCGTACCCGCTCGACCAGCACGTCCGGGATGTCCTGACCGAGCAACGCCTGGAGGCCGTTGCCGAGGTTGCTGAGCAGCTTGCCGTACTTCCAGCGCATGACGTCGTCGCGGACCGGCGCGACGAAGCCGGCCGCGGTCAGTACCTCGGCGACCGCCCGGTCGGTGTCGTCGGCGCCGATCGGGTAGCGGCCGATGTGGAGCATCCCGGGGTGCGGATAGCCGTTGGCGACCACCACGCCCGGGTCCAGGTGGGTGGCCGGCAGCCAGACGCAGATCGGGTGCACGTCGGCGAAGATCCGCAGCGCGGCGCGCTCGTTGTCCACTCCGTTCTGCGCTGTCACCAGCGGCAGACGTTCGGCGGCCGTACCGCCGCCGACCACCGGCGCGTCCGCCCAGGTCGCCAAGGCACCAGTGGTGTCCTGCGACTTGGTGGTGAGGATCAGCACGGTGTCCGCCGGCAGCGGCGCGGGGCCCGGGCCGTCCACGGCGGGAAGCCGGGCGGTGGTCGTGCCGTCAGGCTGCCGCAGTGTCAGACCCCGCGCCCGGATCGCGTCCAGGTGCGCGCCCCGGGCCACCACAGTCACGTCCCGGTCGGCCTGCGCCAGCCGTACGCCGATGGTCCCGCCGACCGCACCCGCCCCGATGATCAGAAATCGCATGACCTCATCCTGCCTGGTGCTGGCCTCCCGGCCTGCTTGCCGGGCGCGACCCGCGACCGTGGGGCGCGCCTGCCCGGCCGGTCAGACCGTCAGGCCGGCGTCGGTGAGGATCGGGCCGGCGAGCAGGAGCGCGCCGGCCACCAGGGCGGCCACGTTCACCAGGACGAAGACCGTCACCCAGAAGAACGCCGGGAACGGGGTCAGCCCGGCCAGCTGGTCGGCGTCGGAGGCGGGCATCCGGCCCCGCGAGCGCAGCCGTTGCAGCTCGACCACCGGCCGCACCCCGCCGAGCAGCAAAAACCACACCCCGGTGTACGCGAACGCGGCCTGGACCTGCGGCGTCGCGTACCACGACACGGCGAACACCAGCGCGCCGGTGACCAGTAACGACACCACGCCGAAGGCGTTCCGGATCATGATCAGCATGGCCAGCAGCAGCGCCACCGCCACCCAGAGCAGCAGGGTGATCCGGTTGCCGCCGAGCAGCCAGGCGCCGGCCAGCCCGACCAGCGGCGGGGCGACGTACCCGGCGAGGAGGGTGAGGATCATGCCCGGCCCAGTGGGGCGGCCGGCGGAGAGCGTCAACCCGGAGGTGTCCGAGTGCAGCCGGATGCCACGCAGCTTGCGACCGGTGAGCAGGGCGACCAGGGCGTGCCCGCCCTCGTGCGCGATGGTGATGGCGTTGCGGGCGATCCGCCACGGCAGCCGGGTGGACACCACCACCAGCGCGACGGCGGCGGTGATCAGCACCAGTAGCACGGGCGGGTCCGGCTGCGCGCCGAACAGCGTGTCCCACATCTCGCCCAGCCCGTCGATCGACATCATGGGGCGCGAGCCTACCGGCGGCGTTCCGTGTCGCCGACGATGCACCGGCTCGTATCCTGTGAGACTGATCGGGTGGCGAGTGAGGCGGGAGGTGAGCGCCGGTGAGTGCGGAACCCCTGGGACACCACGTCGGGCTCTGGACCGAGGCCGACTACTTCGCCCTGGGTGAAACCCCGGACCGGATCGAGCTGCTCGACGGGAGCCTGATCGTGAGCCCTGCCCCGAGCCGTTGGCACCAGCGGGTGTCCCGCCTCCTGGCGAACGGCATCGAGGCAGCAGCAGGCCCTGACGGGCTGCTGGTCTACGAGGCAATCAACGTCCGCCTCGGCGTCGACCGGGTGGTCATCCCGGATCTCGTCGTGACCGACGTCGACGGCGACGGCAACTTCCTCGACGCGGACCGGGTATCCGTCGTCGGTGAGATCGTCTCGCCGGGGAACGCCGCCGCCGACCGGCTCGTCAAGATGCAGCTCTACGCCATCGCGCGTATCCCCTGGTATTTGCTTGTCGAGCAGGACGGGGACGGGCACTCGTTGCGGCTGTACCGGCTCGACGGTGAGCACTACGTCGAGGACCAGGTCGCCAAGGCCGGCGAGACGTTGACGATCGTCGAGCCGTTCCGCTGGCAGCTCGACCCGGCCGCGCTGCGCTGAACCGTTGGACCCCGGGGCAGCGGACCTTCGCGACCCGTCGATGAAGCTTTTTTCAGCCCCTCTTGCGATCTAGGGCACTTACCTCCAAAGATGATTGTCGATAGAGCGACGTCCTTGGAGGCATTCATGGCTCGTACCCGCCCATCGCTGCGCCGCGCACTCGCGGCCGGCCTCACCGTCCTCGCCACCGCGACGGCGGCCCTCGTCGCGACCGCCGGCCCGGCGTCCGCCGCCACCACGCCCGGCATCGACGTGTCCCGCTACCAGGGCTCCATCAACTGGACAAGCGTCCGCAACGCCGGCATCCAGTTCGCCTTCATCAAGGCGACCGAGGGCACCAGCTACAAGGACCCGAACTTCAACACCAACTACGTCAACGCGTACAACGCCGGGGTGATCCGCGGGGCGTACCACTTCGCCCGCCCGAACATCTCCGCCGGTTCGACGCAGGCCGCCTACCTGGCCTCCAACGGCGGCGCCTGGTCGGCGGACAGCCGCACCCTGCCGGCGGCGCTGGACATCGAGGCGAACCCGTACAGCGGCGGCTACTGCTACGGCCTCAGCACCACCGGGATGCGCAACTGGATCCAGGACTTCCTCAACACCTACCGCTCCCGCACCGGCCGGTACGCGGTCATCTACACCACCACGAGCTGGTGGAACCAGTGCACCGGCAGCTGGACCGGCCCGTGGGCGAACCACCCGCTCTGGCTGGCCCGCTGGGCGAGCGCGCCGGGCACCCTGCCGGCCGGCGCGTCGGTGTGGAGCTTCTGGCAGTACACCAGCACCGGCGCCGTCTCCGGGATCAGCGGCAACGTGGACCGCAACTACTGGAACGGCGACCGGAGCCGACTGATCGCGCTGGCCAACAACACCTGACCGGGCCGTTGGCGGCAGCGGGATCGACTATGACCACACGGTCGACAATCGGTCCGGCTGCCGCCACACCACGGGGTACGGGTCAGACCCGTCGTCGGCTCAGGGCCGGCACCGGGGTCTCCTCACGGGCCAGCGCACCCCGCCGGGTGAATCGCCACGCCCCGACCCCGCAGGCGGTGACGACCGCGACGCTGAGCAGCGCGACGAGCGCCGACATCCCCGCGGCGACGAGCAGCAGGACCGCGTCGCCGAACGCGACGAGCATCCACAGTGCCAGCCGGGGCCGATTGTCCCTCCGTCGGTAACCCATGTCGTACCTCCTTCCGTCGTCGAAGGTCATTTACCCAGAGCGACGGAAGGTCATGCGAGTGAGTTTCAGTCCTGCCGGTCGGGGACGAAGCCCTTGGCGATCCGCTCGAAGTTCGGCAGGTTGGCCTGCCAGTCCTTCTCCGCGATCTCCCACCGCAGCGCGTAACCCCGGTTACTGGCCGTCACGAAGCCCCGGTTGCGGACGTGGATGCGCTGCCCGTCGCGGGTCTCCAACCACTCCCAGTCGCCGCAGGTCTTCCAGAAGTCGCAGCTCTTGATGCCGAGGTACTGGTAGTTGTTGACCAGCCTCTTGCGGTTGGGCTCCTGCGCCTGCCAGTCCTTGACCGCGTCCTTCGCCGGCGTGCCCGTCCACTGCACGAGCAGTTCACCGGGTCCGTTGGACTCGTCGAAGACGACGGTGTTGCCGTCGGGCTGGCTGCGTACCCATCCGTTGGGAATCGGCAGCGTGAAGCCGGCCGGGTCCTTGTGCAGCTTCCAGCCCGCCGGCAGCGCGTTCGGGTCGACCGACGGCGTGGCCGACGGCGTCGGGCTGGGCGCGCCACTCGTGGGCGGCGGCGGCGGTGGCGCCGCCGCGCCGGTGGTCGGTGCCGCCGCCGACGTCGCGGCCGCCCCGCTCGGGTCCGCCTGCGGGGTCTTGTCGCCGTCACCGTCGCTGAGCATCGGCACGAGCACCGCGAGGCCGATCAGCAGCACCGCCACCACCGCCCCGACCAGCACGTTGCGGCGGGTGTTGTTCGGCTTCGTACCGTCGGAGAGCGGCACCGGCGCGCGACCGGTCGGACCCACCGGCGGCATGAGCGACGTCGGCGTCGTCGGCTTGCGCTGCTCCGGAGCGGGCGGCGGCCCGTCGACGACCGTCGGCTCGTCGTCGCCGTTCGTCGTACCGTCGTCGGTGCTGGCGGGCGCGGCGGCCGTGACCTTCGTGGTCGGCTCGGCGTCGGACGGGCGCTCGGTCGGGGCGGCCGACTCGCCCGACACCAGCGCGGTCGGGTCGGCGTCCGCGCCGGGCGGAACGACAGTGGTCGGGCTCGCGTCGGCGGTGGGGGCCGCGGCGGCAGCCGGCGCGGCCGGGGCCGCGACGACCGGCGACGGTGACACCGGACGGTCGACGTTCTCCGACGGTCGCGGCGCCGGCACCAGCGGCGGGCGCGGCTCGCGGGGGCCGTTCGGCCCCGGCCGGCGTACCCCGTCGAGCAGTGAGATGGAGCGGGCCCGCTTGCCGCCGGCGCGGCGCAGCAGCCGCTCGGCCACCTCGGCGGTGATCCGCTCGTTCGGGTCCTTACGCAGCAGTCCGTTGAGCACTGCCTTGAGCGGGCCGGCGTTCTTCGGCGGCGGGATCGGCTCGGTGGCCAGCGCCGCGAGGGTGCCGATCGCGGACGGCCGGGCGTACGGTGACTTGCCCTCGACCGCCGCGTAGAGCGTCGCGCCCAGCGACCACAGGTCGGCCTCCGGGCCGGCGGTGCCGTCCCGGGCACGCTCCGGCGAGATGTACGCGGGTGAGCCGAGCACCATCCCGGTGCGGGTCACGTTGGGGTCGCCCGGGATCGTCGCGAGCCCGAAGTCGGTGAGCACCACCCGACCGTCCTCGCCGAGCAACACGTTGCCCGGCTTGACGTCGCGGTGCATCACGCCCGCCTTGTGCGCGGAGCTGAGCGCGCCCAGGACACCGAGGCCGATCTCCACCGCGCGGGCCACCGACACCGGGCCGTCCTCGGCGAGAGTGTCCTGCAACGACTTCGACGGCACGTACTCCATGACGATCCACGGGTCGCCGTCGGTGCGCAGCACGTCGAAGATGCGGACGACGTTGGCGTGGTTGAGCCGGGCGATCGCCCGCGCCTCGCGCAACGAGCGCTCGCGCATCTCGCGGCGCTCCTCGTCGGTCAGGCCGGGCGGCGGCACCAACTCCTTGATGGCGACATCGCGGTGCAGCACCTCGTCGCGCGCCTTCCACACCCTGCCCATGCCGCCCTGGCCGAGCGGCGACAGGAGCCGGTATCGGTCAGCGACGAGTTGGGGAAGCGCGTTCGACATCGGTGAGACGGTACCCGGAGCGCCTGACGGTCACACCGCCGGCACGCCACTGTCGGCTTCCCGCAACTTCGCGCGGCGTACCCTGTCGGCATGTCTGCCGAAGAGCCGCTGTTCCGGGTCGTCCGCGGCGTGCCCACCGCGGAGGAGTTGGCCGCTCTGGTGGGTGCGATCGTCGTGCGGTCCCGCCCGAGCGCCGCAGCCGAGCCGACGTCACCGTCCACCTGGGCCCGCAGCGGTCGACCGACCGGCCCCCGCGGCTGGCGCGTCTCCGGCCTGCCCCGCTGACCTGACCCGATATCCGGGGGCTGCCAGGGGGTGGCGCAGCGGTTACCCTCACTCAGGGAAACGGTGCCGTCACAGGTAGGGAGGATCCATGATCCCCGAAGAGGACCGGCCAGCGCCCTGGCTACGCGGTTACGGCGGCATCGAGGCCGACATCAGCCAGCTCAGAGAGTTCGCCGACCGGCTCGCCGCCGAGGTCGAAACCAACTACGCGCCCCACCTGTCGTACATCGCCGAAGACATGTCCGCCACGCTTCCCAACCCGTGCGACGCCTTCATCGAGCTGGTGACGTTCCTGCACGCCCACCACGAGACGCAGCAGGCCACCGCCGACATGGTGTACGCCGTCCGAGGCGCCACCGGCCACCTGGCCGCCGCCGCCGACCAGGTAGCCACCCAGTACGCCGACAGCGACGCCTTCACCGCCGCCCGCGTCCTGGACGTGCGACAGGCGCTGGCGAACCCGCTGAACATGCTTCCGGGTGGCCCCACCTCGACCCTGACCGACCCGACCGGCCCCGACACCGACGGGCAGGTGGTGCTGCCGTGATCGAACGGGGCACCGGCCGCACCTCCGGCCTCACCGACTGGCACCTCATGGACGTCAACAGCATGTGGGCCTGCCTACAGGACCACGACACCGCCAACCACTGGAAACAGGTAGCCGGCTGGCGCAAGGTCTGCGACCTCGCACAGACCCACCTCGGCCGTCTCCAGGAATACCGGCGCGGGCTCGCCGAGGCGTGGCCCCCCGAAACCAGCGCCGCCTCCAGCACGTACCTCGCCGAACTCGACGAACTCATCGACAAGGTGCGACGCACCCACGACGCCGCCGCCGCCAACTACACGGCGCTGTCCGCCGCCACCCAGGCCATCGGCACCACCCGCGCCGCGCTTCGCAAGATCCATGAGGAGTACGCGGGCAAGCTCCAACAAAAGCAGGCGTACGACACGATCGCCGCCGATCCGAAGGCGGTGCTGGGCAGTCGAATCACCGAGCCGCCGGTCACGGATGGGGAACTGGAACGGCTGAACGTGCAGGCACGGGCGATGATGTTCAGTTTGAGTGGGGAGCTACAACAAGCCCAAGCAACGCTACAAAAACCCCCAGCACGACCTGCCCCCCGGGTTGATGAACAGACTAGTAACACAGTGACAGAATCCGCCCCAATCATTCCACCCATTGCCCCGGTCCCCATTCGTCCGACACCTCGACACTCAACCTCGCCCACCTCCGCAGACGGCGGCATAAGAGAACGGTTACCGATCGAGAGAGGTATAGGGCCGATCCTTGGCAGTGCGACTGCCATCCCGATTCCCTCAAGCCAGGACCTAGCGCGGGCTCAACAGGCAGGACAAGTTGTTCAGCCTCCCGCCCCGGCAGTCGCCCCCCACCTTAGACCCAACCCCGGTATTCTTAGGATCGATGGAAAACCGCCTAGCCAGGGCGGTCGGAACGGCTCCCAAACACCGGATGCAACCCGGGTCAACGGGGTTAACTCAACAACGCCGCCCCGCTCTTTGCCGCCTAGCGGTTTGATCGGCGGAGCGCCCGGTGTAGGAATTAATCAACCTAGCAACGCTCCAAGCGCTCCCCGAAAAGTCAATCCGATAGGAGGTGTCATCGGTGGGGGCAGCGCTGGCACCACACCAACTGGAGGGGCCGGCTCACGGCCTAGCGCCCCTCGCGCCTTCGGAGGCGCTGGAGGCACGCTGCCAATTGGTGGTTCCCCTAGCAGCGGGTCCAACTGGCAGCTGAATGGCGCGCCTGCTCGACCCGCCCGGAGAGTTCGAGATAATTACGACGACGAGCACGCTCAGTGGGACCCAGAGCATCCCTGGCGAACGGAGAAGGGGGTGACTCCTGTGGTAATGCCACCGGACGAAGACGGCCCGATTGACCCCGGCCCCGCACTCGGCCTTCCTCGGTGAAATCACAGCCCATTACTCTCCTCCTAGTGACCCTGTGCCTTTCAGGAGGAATCCCGGGATCTGGATTGAACGGGCCTTTCGACCATAAGCGCGATGAGCAGTGGCACCTCAGCGTTTTGACGGCAGCTAAGGCGCATCAGCTCAGCCAAGGCGACGGGATAGTAATCGCACTTCCTGACACCGGCGTAGATCAACACCCGGACCTAAGAGGGAACATTCTGCCCGGCAAGGACATCATTGCCGGAGGGGGCGGTGACGGGCTAACTGATAAGGACGGCCACGGCACGGGCATGGCCGGCCTTATCGCAGCTCACGGCACTGGAGGTACAGGCGCAGTCGGCATCGCGCCAAGAGCAAAGATTCTGCCGATATTTTGTTCTCCTCCCAACACGGAGGGTGATACAGAATCATTGGCAGCCGCAATAGAATACGCCATCAGCCGACGCGTGGACGTCATCAGCGTCTCTATTGCCGGAGGAGCAAGCTCCCGACTACATCAAGCGGTCAGGATGGCAACACAAGCCAACATTACAATTGTAGCGGGGGTTGGCAATTTTCCTGCGACTGAGCAAGTCGGATACCCGGCACGCTATCCAGAAGTCATCGCTGTCGGCGGAATTGACCGCGACGGAAATCGCGCTGACATATCCGTGACCGGGCCGGAGGTTGACGTGGTCGCGCCGGCAGTCGACATCTACAGCACGAGCATCGGCGGCAAGTACCGCAAAGGCACCGGAACGTCCGACGCCACGGCGATTGTGGCGGGGGCGGCAGCTCTGATCAGATCCAAGTACCCGCACCTGCCGGCGCGGGAGGTGGCGCATCGGCTTACGGCTACCGCTATCGACAAGGGGCCGCCAGGCCGCGATAACGAGTACGGGTACGGCGTGATCGATCTTGTAGCGGCGCTGACGGCGGACGTGCCTCCACTGGGATTCGAGTCGGTCAGCGCTCCGGCCAGCGGTGGCGTGACCGGAGGGGTTGACGCCCAGCCCGATGACGACGGGGACGCTGCCGCGACCTCTCGGGGCCTGGCCACCCTCGGGGTGATCGTGGCTGCGGGGGCCGTCTGGGCGTGGATGGTGCGGCGACGGCGGCGTGGCGATGACCCGCCTCCCCGGATCAGTCGCTGACCGGCCTCGATCCACTCGCGTTTCAGGAAGTAGGGCCTTTCCAGAGCGCGGGATGCCCCGGATTCCTTGAACGCGAGTGGATCAAGGTGGATGGGCGAGGTCGAGCGGTCGGCGGTCGGGTGATGTGGGGCTTTTGACGGTGCCAATGGCCGGCGCGCGGACTCCACCGGCACCAGATCATCGTCCCACCACCGGCTCCGCGCCCCACGTTGACCGGTACGCAGGTCTGGGGGCGGTCAACCGGTAACGTCGGGCGGGTGTCTGAGACTTTGCCGCTCCGCCTCGTGCTCGCGTCGGCGAGCCCTGCCCGTCGCAAGTTGCTCCAGGCTGCCGGTGTCGAACCGGATGTGCTGGTCAGTGGGGTCGACGAGTCGGTGGTGGTGGCCGAGCGGGCGGAGGACCTGTGCCTGGAGTTGGCGCGGCTCAAGGCCGAGGCGGTGGCGGGCCGGCTGAGCCCCGCCGCCGACCAGCGGACCTTGGTGATCGGCTGTGACTCGGTGCTCGCGTTCGACGGGCAGATTCTCGGCAAGCCGACGGACCCGGAGGACGCGACCCGGCGGTGGTTGCGGATGCGGGGGCGCAGCGGCGTGCTGCACAGCGGGCACTGTCTGATTGACGTGACCGAGGGGCGGCGGGCGGCGGCGGTCGCCTCGACCGTCGTCCACTTCGCTGACATCTCCGACGACGAGATTGCCACCTACGTGGCAACGGGTGAACCGTTGGCGGTGGCCGGCGCGTTCACGATCGACGGGTTGGGGGGGTCGTTCGTGGAGCGGATCGAGGGTGACGCGGGGACTGTGGTCGGGCTGTCGATGCCGCTGCTGCGAAGAATGCTCGCCGAGTTGGACCTGCGTATCACGGACCTGTGGACGAAGGTCGCGCCGGGCGGCCAGTCGGTCGAGCCACTGGGTAACGTCCGGTCATGACCACCAAGTCGATCCCGCTCACCGACGAGTTGCACGCCTACCTGGTCGCGCACGGCGCCCCGCCGGACGAGATCATCCGGGACCTGGCCGAGGAGACCCTCGCGCTGCTTCCCGAGCATGCCAGCATGCAGGTAGCCCCGGAGCAGGCCGCCTTCCTGACGTTCCTCACCCGGTTGCTCGGCGTACGGCAGGCCGTCGAGATCGGCACGTTCACCGGGCTGTCGTCGTTGGCGATTGCCCGAGGGCTGCCCGAGGGCGGGCGGTTGATCTGCTTCGACATCTCCGAGGAGTTCACCGGCGTCGCCCGGCGCTACTGGGAAAGGGCCGGCGTGCAGGACCGGATCGACCTGCGCATCGGCCCGGCTGCTGACCGCATGCGTGAGTTGCCTCACGAGCGCCAGCTGGACTTCGCGTTCATCGACGCGGACAAGACCGGCTACCCGATCTACTGGGCGGAGTTGGTGCCCCGCATGCGCCCGGGCGGGGTGATCGCCGTCGACAACGTGCTGCGCGGCGGCCGCGTGATCGCCCCGCGGGACGCCAGTGACAGGGCCATCGCCGCGTTCAACGACGAGGTCCTCGCCGACGTACGGGTGGACCCGGTGATGTTGCCGATCGCGGACGGCCTCACCCTCGCCCGGGTGCGCTGACCGGCGAGCTCTGATCCACTCCGGTTCCTGGAAGTCGCGGCATCCCCCGCGGTAGGACACCCCGACTTCCAGGAGACCGAGTCGATCAAGCGGCAAGCACGGCCAGGCCAGGAAACCGAGTCGCAGGGGCCGGTCAGCGGACGCTGCGGGCGAACTGACGGGCGGCCCAGAAGACGCCCAGCGCGGCGAGGACGGCGGTGATGCCCAGGCCCTGCCAGACCTTGTCGCTGCCGAGGTCACCGGCGAACAGCGCCCGCGTGCCGTCGACCGCCCAGGAGAACGGGTTCCAGTTGGCGATGCCCTGCAACCAGCCGGGCGCGAAGGTCAGCGGCAGCAGGATGCCGGAGAGCAGCAGCACCGGCTGCGCCACAGTGTTCATCAGCGGAGCCAGCGCGTCCTCGCTCTTGACCTTGAGCGCGACGCCGTAGGAGACGGCCGAGGTCATGAGGGCGATCAGGGCGAGCATCAGGTACGCCAGCAGCAGGTCTCCGAGGAAGACCCGCAGGTCGAACAGGAGGGCCAGCACTGTGATGATGACCGCCTGCACGATGAGCGAGACCACGTCGCGCAGCGAGCGGCCGAGCAGCAGGGCGAGCCGGCTGATCGGGGTGACCCGGGAGCGTTCGATGACGCCGGCGCGCAGCTCCGCGATCAGGCCGAAGCCCTGGAACAGGCCGCCGAAGATCGCCAGCAGCACCAGCAGACCCGGTACGAAGATCTTGTAGGCGGCGGCCTGGGTGGGCGCGTTCAGCGCGGGTTTGAGCAGCGGCGCGAAGAGCAGCAGGTACATCACCGGCTGGAACACTCCGACGAAGACCCAGACCGGGTTGCGCAGCAGGAGCTGGGTCTGCCGCTGGAAGATCAGCCACGTGTCACGGGCGAATTTCATGTCGTCTCCGGTGGTCAGGACTCGCGCAGCGAGCGGCCGGTCTTGGTGAGGAATACGTCGTCCAGGCTGGGTCGGTGCAGCTCGATCGAGCGCAGCTCCAGCCCGGCGTGGTCGAGGCGGCGCAGCACCTGCGGGATGACGGTGGCGCCCTCGTCGACGTAGAGGCGCAGGCCGCCCTCGTCGGCGGTCTCCAGTTTGTTGACGTACGGCTCGCCGTCGAGCACCTTGGCGGCCTGCGGGGTGGTGGCCAGGTCGAGGCCGACGAGCACCACGTCGCCGGAGATCTCCCGCTTCAGCTCGGCCGGCGTGCCCTCCGCCACCACCTCGCCGTTGTCCATGATCGCGATACGGTCGCAGAGCGCGTCGGCCTCGTCCAGGTAGTGCGTGGTGATGAAGACGGTCATGCCGTCGGCGCGTAGCCGCCGGATCTCGTCCCACATGTGGGCGCGGCTCTGCGGGTCGAGACCGGTGGTCGGCTCGTCCAGAAAGACGATCTTCGGCTCGTGGATGATGCCGAGCGCGATCTCGACCCGACGGCGCTGGCCGCCGGAGTAGGTCTTGCACTTCCGGTCGGCGTACTCGGTGAGCTGGAAGGCGTCCAGGGCGCGGGCGGCGCGCCGCTGCGCGTCGGCCTTGCCGATGCCGTACGACCGGGCGTGCAGCACCAACTCCTCGCGGGCGGTGGACTCGTCCCAGGTGCTGCCGCCCTGCGGGACGTAACCGATGCGGCGACGCACCTCGGCCGGGTCCTTGCGCAGGTCGGCCCCCGCGATGGTGGCCTCACCGCCGTCCGGCTCGATAAGCGTGGCGAGCATCCGCAGCGTGGTGGTCTTGCCGGCGCCGTTCGGGCCGAGGAAGCCGAAGATCTCGCCCTCGGCGACCTCCAGGTTGACGCCCCGCACGGCATCCACCGTCTTCGTCTCTCGACCCGCGCGGAAGCGGAACGACTTCCGCAGCCCCCTGGTCTCGATCATCTCTGCTCCTGGTCGGTCAGGCCGGCCGTGCCGGCCGTCGAGTGTCGGTCGGCCGGTCGGGGCCGGCCGTCGAGTGGGACGACGCCGAACGGCGCACTCCCCCGCTGTGCACCAGCAGGCTAACGCGATATAGCTTTTTTAGTCAACGTTGATTATTCGCCTGACGCCTCGCGCTTCCCGTCGCCGCTGCGCCACCCCGACCAACCTTCCGCGTTCTCCAGCTCAGCAGGCAGGTACGACACACCGGATTCGATGCGTTCCGCGATCCGCTCGCACCAGGTCATCTCCGCTTCGGCCCGCGCCGACCACAGCTCGAACATCCACCCGACATGTACCGGCTTGGTGTTGCGCACCCAGTCCGAGCCGAGCGAGGCCCGCATCGACTCGATGCCGGCCCGTAGCAGGTTGGCCCGGTTGCGCAGCGCCGCCGCCGCCTCGGGGCGTGGCATGGCGGGCAGGAAGGAGAAGGCCGCGGTGAACGGGTCGATCGGCTCGGAGAAGTTCCACCACAGGTTGCGCAGCAACGTCTCGAACTCGTCCTCACCCTTGGGGGTGACCTCGTAGGTGGTACGAGCCGGACGGGCACCGACCTGTTCGGTGGCCACGGCCCGCAGCAACCCCTCCTCGGTGAGTTTGCGCAGGGCGTGATAAATCGATCCGGGCTGCACGTTCGCCCACTTGTCGGCGCTCCAGCTCAACAGCTCACGGCGTACGTCGTAGCCGTGCACGGGCTGCATCCACCGCACCAGACCGAGGATCATCATCCGAGTCGAAGACACTCAGCAAGCGTAATAGCCAAGTTTGACTAACCGGAGTGCCCCATCCCACACTGAGCGATCGTTAGGGTCAGCGGGGTGGCCGATACACTCCCGGTCAGTAACCTGCCGGGGAGGAGCCACGAGGTGCGCAAGGTACTCATCGCCAACCGCGGCGAGATCGCCGTCCGGGTGATCCGCGCGTGCCGCGACGCCGGCCTGGGCAGCGTCGCCGTCTACGCGGACTCCGACCGCGACGCCCTGCACGCGACCCTGGCGGACGAGGCCTACGCGCTCGGCGGCGACAGCGCCACCGACACCTACCTGCGCATCGACAAGCTCCTCGACGTGGCCGCCCGGTCCGGCGCGGACGCCGTACACCCGGGTTATGGGTTTCTCAGTGAGAACGCCGACTTCGCCCAGGCGGTCACCGACGCCGGGCTGACCTGGATCGGCCCCACCCCGCAGGCGATCCGTGACCTGGGCGACAAGGTGACCGCCCGGCACATCGCCCAGCGGGCCGGCGCGCCGCTGGTGCCCGGCACCCCGGACCCGGTGGCGAGCCCGGACGAGGTGATCGCGTTCGCCGCCGACCACGGCCTGCCGGTCGCCATCAAGGCCGCGTTCGGTGGTGGTGGGCGCGGCCTCAAGGTCGCCCGGACGATGGAGGAGATCCCGCAGCTCTTCGAGTCGGCCACCCGGGAGGCGGTCGCGGCGTTCGGCCGGGGCGAGTGCTTCGTCGAGCGCTACCTGGACCAGCCCCGCCACGTCGAGGCACAGGTCCTCGCCGACCAGCACGGCAACGTGATCGTGGTCGGCACCCGCGACTGCTCCCTGCAACGACGGCACCAGAAGCTCGTCGAGGAGGCCCCGGCGCCGTTCCTCACCGACGCCCAGCGTGCCCAGATCCACGACAGCGCCAAGGCGATCTGCCGCGAGGCCGGCTACCACGGTGCGGGCACCGTGGAATACCTGGTCGGCCGGGACGGCACGATCTCCTTCCTGGAGGTCAACACCCGGCTCCAGGTCGAGCACCCGGTCACCGAGGAGACCGCCGGCATCGACCTGGTCCGCGAGCAGTTCCGGATCGCCGACGGTGAGAAGCTGCGGATCACCGAGGACCCGACGCCGCGCGGGCACGCCATCGAGTTCCGGATCAACGGCGAGGACCCGGGCCGCAACTTCCTGCCCGCCCCGGGCACCGTCACCGCGCTGCGGCTGCCGAGCGGCCCGGGTGTGCGGGTGGACACCGGCATCTCGGCCGGCGACGTGATCGGCGGCAACTTCGACTCGCTGCTGGCCAAGGTGATCATCGTCGGCGAGACGCGGACCGAGGCGTTGGAGCGTGCCCGCCGCGCGCTCGACGAGATGGTCGTCGACGGGATGGCCACCGCGCTGCCGTTCCACCGGCTGGTCGTCCGGGACGAGGCCTTCACCGCCGAACCGTTCACCGTGCACACCCGGTGGATCGAGACCGAGTTCCACAACACCGTCGCGCCGTTCGTCGCCACCGCCGGCGCCGCCGAGGCGCCGGCCGAACGCGACACCGTCGTGGTCGAGGTCGGCGGCAAGCGCCTCGAGGTCAGCCTCCCCGCCGGCTTCGGCGGGAGTACGACCACAGCGGCACCCGCATCCCGTCGGCCGACCCGGCGCGGGGGCGGCGCCAAGGCCGGCGCCCCCGTCGGCGGCGACGCGCTCACCTCCCCGATGCAGGGCACCATCGTCAAGATCGCGGTCGCGGACGGCGACACGGTGGCCGAGGGCGACCTGGTCGTGGTGCTGGAGGCGATGAAGATGGAGCAGCCGTTGCACGCGCACAAGGCGGGCACGGTCGGCGGCCTGACCGCCGAGGTGGGTGCCGCCATCACCGCCGGCGCTCCGATCTGCACCATCGCCTGAGCCGTCGGCGCTCGCTGCGAGCGCTCCGCGCTTACTGCCAGCGCTCGGCGCTCGCTGCCAGCGCTCGGCGCTTACTGCCAGCGCTCGGCGCTCGCTGCCAGCGCTCGGCGCCGGCCGCCCGGGACGACGGCGGTCAGCGCAGGCGCTCGGTGGTCACCGCCCGGACGGCGGCGGTCAGGGCGGTCAGCACGTTCGACGCCAACCGCCAGTGCTGCCAGTAGAGCGGGACATCCAGGTGCCGGCCCGGCGCGAGGTCCACGCAGCGGCCGGTGGCCAGGTCGGCTTCGGCGATCTGTTCCGGCACCATGCTCCAGCCCAGTCCGAGCCGGATCAGCTCGCTGAGGCCCGGCACCGAGGGCGCGTAGTGCACCGGCGGGTCGAGCGGCCGGCCGGTCACCGCCCGGATGAAGCGGTGCTGCACCCGGTCCTTACGGTCGAAGACGAGAAGCGGCGCGCCGGCCACCGCCTCGGCGGTGAAACCCGCCGCGAAGTGGTCGGCAGCGAACTCCGGTGTGGACAGCGCGCGGTAGCGCATCGCCCCGAGCCGCTGCACCCGACAGCCCTGCACGGCCTCCCGCTGGGCGGTCACCGCCGCTGTCACCGAACCGTCCCGAAGCAGCTCGGCGGTGTGGTCCTGGTCGTCCTGGCGCAGGTCGAAGGAGAGCCCGGCCCGCTGCGGCAGTCGGGCCAGCGCGGCGGGGAACCAGGTGGCCAGCGAATCCGCGTTGACCACCACCGCGACCCGCACCAGGCCACCGCCGGCCAGGGGACCCCGGGCATCGGCCAGCGCCTCCCGTTCGAGCAGCGCCAGCTGACCGGCCAGGCGCAGCAACGGCCGACCCGCCTCGGTGGCCACGCAGGGTCGGACGCGGCGGACCAACACCTGGCCGACGGCCTCCTCCAGGGCCTTGATCCGTTGGCTGACCGCCGACGGCGTGACGTGCAGCAGCCGCGCCGCCGCGTCGAAGCTGCCCTCCGCCACCACCGCGGCGAGCGTACGGAGTTGTGCCGAGTCGAGACCTTCCATCAGCAGAGCTTATGTTCGGTGAAAATCTTTAGTTGGACTGGTGTCAGCCGACCCCCCTAGCGTGGCCTGGTGCTCACCTCCGCCGTCGCCGGCTTCTCGGTCTCCATCGCGCTCATCGTCGCCATCGGCGCGCAGAACGCCTTCGTCCTGCGCCAGGGCCTTCGTCGTGAGCACGTGGTGCCGGTGGTGCTCACCTGCGCCGCGTCCGACGCTCTGCTGATCATGGCGGGTGTGGCCGGGGTCGGGACGCTGGTCACCGGCCGGCCGGGACTCCTGACGGCGATCAAGTGGGGCGGTGCGGCGTTCCTCCTCTGCTACGCGGGGTTCGCCGCCCGCCGCGCGCTGCGTCCCGGAACGTTGGTGCCGACCGAACGGCCACCGGCCACGCTGGGCGCGACACTGCTCGCCTGCGCCGCCTTCACCTACCTGAACCCGCACGTCTACCTCGACACCGTGCTGCTGCTCGGCGGTGTGGCGCAGCAGCATCCGTACCGCTGGGTGTTCGGAGCCGGCGCGGTCGCGGCCAGCGCGGTGTGGTTCACCGCGCTCGGTGTCGGTGCGCGGCGGCTCGCGCCCCTGCTCGCCCGCGCCGCGGCCTGGCGGGTGCTGGACGCGGCCATCGCCGTCCTGATGGCCGGGCTGGCCGTGGCGCTCGTAGCCGGCTGACCGGTGGCCGGGCTCACCGGGGGCGCTCCCGGCCGGCTGACCGGACCCCGCCGGGGTGACACCGGTGACGCCGGTGAGGTGGGTGTTTTCCGCGACCACCGGCGGCGGGACCGCCCACGAGCGGGAATGATGGCCGGGTGCGGTTCCTTCACGGCGCGGTTCCCGCGCACGACCTGACCTATACCGACGTCTTCATGGCGCCGGCCCGCTCCGACCTGGGCTCCCGGCTCGACGTCGACCTCTCCACCGCCGACGGGACCGGCACCACGATCCCGCTCGTGGTGTCGAACATGACCGCCGTCGCCGGCCGGCGGATGGCGGAGACGGTCGCCCGCCGGGGCGCCATCACGGTGATCCCCCAGGACATCCCGATCGAGGTGGTGGCGAACGTCGTCGCCTGGGTCAAGCAGCGGCACCTGGTCTACGACACGCCGATCACGCTCGGCCCGACCGAGACCGTGGGCGACGCGATCCACCTGCTGCCCAAGCGCTCACACGGCGCGGTGATCGTGGTCGACGACGACGGTCGCCCGATGGGCGTGGTCACCGAGGCCGACACCACCGGGGTGGACCGGTTCGCACAGCTACGGCACGTGATGTCCACGGAGCTGCACACCGTTCCGGCGGACGCGGACCCGCGGACCGGCTTCGACAGGCTCTCGGCGGGCCGGCGTCGACTCGCTCCGGTGGTGGACGACGACGGTCGCCTGGTCGGGGTGCTGACCCGGCAGGGCGCGCTGCGGGCAACCCTCTACACGCCGGCCGTCGACGACCGGGGGCGGCTCCGGATCGCGGCGGCCGTCGGGATCAACGGCGACGTGACCGGCAAGACCGCCGCGCTGCTGGAGGCCGGAGTGGACACGCTCGTCGTGGACACCGCCCACGGCCACCAGGCCCGGATGATCTCCGCGCTCCAGGCGGTTCGCAAGCTCGACCCGGGGGTGCCGGTGGCGGCCGGCAACGTGGTCACCGCCGAGGGCGTACGCGACCTGGTCGAGGCGGGCGCGGACATCATCAAGGTCGGCGTCGGCCCGGGCGCGATGTGCACCACCCGGATGATGACCGGGGTCGGGCGTCCGCAGTTCTCCGCGGTGCTCGACTGCGCCGCTGCGGCCCGCCAACTGGGCCGGCACGTGTGGGCCGACGGCGGGGTCCGGCATCCCCGTGACGTGGCGCTCGCCCTCGCGGCCGGCGCGTCGAACGTGATGATCGGCTCGTGGTTCGCCGGAACCTACGAGTCCCCCGGTGACCTCTACACCGACGCGGACGGCCGGCGGTACAAGGAGAGCTTCGGGATGGCCTCGGCTCGGGCGGTCAGCGCCCGTACCGCCGACGACAGCCCGTACGACCGGGCCCGCAAGGCCGTCTTCGAGGAGGGCATCTCCTCGGCCCGGATGTATCTCGACCCGGCCCGCCCGGGTGTCGAGGACCTGATCGACGAGATCATCGCCGGGGTCCGCAGCGCCTTCACCTACGCCGGAGCCCGCGACCTGACCCAGTTCCACGAGCGCGCGATCGTCGGCGTACAGAGCGCCGCCGGCTTCACCGAAGGCATGCCCCTCCCCACCAGCTGGTAACCCCACCCAGTCCCCCACCCTGCCCCCGCCCGCCCCACCCGCCCATCCCCGGTTGATCATGGAGTTATGGCCCCTAGCCTCGGCGTGTCCTGGTCATAACTTCATGATCGACGGGGGCGGGGGCGGGGGCGGGGGGCGGGGGCGGGGGCGGGGTGGGGGCGGGGGCGGGGGTGGGGGCTGGTCTGCACGTCTTGTTCGTCGCCACCGCTGTCGCTATTTCGTTTGGCCCCTGACTATCAGGGGGCTAATCTGCATCCGTGGAACTCGTCACCCTTCAAGATGTGCCGCTGGGACGGCTGCTGGTGGTTGCCGGGCACCTCGTCGGGCAGCGGTGGAACCGCCACCTCGCCGAGGAGCACGGCCTCACCCAGGCCGGCATGGTCACCCTGATGACGCTCGCCCGGCACGGTGAGCTGCCGCACCGCAAGGTCGCCGAGAAGGGGTTCGTCCGCCCGGCGACCCTCACCGGCATCGTCGACACGTTGGAGCGGGACGGCCTTGTCGAACGGCAGCGCGACGGCAACGACCGGCGCAGCGTGCGGATCGCCCTCACCCCCGCCGGAAGGGAACGGGCGGCGGCGCTCAGCGCGCTCATGCACTCCGGCCGCCCGCTCACCTCGGTCGACGCCGACCCGGCGAAGGCTCAGGTGATCCGTGAGTTCCTGCTGGAGGTCATCGGCAGCGGAGACGACCCCCGGATGGCCGGACGACCCACCGAACCGAGGGATCCCGCGTGCTGATCCGACTGTTGCGCGACCAACTGCGCACCTACCGACGACCGTTGCTGGCGGTGGTGCTGCTCCAGTTCGTGGGCACCATGGCCTCGCTCTACCTGCCCAGCCTCAACGCGGACATCATCGACCGGGGCGTCGCCCGGGGCGACACCGACTACATCGTCCAGACCGGTGGCTGGATGCTGCTGGTCAGCCTGGTCCAGATCGCCTGCTCGATCGCCGCCGTCTACCTGGGCGCCCGGGTCGCGATGGGCTTCGGCCGCGACGTCCGCGCCACGCTGTTCGGGCACGTCAACACGTTCTCCGCCCGGGAGGTGGCCCGGTTCGGGGCGCCGTCGCTGATCACCCGCAACACCAACGACGTCCAGCAGGTGCAGATGCTCGTGTTGATGAGCTGCACGATGCTGGTCGCCGCACCGATCATGAGCGTCGGCGGCGTGTTCATGGCGCTGCGTGAGGACATCGGGCTGTCCTGGCTGATGCTGGTCAGCGTGCCGGTGTTGGCCATCGCCCTGGGCGCGATCATCCGCCGGATGGTGCCGGGCTTCCGGCTGATGCAGACCCGCATCGACACCGTCAACCGGGTGCTGCGCGAACAGATCACCGGCATCCGGGTGGTCCGCGCCTTCGTCCGCGAACCGTACGAGACGGACCGCTTCGCCGTGGCCAACGCCGACCTGACCGCCACCGCGCTGCGCACCGGCCGCCTGCTGGCGTTGATCTTCCCGGTGGTCATGCTGGTGCTGAACGTGTCGAGCGTGGCCGTGCTGTGGTTCGGGGCGCAGCGGGTCGACTCGGGCGCGATCGAGGTTGGTGCGCTCACCGCCTTCCTGCAATACCTGATGCAGATCCTGATGGCGGTCATGATGGCCACCTTCATGCTGATGATGGTCCCCCGGGCGGCGGTCTGCGCCGAGCGCATCGTCGAGGTGCTGGACACCGACTCGTCGGTGGTCCCCGCCACCGCGCCGGTCACCGACCTGCCCACCCGCGCCGAGTTGGAGCTGCGCGGGGTGCGCTTCCAGTACCCGGGGGCGGCCGACCCGGTGCTGCGGGACGTCTCCTTCCGGGTCGCCAAGGGCACCACCACGGCGATCATCGGCAGCACCGGCGCCGGCAAGACGACACTGCTGTCGCTGATCCCCCGGCTCGTCGACGTCACGGCGGGCGCGGTGCTCGTGGACGGGGTGGATGTCCGCGAGTGGGAACCCGACGAGCTGTGGCGGCGCATCGGGTTGGTGCCGCAGCGGCCGTACCTGTTCACCGGCACGATCGCGAGCAACCTGCGGTACGGCAACTCGGACGCCACCGACGAGGAGTTGTGGACGGCCCTGGACATCGCCCAGGCTCGGGACTTCGTGGCCCAGATGCCCGGCGGGCTGGACGCGCCGATCGCCCAGGGCGGCACCACCGTCTCCGGTGGGCAGCGGCAGCGGCTGGCCATCGCCCGCGCGCTGGTCCGGCAACCGGAGATCTACCTCTTCGACGACTCGTTCTCCGCGCTGGACCTCGGCACCGACGCGCGGCTGCGGGCGGCGCTGCGGCCGGTCACCGCGGAGTCCGCGGTGGTGATCGTGGCCCAGCGGGTCTCCACGATCATCGACGCCGACCAGATCGTCGTACTCGAGAACGGAGGGGTCGTCGGCGTGGGACGGCACACGGAACTGTTGGAGACCTGCCCGACGTACGCCGAGATCGTGGCCTCGCAGCAGACGGCGGAGGTGGCGGCATGAGCGGGCAGGACGCGCCGCGGACCCCGGCCGTACCCAGTCAGAAGCCTGGCGGCGACGCGCGGACGCCGAAGCGGTTGCCGCCGGGCCGGCCGGGCGGTGGTCCGGCGTGGATGAGCGCCGGCATGCCGGCGGAGAAGTCGATGGACTTCGGGCCGTCGGCCCGACGCCTGCTCGGCCGGCTGCGCCCGCACCGCCTGCACCTCGTGGCGATCATCACCCTCGCCGTGGTGAGCGTCGGCCTCAGCGTGGCCGGGCCGAAGATCCTCGGCCACGCCACCGACCTCATCTTCAGCGGCGTGCTCGGTCGGCGGCTGGAGCCGGGCACCACCACCGAACAGGCCGTCGCCGCCGCCCGTGCCAACGGCAACGAGAGCTTCGCCGACATGCTCGCCCGGATGGACGTGGTGCCCGGGACGGGCATCGACTTCGACGCCCTCGCCCGGGTGCTGCTGTTGGCGCTCGGGCTCTACCTGGCGGCGAGCCTGCTGTCCTGGTGGCAGGGTTGGCTGCTCAACGGGGTGGTGCAGCGCACCGTGCTGCGGCTGCGCGCCGAGGTGGAGGAGAAGCTCAACCGGCTGCCGCTGCCCTACTTCGACAGGCAGCCCCGGGGCGAGCTGCTCAGCCGGGTCACCAACGACATCGACAACATCTCCACGAGTCTCCAGCAGACACTCAGCCAGTTGCTCACCTCGCTGCTGACGGTCGTCGGCGTCCTGGCCGTGATGTTCTGGATCTCGCCGCTGCTGGCCCTCGTGGCACTGGTCGCGGTACCGCTGTCGGTGCTGGTCACCCAGCGCATCGCCAAGCGTTCGCAGAAGCAGTTCGTGGCCCAGTGGACGCACACCGGCGAGTTGAACGGCCAGATCGAGGAGGCGTACACCGGTCATGAGCTGGTGAAGGTCTTCGGCCGGCAGCGCGAGGTGGAGGCCGCGTTCCACGCGAAGAACGAGGAGCTGTTCCGGGCCAGCTTCGGGGCGCAGTTCATCTCCGGGATCATCATGCCGTCGATGATGTTCATCGGGAACCTGAGCTACGTGGCGATCGCCGTGGTCGGTGGTCTGCGGGTCGCCTCCGGGACGATGAGCCTCGGTGACGTGCAGGCGTTCATCCAGTACTCCCGCCAGTTCACCCAACCCCTCACCCAACTCGCGTCGATGGCCAACCTGCTCCAGTCCGGGGTGGCGTCGGCCGAACGGGTCTTCGCGGTGCTCGACGCCGACGAGCAGACCCCCGACCCGGTCCAGCCGGCCCGGGTCACCGACCCGCACGGCCGGGTCGAGTTCGAGCACGTCTCGTTCCGCTACGAGCCGGACAAGCCGCTCATCGACGACCTGTCGCTGGTCGCCGAGCCGGGGCACACGGTGGCCATCGTCGGCCCGACCGGGGCCGGCAAGACCACGCTGGTCAACCTGGTCATGCGCTTCTACGAGCTGGACGCCGGCCGGATCACCCTCGACGGGGTGGACATCACCACGATGCGCCGCGACGACCTGCGCGGACGGATCGGCATGGTGCTCCAGGACACCTGGTTGTTCGGTGGCACCATCCGCGACAACATCGCCTACGGCCGCCCGGACGCGACCGAGGAAGAGATCGTCGCGGCGGCGCGGGCCACCTTCGTGGACCGGTTCGTCCGCAGCCTGCCCGACGGCTACGACACTGTCATCGACGAGGAGGGCAGCAACGTCAGCGCCGGCGAGAAGCAGCTCATCACCATCGCCCGGGCGTTCCTCGCCGAGCCGTCGCTGCTCATCCTCGACGAGGCCACCAGCTCGGTGGACACCCGTACCGAGGTGCTGCTGCAACGGGCGATGGCCGCGCTGCGTTCGGACCGGACCAGCTTCGTCATCGCGCACCGGCTCTCCACCATCCGCGACGCCGACCTGATCCTGATGATGGAGGACGGCCGGATCGTCGAGCAGGGCACCCACGAGCAGCTGCTCGCCGCCGAGGGCGCGTACCACAGGCTGTACCGCTCGCAGTTCTCCGGCGCGGTGGTGGACGAGGAACCGGCCGCCACCACCCAACCGGCGGCGGTCTGACGATGAGACCGGTGGGCGGGTCAGTCCGCCGGCAGCAGGTCGGTCGCGCGGGTGGCGACCTGCCGCCCGATCATCGCCAGCGCGGCGTCGGCGGGCATCGGGTCCAGGGCGCGGCCGCCGCGCGGTCGCAGCGCGACATCGCCCCGCGCCGCCTCCCGGGCGCCCACCACCCCGAGGTACGGGACACGGCGGCGGGCCGCGTCGCGTACCCGGGCGCCCAGCGAACCGGCGACGTCCACCTCGACCCGCAGACCGGCGTCGACGGCCCGCCGGGCCAGGTCGGCCGCCGCGTCCGCCTGCCCGCCGTCGACCGGCAGCACCACCAGTTGGACGGGGGCGTACCAGGCCGGGAACGCGCCCTCGTGCACCTCGATGAGGTACGCGAACAGCCGCTCCATGCTGCCGACCAGGCTGCGGTGCAGCATGACCGGCCGACGCCGGCTGCCGTCGGAGTCGGTGTACGACAGGTCGAACCGCTCCGGTTTGTCGAAGTCCACCTGGATGGTGGAGAGGGTGGACTCCCGGCCGGCGGCGTCGACGATCTGGATGTCGATCTTCGGACCGTAGAACGCCGCCTCGCCCGGCGCCTCGACGTACTCCACCCCGGCCAGCGCGCCCCGCAGCAGGTCCTCGGCGCGGGCCCACTGCGCGTCGTCGCCGGCGTACTTCGCGCCCGGCCCGCGCAGCGACAGCCGGAACCCCGCCGGTCGTACGCCGAGCGCGGCGTGCGCGGTCCGGATCAGCCCGAGGATCTCGGCGACCTCCGCGCCCACCTGCTCCGGGGCGCAGAAGGTGTGCGCGTCGTTGAGCGAGATGGCGCGTACCCGGGACAGCCCACCGAGCACCCCGGAGCGCTCCGAGCGGTACATCCCGCCCAGCTCCGCGATCCGCAACGGCAGCTCCCGGTAGGAGCGCCCGCGCGCCCGGAAGACGAGCGCGTGGTGCGGGCAGAGCGCCGGCCGGAGCACGAACTCGTCGTCGGCGCCGAGCCGCAGTGGCGGGAACATGTCGTCGGCGAAGTAGCCGAGGTGGCCGGAGAGTTCGAACAGCTCCCGCTTGCCGAGCGGCGGCGAGTAGACGTGCTGGTGGCCGGAGCGGCGTTCCAACTCCCGGACGTACTCCTCGACGGCGTGCCGGGCGGCGGCTCCGGCGGGCAGCCAGATCGGCAGGCCGGCGCCGGCCAGCGAATCGGAGACGAAGAGGTCCAGCTCACGGCCGAGCCTACGGTGGTCGATCATGTCGGGCTCCTGGATCGGGTACGACCCGGAGGCGACCTGAACTCCGAACGGCGCGCGGCCCTCGGGGGCGGATCGCCCCGGGGCCTGGTCGACGATGGTTGCGTCAGAGCGGCGCGCCGGGAACACCCGGCGTCGTCGTCGAGGATGCCGCCGCACGCATACCGCGACAGTAGCTGTGGGGCGATCAGGAGCGCACCCGGATTTGCGGTGGCACGGGATGGGCGGGCCGCCGGCGCGGGACCCGCCGGCGGCCCAGGCGGCCGAATCGTCAGGAACGGGGGACCCGACGGGCGAGGCCGCGCCGACAACGGTACGCCGACGAACGCCGATCCGCCGCCCGCCTCCGACGGGTGGAAAGCGCACCGAACCCGTCACCCGAGTGCGGATCACCCCGTTGAACCCGGGTGGCCCAGCCGTGTCGACCGTCACGACGGGCCGGGGCTGTTCATGGTGACGCCGGCCACGGGGTCAGGCTCAAGACACCCAATCGGCCGCATCCGGCGAGGTGGCAGGCGTGCCCGAACTACTGACTGACGTCGCGTCGCCGACGTGGGCGTACCTGGTGCTGCTCGCGCTGCTGGTCGCGGACGCGTTCGTACCGGTGATCCCCACCCAGATCATCATGATCACCAGCGGCGCGCTCACCGTCTACGGCGGTCTCAGCCTGCCGGTCACCATCGCGGTCGGCGCGGCCGGCGTGTTCGCCGGCGATCTGGCCTGCTACCTGCTCGGCCGCAGCGCGCCCGACCGGCGACCGCCACGGCACGCCGAGCCGAGCCGTGCCCGCCGGATGGCCAGCCGCGTCACGCAGGGGCTCCGACAACCCGGGCCGATGGTGATCCTGCTGTGCCGCTTCGTGCCCGGCGGCCGGATGGCGGCCTGCTTCTCCGCCGGCCGTAGCCGCTACCCGTACCGTCTCTTCGTGCTCTACGAGGCCGTCGCCGCGCTGGGTTGGGCCACCTACGGCGCGCTGGTCGGGCATCTGGGTGGCACCGCGCTCACCGAGTCGGCCTGGCGGCTGGCCGTCATCGCCACCGCCGCGGCGGCCGGCTTCGCCGCGGCGGGCTGGGCGATGACGGTGGTCAGCGCCCGCCACGCCCGCGCCGCCGCTGCCAACATCCCGATCGACTGACGTCCCCCCTCCCCGCCCCGGCCGACCCCCGCGATCTTGCACTTCCTGCCCCGACAGATGGTGTGAATGCCGCGAAACAACGTTCCGGAGTGCAAGATCGCGGAAGTAGGGGCGCGGGCACTGACTAGGGGTGGTCCCGGGGGGCGAATTCGGTGGGCGTCCCGGATTCGGCTCGGGTGTTCCTGGCGACAGGCTGAGGCATGCCCGGAATCCGCAACACCGGTGTGCTGGCCCTCGGCGGGATCGCCCTGGCGGCGCTGCTCACCGTGATCGGCCACCTCGAAGTCAACGACGACCTGAACCCGTGGGCGTTGACCATCAGCGACTTCGCCGTCTCCGACCGGGGCGGCGTGATCGACGCCGCCATGGTGGTGCTGGCGCTCGCCACAGTGGCGCTGCTCCAGGGGCTGCGCCGCACCGGGCCGCCAGCCGAGTCGGTGCCCGGCCGACCCGCCGAACTGCTGCTCGGCGCGTGGGTGGGCGGGCTGCTGCTGGCCGCGGTGGTGCCGACGAACGAGCCGGGCACCGCCATGACCACCGCGGCGTACGTGCACCGGTACGCCTCGGTGGCCGCCTTCCTCGCCCTGCCGGCGGCCGGTTGGCTGCTCGCCCGCCGACCCGACCTGGCCTCCGCCGCCCGGACGCTGCGCGCCCTCGTCCTGCTCAGCCTGGCCCTGGCGGCGGCGATGGTCTGGTCCGCCTACCCGGGCGGGCGGGTGCTGATCGGCCTGGCCGAACGCCTGCTCATCCTCACCGAGGTCGGGGTCCTGGCCACCGTCGCGCTCCTCCAGACGCGGCCTGTCACTCCAGCTCGTGCAGCATGAGCTGGCGGGCCGCCTCGGTGATCGAACCGGAGAGCGACGGATAGATGGTGATGGTCTGCGCCAGCTCGTTGACGGTGAGGTTGTTCTCCACCGCCATGGTGATCGGCAGGATCAGCTCGCTGGCCTTCGGGGCGACCACCACACCGCCGATCACCTGACCGCTGGCCGGCCGGCAGAACAGCTTCACGAAGCCGTCCGCGAGGTCGTCCATCTTCGCCCGGGCGTTGCCCGACAGCGGCAACATCACCTGCCGGGCCGGCACCTTGCCGGCGTCCACCTCGTCCTGTGACACGCCCACGGTGGCCAGCTCCGGGTCGGTGAAGACGTTCGCCGCGACGGTACGCAGACGCAGCGGGCGGACCGCCTCGCCGAGCGCGTGCCACATGGCGATCCGGCCCTGCATGGCGGCGACGCTGGCCAGCAGCAACACTCCGGTGCAGTCGCCGGCGGCGTAGATGCCGGGCACGTTGGTGCGGGACGCGCGGTCGACAGTCACGTAGCCGCCCCGACCCAGCTCCACCGCGTACTCGACGAGGCCGAGGTTGGCGGTGTTGGGGATCGACCCGACGGTGATCAGCGCGTGCGATCCGGTCACCTTCCGGCCGTCGGAGAGCTCCACCTCGACGCCGTCGGCGGTACGCCGGACCGCGTCGGCGCGGGAGTTGTTGAGGATCTCCATGCCCCGGTTGCGGAACACCCGCTCGATGGCGGATGCGGCATCGGCGTCCTCGTGCGGCATCACCCGGTCCCGGCTGGAGACCAGTGTGACCTCGACCCCCATGGCGAGGTAGGCGCTGGCGAACTCCGCGCCGGTCACGCCGGAGCCGACCACGATCAGGTGCTCGGGCAGCTCGGGCAGGTCGTACACCTGTCGCCAGGTCAGGATGCGCTCACCGTCCGGCACGGCGGTGGGCAACTGCCGGGGGGTCGAGCCGGTGGCCACCAGCACCGTGGACGCGTCGATCGAGTATTCCTCGCCACCGTCGGCGGGGGTGACGACGACCCGGTGGGTGTGGCCGAGCGCGTCCTCGCCGAGCCGGGCGGTGCCGGCCACGAAGGTGACCCCCGCCTTGAGCAGCTTGGCGTGGATGTCGGCGGACTGCGCCAGGGCCAGCCGCTTGACCCGCTCGTGCACCGCCTGGGCGTCGACCGTCACCGCCTCCAGGCCGTCCGAGTGCACCCCGAACTCCTCGGTGTCCCGGTAGCCGGTCACCACCCCCGAGCTGGCGATGAAGGTCTTCGACGGTACGCAGTCGGAGAGCACGCACGCCCCACCCGCACCGTCGGCCTCCACCACCGTGACATCGGCGTCGAGCTGGGCGGCGACCAGGGCCGCCTCGTACCCGGCCGGCCCCCCACCGATGATCACGATCCGGCTCACAGCAATCGCCCCTCGTCCATGCTCACAGTGACTTTCTTCTCCCGAACGCGTTCGACACGCACTGTCGTATTCTCCCCCACCCGCCGGCCGGGCTATCGTTCTCGCCGTGCGTCATCACGCCGCCTACGGCTCAAACCTCGACCCCGCCCGGATGCGCGCCTACTGTCCGCATTCGCCGATGGTGGGCACCGGCTGGCTGGAGGGCTGGCGGCTGACCTTCGCCGGCGCGGACGTGATCGGCTGGGAGGGCGCGGTGAGCACCCTGGTCGAGTCCCCGGGTGACCGGGTCTTCGTGGCGCTCTACGACATCCACCCGTACGACGCCGAGCAGCTCGACGAGCTGGAGGGCGTCGCCGCCGGCACGTACCGCAAGCTGCACGTCCGGGTCTCCACGCTCGACGGCGACGTGACCGCGTGGATCTACGTCTTCAACGGGTACGAGGGTGGCCTGCCGACCTCGTGGTACCTGTCGGAGATCGCGAACGCCGCCGAGAAGGCGGGCGCTCCCGACGACTACGTCAGCGAGCTGCGGGCCCGCCCCACCGGCACCGCGTCGGCGTAGCAGCGCGTATCGCACGCCTCCAGTCTGCTCCCGCCGTTTACCGGAGCGCCGGGCGACCCCGCCCGGCGTCGCCAATCACACACCGGCCGCCGGGACGGATAGTTCGTACATGTCGGTCCAGCGGGTCTCCGCAAGACCCACCGACCGGTACAGCGACAGCGGGGCGGTCGGGTTGGTGAGGTCGACGCCCAGGCCGGCGAAGCGCCGCCCCTTCTCGGCGTAGCGGGCGAAGGCGCGGCGCAGCAACGCCGCGCCGACACCCCGACGACGGTACGCGGACAGCACCGACAGCTTCTTCACGAAGCCCTCCTGCTGGTCGAGCGCCTGATCCGACGACTGCAACGCGCCGGCCGGCACCCCGTCCACCTCCGCGAGGAACCACTCGTCCCAGGCGGTCAGGTCGCCGATCCGGGCCCGCCACCGCTCGTACGACAGCGGCTCGTGGTCCGGCGTGTCGGCGAAGGCGGACTCGTGGATCCGGTGGAACTCCCGCAGGTCGGCGTCGTCGTCCGGGCGGACCTGCCGCACCGTCACGCCCGCCGGCGCAGCGGGCTCGGCGGGCAGCTCGGTCAACGGCCGGCTCATCCGGACGTACCGCTTCACCAGCGTGAATCCAGCCTCCCGCAGGTCGCGTTCCCAGTCCCGTTCCGGCGCGTAGACCGCGCAGCGGACGGTGAGCGACGGCACCCCCCGTTCGGCGGCGCGCTCCGCGCTGCGGTCGAGTTGACGGGCCAGCAGCACTGCCCGGACGGCGGCGGCCCGCGCCGGGTCGACGTAGACCTCCACGAACTCCCGACCCACCCCGGTCGGGTTGTCCACCGTCGACCAGCCGACCACGGCGCCCTCCGGGTCGATGGCGAGCCAGGAGTCCCGGCTGGGGTCGAAGAAGGGGCCGGTCAGCGAGTCCGCCACGTCCTCGGCGTCGAAGTCGGGGTGGCCGATGGCGAACGTGTCGGCGGCGTGCACCACCGCGAGGATCGCCGGTACGTCGTCGAGGGTGGGTCGGCGGGTCGTCCAACCAGCGGGAAGCGTCACGGCGAAAGATCCTGGCAGCCGAACGCCGACACCGCCGCCCATTTTTCGCCGCGCCCGGCCGGTCAGTTCTGGCCGGGGCTCGCCACGGGCAGCCCCGCCTCCTTGGCGCACTCGAGCAGTCGCCGATCGTAGGTGACGAAGGCGACGAGTGCGGTTCCGGACTCGTTTGTCAGAACCTGAGCGGTGGCCAGATGGATGGCGTCGAGACTGCGGAGCATCGGCTCGGGAAAAGCGGCAGCGGTGGCGCGGATCGTGCTGTCGATCTCCAGTCGGAAGAGTCGTCCGACGGCTGCGGGCACACCGACCAACGCTTGCGGAGCTGATCGACGCAGCGCTCTGGGCACCTCCACCTCGACGAGGGCGGAGGACACCAGCGGCACGTCCGGATGGGTGTTGAGCCAGGAGACGAGTTCGGAGGTGCATGCCTCCTGCCGGACCAGCTTGACCACGGCGGCGGAATCGAGGTAGATCACCAGCGCTCCTCGTCACGCATGGCGGTGAGTGTGGCCGCCACGTCGACGTCCTCGTCGCCCAGTTTCGGAGGGATCGGCACGGGACCGCTGCTGGTCGGGGCCACGGCCCGCCCTGCGGCTACCAGCTTGGTCAGCATGGACCTGTCGTCCCCCACAGGGACAAGCCGGGCGATCGGGTGACCACGGTCGGTGATCTCCACCGTCTCACCACCGCTCACCCGGGCCAGCACCTGGCTCGTATTCTGGTTCAGCTCCCGGACACCGATGCGCTCCATGGACGAAGTGTAGAACGACATGTTCTACACTCCCACGCGCTTTGGTGCGGCGGGAGTATCAGGCCAGGTCGGCCCGGGTGCGGTGCAGCAGCTCCACCAGTTCCGCGCCGTCGGACGGCCCGAGGGCGGTGAACGCCGGGGCGGCCAGCCGGTTGGTCACCGCCTCCGCCCAGAGCCGGCGGCGCACCAGCGGCCCGATCGGCGCGTACGGCGGCGGCCAGCCGCAGGCCACCGCCCCGGCCTCGCCCTCCGGCCCGGACAGCACGGCCTCCAACGGGGTCATCCCGGCGGTGCGTACCGCGAGCAGGTAGGCGCTGGTGAAGTGCTCCCGGAGCAGTCGCAGCCCGGCGGCGGTCCGGGCCCCGGCGGAGAGGTCAGGTAGCGGCATGGCCCGCCACGCGGCGAAGAGCGGCATTCCGCTGGCGTCCGCCGCCACCACCGCCCGCTCGACGAGGGCCGACAGTCGCTCGGTGCCGGGCAGGTGGCTGAGCTGCTGCGCGCCCCAGCGGCAGCACTCGGCGAGACTCGCGGCGGCCACCTCGAACGGGGGCAGGACCCGCGCGGCGGCGTCCCAACCGTCGGCGACCGCGTCCGGAGCGACGAAACCGAGGGCGGCGGCGGCCGTCTCGGCCCGCACGTCGCCGAGCGCGCCGGCCCGGCCGCAGATGTAGAAGGCCCACCCGGAGATGCCGAGCAGCCGGGCCCGGCGCAGGGTGGCCGGATCACGACTGAACGCGTCGCCCAGGTCGAGCACGACGGGCTTGCTGGCGGCGGCCACCTGCTCCGGAGTCACCGCCGCACCCCACCCGCGCCGTCCCCGACCGCGCTCCGACCCACTGTCACCCGTCGTGAACGGCACGCACACCCGTCGTCGTCCATCGATGGTCAGTCTGCCGCGCCACCGCCCGCGTCCGCATCCCCCTCTTCGGCCGCGAGCGCCTCGACCGCCGCCTCGACCTCACCCGCACGCCGCCGGGCCACGCTGACCGCACGCTCGGCGGCGCGCCGAGCGAGCTTGGCCCGGCTGAGATCCTGCTCGGCGACCGCGCGCCGCCGCTCCAACTCGGCCAGCTCAGCCTCCAGACCATCGAGTACGGCGGCGCCGTCCCGTTCCCGTCCGGTCGCCTCGGCCAGTTCGGCTTCGGCGCGCTCCTGCTCGGTCCGCGCGCTGACCAGCTCGCGGTCCAGGGCGCGGCGCTGCCGGGCCCGCTCCGCTCGGGCCGCTCGCTGGGCGGCCCGCTCCGCCTGTTCGGCGCGCTCCGCCGCGCGATCGGTGCGGGTCGTCGGCGCGGGGCGCTCCCGCCGCGCTCCGGGCCGAACCGGTTCCGGCTCGTCGTCCTCGCCGGTGACCAGCCGCAACTGTGGGCGGGGCACCTCGCCGAAGCCGGCGTAGCTCGCCGACCGGAGCAGGCGGCCGGCCCGGACCTGCTCGGCGACCTCGACGTCGGAGAACGCCGCGTTCAGGGTCGTCTCCACCTCGGCCAGGGGCAGCCGGCCGGCCGGTGGCGCGTCCGGCTCCGCGGCGGCGAGCTTACGCACCTCGGCGACCAGCGCGCCGACCACCGCCCGGCGCTGCGCGGACAGCTCCCGTAGCCGGGGCCCGCGCAGGTCCCGCTGGGCGGCCCGCAGCGCGTCGGCGAGGTCGACCAGGTCCGCGACCAGCTCCGGGCGGCGGATGGCGAGCAGGTTCACCAACCAGGCCGCCACGGTCGGACGGCGGAGCCGGGCCAACTGTCGGGCGGTGCCGGGGTCTCCGGCGCGCCGGGCCTCGGCCACCGCGGCGTCCCGGGCGGCCACGAACCGGTCCGGTGGGGTGCGGTAGAGCTGCTGCACCAGCTCCGCGGGGGGGCCGGGCATCGGGTCAGACGTCGACCCGGCTGCCGGGCTCCAGACGCTGGTACTCGGTGCCGGACAGCGCCGTGTACTGCCGGTCGAGCACGCCCAGCCCGTTGGCGTTGAGCAGCGCGTCGTGCAGGGCGTACGCCCGGCGCGGCGCGACGGCGCGGATGAAGTCGACCACCTCGGAGAACTTCGACCAGGGGGCGTGGATCGGCGCGAACAGCGTGTCGACGGGTGTCTCGTCCGGCACCACCAGGGAGTCGCCCGGGTGGTAGACCTCGTCGTTGATCAGGTAGCCGATGTTGTCGATCACCGGGATGTCCGGGTGGATCACCGCGTGCCGCCCCCCGTACGCGCGGACCGCGACCCCGGCGGCGGTGAACGTCGTACCGGGGGTGACCGGGTGCAACGCCTCGGCCGCGTCGCCCAGCGCCTCGGTCAACGAGGCCGGCCCGTAGATCGGGAACGGCCGCCGGTCGAGCTGCAGGCGTACCGCGGCCGGGTCGAGGTGGTCGGGGTGCTCGTGCGTGATCAGCACCGCGTCCGCACCGTCCAACGCCGTCGTGGGGTCGCTGAACACTCCTGGATCGACGACGAGCACGCCCCCGTCGTGCTCCACCCGGAGGCAGGAGTGGGCGTACTTGGTGACTCGCATCGTGACTCCTCGATTATCGAATCGTGACGTCCTGAGCGCAGTCTGCCGGAACCGGCCGATGTGCGCGTCGCGTCCGAGCTATCGCCACACCGGATGACAACGATGGGAGCGGGGATGGACGGACGGGTGGGACGCCGCCGGGCTGCGGCGCTGGCCGCGACGACACTGGCGGCAGCCCTGGTGTTGAGCGGCTGCGGCGCCGACGACAGCGGGGCGAGGGACACCACGGGCGCGGCGGCCGAGGCGCCGGCCGTCAACCGGGGCGAGGCGGGCCGGGACGCCGCGGCGGGCGCGCCCGAGGCGGCCGGCGCCGGCGCGCCGGACCTCCGGGTCGACCAACGGGCCATCATCTACACCGGAACCATGCGGGTGCAGGTGGACGATGTGGACGCCGCGGCCCGCGAGGCCGCCGCCGTGGCCACCCGGGCCGGCGGCTTCGTCGGGGGCGACCAGCGGAGCAGCGCCGACGCCGACGCGGTGGCGGAGTTGCAGCTCCGGGTGCCGGCGGCGAGGTTCGCCGGTGTGGTCGAGGAGATCACCAAGCTCGGTCGGCAGCAGAACCGGGAGATCAACACACAGGACGTCACCGAGGAGACCGTCGACCTGGACGCCCGGATCGCCAGCCAGCGCGCCCGGGTGGACAGCGCCCGCCGGCTGCTGGCCCGCGCCACCTCGATCACCGACCTGGTGTCACTGGAGAACGAGCTGGGTCGCCGGGAGGCCGACCTGGCCTCGCTGGAGGCCAAGAAGCGTCGCCTTGCCGACCTGACCGCGCTCTCCACGATCACCGTGTCCCTCGCCGGACCGGCCGCGACGACCACCGACGAGAAGGCCGAGACCGGGTTCCTGGTCGGGCTCCGGGGCGGCTGGAAGGCGTTCGTCGCCTCGATGACCGTCCTGCTCACCGTGCTGGGCGCGCTGCTGCCGTGGCTGGTGGCTCTCGGCGTACCGCTGGCTGCGGTGTTCCTGCTGGTGCGGCGGCGTCGGCGGTCGCCGGCGCTCGCCGCTGGGGTCAGCGCGCCGCCGCCAGTGCCCGCAGCGCGGTCTGCACCATGACGCGGACCCCGGCCGGGATGGCCCGCTCGTCCACGTCGAAGCTTGCGCGGTGCAGGTCGACGTTGGGGCCGGAGCGGCCCACCCCGAGCCGGGCGAGCGCGCCGGGGACGTACTCCAGATACCAGGAGAAGTCCTCACCGCCCATGCTCTGCGGTGTCTCGGCGATGCCGTCCGGGCCGAGCGCGGCGGCGGTGGCGGCGGTCAGCACCTGGATGGCCCGGGCGTCGTTGCACACCGGCGGTCGACCACGCAGGTATTCGAGGTCGACAGTGGCGCCGGTCGGCGCGATCACGTCCCGGACCACCTGACCGACGATCTTGGGAGCCTGCTCCCAGGTGTCGCGGTCCATCACCCGCAGCGTGCCGGAGGCGCTGGCCTCGGACGGGATGACGTTGTAACGGGTGCCGGCCGAGGCGTGGCCGAACACCAGCAGCAGCCCGCTGTTGGCCGGCACCCGGCGGCTGACCAGGGCCGGGACCTCGGTGATCAACCGGCCCAGCGCGTCCACCATGTCGACGGTCAGGTGCGGGCGGGCGGTGTGCCCGCCCGGCCCGGAGAGCCGGACGGTGACGTTGTCGGCGGCGGCGGTGATCGGGCCGACCCGCAGGCCGACCTGGCCCACCGGGAGGTTGGGGTCGCAGTGCAGCGCGAAGATCTGCACCACGTCGTCCAGGCCGCCGGCCTCGATGACCTCCAGCGAACCGCAGGGCAGGATCTCCTCGGCCGGCTGGAAGATCAGCCGGACCCGGCCGTCCAGCTCGCCGAGGTCGGCGAGCTGGGCGAGCAGCATGCCGACGCCGAGCAGGATCGAGGTGTGCACGTCGTGGCCGCAGGCGTGGCACACGCCCTCCACGGTCGACCGGTAGGGCACGTCCTTCGGGTCGTCGAGGGGCAGCGCGTCGATGTCGGCGCGCAGCGCCACGACCGGGCCGTCCGGCCGGCCGTTGACGTCGCAGATCACGCCGTTGCCCTTGGGCAGCAGCCGTGGGTTCAGCCCGGCGAGCGAGAGTTCCCGGGCGATCAGGGCGGCCGTCTCGAACTCGGTGCCGGAGAGCTCGGGATGCGAGTGGAGGTGACGGCGCGTAGCGATCAGCCCCGGTACCCGGAGGGCGAGGAGGTGGTCCAGCTCACCGGGGAGCGGCTGGGATCCGGGTGGCGTCTCCAGCCAGGACGACGCCAGCTGGCCATTCGTGGGCAGCGTCAACGCACTCGTCACGTCGAATTCTCGATCACTAGAAATGGATGGATCATCGGGGACAGCAGACAGCCTAGCCCTCCGACGGTGACGCTGCGCAACCTCGTTACGGTGATGATCGGACCGCGCAGCGTCACGAATGCCCTGCTGAGAGGCATCAAAGAGTTGAGAGCGAGCAGGTAGATCACGGTCGAACGCCGTCATCGGCCCCTCACCTCCTACAACGCGTAACTAATCGCGGCGGTCGCCCAATCCGGCAGAACGCACCGAGGGCCTGTTGCGAATTGTCGCATTAGTCGGGGTGGTGAACTGACACTCCGACAATTAGCCGACCACTCTCCGCAGCGGGCCGGGTATGGACGCTCACACGCGCTCACCCGCGCCGGGCGCACACGGTGTGCGTCCCAGCCCTTCCGAGAGGGGTACCCGCTCCGCCGGCGGGACACTCCGCGACAGCGCGGCCCGCAGCGATCAGAAGCGGTCGGTGGGGCGGTACAGCCCCCACACCTCACGCAGCGTCCCGCAGACCTCGCCCACCGTCGCCCGCGCCCGCAGCGCCTCCCGCATCGGGTACAGCACGTTCTCCGTGCCCTCGGCGGCGGCCCGCAGGTCGGCGAGCGTACGCGTCACCTCAGCGGCGTCCCGCTCGGCGCGCAGCCGTGCCAGCCGGTCGGCCTGGGCCGCCTCGATGGCCGGGTCCACCCGCAGCGGCTCGTACGGCTCCTCCTCGTCCACGGTGAACCGGTTGAGCCCGACCACCACCCGGTCCCCCGAGTCGATCTCCTGGGCGATCCGGTACGCGGACTGCTCGATCTCCCGCTTCTGGAACCCCGCCTCGATCGCGTCCACCACCGAGCCGTGGTCGGCCACCCGCTCCATCAGTTCGACGACGGCGGACTCGATCTCGGCGGTCATCGCCTCCACCACGTACGAGCCGGCGAACGGGTCGACGGTCGCGGTCAGGTCCGTCTCGTACGCCAGCACCTGCTGGGTGCGCAGCGCGAGCCGGGCCGCCTTCTCGGTGGGCAGCGCGATCGCCTCGTCGAAGCTGTTGGTGTGCAGCGACTGGGTGCCGCCGAGCACCGCCGCCAACCCCTGCACGGCCACCCGGACCAGGTTGACCTCCGGTTGCTGGGCGGTGAGCTGGACACCGGCGGTCTGGGTGTGGAACCGCAGCATCATCGACTTCGGATCCTTCGCGCCGAAGTCCTCGCGCATCAACCGGGCCCAGATCCGCCGGGCGGCGCGGAACTTCGCGACCTCCTCCAGCAGCGTGGTGCGGGCCACGAAGAAGAACGACAGCCGGGGCGCGAAGTCGTCCACGGCGAGCCCGGCGGCCAGCGCCGCCCGGACGTACTCCACCCCGTTGGCCAGGGTGAACGCGATCTCCTGCGCGGGCGTCGCGCCGGCCTCGGCCATGTGGTAGCCGGAGATGGAGATGGTGTTCCACTTCGGCACCTCCTTGCGGCAGTACGCGAAGGTGTCGGCCACCAGCCGCAGCGACGGCTTCGGCGGGAAGATGTACGTGCCCCGGGCGATGTACTCCTTGAGGATGTCGTTCTGGATGGTGCCGTTGAGCGCCGCGCCGGGCACCCCGTTCTCCTCGGCGACGAGCTGGTACAGCAGCAACAGCACCGAGCCCGGCGCGTTGATGGTCATCGAGGTGGACACCTTGTCCAGCGGGATGTCGGCGAAGAGCAGCCGCATGTCCTCAATAGAGTCGATGGCGACGCCAACCTTGCCGACCTCGCCGTGCGCGATCGGGTCGTCGGAGTCGTAACCCATCTGGGTGGGCAGGTCGAAGGCGACCGAGAGGCCCATCGTGCCGGCCCGCAGGAGCTGGTGGTATCGCGCGTTGGACTCGACGGCGGTGCCGAAACCGGCGTACTGGCGCATGGTCCACGGCCGGGAGGTGTACATGGTGGGGTAGACGCCCCGGGTGTACGGGTACTCGCCGGGGCCGCCCAGCCGGGAGCCCAGGTCCTCCGGAAGGTCGGCCTCGGTGTAGACGCCGTTGATCGGGAAACCGGACTCGCTTGACCGCCGTTGGTTCATCCCCGGATGGTAGGACGCCGGGCCACGTCGTCGGGTGAGGGATACCGCACAGCGGGTCCGGACGGTTCGACGCGAGGTGAACGACAGGGCACGTTCTGTCGACTTCGATAAACCTCCGTCGCGTCGGCTTTCGCATCGGGCGTCGGAACCAGCAAGATAGGGGGGTTGTGTCCCAGCCCCCTCGATTTCCCCCGGTGGCTTTTCTGTGACTCAGATCCCGACGTGGAGCGGCGGACCAGTCAGTCCCGCCAACGGACGAGCGGCGCCCGGCACCACCATCGGTGGCCGGTACTCGCTCCGGTCCTCGGTGGGCAACGGCGGCATGGGCACGGTGTGGCGCGCCACAGACACACTGCTGCGCCGTGACGTCGCGGTGAAGGAGGTCGTCCTACCGCCCGGCCTGGCCCCCAGCGACCGTGACGCGATGTACGAACGCACCCTGCGCGAGGCCCGCGCCGCCGCCGCCATCCAGCATCCCGCCGTGGTGCAGGTGTACGACGTGGTCACCGAGGGCGGCCGGCCATGGATCGTGATGGAGCTGCTGGACGCCCGCAGCCTCGCCGACATGGTCATCGAGGACGGGCCGGTCGCGCCCCGCGCGGTCGCCAAGATCGGCATCGCGCTGCTCGGCGCGTTGGAGGTCGCGCACGCGATCGGCGTGCTGCACCGCGACGTCAAGCCGGCCAACGTGCTGATCTGCACCGACGGTCGCTGCGTGCTGACCGACTTCGGCGTCGCCCGGATGCCCACCGACGTGCAGCTCACCACCCCCGGCATGGTGCTCGGCTCGCCGCACTTCATCTCCCCGGAGCGGGCCATGGGCCAGGAGTTCGGCCCGCCGAGCGACCTCTTCTCGCTGGGTGTGACGCTCTACACGGCGGTCGAGGGGCGGCCCCCGTTCGACAAGGGCGACCCGATCGAGACCATGCACGCCGTGGTGGAGGACCCTCCGGCGCCACCGCAGCGCAGCGGCGCGCTGACCCGCGTGCTGATGGGGCTGCTGGAGAAGGACCCGGCCCGCCGACTGGACGTGCACACCTCCCGGGCGATGCTGCGCGAGCTGCTCGCCGGCCCGCTGAGCAGCACCTCGACCGCCGTGCACTCGGTCACCGACCCGTACGCGGTGGTGCCGGTGCAGCAGCGCCCCGCGCCCGTCCCGCCGCCGGCGCAGCCCGAGCCGAAACCGGACAGCCAGATCGGCGGCCCGGCCATGCTGGCCCCTGGTGAGTCACTCACCGACCGGCTGGCCGCGCTGCGCCGGGGCGAGCGCCCCAAGGCCGCTCCCGCGGCCGCCGCCACCGGCGCGCTCGACGAGACCAGCGCCGACGCGTTGGCCGGTCCGCTGCACACGCCCACCGGCGCGATGCCGGCCCCCGGGCGACCGGCGGCCGGCCGTACCTACGGCGGCGGCGCGGACGCCACCCAGCGGGTGGACGCCGGCGGGCACCCGGACGCCACCCAGCGGGTCAGCTACGGCAACCCGGCCGACGCCACCCAGCAGGTCGGGTACGGCGGCGCGCCGGAGGCGACCCAGCGCATCGGCGGCACGTACGGCGCCGGCAACCAGTGGTCGGTGCCCGGCACCGGCCAACCCTGGACCACCACCCCGGCGACCTCGACCGGCAGCACGGCCGGCGGCGGGGCGCTGGGCAAGGTCCGCGCCACCGGCGATCAACTGGTCCGTACCGTCAAGGGCTGGCCGCGCAAGATACAGCTCGCCGCGGCCGGCGGCGTGGCCGTCGTGCTGCTGCTCACGGTGGTGCTGTTGTCCAGCGGCGACGACGCCCCGCCGAGCACCCCGGCGGCGCAGCCCACCCCGTCCACCCCGGCGGCACCGGCGCTCGAGATGCAGGAGCACTCCGCCCGCGGCATCCAGGTCATGGTGCCGAAGGGTTGGAAGAAGGCCACCGGCGGCTCCTACACCGACTACATCGACCCGGAGGACAGCGGCCGGAAGGTCCGCATCATCACCGAGAAGTGGTCCAGCAGCTCCACCCGCTGGGCGGAGACGGCCGAGAACGGCCTCAAGACCAGGAGCACCTCCTGCGTCAAGCCCTACAACCAGATCTCCTCCACCGAGACGGAGCTGGCCAGCAAGCCGGCCGCCGAGTTCGAGTACACGTGCGGCGAGGGCGACCTCATGCGGCACGGAGTCTGGCGGGGCGTGGCCCAGGACGGCAAGGCGTACTCGTTCTATCTCACCGCTACGGACGCCAAGTTCGCGGAGAGCAAGCCGATCTTCGACGAGATGGTGCGGACGTTCCAGCTCACCGGGAACGGCTGAGCCGGAGGGAACCACCGGTGCTGTTCCGCCGCCGTGCTATCAAGAGGCATGGTGGCGGACAGCACTGACATCGACGACATTCGTGAGCAGGCCCAGCGTTGGTTGGCTGACGACCCCGACCCGGTGAGCCGGGGCGAGCTGACGGCGGTGCTGGACCGGCTGCCGGCGAGCGCGCCGGAGTTGGCCGACCGGTTCGCCGGCCCGCTGACCTTCGGCACGGCCGGCCTGCGCGGTCCGCTGCGCGCCGGCCCGAACGGGATGAACCTCGCGGTGGTCACCCAGGCCGCCGCCGGCCTGGTCACCTGGCTCGCGGCCGAGGGCGGCACCGGCCCCCTGGTGATCGGGTACGACGCCCGGCACGGCTCCCGGCAGTTCGCCGAGCGCACCGCGCAGGTGGCGACCGGGGCGGGCCGACCGGCGGTGCTGCTGCCCCGCCCGCTGCCGACCCCGGTGCTGGCGTACGCGGTCCGTCACCTCGGCGGGGTCGCCGGCGTGATGGTCACCGCCAGTCACAACCCGCCGCAGGACAACGGCTACAAGGTCTACCTCGGCGCGGAGCTGGGCGGCGAGCTGGGCGCCGGAGCGCAGATCGTGCCGCCCGCCGACGCCGGGATCGAGGCGGCCATCCGAGCGGTCGGGCCGCTGACCGAGGTGCCGTTGGGTCCACCCGGGCAGGTGCTCGGCGACGACCTGGTCGCCGCGTACGTCGAGCGGGCCACCGCGGTGATCGACCCGGACGGGCCGCGGGACCTGTCGGTGGCGTACACCCCGCTGCACGGGGTGGGCGCGGCGGTGCTCACCGCGGCCTTCGCCCGCGCGGGCTTCCCGGTCCCCGGTGTGGTGCCCGACCAGGCCGAGCCGGACCCGGCGTTTCCCACAGTGTCGTTCCCCAACCCGGAGGAGCCGGGCGCCGTGGACCGGCTGATCGCCCTGGCCGACTCCACCGGGGCGGACCTGGCCATCGCGAACGACCCGGACGCGGACCGGTGCGCGGTGGTCGTCCGGGACCGCGACGGCTGGCGCATGCTGCGCGGCGACGAGGTGGGCGTGCTGCTCGCCGACCACCTGATGCGCCGGGGGGTGACCGGGCTCTACGCCACCACCATCGTGTCGTCGTCGCTGCTGCGGGCGATGTGCGCGGCCCGGGGCCTGCCCTACGACGAGACGTTGACCGGCTTCAAGTGGATCGTGCGGGGCGGCGGCGGGAGCGCGCCGCTGGTCTTCGGCTACGAGGAGGCGCTCGGCTACTGCGTCGCCCCGGAGCACGTGCGGGACAAGGACGGGATCACCGCCGCGCTGACGGTGGCCGAGCTGGCCGCCGGCCTGAAGGCCCAGGGCCGTACGCTCACCGACCGACTGGACGAGCTGGCCGCCGAGTTCGGCGTGCACCACACCGATCAGCTCTCCGCCCGGGTGGACGACCTGCGGGTGATCGCCGACGCGATGGCCCGGATCCGGGCGGTCACCCCGACCACGCTGCTCGGGCAGTCGGTGGACAGCGTCAAGGACCTGTTGCCCGAGGCGGACGTGGTGATCCTGCGCACCGCGTCGACCCGGGTGGTGATCCGGCCGTCCGGCACCGAGCCGAAGCTCAAGGCGTACCTCGAGGTGGTGGAGCCGGTCGTGGACGGCGACGTCCGGACGGCCCGCAGCCGCGCGGCGTCGGCCGTCGCCGCGCTGCGCGCCGAGGTCGGCGCGGCCCTCGGCCTCTGAGCCCCACTGCTCCCACCCACACAGACCCGCCCGCCCTTTGCTCTGCACCCGCGAAAGCGCCACCCGACGACCGGTAGGTGGCGCCTGGGCGGGTGCAGAGCAAAGGGCACGTCGTGCGGTGTCGGTTCGCGCAGGGTCAACAGGCGCTCAGCGGCGCGTTGTCGATCCGACCGTCAGCGGCGCGGGCCGAGCGCCTGCTCGACGGCCCGGGCGAGGGCGGCGACGACCAGTCCGACCGATGGGCGGACCACCGAGTCCTCGGTGCTCACCTCGCCGGAGAAGCCGGCGCCGCTGGCGATCTCCTCCAGCCGGCGACGGGCGTCGGCGGCCGTGTCGCCGTTCACCCCGAGGGCGGTCTCCATCCGGAGCACCACGACGAGGGTGGCCAGCGCGGCGGTCCGCTCGTCCGGGGCTGCCGCGCCGCTCAGGGCCTCGGCCAGCCGCTGCCGGGTCTCCGCCTCGACGGACGCGTCCACGACCGGGTAGCGGTGCACGTGGATGAAACCCAGCTCGGTCTCGTCGACATCCCGGACGACGCCCTGCCGGCACAGGTCGTCGAGGATCCGGTCGCGCAGGCCGTGCCGCAGGCGCTGCACCCAGGAGGCCGGGGAGTGCGGGGTGTCAGCGGCGATCCGCTTGAGCACGTCGTCGGTGAACGGCTCGCCGGTCGGGGTCGGGTCGACCACCGTCAGGGACCCGTCGGCGTACGCGATCCGGCCGGCCAGGGCCAGCTCGACCAGCACCGCCGCGGCCATGCCCAGATCCAGGCTGATCCGCGGCATGGTCGCCTTGCCGGTCGTGTCGTCGTAGGCGAGGAGCAGCAACTCCTCGGCGAGCGCAACACCAGTCATGGCCGAAGACGGTAGCGGGTCCGCGCACAAAGCGCGCGGACCCGGCCGGCCCCGGTGACGCCTCAGAAGCGGGGCATGCCGCCGAACTGCCGGTCGCCCGCGTCACCCAGCCCCGGAACGATGAACATGTTGTCGTTGAGCCCGGCGTCGATCGAGGCGGTGACCAGGCGCAACGGCAGGCCGGAGCGTTCCAGCCGCTCGATGCCGACCGGCGCGGCGAGCACGCAGAGCACCGTGATGTCGGTGCACCCCCGGTCGGCCAGCAGCCGGCAGCAGTGCTCCAGCGAGCCGCCGGTGGCCAGCATCGGGTCGAGCACCAGCACCGGCAGCCCGGCCAGGTCGCGGGGCAGCGACTCCATGTACGCCCGCGGCTCGTAGGTCACCTCGTCGCGGGCCAGACCCACGAAGCCCATCGACGACTCGGGCAGCAGGCCCAGCGCCGCGTCCGCCATGCCCAGGCCGGCCCGCAGCACCGGGACCAGCAGCGGCGGGTTGGCCAGCCGGGTCCCCTCGGTGCCGGTGACCGGCGTCTGCACCGGGTACCGCTCGACGGGGAAGGAGCGCGCCGCCTCGTACACCAGCATGGTGGTCAGTTCGTGCAGCGCGGCCCGGAACGTCGAGGAATCGGTGCGCGCGTCCCGCATGGCGGTCAACCTGGACTGGGCCAGCGGATGGTCAATGACGTGTACGTCCACGATCGCTCAACCTACCGCTCCGTAGGGCCGGGCGGTGCCGGTGCGGTCGGACCAGCGACGCCACTCACGCCGGGCGCTCGGGGTGCTCGGGGTGCTGATCGTGAGCAAGATCACTCGGGGCTCCGGTGCGTAGACTTCGGGTCATGACGGCGACAACGACGTCGGCCCGGTCGGACCTCTCCGAGCTGGGACGATCCGAGACCGCTCTGCGGACCTTCCTGCACGGCCTACCGGGCGTGGACCAGGTCGGCGCGGAGCAGCGGGCGGCGCAGCTCGGCACCCGCTCCATCAAGACCACCGCCAAGGCGCAGGCGATCGACCTGGCGATCCGGATGGTCGACCTGACCACCCTGGAGGGGGCGGACACCCCGGGCAAGGTGCGCGCGCTGGCCGCGAAGGCGCTGCGCCCCGACCCGGCCGACCCGTCCTGCCCGCACGTCGGCGCGGTCTGCGTCTACCCGGCGATGGTCCCGTACGTGGCCGAGGTGCTGCGCGGGTCCGCCGTGCACCTGGCCAGCGTGGCGACGGCGTTCCCGTCGGGTCAGGCGCCACTGGAGGTCAAGCTCGCCGACACCCGGGCGGCGGTCGCGGCCGGTGCCGACGAGATCGACATGGTGATCAACCGGGGCGCGTTCCTGGCCGGGCGGTACAAGGAGGTCTACGACGAGATCGTCGCGGTCAAGGAGGCCTGCGGCCCTGCTGACGGCGGTCGCCAGGGGCGCCCGGCAGCCCACCTCAAGGTGATCCTGGAGACCGGCGAGTTGGCCACCTACGACAACGTACGCCGGGCCTCCTGGCTGGCCATGCTGGCCGGCGGCGACTTCATCAAGACGTCCACCGGCAAGGTCCCGGTCGCGGCGACGCCGCCGGTGACCCTGGTGATGCTGGAGGCGGTCCGCGACTTCCGGGCGGCGACCGGGCGGCAGGTGGGCGTGAAGCCCGCCGGCGGCATCAAGACCACCAAGGACGCGATCAAGTACCTGGTGATGGTCAACGAGACCGTCGGCCCGGACTGGCTCGACCCGGACTGGTTCCGCTTCGGCGCGTCCAGCCTGCTCAACGACCTGCTGATGCAGCGCACCAAGCTGACGACCGGCACCTACTCCGGTCCCGACTACTTCACCCTGGACTGATAGCCGATGTTCGAATACGCCCCCGCCCCCGAGTCCCGCTCGGTGGTGGACCTCAAACCCTCGTACGGGCTGTTCGTCGACGGTAAGTTCGTCGATCCCGCCGACGGTGGCAGCTTCAAGTCGATCAACCCCGCCTCGGAGGAGGTGCTGGCCGAGGTCGCCGAGGCCGGCGCCGAGGACGTGGAACGCGCGGTACGCGCCGCCCGGAAGGCGTACGACAAGGTCTGGGGTCCGATGCCGGGCCGGGACCGGGCGAAGTACCTGTACCGGATCGCCCGGCTCATCCAGGAGCGCTCCCGCGAGCTGGCCGTCCTGGAATCGCTGGACAACGGCAAGCCGATCAAGGAATCTCGCGACGTCGACCTGCCGCTGGTCGCCGCGCACTTCTTCTACTACGCCGGTTGGGCCGACAAGCTTGAGCACGCCGGCTTCGGCGCGAACCCGCAGCCGATCGGGGTGGCCGCGCAGGTCATCCCGTGGAACTTCCCGCTGCTCATGCTGGCCTGGAAGATCGCCCCGGCGTTGGCCGCCGGCAACACGGTGGTGCTGAAGCCGGCCGAGACCACCCCGCTGACCGCGCTGCTCTTCGCCGAGATCTGCCAGCAGGCCGACCTGCCGGCCGGTGTGGTCAACATCGTCACCGGCGCTGGCGACACCGGCCGGGCGCTGGTGGAGCACCCCGGCGTGGACAAGGTCGCCTTCACCGGCTCCACCGAGGTCGGCCGGGCCATCGCCCGCTCCGTCGCCGGCACCCGCAAGAAGCTCACCCTGGAGCTGGGCGGCAAGGCCGCCAACATCGTCTTCGACGACGCGCCCATCGACCAGGCCGTCGAGGGCATCGTCAACGGCATCTTCTTCAACCAGGGGCACGTCTGCTGCGCCGGCTCGCGTCTGCTGGTGCAGGAGAACGTGGCCGACCGGGTGCTGGAGTCGCTGAAACGCCGGATGGCCCAGCTCCGGGTCGGCGACCCGCTGGACAAGAACACCGACGTCGGCGCGATCAACTCGGCCGCCCAGCTCGACCGCATCCGCGAGCTGTCCGACGCCGGCTCGGCCGAGGGCGCCGAGCGCTGGTCGGCCCCGTGCGAGCTGCCCGAGCGCGGCTTCTGGTTCGCGCCGACGATCTTCACCGGGGTCACCCAGGCGCACCGCATCGCCCGCGAGGAGATCTTCGGCCCGGTGCTGTCGGTGCTCACCTTCCGCACCCCGGCCGAGGCCGTGGAGAAGGCCAACAACACGCCGTACGGGCTGTCGGCGGGAATCTGGACCGACAAGGGCTCCCGGATCCTGTGGATGGCCGACCGGCTGCGCGCCGGCGTGGTCTGGGCCAACACGTTCAACAAGTTCGACCCCACCTCGCCGTTCGGCGGCTACAAGGAGTCGGGCTACGGTCGCGAGGGCGGCCGGCACGGGCTGGAGGGGTACCTCAGTGTCTGAGCGGGTCGCGGTACGCAAGACGTACAAGCTCTTCATCGGCGGGAAGTTCCCGCGCAGCGAGTCGGGACGGTCGTATCTCGTGCAGTCCTCGAATGTGTCACTGGCCTCCCGCAAGGACGCCCGGGACGCGGTGGTCGCCGCCCGCGCCGCCGTCAAGGGCTGGGCCGGCGCCACCGCGTACAACAGGGGTCAGATCCTCTACCGGGCGGCCGAGATGCTGGAGGGCCGCCGCGAGCAGTTCGTCGCCCTCGGCGTCCCCGGCGACGAGGTCGACGCCGCCGTCGACCGCTGGGTCTGGTACGCCGGCTGGGCCGACAAGCTCGCCCAGGTGTACGGCGGCGCGAACCCGGTCGCCGGCCCCTACTTCAACCTCTCCGCCCCGGAGCCGACCGGCGTGGTGGCGGTGGTCGCCCCGGAGCGTCCGGCGCTGCTCGGCCTGGTCAGCGTGATCGCCCCGGCGATCGTCACCGGCAACACCGTGGTGGTGGCGGCCTCCCCCACCGAGCCGCTGGCGGCGGTGACGCTGGCCGAGGTGTTGGCCACCTCCGACCTGCCCGGAGGCGTGGTCAACATCCTCACCGGCGCGATCACCGAGACCGCGCCCACGTTGGCGTCGCACCTGGACGTCAACGCGATCGACCTGACCGGGGTGACCGACGCCGCGCTCGCCACCGAGCTGGAGGTCAAGGCGGCGGAGAACCTGAAGCGGGTGCTCCGGCCCGCCCCGATCGACAACGACTGGTTCGCCGACCCGGGGGTGGCCCGGATGACGACGCTGCTGGAGACGAAGACGGTGTGGCATCCCAAGGGGGTGTGATCGTTCGTCCCCGGCTTCTTCGGTCGTCGCGGTTGGGGTTTCCGGGGGGAGCCCGCCTGCTCCGGGCGGTCAGGCTTGATCCCTCCGCAGGCGGGCTCCCCGGAAAACCTGATCCGGGCCGCTGCCCAGATCGTGCAGTTTCCTGGATGTAGTGGCCTCCTGGCTCGCGGAGGCCACTACATCCTTGTTGTTGTGCGGATCTTGGGCGGGGCACGGATCGGGTGGGGCACGGATCGGGCGGGGCTGGGGCCGGGCGGGCTCCGCGGTCTACTACCGGGGGTAGGATTGGGTCGTGACTCGGTTGGGCGATCTTGAGCGTGCGGTGATGGACGTGTTGTGGGACGTGGTCCCCGGCACGTCGGACGGGGTGACCGTGCGCGAGGTGGCCGACGCGCTCGACGGGCGCGAGCTGGCGTACACGACGGTGATGACGGTGCTGGACCGGCTCGCCGGCAAGGGCATGGTGCAGCGGGAGCGGGAGGGCCGCGCGTGGCGGTACCGGCCGGCGGCCAGCCGCGAGGCGCACATCGCCCAACTCATGCTCGACGCCCTCGACCTGGGTGGCAGCCGGGACGCCGCGCTGGTGCGGTTCGCCCGTTCGGTGACCGGCACCGAGGCCGAGGTGCTGCGGGCGGCCCTGGGGAGTGCGGCCGGCCTGACCGGGCCGGGCTCGACCGGTGGAGCCGACGCCCTGACCGACCGGGTGGACGGGCCGGCGGGCCGACGCCCGGCCGGCGAGGCAGCGGAGCGGTAGGGCAACGGCCATGGCGTACGCCGTGCACTTCGCCGCCACGATGCTGGCCTGCTATCTGACCGCCCAGGTGTTGGCCCGTTCGACCTGGACGTGGCGCAGCCCTCGGGTGGCGATCATCTGCTGGCAGGCCGTCGGGTTGGCGCTGGGCCTCTCGGCGATGGGCCTGCCGATGGCGCTCGGCCTGAGCGCGTACGACCTGCCGACCGGCAGCGCGCTGCTCGCCCTGGCCGACGACCTCGCCCACGGCGCCCTCCCCGTCGGGGTGGGCACCTTCCACCTGGCCGGCGTCGGGGTGGGCTTCGGCATCGGCGCGGTGCTGGTCACCACGACAGTGCGCAGCATCCACGGCACCGTACGCGCCCAGCGTCGCCACCGGGAGCTGCTCTCCCTGGTCGCGCGCAACGATCCGGCCGCGCCGGGCGCGCTGGTGCTCGATCATCCGAGCGCCGCCGCGTACTGCCTGCCGGGGGTGAAACCGCAGGTGGTGGTCAGCGCCGGCACACTCAGCCTGCTCGACCAGGCCGAGCTTGCGGCGGTGCTCAGCCACGAACGGGCGCACGCCCACGAACGGCACGACCTGGTGCTGCTGCCGTTCACCGCGCTGTGCCGGGCGCTGCCCTGGTTCGGCTGGGTGCGCGACGCGCACGAGCGGGTCGCGTTGCTGGTCGAGATGCGTGCCGATGACAAGGCCCGCGAGCTGCACGCCGAGGCGCCGCTGGCGGGCGCGCTGCGCCGCTTCGCCGCCGCCGGACACCGGGTCACCCCGGCCGGCGCGCTGGGCATGGGCGACCGGGATCTCGACGTACGGGTGCAGCGACTGCTGGTCACCGACCGGCCGCCCCGCGCCCTCGGCGCCACCGCCCTGGCCGTCGCCACCACCCTGGTAGCCCTACCCGTAACCCTCTTCCTGAGCTAACCCCCACCCCCCACCAGCCGCGCCCTCTCCCGCACCCCCCGCAGCCGCACCGATCTTGCAGTTGCGGTGGTCGATTTGCGGGTCTTAGACCCTTTATGTCGCGACAGGGAGTGCAAGATCAACGGGAGAAGGAGGGGTGGGGAGCACTGCGGGGATATAGGTAGCGTGGCTACGTGTAGGGTTGCTATGACAAGGGAGCCAACACTTATGGAGGCTGGTCATGGACACGCTGCTCCTCGCCCGCCTGCAGTTCGCCACCACCACCTCGATCCACTTTCTGTTCGTCGTCGTCACGCTCGGGCTGGTGACCCTGCTGGTCGGCATGCAGACCGCCGGGGTGCTCACCGGCAACCCGAAGTGGGAGCGGCTGACCCGGTACTGGGGCCAGCTGTACGTGATCAATTACGTGCTGGGCATCGCCACCGGCATCGTGATGGAGTTCCAGTTCGGGCTGAACTGGAGCGGCCTGTCGCGCTACGTCGGCAACGTCTTCGGCGCGCCACTGGCGATCGAGACGCTGGTGGCGTTCTTCCTGGAGTCCACGTTCCTCGGAATGTGGATCTTCGGCTGGCACCGGCTGCGCCGGGGCGTACACCTCGCGCTGCTCTGGGGAGTGGCGATCACCGCGTACGCCTCGGCTTTCTGGATCATGGTGGCCAACTCCTGGCTGCAGAACCCGGTCGGCTACGAGGTGCGCGACGGGATCGCCCACCTCACCGACTTCGGCGCCCTGCTCACCAACCCGAGCCTCGGCATGGCGCTCGGGCACGTGGTCGCGGCCGCGCTGCTGGTCGGCGGGATGCTGATGGCCGCGATCAGCGCCTGGCACCTGATCCGGCGCACCGCCGACTTCGCGTTGTTCCGCACCTCGCTGCGGATCGGCCTGGTCACCTCGGCGCTCGCGATCACGCTGGTGCAGGGCTTCGGCTTCGCCCAGTTCGGCCCGGTCGGCGCGGTGCAGCCGACCAAGTTCGGCCAGGGGCCGGAGGCCCAGGCGTTGATCGCCGAGTGGACCAGCCGGTTCGGTCCCGGCGACTACACCCCGCCGGTGCTGGCCAACGTCGGGCTGGGCTTCATGATCCTGATCGGTTTCACGCTCGGCTGCGTGTGGTTCCTGCTGCCCCTGCTCTTCCGCGACTGGATCATCCGGCTGCGCTTCCCGCTCTGGCTGATCCTGCTCGCCCTGCCGCTGCCGTTCGTCGCGGTGATCCTCGGCTGGATCGCCCGGGAGGTCGGCCGCCAGCCGTGGGTGGCGTACGGGCTGCTCCCCACCGAGCAGGCCGTCTCCCCGGTCGGCGCGCCGCTGATGCTCACCTCGTTCATCGGCTTCAGCCTGCTGCTGGGCACCCTCGCCGTCACCAACTGGGTGCTGCTCGCCCGGCACGCGGCACGGGGCGCGGCCGACCCGGCGCTCGGTCGCCCGCCCGCGCCGCCCAGCGAGCCGGCCCACCCCGCACCCGCCCTGCTCTGAGCGACTGAGGAGAAGACCGTGGACCTCGCCTGGTACGTCCTGCTCGGCCTGTTCAGCGCCGCTTACCTGGTGCTCGCCGGCTTCGACTACGGCGTCGGACTGCTGCTCGCCCGCGGCGTCGACCCGACCGAACGCCGGGCGGCGCTCACCGCGCTCGGCCCGTTCTTCCTCGGCAACGAGGTCTGGCTGGTCGCCGCGGTGGGCATCCTCTTCGGCGCGTTCCCGGTGCTGGAGGGCGAGCTGCTCGCCGGCTGCTACCCGGCCGTCGCCGGCGCCCTGGTCGGCGTCATCCTGGTCACCGTCGGGGTGCAGCTACGCAGCCGGCCCACAGGTCAGCGGTCCCGGGCCCGCTGGGACCGCGTCGTGCTGATCGGCAGCGCCCTCGCCGCGCTGGGTTGGGGCGTGCTGCTCGCCGCGCTGCTGCAGGGCGTGCCCCGCCAGGCCGACGGGCACGTCGCCGGGGTGTCGCACCTGGTCACCCCGTTCGCGGCCAGCGTCGCGCTGGCCATGGTCGCCCTGTTCGCGCTGCACGGAGCGACATTCCTCACCCTGCGACTGCCGGCCGCGTCCGCCGACACGCTCGGCCGTACCGCCCGCCGGCTGGTGCCGGTGGCGCTCACCGCCGTCGCGTCGGCCACCGTCGTGGGTCTGCTTTCCACCCGGGTACGCGACGCCGTCCAGCGACCGGCTGTGGCCGTACTCCTGCCGGTGCTGCTCGCGGTGGCGCTGCTGGCGGCCCGCGCGGCGCTGGCGCGGCGGCGGCCGGGGTGGGCGGTGCTCGCCACCGGCGCGGCCCTGGCGCTGCCGGTGGCGCTCGTCGGCGCGACCCTCTGGCCCTACGTGCTGGTGTCCACCAGCGACCCGAACGCCTCGTTGACGGTGGCCGACGCCGCCGCCAGCACCCCGACTCTGCGGCTGCTCGGCTGGGTGGCGCTGCCGCTCCTTCCGGCCCTACTAGGCTTCCAGGCGATGTGCTGGTGGGTGTTTCGAGGACGGACCGACGGTAGGGCACCGGTGTACTGGTGAGACGCCGTCCGTTCGACAGTCGTCTGCTGCGCCGGGTCCCCGCGGCCCGGCGCGACCTCGCCCTGCTCGCGCTGCTGGGGGTGGTGGCCGCCGGGCTGATCGTGGCGCAGGCGACCACGCTCGCGTCGCTGCTGGCGACCGCCGTCGACGGTCGGCTGGACCGGCCGGCGCTGGCCGGCTTCGTGGTGACTGTCGCCGCCCGTTCGGCGCTGGTCTGGGCGCAGGGCACGGTCTCCGCGCGGGTCGCCGCCACGGTGAAGGCCACCCTCCGGGGCGACCTGCTCGCCGCCGTGGGCCGGCACGGGCCGGGTTGGGTGGCGGGGCAGCGGGCCGGTGAGATCGCCACCCTGAGCGGGCGCGGGTTGGACGCGTTGGACGCCTACTTCACCGGCTACCTGCCGCAGTTGGTGCTCAGCGTGACGGTGCCGCTCGCGGTGCTGGCCCGGGTCGTCGTCGCGGACTGGAGCTCGGCGGTGATCATCGCGCTGACCCTGCCGTTGATCCCGATCTTCGGCGCGCTGCTCGGCTGGCAGGCCCAGGCCGCCACCGAACGGCAGTGGCGGCGGCTCGCGCTGCTCGGCGGGCACTTCCTGGACATGGTCGCCGGGCTGCCCACGCTCCGCGCGTTCGGGCGCGCCCGGGCGCAGACCGCAGTGGTACGCCGGATGGCCGACGGCCACCGGGTCGCCACCATGAAGACGCTGCGGATCGCGTTCCTCTCCGCACTGGTGCTGGAGCTGGTCGCCACCCTCTCGGTGGCGCTGGTCGCGGTGCCGGTCGGCATCCGGTTGCTCGGCGGTGGGTTGGCCCTGCAGACCGCGCTGCTGGTGCTGCTGCTCACCCCGGAGGCCTACCTACCGCTGCGTGCCGCCGGCAGCCGCTTCCACGCCAGCATGGAGGGGTTGGCCGCGCTGGACGAGGCGCTGACCACCTCCGCGACGCCCGCCGCGCCCCGGGCCGCCGAGGGCGCGCCCACCCCGGACGCCCGGCGCGAGATCCGGTTCGAGGGGGTGACGGTGGCGTACGAGCGCACCACGGCGCTGCGCGACGTGACCCTCACCATCCGGCCCGGCGAACGAATCGCCGTCATCGGGCCCAGCGGCGCCGGCAAGAGCACGCTGCTCGGCCTGCTGCTCGGCTTCGTGACCCCGACCAGCGGCCGGATCACCGTCGACGGAATCGACCTCGCCACCGCCGACCTGGACGCCTGGCGTCGGCAGCTCGCCTGGGTGCCGCAGCGGGCGCACCTCTTCGCCGCGTCGCTGGCCGACAACATCCGCCTCGGCGCGCCGGGCACCCCCAACGAGGCGGTCGCCGCCGCGGTGCGGGACGCCGCCCTGGACGAGGTGGTGGCCGGCCTCCCGGACGGTCTGCACACGGTGCTCGGCGAACGCGGGCACGGCCTCTCCAGCGGGCAGCGGCAGCGGGTGGCGCTGGCCCGCGCGTTCCTGCGCGCCGCCCCGGTGGTGCTGCTCGACGAGCCCACCGCCCGACTGGACACCGCCGCCGAGTCGGTGGTGCTCGACGCCACCCGCCGCCTGGTCGCCGGTCGGACCTCGCTGCTGGTCGCGCACCGACCGGCGCTGCTCGCCGACGCCGACCGGATCCTGCGGGTGGAGGACGGCCGGGTGACCGAGTTGACGCCCGAACCGAGCGGGGGGACGACCCGATGAGCACACCCCCGGGGTCGGCTCCGCCGGATTCGGCACCGACCGGCCGGGTCGACGCCGAACGGGCCGTGCTGCGGCTCGCCCGCCCGTACCTGGGGCGGCTGGTCGGCGCCGGCCTGCTCGCCGCCGCCACCGAGTTCGCCGGGCTCGCCCTGATGGCGACCGCCACCTGGCTGCTGATGAGCGCCGCCGGTCAGCCGCCGCTGGACCGGCTCACCGTGGCGATCGTCGCGGTCCGGGCGTTGGCGATCAGCCGGGGGGTCTTCCGGTACACCGAACGGCTCGCCGGGCACGACGCGGTACTCCGCATGATCACCGACGTGCGGGCCCGGGTCTTCGCCACCCTGGCGGCACGTCGGGACGCGGCACACCGCTCGGGTGATGTGCTGAGCCGGCTGGTCTCCGACGTGGAGGCCGTCCAGGACCTGCTGCTCCGGGTGCTGGTCCCGGGCGCGGCGGCGGCGGTGGTCGGCGTACTGGCGGTCGGCGTGGCGGCGCTGATCTCGTTACCGGCCGCCGGCGCGCTCGCCGTCGGGTTGCTCGTCGCCGGGCTGGCCCTGCCGACGCTGGCCACCGCTGTCACCCGGCGCAGCGCCGCCGAGGTGGCCCCGCTGCGCGGCGCGTTGGCGACCGACGCGATCGACCTGACCCACGGCGCCGCCGACCTGGCCGCGTTCGGGGCGACAGCAGACACGCTGCGCGCTGCCGAGCAGCGTGCCCACCGGTTGGCCCGGCTGGAACGCCGGCTCGCCGCCACCGGGTTCGCTGTGGACGCCGCCGGGGTGCTGACCGCCGGACTGACCGCCGCGGTGGTGGTGCTGGCCGCGCTGGCGGCCGACGTGCCGGGGGTGCTGGTGGGGGTCCTGGCCGTCGGCACGCTGGCCGCCGTCGAGGTGACGCTGGCGCTGGTCGCGGCGGCCCGGCAGTGGACCCAACTGCGCCCGGGTCTGGTCCGGGTGGCCGCCCTGCTCGACGCGGGCACGCCCACCCCCGAGCCCGCCGAGGAGAAACCGGACCTGGTCGGCCCGCACGAGCTGCGCCTCGTCGACGTGACGGTGCGGTACCGCACCGGCGCGGCGCCCGCCCTGGACGCGGTGAGCCTGGACCTGTCTCCGGGGCGCAGGATCGCCGTCGTCGGCCCGAGCGGCGCCGGTAAGAGCACTGTCGCGGCAGTGCTGACCGGCGCCGTCCGGCCCGCGTCCGGCCGGGTGACGCTGGACGGGCGGGACCTCTCGACGTACGCCGAGGAGGCGCTGCCCCGGGCGGTCGGCGGGTTGCTCGCCGAGGCGTACGTCTTCCACGCCACGGTCCGGGAGAACCTGCTGCTCGGCCGGGCCGGGGCGGGCGAGGAGGAGCTGACCTCGGCCACCGCCGCCGCCGGCCTGCTGGAGTGGGTACGCGCCCAGCCGGCCGGCTGGGACACGCTCGTCGGCGAGGAGGGCGGGCAGCTCTCCGGCGGTCAGCGGCAACGGCTGGCGCTCGCCCGGGCGCTGCTCGCCGCGCCGGCGGTGCTGGTGCTCGACGAGCCCACCGAAGGGCTCGACCCGACCGCCGCGGACGCGGTGCTCGCGTCCGCCCTCGCCGCCACCCCGGCCGAGCACTCGGTGCTGCTGATCACCCACCGGCTGAGCGGGCTCGCCGAGCTGGACGAGATCGTCGTCCTCGACGGCGGCAGGGTGGTCCAGCGCGGTCGACACGCCGAGCTGGTCGCCGCCCCGGGCTGGTACCGGGACCAGTGGCTGCTCCAGGCGGCGGCCGAACGGGGTTACCTGGCACTCGCCCCCTGACCGGGCCTGGGGGACGGACCAGGGTTCTCCCGGACGCCGACGCCCCGGCCGCCGTGGCACTGTGGTGCCATGGCGTGCGCAGAGGACGTGGTGGTCGACGAGCACCTGCGGGAGCTTGGTGCCCGGTTGCAGGGGCCGGCGCGACTCAAGTCCGAGCTGCTGACCGAGGCCCGGCACGGGCTGCTGGACGCCGTCGAGGCGTACCGGGAGGACGGCGTGCCGCCCGGCGAGGCGCAGCGCCGGGCGGTGGTCGAGTTCGGCTCACCGGCGCAGCTCCTCCCCTCCTGGCAGGCCGAGCTGGCGGTGGGCGCCCTGCGCGGGCTCTCGCTGCGGATGCTGGCGATCGCCGGGGTGGGGGTGGTCGCCGGGGACCTGACCTGGCGCGGGTCGAGTTGGAGCGGTGGGCCGCGTCCCCCGGCCGGCTACCTGCTGCTGGCCGACTCGGTCGACTGGATCTGGATGGGTGCGCTGCTGCTCTCGGTCGCCGGCCTGCTGGTGGTCGCGGCGAGTGCCCGTTCGCCACGCCCGGGTCTGGCGGTGGCACAGCGCGCCGTGGGCATCGGCCTGACCGGTGTGGTGGTCCTCGGCATGGTGGCTGGCTGCGCCCTCTTCACCTGGTCGCTCACCCTGTGGGACGCGGCGCTGCGCTGGCCCCCGATGCTCGTCGGTCTGGCGGTGGCGGGGGGCGCCTACTTCTCGCTGACCCGTGCGGCGCGCAACTGGCTGCTGGCCGCCGCGCGCCAGCCCGCCGCGCGCTGACCCGCGGCACGCCCTGACCTGCCGTGCGCTGTTCCGCCGCGCTGACCCGCCGCGCGCTGATCCACTCGTGTTTCTGCATATCGGGGTGTCCCGCGCTTCGGAAGGCGCGACTTCCTGAAACGTGAGTCGACCAAGCCCCGGTCGACTCGGTCAGGCCGGGGTGACGGGCGGGCTGCCGGGATCGAGGAACCGGCCTACGGTGGCCTGGAACTCGTGCCAGCCGGCGCGTTCCCCGGCCAGCGCCCGCCGACCCGAGTCGGTCAGCTGGTAGGTCCGCCGTTCCCGGCCGTTGACGGTGCTCCAGGTGCTCGCCACGTGCCCGGCGCGCTCCAGCCGGCGCAGCGCCGGATAGATGGTGCCGGTGGGCAGATCGAGGCTGCCGCCACTGCGGGCACGCAGCGCCTCGATGATGGCGTAGCCGTGCAGCGCGCCCTGTTCGAGGACGGCGAGCAGCAGGGCGTCGAGGTGACCGTGCAACGCCTGGGCCTTCATGTGTAGCTACGCTACTTGTCGAGCCGCCGGTTCGCCACCGTGCCGACCAGCAGGTGGAACCCGTACCTCGACCGGCCGACGGGGTGCGGGCATCGGTTACCCAGGGCTGCCGACTAGGGTATGTGCCCAGAGTCACTCGCCGGTCGGAGACCCGGCGGGTGGGCAACCCGAAGCACACGGAGGTCAGCGTGGCCCGCCAGTCGCCCCAACGGCCCGACGCCGACGAGCCTGAGCTCGACGACACCACCGGCGCGGCCGAGCCAGATGAGGCCGAGGAGGCCGAGCACCGGTCGGCGCCGGTCGACCGTTCGCTCTGGGAAGAGCTGCGCATCGACCCGGTGGAGATCGCGCTGCCCGCCGGCACCGGCTTCACACTGCGGGCGTACCGGCCGGCCAGCTCGCTGACCCCCACCGACGTGACCGAGCGCGACCAGGACGACCCGTTCCTCGCCCGCCGACAGGCCATCGAGGAGGACGAGGACGACGAGACCGTCGTCATCCTCGACGAGGAGCTGGCCGAGGAGTTCGCCGCGGAGGACGACGCGTCGACGCGTCGACGCGGGGACGACGCCGCCGGCACCGACGAGGCGGACGAGACCGAGGCGGACGAGGCGGACGACGAGGAGGTGCCGGTCTTCCTCAGCCACCGGGGCAAGCTGCTGCTGTTCAAGACCCCCGAATCGCTTGTCACCTTTATCCGGTCCGGTGCGCCCAACGATCTGTCCCAACTGGACAGCTGGAATGAATTGTCCGAACGGGTGGAGCCGGCCGACATCGCCCCGCTCGACGAGGACACCTACGAACTCGACCTCGTCGTGGAGAACCTACGCGGTGGCCACGACACCTGGGATTCGACCCTGTTGATCGAGGCCGGCGAGGTCGCGCGTGACCTCTCGTACGCATTGCGGCTGCCTGCGGTACTCGACATGCTCTCGGCCGGCTCCAGTCTCGACGACCTGGACGAGGCGCTGCGCGCCACCGCCAACGGTGGAATCGGCGCCTTCATGGGTCGGCGGCGGCTGAAGAAGATCGGCGCGCAGACCGCGAGTTTGGGTTGGCGCACCATTGTCGGCAAGATCTCTGCGGTGGTGGACTGGCGCGACTGACCCGTACCGGGGAGCATCAGTTGCTGGCAGAGGAAAGACCTGTCCCGGGAGGAGGACGACGCCGTGGCGCTCGTGCGCGTTTACTGCGGTCTGGCCTCGGCGGATCCGGCTGACCGACCGGCCTCCGCCGGCTCGACGCTGACGTCCGCTGTGGTCGACGACGCAGGCCGTCTGCTGCATGTCCGCGAGATCAGCGACGACGCCGCTGGCTACGCCCAGCTCGTCGCGCTTCTCGTGGAGCGGTCGGGCGGGCCGAGCGGTGCGGCCATCGCCGCCGACAGCGACGACCACACGGTCACCTCGCTGTTGAGCGCGGCCGGGCGGCCCCTGGCGATCGCCGACGACGACTCGGTGGACGACTTCGCCGAGCGGTTCGCCGACGACGACTCCCTGGAAGAGATGCAGTCACCTCCGGCCGAACGGCGGGCGGTCGGCCTGGCCCGCGCGCTGCAGGCGGGGGCCCTGTCCGCTGTCACCCTGCCGGCTCCTCGGGACCTGGCCGGCTACAAGCAGGTCCTGGCCGCGCACGCCGCGCTGGCCAGCGGTCGGCACTCCGCCGCCGTGGCGCTGCGCGAGGTCCTGCGTGAGCTGTACCCGGCGGCGCTGCGCGCCTACCCGGACCCGGCCGAGCCGGTCTCGCTCGCGGTGCTGGACGCCCTGCCCGAGCCGGGCATGCTCGGCGGCACCGTCGCCAGGGGCCGCGAGGTGTCGGTCGCCGCCGACGCGATCGCCGCGCACCTCGCCGCCGACGGGGTCGCCGACGCCGAGGAGATCAACGAGGCGGTCACCGCCCTGCGGGTCGCCATCTCCGAGACGCCCCGACGCGCCACGGTCAACCGGGCGCTCACGTCGGCGGTGGCCGAGACGGTCCGCCAGGCGGTCGCCTCCGTGCGCGCCTGTGACGCCGGGCTGGAGGCACTGGTCAGCGCGCTCAGCTCACGGGTCAGCGCGCCCACCCCGGCACCCGGCCGCCGTGCCGCCGCCCGCCGTGGCGAGACCGTCGGCGAGCTGACCGGGCTGGCCGGCACCAGCGCCGGCCTGCGGCCGGTCCGGCCCACCCCGGCCCCGGCCGACCCGGCGCCCGCCGTCGGACGGCGCAGCCGTCCCGAGCCGGCCCCCGGCAGCGCGCCGCCGGCGTCGCCCCGGCCGCTCGGGCCGCCACCGGTCGCACCCGCTCCGGTCACGCCGCCGCCGGTGGCGCCCGCACCGGTGACCCCGGCGGCGATGGCCGGTCCGCCGGCCTCCTCGCTGCCCGGGCGCGTCGACCCGACGCCCAGCCGGGTCGACGGACCGACCAACCGGCCGGTCTCCTCGCCTCCCCCTCCGCCGCCCGGGATCACCCCTATCACGCCCGCCCAGCGGGGCCTGGTGCCCCCGGCCGAGGCCGGTGAGCCGTTCCGGCCGACACTGACCACCGCCGCCATCAACAGCGCGCGGGCGGAGCGGCAGCGTACCGTCATCCCGCCCCGCCCCAAGACCAACGGCGAGCCCCGGCCGAGCCACCAGCAACGCCCCCCGGCGGACCCGCCGACCGGTGGTTTCAGCGCCACCGACCTCAGCATCCCGGTGCCGGCCCCCCGGCCGGACCAGGAGTCCGCACCACCCGGGTCCCGGGCCAACTGGCCGCTCGTCAACAACCCGGAGGACCCGGCGGACAGCTCGCCGAACAACCCGGTGGCCTACCCCTACGGCGGCAGCCGTGGCGTGGACGCCCCGACCGACCCGGGCCGGGCCGACGGTCGGGTCACCCCGCCCTGGTTGGCCGACGACCTGCCCCAGGAACCACCCATGCTGCGTCTGGTGGAGCCGCCACCACTGGCCGACCGCGCACTGCGCGACGGGCTCACTCCGCCCGCGGAACCGCAGCTGGAGACCCCGCCGCTGCGCCTCGTCGATCGGGAGCAGGCCGCCCGGGGCGGCCGGTCCGCCGCCCGCGCCGAGCGCGCCGCGGAGCACCGACCCCCCGCGCCGCCGCTGGAGCGCCGGCCATCGCCTCCGGTCGAGCACCGGCCGCCGCCGGTCGCCGACGAGGGCGACGGTGACCTGTTGATTTTCGCGCAGGCGAAGTCCGCGTGGTTCGTCGGGCACGGCGAGGAGTCCGATCTGGACTGGTCGACCACTGCCGACACCGGCTGGCAGGCCGCGGAACAGGCGGCCCGCCCGGCGGTGGGCGCGGAGACCAACGCCGGGCTGCCCAAGCGCGTGCCACAGGCCAACCTGGTCCCCGGCTCGCCGCTGCGCGAGGAGCGTCCCTTGCGGATAGTGCGTGATGCGGCGAGCCTCGCGGAGAACACCACCGGATACTTCCGTGGCTGGCGTCGGGGCCAGGAGATCGGCGGCTTCGCGGTGGGTGGTCGGCCGGGCCGGGAGGCGGCCGGAGGCTGGGACTTCAGCCGTGACCACGGGGACCGTGACGACGATCGGGAGTACGAGTACCGCTCGGCCGGTTACCAGTCCTGACCCACGCCAATCAGAAGCGCCCCTCGGTCGGCAAGACCGGGGGGCGCTTCCGTGTACCCGCCCAAGATGCACGGTAGACAGTGGACGCGGCGACGCCGCCCTCGTCAGACGCCCGCCGGCCCGGGGCCCGGGGTGCGGAGGGCCCCGACGGTTGCGGGATCACGAGGGCGGCGTAGGGCGGCCGGGTCGCGCTGCGCAGGTTGCGGCACCCGGTGGCGGCCCAGGGCCACCACCGGGCGTACGGCGACCCGTCAGGCCGGGGCGACGGCGCGCGTGCGGCGCATGGTCAGCACGTACTCGACCAACGAGATCAGCACGTGCTTCGTCGACTCCCGGTTACGGGCGTCGCAGGCCACCACCGGCACGTCGCTCGAGATCGCCAAGGCGTCCCGGACGTCCTGCGGGTCGTGGTACTGCATCCCGTCGAAGCAGTTGATCGCCACCAGGTACGGCAGGCGTCGGTGCTCGAAGAAGTCGATCGCCGCGAAGCAGTCGGCCAGCCGGCGGGTGTCCACCAGCACGACCGCGCCGATCGCACCCCGAACCAGTTCGTCCCACATGAACCAGAATCGGGTCTGACCCGGCGTACCGAACAGGTACAGGATCAGATCACGGTCGATCGAGATCCGGCCGAAGTCCATCGCCACCGTGGTCGTCGTCTTGCCCGGCACCTGCCGGGTGTCGTCGACGCCCACGCCAGCGGAGGTCATGATGGCCTCGGTGGTCAGCGGCGTGATCTCCGAGACCGAGCCGACCAGCGTCGTCTTACCGACGCCGAATCCACCAGCGATAACGATCTTCGCCGACGTCACGCGGCCGCTCGGGTTCGGCGGGCGGTGCGACATGTCAGAGCCTGCGAAGTCCACTCAGCACCCTCTCCAGCAGTTCAGTGCCCACCGCGTCGTCGGAGTCGTCCAGGATGGTCGGCTCGTGGACCGCGACCAGGCCGTCCGTCGCCATATCGGCGATGAGCACCCGGGCCACACCGAGCGGGAGCTGCATCCGCGCCGCGATCTCTGCGAGCGATTGCACGCGTCCGTCACACAGCGCGGCGATGTACTGGTGTTCGCGGCCTTGACCGCCGTTGCCATTGGCAGCGGCCCGGCCGCGCACCGTCGTCTCGACGAGCGCCTCCAGCGCGATGTCGAGTCGGGGACGGGTGCGACCACGGGTCACGGCGTATGGACGGACCAACGCTCCGGTTGGTTCGTCACGATCGGCCATGTCGCCGCTCACCTCCTTCGCACCCGTTACCGGCTCCCACCGGTGGAACCCGTCGTTGTCGTCGTTGCAGTCGTGCCGACCTCACGATCGGCGGAGTATCAACCAAGCATGCCCGCAGCCGCGCGCGGCTGCGGGGTGAGCGCGTCACCCACCCGGTCGACCAACAGCGCCATCTCGTAGCCCACCTGGCCTACGTCGGAGCTGCGGGCGGCCAGCACGGCGAAGGACGAGCCGTCCGAGATGGACATCAGGAACAGGAACCCATTGTCCATCTCCACGACAGTCTGCAACACCGCGCCTCCCTCGAAGCAGCGTGCTGCCCCCTGGGTCAGGCTGACCAGGCCCGACGCGATGGCGGCGAGCTGGTCTGCCCGGTCGCGCGGCAGATCCCGTGACGACGCGAGGAGTAGACCGTCCGCCGAGACAGCGACCGCATGCGCGACGCCGGGCACCCGGTCGGCGAAGTTGGCCAGAAGCCAACCAAGATCCTGCGTAGTTGTCATCCTTCTTGCTCCTTCTGCCCGCTCCCGGCCACCGGGCCTGAGCCAGACTGCGAGGATTGCCCACCCGGAGTCGCCTCCGGGTTGGTCGGGTTTTCCGAGGTGCTACGCCCTCGCTGCACGCCCCGGTGGTAAGCGGAGAGCAGGCCACGGACCGCCTCCGGGGAGCGCCGCTGGACCGAGGTGGTCGGCTTCTCCACCGCACCAGGCACCAGCTGCGCCATCGGCTTGCGCTTCGGCAGACCGGTGGTGGTCGTCTCGGCCACCGGCACCGCGCTGGCCGCCGCCGAGGCGGCACGCCAGCCGTCGTCGGCAGCGGTGTGCCAACCGTTGTTCTGCGGTTGGGGCCGGCGGTTCGGCAGGCTCTCAGCGAGGCTGGGGCGCGCGCCCTCGTCCGTTGTGGAGCCGTTGTCCCGCGGCGCTCCTCCGGCCGTCGGAGTGTCTGCCATCGGTGCGTTACCTGTCGTTGCGGGTGTTGTCTTGTGGACTGCCCGACCAGCGGCCTCGACGGTGGCGAACTGCTGGGTCGCGTTGTCGCCGTTCGTCGCCGGCTTGGCGCCGGTCTCCTCCGGGCCCGGGCGGCGGGTACGGAACCAGGCCGACTCGAGCTCGCGGAAGATGGGCAGTTCCATCGTCTCGTCCGCGTACCGCTGCTGGTTCTGCGCCTGCGGCTGCTGCGGCGCCGGCCGGCTCGGCGCGGCCGGAGCGGGCGCCGGCCGCGGAGTGGCGGACGGTGCCGCCGGCTGCGCCGCTGGCAACTGCTCGCCGGGCCGCGGCACGCGCGGCAGCTCGGTCGTCATGTCCAGAGCGGCGGCGAGCCGCTCCGGCACCGGCGGGGTGGCCGCCTCCCGGTCGCCCCCCGGAACCGGGGGCCAGGCCGGCGGCGCGGGAGCGCTGGGCGGCTGCGCGGGCGGCGCGGACCGGGGCGCGAAACCGCTGAACGACTGGCCCGAGACGGGCGGCGCCGAGTACGGCTGCGCGGACGTCGGCGACGCCGACACCGGAGACGCGGACACCGGCGGGCCGGCGTACGGCTGCCCGGAGGCCGGGGCGGCGGAGACCGGCGCCCCGCCGTACGGCGCACCGGAGTAGGGCTGCGCGGAGTACGGCTGGCTGGAGGTGGGCGCGGCCGAGACCGGCGCGCCGGAGTACGGCTGCGCGGAGACCGGCGGCGCCGAGTACGGGTGCGTCTCGGGGCTGCTCGGCAGTTGCCGGGGAATGGGCGGCTGCTGGCCGGGGGTCGGCGAGTCGTCCCCGGCCCGACGCTGCGGCAGCGGGTCGATCGGCTGACCGTTGGCCGGCCGCGGGGTGAACCCGTCGCCACCGTTGACGCCGTTCGCCCCGGCCGCGCCGGTCAGGTCGGACCACGCCGGCATCGACCGGTACCCACCGGCGTTGGCCGGGGTGCCGGCGCCGTTGCGCGCGGCGGGCTCGAACGGCCGACCGCCGAGGGTGACCTGGTTGCCGGACTCACTCGGGCGAGGACCGTTGCCGAGGGCCGGCAGCGCACCGAAGACCGGCGCGGGCCCACCCTGCTGCGGGCCACCCGGCTGCGGCGCACCGGCCGCGGGCAGCGCCGGCGGCGGCTGCTGCACCCGACCGGAGAGCGCCCGGGGCACCAGCACCGAGGTGGGCAGGGTCACGTCCGCGACGGTGCCACGGTCGTTGCCCGGACGAAGCTCGACCCGGACGCCGTGCCGGGACGCCAGCCGGGCGACCACGACCAGACCCATCATCCGGGAGACGGCGACATCCACCTGCGGCGGCGTCGCGAGACGCTCGTTGAGGTCGTGCAGTTGCTCGGCGCTGATGCCGATGCCACGGTCCTCGACGTACAGCGAGGCGCGGTCACCGACCCGACGGGCCTCGACCATGACCTGCGAGTCCGGCGGCGAGAACGCGGTGGCGTTGTCGAACAGCTCGGCGACGAGGTGCACGAGATCGTTGACCGCGTGCGCGGCGACCTCGATGTCGCGGTCGATGACGCCGAACTCGATCCGGGTGTAGTGCTCGACCTCGGACTGCGCGGCGCGCAGCACGTCGATGAGGGCGGCCGGCTCGCGCTGCACACGGGTGGAGTCGGCACCGGCGAGCACCAGCAGGTTCTCGTCGTTGCGGCGCATCCGGGTGGCCAGGTGGTCGAGCTGGAACAGCTCGGCCAGCCGGTCCGGGTCCTCCTCGCCGCGCTCCAGCCGGTCGAGGTGCCCGATGAGACGGTCGACGAGGATCTGCGAACGGCGGGCCAGGTTGACGAACATGGTCGCGACGGAGGCGCGCAGCGCCGCCTGCTCGGCGGCCGTGCGGACGGCTTCCAGGTGGACGGCGTTGAACGCCTCGGTCACCTGGCCGAACTCGTCCTTGCTGCGCACCGGCAGCGGCTCGGCGATCTGGTTGGCCAGTTGCACCGGCGAGAGCTGACCGACGACCTGCGGGTCACGCAGTCGGGCCACCGCCTGGGGCAGGCCGTACTGGGCGACGGAGAGCGCGCCCTGCCGCAGCTCACGCAGCGAGCGGGCCATCGAGCGGGCCACCAGGTACGCGAAGAGGATGGCCAGCAGCAGCATGCTCAGCAGCAGGCCGGTCTCCAGGAAGACCTGACGTTGCACGTCCGACCGGAGCCCGTCGGCCTGGGTGACCACCTCGCTGTCGAGTTTCCGCTCGACGGTGCGGATCAGCTTGGCGTTCGCCGTCATGGCGGCTTCCCACTGGTCCGGGCCGAACGGCGCGTCGCGCATCTCGCCGGTGGTGTTGCCGTCGATCCAGCCGGTGTAGTTCTGTGCCTGCCGGCGGTCGCCGCCCGCGACCGTCTGGTCGTGGAACTTCGCGTCGTCAGGGGTGGCGACGGCCTTGAAGCTCTGCAGAGCCTGCTGCTGGCCGGTGTCGCTGGCGACGTAGTCCCGGCGCAGCGCCGGGGTCAGCTTCTTGCCGCCCTTGACGCCCAGCGCGCGGTGCACCACGACGCGGCGCAGGGAGAGGAACTCCTTCTCCCGGGCCACCGCCGCGGCGGCGCGCATCCGGTCGCTCAGCTGGTTGTCACCGGCGAGCTGCGTGGACGAGTCACGGATGGCCAGCAGGTCGCTGATCAGGCCGTCGTACGCCTGCACGGTCTCGGTGAGCGCGAGCTTGCCGTTGAACACCTGGCTGCGGATGCCGGACAGGTCCCGCAGGTTCTGGTCGATGCCGTCGAGCAGCCCTTCCAGGCTGCCCGGCAGGTCCTCGATCTCGGCGCGCTGCTGCCGGTAGGGGCTCGTCGCCTGGTCCACCCGGGAGTTCACCCGGTTGTAGGCCTCCTGGTACTGCGCCGTCGGCTGCGTCCCGTCCGCACCGAGCAGCAGAACGGCGGCGGTCCGCTCGTCCTGCAGGGTGTCGACCAGATCACCCGAGTAGCTCGACAGGTTGGCCAGATCGCCGGCCCGGTTGGCATTGTTGAGCGTCTCCACGTGGTCGACCAGACCACTGGTGCCCACCACGACCGTGGCGATGGTCGGCACGATCATGATGAGACCGAGCTTGGACCAGATCGGCATGTCCTGTAGCCGGCTGGCCGGCCGGCGCAGCCGCGACAGGAGGGAGCCCGCCGTCTTCGGCCGTTTGCTCACGTCACCGTCCTCGCGATTACAGCTTCAACGCGTTGCCCCGGGCAACGCCCAGCGACCGACCCGGCGGGTCGGACCCCCGAGATTCCATCACGCCGGTCGACAAGAAGAAAGCCCAGGTTGTCCCGGACCGAAGGTGTGATGAGATGTTGATGCGATTTGATAGCAGTCCGTCTGGTCGGAGTAACTGAAGGTAATGGAACATCCGCATCGCGTTGTCCTGCTCGCGGGCCCTTCTGGGTCCGGAAAGTCGTACATAGCGGAACGAACCGGCCTGCCGGTGCTCTGCTTGGACGACTTCTACAAAGACGGCGATGACCCTACGTTGCCGAGACGAAACGGCCAGGTGGATTGGGAATCGCCGCAGTCCTGGGACGCCGACGCAGCGGTGGAAATCATTGCCCGACTAGCTCGCGAAGGCCGAGCCGATGTGCCGGTTTATGCGATCGGCGCGGATCGACGGGTGGCCACCCGGCCATTTGATCTCACCGGATCGCCACTTTTCGTGGCCGAAGGGATTTTCGCTGCCGAGATCGTCGAGGAGTGCCGCCGCCGTGGCCTGCTCGCCGGGGCGTACGCGCTGCGCCGGCCGCGCGGGGCGACCTTCCTGCGCCGGCTCGCCCGCGACCTGTCCGAGCAACGCAAGGCCCCCCGGGTGCTGATCCGTCGCGGGGTGGCGCTGCTGCGCAACGAGCCCGCAGTGCTGAGTCGACAGACCGGCCTGGGCGCGGAGGCGGCCCGGGCGCGGGAGGTGCTGCGCCGGGTGGCCGGCCTGCTCGCCGGCCACCCGCACGGCTGACGGTCAGGCCAGCAACCTGGCGTACGCCGGCTTGATCACCTCATCGATGATCCGCAGCCGCTCGTCGAACGGGATGAAGGCGCTCTTCATCGCGTTGATGGTGAACCACTGCAACTCCTTCCACCCGTAGCCGAACGTCTCCGTCAGCAGCCACATCTCCCGGGACATCGAGGTGCCGCTCATCAGCCGGTTGTCGGTGTTGACGGTCACCCGGAAGCGCAGGTCCCGGAGCAGGCCGATCGGGTGGTCCGCGATCGAGGCCACCGCGCCGGTCTGCACGTTCGACGACGGGCACAGCTCCAGCGGGATCCGCTTGTCCCGGACGTACGCGGCCAGCCGGCCGAGCGCGCCGTCGGGAGCGATGTCGTCGACGATGCGTACGCCGTGGCCGAGCCGGTCCGCGCCGCACCACTGGATGGCCTGCCAGATCGACGGCAGACCGAACGCCTCGCCGGCGTGGATGGTGAAGTGGAAGTTCTCCCGCTGGAGGTACTCGAAGGCGTCCAGGTGTCGGGTGGGCGGAAAGCCCGCCTCGGCGCCGGCGATGTCGAACCCGACCACCCCGGAGTCGCGGTGCCGTACCGCCAGCTCGGCGATCTCCTGGGAGCGGGCCGCGTGCCGCATCGCGGTGAGCAGGGTGCCCACCCGGATGCTCAGGCCCGCCTCGGCGGCCTGCGCGGCGCCCTCGGCGAACCCGGCCAGCACCGCCTCGACCACCTCGTCCAGGCTGAGGTCCCGTTCCAGGTGCTGCTCGGGGGCGAACCGCACCTCTGCGTAGACGACCCCGTCGGCGGCCAGGTCCAGGGCGCACTCGCGGGCCACGCGGCGCAGCGCGGGCGCGGTCTGCATGACCGCGACCGTGTGCGCGAACGTCTCGAGGTACCGCTCCAGAGAGCCGGAGTCCGCCGCCTCGGCGAACCAGAGTCCGAGCGCCGCGGGGTCGTTGGTGGGTAGTGGGTGGTCCACCTCGGCGGCCAGGTCGACGATCGTCGCCGGCCGCAGCCCGCCGTCGAGGTGGTCGTGCAGCAGCGCCTTCGGGACCTTGACGATGTCCTCGTACCGGATAGTTGCGACCATGCTCAGACCCTAGTCAGCCAGCGTGAACCCGCCCAGCCAGGCCACACTAGGCTCGACGTCGTGGACACGCCCGGGAGTTCGGACCGGCCGCGCTCGGACCTGAACCCGCGGGTCCTGCGCCGGCTGCGCTGCCCGGTCTGCGGCGAGGCACTCCACCAGGCCACCGACACCCGGGCGCTGCGCTGTCCCCGCCGGCACAGCTTCGACATCGCGCGGCAGGGCTACGTCAACCTGCTCGCCGGTCGGGCGCCGCACACCGGCGACACGGCGGAGATGGTCGCCGCCCGCGCCGACTTCCTGGCCGCCGGGCACTACGACGTCATCGCGACCGCGCTGGCCGCCGCCGCGACCGAGGCGGTCGCGCGACTCCGTGCGACGACCACATCCCCCTCCTCCGCCCTTTGCTCTGCACCCACCGACGCACCAGCGGCCGGCGCGGGGTGGCGCATGGAGGTAAGCAGAGCAAAGGACACAACAGCAGGGGTACGGGTCGGAGCGCCGGAGGCGGACTGTGGGGCGTACCCCCTGGTGGTCGATGCCGGCGCCGGCACCGGCCGTTACCTCGGCGCGGTGCTGGCGGCGCTGCCGGACGCCGTGGGTCTGGCAGTGGACGTGTCCAAGCCGGCGCTGCGCCGCGCGGCCCGCGCGCACCCCCGGGCGGCGGCGGCGCTCGCCGACACCTGGCAGCGGCTGCCGCTCGCGGACGCCTCCACCGCCGTGCTGCTGAACGTCTTCGCCCCGCGCAACGGCGCGGAGTTCCACCGGGTGCTCGATCCGGCCGGAACGCTGCTGGTGGTCACGCCGGACGCCGACCACCTCACCGAGCTGGTGACAGCGCTCGGCCTGCTGCGGGTGGCCCCGGACAAGGCCGACCGGGTGACCGCGAGCCTCGGCGGGCACTTCACGCATGCCAGCTCGACGGCGCACCGGGCGGAGTTGGCCCTGACCCGGACGGAGGCCGCCACCCTGGTCGGGATGGGTCCGAGCGCCTGGCACACCGACCCGGGCGCCCTCGCCGGCCGGCTGGCCGCCCTGCCCGAGCCGGTCCGGGTGACGGTCGCGGTCCAGGTGGACCACTACCGGCCCCGCTGAGATCAGGTGGAGAGGTCGACCTCTTCCCAGCCGGGCGGCTCGTCGTGGTACGGCCCACGCAGGATCACCGCCCACTCCAGCGCCCAGCGCCGCTGACCGATCGCGTTCGCGTCGACCAGGCTGGGCGCACGCCGGCCCTCCCGCTCGGTCTCCAGGTACGCCCAGTCCAGGCAGTAGTGCAGGTCGAGCAGGGCGGCGGCGTCCGCCGGGTGCTGGGGCGCGGTGAGGATCCGGGAACGCCAGTGCGGGAACGTCTCCCCCTCCGCGATGTGCGGCAGCCGCTCGACCAACTGCTCGTCCACCGCCAGGGTGGGGTCGAGCTGCTTGCTCAACCCGAGCACCCAGGCCAGCGCGAACAGCGCGTCGTGGTGCAGCACGAACGACCGGTGGTCGCCCTTGCCACCCATCACGAACTGCCACTCCGGCGGGGTGACCATCTCGACCAGATGTGAGCCGAGCAGCCAGCTCATCGCCGCCTGCGGCGGCATCCCGAAGCAGCGGGCCAGGATCAGGTGCAGCACGGCGATCCGCGCCTCGATCTCCGCCGTGGGGCGCAGGTCGATCCGGTCGCCCGGCTCCCAGACGAGGGGGAACTGGGCCGGTGGCAACGGCAGGCCGAGCCGTTCCAGCTCTTCCAGGCTCGCCTCGCGCACCTCACGCGGGTCGGGGGCATCTACGGTCACGGGGCAACTTCCTGTCTGCTCGCGACGGCTCGAAGCCGGCTGTTCCCCCCTTGGCCTGCGAGAATAGCGCTCTCACGTGACCGGCACCACGCCACCCCGACGCCCTGCCGGATCAGCCGATCCGTTCCATCACCAGCGGGTTCGGCGCCGGGGCGGTCGGCCCGAGCCGTACCGCGCCGGCGGCCTCGGCCAGCGCGGCCGGGATCTTCGTCGCGTCCTCGGCACGCAGCTCGTAGAGCGGGTCACCGGCCCGGACCGCGTCGCCCGGCCGTTTGTGCAGCACCACGCCGGCCGGCACGCTGACCGGGTCCTCCTTGCGGGCCCGGCCCGCGCCGAGCCGCCAGGCGGCGACCCCCATGGCGTACGCGTCGACGGCCGTGACGTACCCGTCCCGCTCGGCGCGGACCACCTCGACCTCGGCCGCCACCGGCATCGGCGCGTCCGGGTCGCCGCCCTGCGCCCGGATCATCGCCCGCCACGAGTCCATCGCCCGACCGTCGCGCAACGCCGCCGCCGGATCGGCGTCCGGTAGGCCGGCGGCGTCCAGCATCTCCCGGGCCAGGGCCAACGTCAGCTCCACCACGTCGGCCGGCCCACCACCGGCCAGCACCTCCACCGACTCGGTCACCTCGACGGCGTTGCCGATGGCCAGGCCGAGCGGTGTGGACATGTCGGTGAGCAGGGCGACCGTCCGAACACCGTGCGCGCCGCCCAGCTCGACCATCGTGCGCGCCAGCTCGCGGGCCTGGTCGACGGACTTCATGAAGGCGCCCGAGCCGACCTTCACGTCGAGAACCAGCGCGCCGGTCCCCTCGGCGATCTTCTTACTCATGATCGAGCTGGCGATCAGCGGGATCGCCTCCACGGTCCCGGTGACGTCCCGCAGCGCGTACAGCTTGCGGTCGGCCGGGGCCAGGCCGGCACCGGCGGCGCAGATCACCGCGCCGACGTCGTCGAGTTGCGCGATGAACTCGTCGTTGCGCACGGTGGCCCGCCAGCCGGGGATCGACTCCAGCTTGTCCAGCGTGCCGCCGGTGTGCCCGAGGCCACGGCCGCTCAACTGGGGTACGGCGGCGCCACACGCGGCCACCAGCGGGGTGAGCGGCAGGGTGATCTTGTCGCCGACGCCGCCGGTGGAGTGCTTGTCGACAGTCGGCCGACGTACCGCCGAGAGGTCGAGCCGCTCACCGCTGGCGATCATCGCGGCGGTCCACCGGGCGATCTCCGGCCCGGTCATGCCGTTGAGCAGGATCGCCATCGCCAGCGCGGACATCTGCTCGTCGGCGACAACCCCCCGGGTGTACGCGTCGAGCACCCAGTCGATCTGCGCGTCCGACAGCACACCCCCGTCCCGCTTCACCCGGATGACGTCAACAGCAGCAAAGCTCATCAGTACCCACCCGTCCACCGGACCGGGATCTCCAACGGCGGCTCCCCCTCGCCCGCCCAGAAGATCGTGCCGGCCTCGTCCACCACCACCACCCGCGGTGTCCGGGCCATTCCCCAGGTGATCGCCTCGGCCGGGTCGTCCCAGCTCGGGGCCTCCTCCAGCACGCCGGTCTCGGCGCCGACGTCGTCGCCCGCCGACCGCTCCCAGTACGCCGTCCAGACCTGTTGGCCGGCGGACATGTCGGGGTGCACGAAGACGGTGCCGCGTCCCCGCCAGGCGGCCAGCCGCTCCGGGACCACCGGCACCGGGGTCTCCCCGGTCACCGCCTCCAGGTCCTCCACACCGAAGGCGTGCGGCAGCAGCTCGGCCATCCGCAGCGGGCGGGTCTTCGTCTCAATGAGGCAGTCCGGCCCGCCGTGCTCCCAGAGCAACTGCCGGCAGCGGCCACACGGCATCAACGGCTCGCCGGTGGCGTCGACGCAGGAGAGCGCGACGAGCCGCCCACCGCCGGTGGCGTGCAGGCTGGAGACGACGCCGCACTCGGCGCAGAGCGTCACCCCGTAGGCGGCGTTCTCCACGTTGCAGCCGACCACGACCCGGCCGTCGTCGACGAGCGCCGCCGCGCCGACCGGGAACGTCGAGTACGGCGCGTACGCGTGCCGCATCGCGTCGGTGGCGGCGGCGCGCAGCCGCGCCCAGTCAATGTCGGTCATATCATCATTCTGCCGAAGGAGCCCAGGTCGGAGGCGACCAGGGCGGGGCCACAGGCGCGGGTGACGCCGGCCGAGCGGTGGCGTCAGCCCTTGATGTAGGGCTTGCCGTCGGCCGCCGGTGCCCGGACCCGACCGACCAGGCCGGCGACCGCCAGGATGGTCGCCAGGTACGGGAGCATGGCGAGGAACTGGCTGGGGATCGAGCTGCTGATCGCACCCAGGTAGGTGGCGAGTTGGTCGGCGAAGCCGAAGAAGAGCGCCGCCAGCAGCGCGCCGGTCGGATTCCAGCGCCCGAAGATCAGCGCGGCGAGGGCGATGAAGCCCTTACCACCGATCATGTTCTTGGTGAACGAGTAGAGCGCCAGCGTGTAGGACGCACCGCCGATACCGGCGACCACACCGGCCAGCAGCACGTTGCGGTAGCGGACGCGCAGCACCTTGACGCCGAGCGTGTCGGCGGCGATCGGGTGCTCGCCGACCGAGCGCGTACGCAGCCCCCAGCGGGTACGGAACAGCCCGATGTGGATCACCAGGACCAGGAGCAGCCCGAGGTAGAGGAAGATGTTGCCGCGGAACAACGCCGGCCCGAGCACCGGGATGTCCTTCAGCAGCGGGATCTCCCAGTTGCTGAACCGGGGCGCGCTGTTGTATTTCGTCGCGTCGGTCTGCATCAGCCGCTCGTAGAGGAAGCCGGTGACACCGACCGCCAGCAGGTTGAGCACGATGCCCATGACGACCTGGTCGACCAGGTAGCGGATGGCGAAGACGGCGAGCAGCAGCGAGATGAACGCGCCGCCGATGGCGGCGGCGACCAGGCCCACCCAGACGCTGCCGGAGATGCTGCCGAACAGCGCCCCGCTGAAGGCGCCCATCAGCAGCTGACCCTCGATGGCCACGTTCACCACGCCGGAGCGTTCGCAGAGCACTCCCGCGAGCGCGCCGAAGATCAGCGGCAGGGCCAGGATGAAGGTGCCCCGGATGATGTTGACCAACGGCATGAAGTTCTGCCCGGCCGGCGCGGCCGAGACCTGCCAGCAGAGGAAGGACAGCACGAAGCCGACGAGCCCGACGCCGAGCACGGTGAGGAACCACCGCTTCGGCACCCCGGCCAGCAGCGCGGCGCCGGCGGCGATCGTGATGATCCCGAACAGGATCGCCCCGATCGTGCCGTTGATCTCCAACGCGGCACCGGCGGCGTCGTCGCTGAGCGTGAACCGGGCCTGCTGGTCGGTGGCGAGCGCGCCGAAGAGCACAGCGGCCAGCAGGCCGAGGCCCAGCAGGGTGAGGCCGACCTTGCGGCCACGGGTCCAGAAGCCCTCGTCGACCGGGGCGACGGCGACGTCGGGGACAGCCATGGTGGACATCAGTTACCAGCCCTTCGCCAGGCTCGTCTGCAGCCGGGCGGCGCGGGCCGCCCGGAGCTGGAAGATCGCCTTTACCAGGGCCGGCGCGGCGATGAAGATGACGATCAACGCCTGGAGCACCGTCACCAGCTCCAGCGAGATCCCCGAGTACGACTGCATCCGGTTGCCACCGGCCTGGAGCGCCCCGAACAGCAGCGCGGCGAGCAGCACCCCCCAGGGCTTCACCCGCCCGAGCAGCGCCACCAGGATGCCGTCGAAGCCGATCTGCGCGACGACCAGCGGGGTCAACGCGCTGGCGGTGGAGCCGAGCACCATGTTCGAGCCACCGAGGCCCGCCAGGATGCCGGCGAAGACCATGATCAGGACGTACGTCTTGGTGACGCTGATGCCGGCGGTGCGGGCGGCGTCCGGGTTCGCCCCGACCGCGCGCAGCTCGAAGCCGAGCGTGGAGCGGTTCAGCAACCAGGCGACCGCCCAGGTGGCCAGCACCGCGAGCAGGATGCCGGCGTGCACCCGGAGGTTGTCGCCGAGCAGGCGGGGCAGTTGCGCGGAGCTGTCCACCGCCTTGCTGATCGCGTCGGTCCGGGTCGGGTCCTGCACGCCGTTCTGCACGATCAGCCAGGTGAGGAAGTACGTGGCGATGTAGTTGAGCATGATCGTGTTGATCACCTCGTGCGCGCCGGCCCGGGCCTTGAGGATGCCGGGGATAAAGCCCCAGATCGCCCCGCCCAGCGCGCCGGCCAGCACCGCCACCAGCACGTGCAGGCCGGGCGGCAGGGGCAGCGCGAAGCCGGCCACCGCCGCCAGGATCACGCCGAGGGTGGCCTGCCCCTGGGCGCCGATGTTGAACAGGCCGCCCCGGAACGCGAGCGCCACCGACAGACCGGTGAAGACCAGCGGCGCCGCGTACGTCAGGGTCTCGGAGATCGGCGCGAGCACGACCTGCCAACCGCCGTCGCCGTTCACCCAGGCGGAGAACGCCTCCGGGTCGAAGATCGAGCCCTTGAACAGGTTCGCGTACGCCTCGCTGACCAGCGTCCAGCTCGAGTTGATCGCGTCCGACGGACGGGCGGTGATGTACGAGTAGGTGGAGAGCACCGCCGGATCAGAGATGATCATCAGCACCGCGCCGACCACGATCGCCAGCACCAACGACAACAGCGTCACGGTGAACGTGTTGGCGGCCCAGAGGTTGTCCAGGAACAGCCGGCCCAGGCTCGGCTTCGGCTCACCGGTCGGGCTCCGCTCCGGCTTCGCGGCGGTGCCGTCCGGTCCGGTGGCGACCTCGGCGCGCTCGGTGTTGCCGAGCGCGTCCTGCGCTGCCTGCGCCTCGCTCGCCGGTTCCTTGTCCGGCGAGCCGGACGACTGCGGCGGGTTGGGGGGGTTGGTCATGCCTCGTCCTCGCTCGCGGAGCCCGCGTCGCTCGCCGGGCTCCCGTCTGCCGCGCCGGGCTTGTCGGCCGCGGATGCCGCGCCGGTGTCGTGGGCCGCGGCTACCGCGCCGGGCTCGTCGGCCCCGGAGGCCGCGACGGCGTCGTGGGCCGCGTCCGGGCTGATACCGGCCATCAGCAGGCCGATCTCCTCGCGCGGGGTGTCCGGTCCGACGATGCCGATGATCCGGCCCCGGTACATCACCGCGATTCGGTCGGCCAGCCCGATGACCTCGTCCAGCTCGCTGCTGACCACCATGACGGCGGTGCCGATGTCCCGCTCGTGGACGATCTGGCTGTGGATGAACTCGATCGACCCCACGTCGACGCCGCGGGTCGGCTGGGCGGCGATGAACAGCTTCAGCGGCCGGGACAGCTCCCGGGCCACGATCACCTTCTGCTGGTTACCGCCGGAGAGGGTGCCCACCGCGGCGTCCGCCGACGAGGTACGGACGTCGAACTGCTCGATGCGCTCCTTCGCGGACGCGGCGATGGCGTCCGGCTTCAGCGCGAGCCCGGCGCCGAACGGCGGCCGGTCGTAGATGTCCAGCACCAGGTTCTCCGCGACACTGAACTCCTTGACCAGGCCGTCAACGCTGCGGTCCTCCGGCACGTAGCCGACCCCGGCGCGGAGCACCCTCTTGGGCTTCCAGCCGTCGATCCGGTCGCCGGCCAGGCTGACGGTGCCGGCGAGCATCGGGCGCAGACCCATGATCGCCTCGATCAGCTCGGTCTGACCGTTGCCCTGCACGCCCGCCACGCCGAGCACCTCGCCGGCCCGTACGGTCAGGTCGACCCCGTCGACGGCGCGGATCTGCCGGTCGTCGTCGACGACGAGCCCGCTCACCTCCAGCACCGGCTCACCCGGCGTGGCCGGCGCCTTGTCGACGGTGAGCCGGACGTTGCGCCCGACCATCAGCGCGGCCAGCTCGTCCCGGCTGGCCTCCGGCGAGGCGGTGCCGACGGTCTTCCCGCGCCGGATCACCGTGATCCGGTCGGCGATGGCCTTGACCTCGCCGAGTTTGTGGGTGATGAAGACGATCGACTTGCCGGCCGCCTTGAGCGACCGCATGACCGCCAGCAACTCCTCGGTCTCCTGGGGGGTGAGCACCGCTGTCGGCTCGTCCAGGATGAGCAGGTCGACGTCGCGGGTGAGCGCCTTGACGATCTCGACCCGCTGCTGGATGCCGACCGGCAGGTCCTCGATCACCGCGTCCGGGTCGACCCGCAGGTTGTAGCGCTCGGACACCTCGGTGACCTCACGCCGGGCACGCCGCCGGTCCAGGAAGCCGGCGATGCCGCCCCGGGTCTGCTCGGCGCCGAGCATGATGTTCTCGGCGACGGTGAAGACCGGCACCAGCATGAAGTGCTGGTGCACCATGCCGATCCCGGCGGCGATGGCGTCGGACGGACCGCGCAGCTTCAACGGCTTGCCGTCGACCAGGATCTCGCCCTCGTCGGGCTGGTAGAGCCCGTAGAGCACGTTCATCAGTGTCGACTTGCCCGCGCCGTTCTCGCCGAGCAGGGCGTGAATCTCTCCAGGCTCCACCGTCAGGTCGATGTGGTCGTTGGCGACCAGATCACCGAACCGCTTGGTGATGCCGCGCAGTTCGAGTCTCAGCGCAACCTCCTGGAGTGCGAGCGATGGTGCAGCCTAGCTGCCGTCGACCCGGCCGGAACGGCCCGGCCGACATGGTGCGCGATCGGCCGCTCCGACCCCCACGGTCACCCGCGGGGCCGAAGCGGCCGATCGGTGGTACCTGTCCCCCGCCGACCTCCCCGATGATCTCACCGGAGCGGCCGGTCGGTCGTCACTTGGTCGGCTGGGCCTTCGAGGTGACGGTGATGGTGCCGGCGGCGATGTCCGCCTTGATCTTGTCGACCTCGGCCTTCAGCTCGGCCGGAACCTTGCTGTCGAAGTCGTGGTACGGGGCGATCGAGACACCGGTGTTGGCCAGGGTGCCGACGAAGCCCGGGGTCGCCTGCAGCTTCTCGCCACCGGCGGCCTTGACCACGGCCTCCTTGACGGCCTCCGGGATGTTCTTGACCACGGTCGTGATGATCGCCGAGCAGTCCGGGGTGCTCTCGCAGCCGTCGACGTCCACCCAGATGGTGTTGTACTTGCCGCCCGACGCCTTGGCCGCGGCGGTGGTGCCGAGGCCGGAGCCGCCGGCCACCGGCATGATGATGTCCGCGCCCTGGGCGACCAGCGCGTCGGAGACCTTCTTGCCCTCGTCCTGCTTGGCGAAGTCGTTGGTGAAGGAGCCCTTCTGGGTCTCCTTGTTCCAACCCAGCGCCTGGACGTTCTTGCCCTTGGTCTTGTTGTAGTGCGCCACGCCGTCGACGAAGCCGTCCATGAAGATCGTCACCGGCGGGATCGGCAGGCCACCGTAGGTGCCCACCTTGCCGCTCTTGCTCATCCCCGCGGCCAGGTAGCCGGCCTGGAACGCGGCCTGCGCGGTGTCGAACTGCATCGGGTAGACGTTGGCGTCACCCGGGTTGGCGTCGACGATGCCGAACTGCTGGTTCGGGTTCGCCTTGGCGATCTTGGAGGTGGCGTTGGCCATCAGGCCACCGACCGCCAGGATGAAGTTGCACTTCTGGTTGACGTACTGCGTCAGGTTCGGCTCGTAGTCGGCCTCGGCCTTCGACGCGACGTACTTGATGTCGATGTTGTCGTTGGCGGCCTTGGCCTCCTGCAGACCCTTCCAGGCCGAGGTGTTGAACGACTTGTCGTCGATGCCGCCGACGTCGGTCACCATGCAGGCGCTGAACTTCTTGGCGCCACCGCCGGCGTTGTTGTCATCATCGGGGGCCTCGCCACAGGCGGCGGCGGAGAGCGCGAGCCCACCCACCGCGACGATCGAGGCGATCCGCATCCCACGCACCGAGCGCAAGACGTCTCCTTCCCATTGCACACCGCGCTAGTGCGGTGGCAGCCCATCAGCCGACCTGCGGGTGTGCCGCCGGCTGTCCCACGTTACGGACGGGAGCGTACGCCCGCGCCCACCCACCGGCCGACAATCGTGCACGACTGTTGAGCGCCTGTTACCCGGGTGTAACCCTTGCGTGGGGCACATCACTCTTCGTGCTGGTACCGGAGTGCTCAGGCGTCCGCGACGTCCGTTTTCCCGGGGACGGCCCCCGCCCCGGACGTTACCGCCAAAAGACCGCGACCGCCGCGTTGACCAGGGTCAGACCGATGATCGCGAGGAAGTGGCCCCGGTTGACCGCCTCCCTCTTCCGGGAGAAGAAGACCATGACGAAGATCAGCACGGCGATAACCAACTTCGTCACAAGTTTCGCCGGGGCCGGCTCGTCGCCGTCACGCAGCGGCGCCGCCAGGCCGAGCCCGGTCAGCAACTGGATCACCGAGCCCCACAGCATGGCGGCGTTGATGCGCAGCCGGCCGGTGACGTATTGGGCGATCGAGCCGCCGAGAAGGAGCGCGAACCCGATCAGGTGGACGTAGAGGAGTACGAGTCTGAGAGCTTCCACGCCCGCCATGATTCCCTATGCACGACGGTTTGTAGTAGTGGGAGCCGCCGACGGGTTCCCTCAGCGTGTCGTCATCGGCGTGGCACCGGACGTGACCGGCTCGCGTGGCTCCTCGCTGAGCCCGTGCGGGGTCGGCGCACGGCCGGCGCCGCAGGCGACGGCGACCCAACCCGCACAGCTCACCGCGGCGAGGAGCACCACCGGCAGGGCGACCCGGTCCACCGAGGTCCTCAGCCACCACTCGATGTCGTTCGGGCCGGACACGTAGGTCCAGACCAGCACGGCGAGGTAGAATCCGCCGGCCGCCCAGAGCCAGCCGTCGGATGCCAGCCCGGCCATCCGACGCCGCTCGCGCAGGAACAGGACGCCGAGCACCGTCGCCACGGCCGCACCCGCCAGCACCGGGCCGGCCACGCCCCACAGGGCGGCGATCGTGAGCTGGAACCGCTCCAGCGCCGACACCTCCACCAGCGGCGGCCGCCCTCCCTCGCCGGAGGTGATGTCCGATCGGGCACCGACAAGGCGGACCAGCGCCGCCCAGGCGCCCCCGGCCAGCACCGGCACCCAGGCCAGCGCGGCTCGCCGCAGGTCGGCCCGGGCCCGTACGGTGACCAACGCGGCGACGCCCACCGCGGCCACCAGCCCCTCGTTCTTGGTCAGCGCCGCGACGGTCAGCAGCAACAGCGGCAGCAGGGGCCGGCGCAGCGGATCGGCACCGAGCAGCAACGCCACCACCGCCCCGGCGAAGGTCGCGGACCAGAGCGCGTCGACGAGACCGCCCGCCACCCCGTAGGAGGCGGTGGCCCAGCACGCCAGTCCCACAGCGATGGCGAGCGCCCAGGCCACCAGCGCCGGGGCTGCGGCCAGCGTCCGCCGGACGAGGTACACGAGCGTCGCTATCGCGGAGAAGGTGACCAGCGCGGCGACGAACTGGGCGGTCCGGAAGTCCGGCTCGACGACGCTCCACACGGCGGCGACCGGCGCCGAGGCGAGCGGCGGATAGTCGGTGTGCGAGAAGACCAGGGCGGGGCTGGCGATCGCCGCGCGGGCGTACTCGCCGTCGTGGGCGAAGTAGCCGGCGTGCAGCCACCAGATGGAATGCGCGTCCCACTGGGAGGGAGGCTGGGCGATCAGCAGGAACGGCGGCAGCAGCGGAAGCACGATCAGCAGCGCGTGCGACAGCCCTCCGTACGGCGCCCGGTGGCCGGGGCGGCGTACCAGCCAACCGGCCCAGCCCGCGCCGGCGACCAGCACCACAGCGGTCCAGAGCGACAACGGGCCGCCGACGACGAGCATCAGGACCACCGCGACCGTGCCGGAGAGGGCCGCCGTCAGCGGGGCGAGGACCAGCGCGAGGAAGGGGGCGCGCACGATCGCGAAGGCCAGCGGGAAACCGGCGGCGAGAACCGCGAGGACCGCGAGAAGCGGGGTGGGATCCATCACCTCAACCGACCCTCCGGACGACCAACCGCACACTGGGGTCGGCCGGCCGTGTCCGCTGGACCCGCTCGAGGCCCACCGCGTAGTCGTGCTCCGCCCCCCGCACCACCACGACACAGCCGTGCAGCACGGCGAACTCGGTCAACCGCTGGTGCCAGAGTTCCGTGTCGAACGGGGCCGGCGTGACGCTGACCCGGCTACCCGGCGGCACCTGGGTGACGAACTGGCGCCACAGCGTCTCGTAGTCCACGTGGCGCCGCAGCGAGCCGAGGGCGTGCTCCCGGTCGTTCAGGACGGCGACGCCACGTTCGGTGGCCTGCACCGCGCCCTGAGCGGTCAACAACAGAGAGCCCACTCCGACGAGCGCCACCACGACGCGGATCACCGCCGCCGGGTTCGGCCGCTTCGCGGTCGTCATCGCTTGCTGAGGGAGGTGGCGGCGGGGATGACGGCGGGGCGACGCCGGGCCCGCTCCCGGCCCAGGATCCACAACGCCTGCACGCCGTCCCGCCAGGTGATCTTCTTGCCCTCGTCACGGCCCCGCGCCCGGTAGGTGATCGGCACGTCGTACGGGCGGATCTGCCGCCGCAGCAGCTTCGCCGTCACCTCGGCCTCCATCCCGAAGCCACGGGACCGGATGTCCAGGGAGCGGTACAGCTCCACCGGCATCAGCTTGAAACACGTCTCCAGATCACCGATGTAGGAGTTGAACAGCATGTTCGCCGCGGTGGTGACGCCCCGGTTGCCCACCACGTACCAGAAGCTGTAGGCGCTGTGGCTGCCGAAGGTGCGGTTGCCGTAGACGACCGTCGCGCTGCCGTCCAGCACCGGCGCCAACAGTTTCGGGATGTCCTGCGGGTCGTACTCCAGGTCGGCGTCCAGGATGACCATGTACTCGCCGCGGGCGCTGGCCACCGCCGTCCTGATCGCCGCGCCCTTGCCCGCGTTGCGCGGGTGCGTGACGACCCGCAGTCGCGCGTCGTCCACACCGTCGAGGACTCGCGCGGTGCCGTCCGTGCTTCCGTCGTCGACCACCACGATTTCGATCTCGCACGGGTAATCCACCTCGAGGGCCTGCTTCACGGCCTCCGCGACGCGTTCCTCTTCGTTGTAGACCGGCATCAAGATCGACAGTTGCACGAGAGTCTCCCGGAGCGGACCGGACGGCGGATGAAGGGCGGCGGTTCGCCAGCGGCTAGTGAAGCAGGCTCGCCGCGAGTTCGCTGGCCCACTCTCGCCGTTCGTGCGAAGCGACGCCGCAGCACCCTACCGCCAACGGTCGGGCATCGACCGCCCACGGCCCTCCCGACCCGGGCCGTGGGAGGGGCCGACGGGCGAGGTCGGCAAGGATTTGCAGCGATCGGAAGCGCTTGTCGAGCGTCCCGCAAGAACTTGCCGGTGAGCTACAGTGCCGCCATGCGCGCTCGACTGTCCGACATCGCTCAACAGGCCGACGTCAGCGAGGCCACCGTGTCGCGCGTGCTCAACGACCGGCCCGGCGTGGCGGCGGAGACCCGGCAGGCCGTCCTCACCGCTCTCGATGTGCTGGGGTACGAGCGTCCGGCCCGACTCCGCAAGCGCAGCGCCGGACTGGTCGGCCTGGTGGTGCCGGAGCTGGACAATCCGATCTTTCCCGCCTTCGCCCAGGTCATCGAGTCCACACTGGCGCAGAGCGGGTTCACTCCCGTGCTCTGCACGCAGACCGCCGGCGGTGTGACCGAGGACGAGTACGTCGAGATGCTGCTGGACCGGCAGGTCTCCGGGATCGTGTTCGTCTCCGGCCTGCACGCCGACACCGCCGCGAACCACGACCGCTACCGGGCGCTGCTCGCCCGACCGATGCCGGTCGTCATGATCAATGGGTACGTGCCCGACATCGGCGCGCCCTTCGTCTCCTGCGACGACCGGGAGGCGGCCGAACTCGCCGTCGCCCACCTGGTCGCGCTCGGGCACCGGCGGATCGGCCTGGTCACCGGCCCGGACCGGTTCGTCCCGGTGCGACGCAAGGTGGCCGCCTGGCGCTCCGCGATGACCCGCCTCGCCGGCGTCGCCGAGGCCGACCTGGATTCCCTGGCCGAGCTGTCACTGTTCGGAGTGGAGGGTGGCGAGGCGGCGACCGGCCGGCTGCTGGACCGCGGTGTCACAGGTGTGGTCTGCGGCTCCGACCTGATGGCGCTCGGCGCGATCCGGGCGGCCCGCCAACGTGGCCTCGGCGTGCCCGACGACCTCTCCGTGGTCGGGTACGACGACTCGCCGTTGATGGCCTTCACCGACCCGCCGCTGACCACCATGCGGCAGCCGGTCACCGCGATGGCGGTCGCCGCCGTCCGGGCGCTGGTCGACGAGATCAACGGGCACGGCGCCCCGCACTCGGAATATCTGTTCCGCCCCGAGCTGGTGGTGCGCGGTTCGACCGCCGTCGCCCCGAGCGCGGCACGGCTCACCTACGCGAGGTCCGCCTGAACGGGCTGCCGATCAGTGCGGCGACGGTCCGGTTTGAACGGCGCTGAGCGGGTAACAACTCCTCGACCTGGTCGTTCGTCGTGCCGCGCGCCGGCGGGCGACTGGGCTTCGGCCCCTTGTGGTGGGGGGGTGAGGTGTCACCGGCGTCACGCGGAAAGCGCTCCGCGTGGCGCCGGTGTCCGTTCCGGCGTGTAACCCGCCGCCACCCGGGGTACCGCACCGGTATCGACGATCCCGGAGGTGTCCCACTGTGGCACGGGTGGCGCAGTGCACCATCGACGTCGCGGACCTGGATCTCATGGTCGCGTTCTGGTCCGCGGCGCTCGGCTGCGAGGTCGAGCAGGGCGACGACGGCAGCGCCAAGCTGTGGCCACCGGGGCGACCCACCGAGGCGGCGCCCACCATCTGGTTGCAGGGCTCGGGCACCCCGAAGGAGGGCAAGAACCGCCTGCACCTCGACCTGGTCGCCGACGGCGACCCGCGGGCCGAGGTACGGCGACTCGTCGGCCTGGGCGCGCGGCACGTCGACGTCGGCCAGACCGGAACCGAGGGGTTCACAGTGCTCGCCGATCCCGAGGGCAACGAGTTCTGCGTACTGGACACCGCGCCCCGGCGCTGACGGCCCGACGGCTCACTTCGCGGTCAGCAGCGCGGCGATCCGGGTGAAGCCGGCGCGTACCTCCGCCTCGTCCGGCGGCTCGGCCGGCTCACCGTGGCCCGCCTCGTCGGCCGCCGCGTCCAACTCCTCGTCGATCACGTCCTCGAAGTCCCCGTACAGGTCGGCCCCCTCCACCTGACGGGCCTCGTCCTCGGCGGCGACCTGCGCGGCGGCGATCTCGTCACGGATCTCGTCGGCCGACAGCGCCGGCAGCAACGGCTCGACCACGGCCATCAGCTGCTCGTCGGCCACCACCGCCTCGGCCAGCGCCAACGCGTGCGGCCGCTCGTACGGCCCGCAGACCACCGGCTCCCACTCGTCGAGATCACCGAGCGGGCCGAAGGTGATGATCCACGGCAGGCCGAGCAGCGGCGAGTCCGCCGGCAGGTCCAGTGTCATGAGTGCGCCCACCGGCTCATCATGGGCCGCGAACGCGAGCGTCGGCGGCGTTCTGCTCAGTTACCGCTCGATCGGCGGTCCGATCAGCCGGGGCGGATCGCGTCCAGGGCCGCTCGGACGAGGGCGAGCGCGGTCGCCGGGGGTACGCCGAGCCGGGCCGCCTCGGTCGCGTAGCCGGCCGCCGCCCGCTGCAACCGGTCGACGGCGTCGTCCCGGCCCGGGGCGACGAAGGTGCCGTTGCGTCCCCGCGTCTCCAGCAGCCCGGCCGTCTCCAGCTCCCGGTAGGCGCGGGCCACCGTGTTCGCGGCCAGGTCGAGGTCGGCGGCGAGTTGCCGCACGGTGGGCAGTCGGGTGCCGACCGGCAGCCGGCCGTCCCCGATCAGCTCGGCGAGCTGCCCCCGCACCTGCTCGTACGGGGGCACCGGAGAGTCCGGATTGACCGAGATCAGCATCTGCCCACCTCCTCGCTCACACGCCACCACCCGGCGTGCCCGGTCCGGTCTCGTCGTCGGCGTCCTCCGGCGGGGCCGTTGCCTCCGCCAGGTCCACCACCCGACCGTTGGTGCTGGTCGCGAGCAGCGCCGCGCCGAACAGCACCAGCTGGTTGAGCAGATAGAGGTAGAGCAGCAGACCGACGGCGCCGGCCACCACCGTGTACGCGGGGTTCCGCTCGGTACGCACCACGTAGTACCGCCCGACGGTGTTCAGCAGCGTGATCCCGACCGCCACCAGCAGCACGACCGGCCGCAGTCGGGACCGACTCATCCGCAGCCGGGGCACGGCGAGCAGCAACGCGGTGGCGAGCACCATGTTGACCAGCACGCTGAGCACCGCGCTGATCGTGGTGAGGCCGACCGAACCGGTGCTACGCAGCAGGAAACGCAGCAGCGACTCCAGGGCGTCCACCGCCGCGACCGAGACACCCAGCAGCACGAAGACGCCGATCATCACGCCCAGGTCGACGAGCCGTCGGACCACCAGGTTGCCCGGCTGCTGGTTGAGCTGGTACATCAACCGCTGCGAGGACCGGATGGCCTCCACCCAGCCGATGCCGGTGAACACCAGGATGACCAGGCCGACCACGCCCACCGTGTTGCTGGAGTTGGCGATCTGCTGTGCGTCCAGGAACGGCAGGTTCTCCTTGAGAAAGTCGGCGGCCGCCGCGCTCACCTCGTCGTTGTCCTCGAGGATCGCGCCGAAGATGGAGTACGCCACCAGGGCCAGCGCGAACACCGCGAAGAAGCCGTAGTAGGCGATCGCGGCGGCCAGCCGCCCGGCCAGCACCTCGGCGTAGAGCGCGCCGGCCCGCCAGACGTGATCGAAGAGGCCCGACCGGTGGCGCGCGGCGGTCACCCAGCGGTCGATGCCCGCCTCGATCTGCCCGATCACGTTCACGCGATCATCCTCGCCGATCTTCCACGGCCGTGGTGGCAACCCGCTCCCGATGCTCGCCGGCCGGCGCGTCGCCGGCGTTCAGACGCCGAGGCGGAAGTCCCGACGGGGCTGCCATCGCGCCTGTCCGCTGTGCGAGAAGAGGGTGAACGCGTCGACCTCGAACATGGCGGAGAAGTCGGCCAGATCCTCGTACACCTTGTCGAGGGCTTCCGGCGCCACGTCCTGCGCCACAGTGACGTGCGGATGGTACGGAAAGCGGGCCTCGCGGCGCAGGCCCGGCGACGCGGCGATGGCGGCGGCCAGCAACTCGCACTCGCTGATCCCGGCCGCCACCGCGACGAACACCACCTGGGTGACCGGACGGAACGTGCCGGTGCCCCGCAGGTGCAGCGTGAACGGCAGGTGCGCGGCGGCGACGGCGGCCAGGTGCTGCTCCACGGCGGGCAGGCTGGCGGTCTGGATCTCGGTGGGGCCGAGCAACGTCACGTGCGCGGGCACCGCGAGCGGGTCGCCGGCCTCGACTCGTCGCCGGGTGAGTTGGGCGCCCCACGGCTCGGGAATGTCCACGGCGATGCCGATCTGGATGGTGTCGCCGGTCGGCGCCACCCCGCCACTGCGATCCACGCTTCGCGCCGCCCCTCCGTTCACCGGTACCGGGAACTACTCGCCGCGGACGGGCGAGAAGAAACCCACCCGCTCGTACGCCGACCGCAGGGTCGACGATGCCACCGCGCGCGCCTTCTCCGCGCCGGCGGCGAGAAGCTTGTCGAGCTGCGCCGGATCGTCGAGGTAACCGCGGGTGCGCTCCTGGATCGGGCGGACGAAGTCGGCCACCACCTCGGCCAGGTCCTTCTTCAGGTCACCGTAGCCACGGCCCGCGTACGCGGCCACCAGGTCGTCGATGCCGCGCCCGCTCAGCGCCGAGTAGATGGTCAGCAGGTTGGACACACCCGGCTTGGTCTCGGCGTCGAAGACGATCTCCCGGCCGGTGTCGGTCACCGCCGACCGGATCTTCTTCGCCGACCGGGCCGGATCGTCCAGCAGGTCGATGATGCCGGCCGGCGAGGACGACGACTTCGACATCTTGGCGGTCGGGTCCTGCAGGTCGGTGATCTTGGCAGTGTCCTTCACGATGTGCGGCGCGGGCACCGTGAACGTCGCGCCGAACAGCGAGTTGAAGCGCTGCGCCAGATCGCGGGACAGCTCGAGGTGCTGCCGCTGGTCCTCGCCGACCGGCACCGCGTTGGCCTGGTAGAGCAGGATGTCGGCGGCCTGCAGGACCGGGTAGGTGAACAGCCCGACGCTGGCCCGCTCGTTGCCCTGCTTCTGCGACTTGTCCTTGAACTGGGTCATCCGGCTGGCCTCGCCGAAGCCGGTGATGCAGCCGAGCACCCAGGCGAGCTGCGGGTGCTCGGGCACCTGCGACTGGACGAACAGGGTGCTGCGTTCCGGGTCGAGCCCGACCGCGTAGAGCTGGGCCGCGGCCACCCGGGACCGCTGGCGCAGCACCGCCGGGTCGTGCCCCGCGGTGATGGCGTGCAGGTCCACCACGCAGTAGAACGCGTCGTGCGTGTCCTGCAACGCCACCCAGTGCCGCACGGCGCCCAGATAGTTGCCGAGGTGGAACGAGTCGGCCGTCGGCTGGATGCCGGAGAAGACGCGGGGACGGGCGGGAGCGTCGGACATGGCGATAATTCTGTCAGCAAGCACCGCGGTACGTCATGACGGGCCGGCGGGTCGGCGTCGGCCCGCCGACGCCGGGCCATTGACCTCGCGTGGCTCGCTCCTGTCGGCGCGGCGCGTCGGGGCGACCAGAAGCCCACTCCCCTGCCCGGCCATCGCCTCCCGGCGGGGCTCCGGCATCCGCACGGCCGAGACCGCCAGCCGGGCGACCCGACGGCCGTCCACGGCGAGCACCCGCAGCAGAGCGCCGCCCGGTGGATCGGCCGGACCCGGCGCGCCGTCGTCGGCGGGCCCCGTGGCAACCGGCACCTCGTCCCCGGCCACCGGCAGCCGGCCCAGCGCCGCCATGACGAAGCCACCCACCGTCTCGTACGGCCCGGCCGGCAGCGCCACACCGGTTCGTTCGGCGAAGTCGGCGAGGTTGAGACGCCCGTCCACCACGGCCGGGAGGCCGGCGCGCACCGGGTCCGGGGCGGCGTCGTACTCGTCGTGGATCTCTCCGATCAACTCCTCGATGAGGTCCTCCAGGGTGACGATCCCGGCGGTGCCGCCGTACTCGTCGACCACCACCGCCAGATGTTGGCCCTCGCGACGCATCTCGGTCAGCGCCGCCAGCACACGCTTGCTGCCCGGCAGCCGCTTCACCTCGCGGGCCAACTCACCGACGGTGCCGCACCGGTCGGCGTCGGGGCGCAGCAGCACGTCCCGGAGGTGCACGAAGCCGATCACGTCGTCGTGGGTGCCGTCGGTGACCGGGTACCGGGTGTGCGTCTCGGCGCGGACCAGTCGGGCGGCTTCGGCGATGGTCAGTCGTGCCGGCAGGAAGACCACCTCGGTTCGGGGCATCATCACCTCGCGGATCAGACTGGCGCCGGCCACCAGGACCTCGTCGATGATCCGGCGTTCGTCCGGGTCGAGCACCGTGTTCGCCGCGACCAGGTCCCGCAGGTCCGCCTCGGAGATGCGCTCCCGGCCCGCCGCCGGGCCGGCGCCGAGCAGGTCGGTGACGAGACGGCTGGCGCCGTCGGCGGCGCGGACCAGCACGCGGGCGACGGCTCGGGCGAGCGGGCCGGGGTCGCGGCGGGGTCGCACCCGCGCGCGTCGCCGGAGCCCGGTACGGGCCGCTTCCCGCATGACAGAGATGGTAGACACCGTTTGCCCGTCGCACGGGAAATCCCGTGCGGGCCCGAGCAATGTTCGTCTCTGTTTAGTTGTGAAAGATTATGATGGAATGGGGTTGTCGGTGCTGTCCGCAGAGGTGCCGGCCACCGTCCTAGTGTGATCATTGAGGGCCACGTCCCGGGCGGGCCAGGCAGGAGGCAACGACGTGAAACTGCTCGTCACCGGGGGCGCCGGCTTCATCGGGAGCGTGGTGACCCGGATGCTGCTCGACGCGGGCCACCAGGTGGTCGTCCTGGACGACCTGCGCACCGGGCACCGCGCGGCCCTCGCCCCGGACGCGACGCACGTCGAAGCGTCCATCCACGACGCCGCCCGCGTCCTCACCAGGGACGCCGGCTTCGACGGGGTGCTGCACTTCGCGGCCCTGATCGCCGCCGGCGAGTCGATGGTCAAACCCGAGCTGTACTGGCAGACGAACACCGTCGGCACGCTCGCCCTGATCGACGCGGTCCGCGCGGCCGGGGTGCCCCGGATGGTCTTCTCCTCCACCGCTGCCGTCTACGGCAACCCGACCGAGCTGCCCATCACCGAGAACGCGGTCAAGGCCCCCACCAACACGTACGGCGCCACCAAGCTCGCCGTCGACATGGCGCTCACCTCCGAGGCGGTCGCGCACGGGCTCGCCGCCGTGTCGTTGCGCTACTTCAACGTGGCGGGCGCCCACCTGGACGGGGACGTCACGCTCGGCGAGCGGCACGACCCGGAGACACACCTCATCCCCATCGCGTTGGAGGTCGCCGCCGGCCGGCGGGAGAAGCTGCAACTGTTCGGCGACGACTACCCCACTGTGGACGGCACCTGCGTGCGCGACTACATCCACGTCGCCGACCTGGCCCGGGCGCATCTGCTGGCGCTCGACGCGGCCACCAGCGGCCAGCACCGGATCTACAACCTGGGCAACGGCAACGGGTTCACCAACCGGCAGGTCGTCGACGTGGTCCGCGCTGTCACCGGGCACGAGCTGCCCGTCGAGATCGCGCCGCGCCGCGAGGGCGACCCGGCCGAGCTGGTCGCGTCCTCCGCGCTGGCCCGCGACGAGCTGGGTTGGGTGCCGCAGAAGCCGACACTGCACGACATGGTCGGTGACGCCTGGGCGTTCTACCGCACGCACATCATGGGGACGGCCCAGTGAGCGCGAGGAGTGAGCCGATCTTGCGAGCCCCGCAGTCGCGAACGAAGGAGATCCAGTGAGCGCCGGTGACGTCGCCGAGCGGGCCGTTGCCGGTTTCACCGCGCAGTTCGGCGGTCAGGCCGCCGGACGCTGGGCGGCTCCCGGCCGGGTCAACCTGATCGGCGAGCACACCGACTACAACGAGGGTTTCGTCCTGCCCTTCGCGCTGCCGATGCGTACCATCGTCGCCGCCGACCGCCAGGACGGCGAGCGGTGGACGGTCTGGTCCGAGCTGTCCGGCGAGACGATCAATTTCGGCGCGGAGGAGGTCGCCGAGCCGGGTCGGGTCAGCGGTTGGGGTGCGTACGTCGCGGGTGTGGTCTGGGCGCTACGCGAGGCGGGTCACCGGGTGCCGGGGGCCCGGCTGGCGATCACGTCCGACGTGCCGCTGGGCTCCGGGCTCTCCTCCTCGGCGGCGCTGGAGTCGGCGGTGCTGGCCGCCCTGCTCGACCTCGGTGGGCTGGAGCTGCCCGCGACAGCTCAACCCCGGCTGGCGCAGCGGGCGGAGAACGTCTACGTCGGGGCGCCGACCGGCATCATGGACCAGTCCGCGTCGATCCGCTGCCGCGCCGGGCACGCGCTCTTCCTGGACTGTCGGGACGAGTCGGTCGAGCACATCCCGTTCGATCTCGAGGCCCCCGGGCTGGCGGTGCTGGTCATCGACAGCCGGGCGCCGCATCGGCACGCCGACGGGGAGTACGCTGCCCGCCGCCGCTCCTGCGAGGCCGGGGCCAGTGCTCTCGGCGTGGCCGCGCTGCGCGACGTCGGTGTCGACCAGCTCGACGCCGCGCTGGCCCGGCTCGACGACGAGGAGACCCGGCGACGGGTCCGGCACGTGGTGACCGAGGACCAGCGGGTGCTGGACACCGTGGCGCTGCTCCGCGCCGCACGGGTCGACGAGATCGGGCCGCTGCTCACCGCCTCACACGTCTCGATGCGCGACGACTTCGAGATCACCGTGCCGGAGGTGGACACCGCCGTCGAGGCGGCGTTGGCGGCCGGGGCGCTGGGCGCGCGGATGACCGGCGGCGGCTTCGGCGGATGCGTCCTCGCCCTGGTCGAGGTCGACCGCGCCGACGAGGTGGCCGCGGCGGTGACGACGGCGTACGCCGAGCGCGGCTTCACCGCCCCCACCACCGTGACGGTCCTCCCCTCACCCGGCGCCACCCGCCTCTCCTGACCACCCCCGCTCCCTCGCCGAGGCGAGCAAGATCGTGCTTGTTCATTGATGTCAACGCCGTTGCGTTTGGCGATCGGGGCTTGAGTCAAGGCTTTGAAGACGCGAACGGGACTTCTGATAGATCAGCTTGTGTCGAGCAAGGTGATCGTTGTCAGGAGTCCCGTTGCAGGAGAAGTCTGTCATCAGCCGGTCGTTCGGGGTGGCCGGGGGTGTGTACGCGCCCGGTCATCTGGGTGAGTTGACGCAGATCATCGATTTTGACCTGGTAGACGCGGTGTTGGAGGAGACCGGGACACGGGAGAAGCGGCTGCGGCTGCTGCCGTCTCGGGTCGTGGTGTATTTCGTCCTCGCGCTCGCTCTGTTCGAGCGCTGTTCCTATCTGGCGACCTGGGGGAAGCTGACCGCCGCCCTGACGGACCTGCGCCTGACGCGCCCGAGCGTCTCCTCACTTGCCCGCGCCCGCCGCCGGATCGGAGCGGCGCCGCTACGGCGGCTGTTCGAGACGTTGGCTGGTGTCGTCGGCCTGCCCAGCCAGCCCGGCGTGTTCTACCGGGGCCTGCGCACCGTAGCCATCGACGGCACTCACCTGCACGTGCCCGACCGGGAACAGGTCACCTGGCGCTACCGCAAACGGGTAGGAGACCGGCGGGAGTTCGGCTACCCGCTGCTGCGACTGCTCGTGGTGATCGAGTGCGGGACCCGCGCCCTGCTCGCCGCGGACTTCGGCCCCGATGCAGGAGGCGAACTGCCCTATGCCCACCGCCTGGTAGGCGCACTGGACCGCGCGATGCTGCTGCTGGCCGACGCCGGCTTCGACGCCGCGCGATTCCTGCACGACGTGGCCGCCACCGGCGCGCAGTTCCTCGTCCGCTCCACCGCCTGCCGCCGCCCGACCATCGCGCAACGCCTGCCCGATGGCTCCTACCTGACCCGCATCGGCTACGGCACCCTACCCGCCCTCATCCTGATACGAGTCATCGAAGCGCAGGTCACCATCACCCTGGCCGACGGCACGGTGCGCCGCGAGCAGTGGCGCCTGATCACCAGCCTGACCGATCACGCCCGCTACCCCGCCCGAGAACTCATCAACCTCTACCACGAACGCTGGCAGGCCGAGACCACCTACTACTCGATCAAAGCCACCATGCTCAACGGCCGCGTCCTGCGCTCTCACAGCATCCCCGGCATCGAGCAAGAGGTATATGCCCTCCTCACCACCTACCAAGCCCTCATCCGCGCCGCCGCAGACGCCGCGTCAACCCAACCGGGCCTGGACATGGACCGGCTCAGCTTCACCATCCTCATCGACACCGCCGTCAACACGATCACCACCGCCAGCGCGATCCACCCCGACGGCCCCGCCGATCTCCTCGGCGCGATAGGCCAGGCCGCGCTGGCCAACCTCCTACCCACACAGCGCCGCCCCCGCGTCAAAGCCCGCACCCGCAAGAACCCGACCAGCAAGTACGGCCCGAACACGCGACAACACCCCCCAACCGCACAGACCTACAGCTTCCACGCCGACATCACAGTCTTCGAGAAAGGACTTGCCTCCCGCTCACAGCGCTAAACGCAACGGCGTTGTCATTGATGTAGTGGCCTCGCCCGTTGGACGAGGCCACTACATCCTGGATCGAGCGCGATCGTGACGTGGCAGCCGAGCGCGATCGTGACGTGGCAGCGGACCGGTCAGCCCGCTTCGACGATCATGGCGGCGCCTACCGTGCGGTTGGTGGTCTCGTCGATGATGACGAAGCCTCCGGTGGTGCGGTTGCGGCGGTACTCGTCGGCGAGCAGCGGCACCGTCGTCCGCAGGCGCACCCGGCCGATCTCGTTGAGCCGCAGCTCGGCGGCCGACTCGTCGCGGTGCAGCGAGTTGATGTCCAGTCGGTAGTGCAACCCGCGGACGATGGCGCGTGCCGAGCGGGTGGTGTGCTTGATGGCGTACTTGCCGCCGACCCGCAGCGGGGCCGTCTCGTCCATCCAGCAGACCATCGCCTCGATGTCCTGGGCGACCGCTGGCGCGTTGTTCGGCCGGCAGATCAGGTCACCCCGCGAGATGTCGATCTCGTCGGCCAGTCGTACCGTCACCGACATCGGCGGGAACGCCTCGGCGACCGGCCCGTCGGCGGTCTCCACGGCGGCGATCCGGCTGGTGAAGCCGGACGGCAGCACCATCACCTCGTCGCCCGGCTTGAGCACGCCGGAGGCGACCTGACCGGCGTAACCACGGTAGTCGGTGACGGTGGTGGACTGCGGACGGATCACGTACTGCACCGGGAACCGGACGTCGACCAGGTTGCGGTCACTCGCGATGTGCACCCGCTCCAGGTGGTGCAGCAGGGACGGTCCCTCGTACCACTGCATGTTGTCCGAGCGGCTGACGATGTTGTCGCCGCGCAGCGCGGAGATCGGCACCACGGTCAGGTCCGGGACGTCGAGCTTCGCGGCGAACGCGGTGAACTCGTCGGCGATGCGCTCGTAGACCTCCTGCGACCAGTCGACCAGGTCCATCTTGTTGACACAGAGGACGAGGTGCGGCACCCGCAGCAGCGAGCACAGGAACGCGTGCCGGCGGGACTGCTCGACCAGACCCTTGCGCGCGTCCACCAGGATCAACGCCAGATCGGCCGTCGAGGCCCCGGTGACCATGTTGCGGGTGTACTGGATGTGTCCTGGGGTGTCGGCGATGATGAACTTGCGCCGCGGGGTGGCGAAGTAGCGGTACGCCACGTCGATGGTGATGCCCTGCTCGCGCTCGGCCCGCAGGCCGTCGGTGAGCAACGCCAGGTTGGTGTATTCGTCGCCACGGGCCGCGCTGACCGCCTCCACGGCGGCCAACTGGTCGGTGAAGAGCGACTTGGTGTCGTAGAGCAGGCGACCGATCAGTGTGGACTTGCCGTCGTCCACGCTGCCGGCGGTGGCGAAGCGGAGCAGGTCCATCGCCCGCGTCTCGGCGGTCGGCGCCACGGTCTCGGTGGTCATCAGAAGTAGCCCTCCCGCTTGCGGTCCTCCATGGCGGCCTCGCTGACCCGGTCGTCGCCGCGGGTGGCGCCGCGCTCGGTGATCCGGGTGGCCGCCACCTCCTCGATGACCTTCTCCACGGTGTCCGCCTCGGAGCGGACCGCCGCGGTGCAGGAGGCGTCGCCGACGGTGCGGTAGCGCACCTGGGCCTTGAACCGCTCCTCACCCGCGCGGGGCCGGAAGAACTCGTTGACGGCGTAGAACATGCCGTCCCGCTCGATCACCTCACGCTCGTGCGCGTAGTAGATCGAGGGCAGCGGGATGCGCTCCCGGGCGATGTAGTGCCAGACGTCCAGCTCGGTCCAGTTGGACAGCGGAAAGACCCTGATCGACTCGCCCGCGTGGTGCCGGCCGTTGTACAGCGACCACAGCTCCGGCCGCTGGTTCTTCGGGTCCCACTGGCCGAACTCGTCACGGAAGCTGAACACCCGCTCCTTGGCGCGGGCCTTCTCCTCGTCCCGGCGGGCACCGCCGAACAGCGCGTCGAAGCGGTGCTTCTCGACCGCGTCCAGCAGCACCGGCGTCTGGATCCGGTTGCGCATGCCGTCGGCGGACTCCCGGACCAGGCCGCTGGCCAGGGCCTCCGGGACGCTCGCCACCACGAGTTGCAGTCCGAGCTCGGCGACCCGTTGGTCGCGGTATTCCAGGACCTCGGGGAAGTTGTGCCCGGTGTCGACGTGCATGACCGGGAAGGGGATGTTGGCCGGGGCGAACGCCTTCTGCGCCAGCCGGAGCATGACGATCGAGTCCTTGCCACCGGAGAAGAGCAGCACCGGGCGTTCCATCTCGGCGACCACCTCGCGCATCACGAAGATGCTCTCCGCCTCCAGCGCGTCCAGGTGGGAGACCTGGTATGCCGCGGGAGTGGTCATGACACCGGCTCGATTCGCTCGCTCATCCGATTTCCAGACCTTTCCGGTCGGACTTGTCAAGAAGTCTGCTCAGGCTACCCGGAATGCCTCTGCAGCGCTGCAAGCAACCGGCTGGCGAGATCCTTGCGGCAGACCAACAGGTCCGGCAGGCGTGGATCCGCCTCGTTGTATTTCAGCGCAGAACCGTCGATCCGGGAAGCGTGCAGTCCGGTGGCCGTCGCCACAGCGATCGGTGCCGCCGAATCCCACTCGTACTGCCCACCGGCGTGGATGTACGCGTCCACCTCACCGGTCACCACCGCGGCGATCTTCGCGCCCGCCGAGCCCATCGGCACCAGGTGCGCCCCGACGTCCTCGGCCAGGTCGGTCAGGAAGACCGGCGGCCGGCTCCGGCTCGCCGCCAGGCGGATCTTCCGCTCGCCGGCAATGGCCGCCTCGACGGTCATCGGTGGGTACGCCGGTGGATAGTCGGTGGCCAGCACCCGGTGCTGGGCCGGCAGCCCCACCGCCCCGGCCACCAGCCCGTGCGGGCTCGGCGCGTTACGCGCCCACAGGGCCACGTGCACCGCCCAGTCCGAGCGGCCCTCCTCGGAGAACTCGCGGGTGCCGTCCAGCGGGTCGATGATCCACACGCGATCGGCAATCAACCGCGACACCGCTCCGGTGTTGACCTCGGCGGCCCAGGCCAGCCGCGACCCCTCGTCCTCCTCGGAGAGCACCGCGTCACCCGGACGCCACTTCGCCAGCTCCGTGCGGATCAGGTCGTGCGACACCTTGTCACCGGCCGACTTGAGCGCGCCGGTGTCCGCGAAACCCATCTCGGTGCGCAGGTCGAGCAACGCCTGCCCGGCCCGGGACGCCAGCCATCTGGCGAACGCGCCGTCGATCATCGGAGGACTGCTCATCTGCCCGCTCCCGTCGCCTCCCCGCGCTGCCCGCACGGGCCGATCCGCCGCGACTCGCGTCGCCGGTCGCGGCACGCCGAAAGGCGCAGACTACCGGCCGACTGTGTCCGACCCGGTACGCCCCGCCCGGCTCAGCCCCCGTGGTAGAGGTTCTGCGTCGGCTCCACGCCCTTGAGGATCACCGACTCCACCACGTCCGCGGCCCGATCGACAAGGAAATCCAGCTCCTTGCGCTCGGCCGCGCCGAAATCCGACAGTACGTAATCCGCCGGGTCCTGCCGACCCGGCGGTCGGCCGACACCGAAGCGCACCCGGGCGTAGTCCTTCGTGCCCAACGACTTGGACATCGAGCGCAGGCCGTTGTGCCCGCCCTCGCCGCCGCCGAACTTGATCCGCACCTGGCCGAACTCGATGTCCAGCTCGTCGTGCACCGCGATGATCTGCGCCGTCGGCACCTTGTAGAACGCCGCCAGCGCGGACACCGGCCCACCGGAGAGGTTCATGTAGGTCAGCGGCTTCGCCAGCACCAGCTTCGGCCCGCCGAACCCCAGGCGCGTCTCGGCGACCTCGGCCACCGCGCGCCGGTGCCGCCCGAACCGCGCGCCCGTACGGCCGGCCAGCAGCTCGGCCACCATGAACCCGACGTTGTGCCGGTTGCCGGCGTACTCCCGACCGGGGTTGCCCAGACCTGCCACCAGCCACGGCCCCGACTCGTCAGTCACGACCCGTCCCTCCCGACGCTCATCCCACCGCCTGCCGATACGCCGACAGGCGCCCCCGAGCACCCGGGGACGCCTGTCGCACTGTACGAACCGATCAGGCCTCGGCGCGCGCCTCGGTCGTCTCCTCGCCCTCGGGGGCGTCCGCGCCCTCGGAGCCCTCGGTGGTCTCGCCGGCCTCGGCCTCGGCCTCCTCGGTGGCCGTCTCGACCTCGGGCAGCGTCGCCTCGAGCTGCTCGGCGGTGGGGGCGGCGGTCACCGACGCGACGGTCAGCTCCGCGTCGGCGGCAAGCTCCACGCCGGACGGCAGGTCGACGTCGCCGGCGGTGACCTGGCTGCCCGCCTCCAGGCCCTCGATGGAGGCCTCGAGGTGGTCCGGAACCTTGGTGGCGTCGGCGGTCACCGAGAGGGTGTCGTGGTCGTGCACGATCAGGGTGTCCCGCGCGGCCTCACCGGTCAGCTGGACCGGAACCTCGACGGTGACCTTCTCGCCCCGCCGGACCAGGAGCAGGTCGACGTGCTCGAAGGTGTCCCGGATCGGGTCACGCTGGATCGCCTTCGGCAGCGCCAGCACCTGGGTGCCGTCGGTGATGTCGATCGCGAAGAGCTGGTTGGCACCGCCCTTGCGGATCGCCGCGGCGAACTCCCGCGACGGCAGCGCGATGTGCTTGGGCTTCTCGCCGTGGCCGTACAGCACGGCGGGCACCTTGCCGGCCCGGCGGGTACGGCGGGCACCACCCTTGCCGAACTCGGTGCGGGGCTCGGCGCTGATCTTTACCTCGGACACGGGGAAACTCCTGATGCTTTTCGCTGCGGCGGCTTGTCGTCTGGCGGTGCTGGGGCGAGGGGCTCGCTGGGGCTCATGCGTCATGAACGACTGCCCGGAGCACCGCGTCGATGACGGTGCCTCCGTGCGGCGCTTTTCAGCGGCCCGCCGGGCACCCTCGCCGTGGCAACCGCACCAGTCTACCCGAGCTGTTTCCAGCGTTTCCGGCAGTCCCCGGTCATGCCTCGAGACCGGCGCGTCGGTGCGGCTTCCACCGGCGTGCCGGTCCCGTTTCGTCCAGTTTGCCAGGCCCCGCCGCCACTGCCGAGACGGGGCGCGAGGCTCAGCTCAGGCCGCCGAAGAGCGTGGTCACCGACCCGTCGTCGAAGACCTCGCGGATCGCCCGCGCCAGCAGCGGCGCGATCGACAACACGGTCAGCTTGTCGAGCTGCTTCTCCGGCGGCAGCGGCAGCGTGTTGGTCACCACGATCTCGCTGATCGAGCTGTTCTTCAGCCGCTCGGTCGCCGGATCGGACAGCAGCGCGTGGGTGGACGCGACAACGATCTCCGCCGCGCCCGACTCCTTGAGGATGTCGGCGGCCTTGGCGATCGTGCCACCGGTGTCGATCATGTCGTCGACGATCAGGCAGACCCGACCCTCCACCTCGCCGACGACCCGGTTCGCGACGACCTGGTTGGGCTTCAACGGGTCCCGGGTCTTGTGGATGAACGCCAGCGGGCAACCGCCCAGCCGGTCGGTCCACCGCTCGGCCACACGCACCCGGCCCGAGTCCGGCGCCACGACCGTCATCGGCCGGCCGACGTACTTGTGCTCGACGTACTCGGCGAGGATGTCCATCGCGAAGAGGTGGTCCACCGGGCCGTCGAAGAAGCCCTGGATCTGCGCGGTGTGCAGGTCGACGGTGAGGATGCGGTTCGCGCCGGCGGTCTTCAGCAGATCCGCCACCAGGCGGGCCGAGATCGGCTCCCGACCGCGGTGCTTCTTGTCCTGCCGCGCGTACGGGTAGAACGGCAGCACTACCGTGATCCGCTTGGCCGACCCGCGCTTGAGCGCGTCCACCATGATCAGGGTCTCCATGACCCAGGTGTTCACCCCGTGCGTGACGGACTGCACCACGAAGGCGTCCGAACCACGCACCGAGTCCTTGAACCGTACGAAGATCTCGCCGTTGGCGAACTCGTACGCGTCGGCCGGCGTCGGCGCGACGCCGAGCACCTCGCCGATCTCCTTGGCCAACTCCGGAAAGCCCCGTCCGGAAAAGAGCATCAGGCTTTTGCGGTTTTCGGCGACGATGCTGCCCATGGGCCCGTCTGCTCCCGTTTTGTCGGCGGTACCCGACCCGGTGGTGGTGGGTCAGGGACTAGTCGGTTGCAGTATCTCCCGTGCCGGAGGCGCCGCCCACCGTCTCGCCCACCCCGTGGATTGCCTCACTGTCACTTGCGGTGCCGGCACCCTCCGACGCACCCTTCGCGGCTACGGCCCGCTGCGCCGCCTCGGCCGCCGCCGTGCCGGCGCGCCGCTTCGCCACCCAGCCCTCGATGTTGCGCTGACGTGCCCGGGCGACACCCATCGCGCCCGCCGGCACGTCGTCGACGATGACCGAACCGGCGGCCGTGTACGCCCCGTCGCCCACCTCGACCGGTGCCACGAACATGTTGTCCGCGCCGGTCCGCGCGTGGCTCCCGATCACCGTGCGGTGCTTGTTGACCCCGTCGTAGTTGACGAAGACCGATGCCGCGCCGATGTTGGTCTGCTCGCCGATCGTCGCGTCGCCCACGTACGTCAGGTGCGGCACCTTCGCGCCGGCGCCGAGCTGCGAGTTCTTCACCTCGACGAAGGTGCCGACCTTCGCCTTCTCGCCCAACCGGGCCTCCGGCCGCAGGTACGCGTACGGCCCGACGGTCGCGCCCGCGCCGACCTCGGCGCCGACCGCGTGGCTGCGGACCACCGAGGCGCCGGGGCCGACGATCGTGTCGACGAGCGTCACGTCCGGGCCGACAAGCGCGCCCGCGCCGACGACCGTGCCGCCCCGTAGCTGGGTGTTCTGCTCGACGACGGCGTCGCGGTCCAGCGCCACCGTGACGTCGATCCAGGTGGTGGCGGGGTCGAGCAGGCTCACCCCGGTACGCATCCAGGCCTCGTTGATCCGGTCGCGCAGCAGCCGGCGCAGCGTCGCCAGCTCCACCCGGTCGTTGCAGCCCAACGTCTCGACGTGGTCCCCGGCCACGTGCACGGCGACCGGCTCGCCGGCCGAGCGGAGCAGGCCGAAGACGTCGGTCAGGTACTCCTCGCCCTGGTCGTTGTCGGTGGAGAGCTTGCCCAGCGACTCGCGCAGCCGGACCGCGTCGAACGCGTAGATGCCCGCGTTGATCTCCCGGATCGCCCGCTGCGCCGGGTCGGCGTCGCGCTCCTCGACGATCTGCTCGAGGCGGCCGTCGGCGTCCCGCACGATCCGTCCGAGGCCGGTCGGATCGGGCACCTCGGCGGCCAGCACTGTGGCCGCCGCGGCGGCCTCCTCGTGCGCGGTCACCAGCGCGCCCACCGTCTCCGGGCGCAGCAGCGGCACGTCCCCGTTGATCACCACGACGGTGCCGGCGCCGTCCGGCACGGCCTCCAGCGCGATCCGGACGGCGTGCCCGGTGCCGAGTTGCTCGGCCTGGAGCACGGGGGTGGCGGTCGGCGCGACCTCGGCAAGGTGCTCGCGCACCTGGTCGGCGCCGTGCCCCACCACGACGACGGTACGGTCCGCGCCGAGCGGGGCGGCGGCGCTCAGCACGTGGCCGAGCAGCGTCCGACCGAGCAGGGGGTGCAGCACCTTGGGCAGTGCCGACTTCATCCGCTTGCCCTCACCGGCGGCGAGCACGACGACGGTACGGAGGTGGGGCTGGGGCACGACGTGGCTCCCGTCGGGACGGCGGACACTCTCGCGGCCATGCTAACCGCGGGGTCGGGCACGTTCCCCTCTTACCCCACCAGAACCTAAAAGGGACGCGGGTGTGCAGCTCGGCCGCCAGGGTTCGAACCTGAAATACGGGTACCAAAGACCCGGGTGTTGCCAATTACACCACGGCCGATCAGCGACGCGAGCACGTCGCACGGGGCACGGAGACCCCGCTGCTACACCTTAGCGTCCCGATGGGCGGGCGCCAGCGCTCATCCCGCCCCGGGCGGGCGTGGCCGGCGGCGGGGCGTCCCCGCCGGGCGACCCGGCAGGGATGATCATCATCGACGCCCGGCTCCGCCCGGCACTGCGGCTGAGCGCGGTGACCTGCGACTTCGATGCGCTACGCGAGCGCTTTTCGAACTTCCCCGTGCGATCTACGGTGCCGTAAGTTACGGTGACGTAGGCGTAGCTTAGAGATCGTCTCCACTCCCCCTGCGAGGTCCCGTGTCCACTGCCCTGCTCGATCCCAACACCGCCGCCCCCGGTCCCAAGCCACTCACCGACGGCAGCCAGTCCTCCGGAATCCTGGTCGCCCTCTGGGCGTTCGTGGTGATCCCCTTCGTCGCCCTGCTGGTCGCCGTGCCGGTGGCCTGGGGCGGCTGGCTGGGCTGGACGGACGTGATCATCGGCTTGGTCTGGTACGTCGTCTCCGGGCTCGGCATCACCGTTGGCTTCCACCGCTACTTCACGCACGGCTCCTTCAAGGCCAAGCGGTGGCTGCGGGTCACGTTGGCGGTGGCGGGTTCGCTGGCCGTGCAGGGCGAGATCATCCAGTGGGTGGCCGACCACCGACGGCACCACGCGTTCTCCGACCTGGAGGGTGACCCGCACTCCCCGTGGCGCTTCGGCACCAGCTTCTGGGCACTGACCCGTGGGCTGTTCCACGCGCACGTGGGCTGGCTGTTCCGCCGGGAACTGTCCAACCGCGAACGATTCGCGCCCGACCTCATCGCCGACCGGGACATCAGCCGGGTGGACCGCCTCTTCCCGATGCTGGTGGCCGTGTCGCTGCTCGGCCCGGCGCTGATCGGCGGCCTGGTGACCTGGTCCTGGCAGGGCGCGCTGACCGCCTTCTTCTGGGCCGGTCTGGTCCGCATCGGCCTGCTGCACCACGTCACCTGGGCGATCAACTCGGTCTGCCACGTCTACGGTGAGCGTCCGTTCGCCATGCGCCAGGGCGACCGCGCGTCGAACTTCTGGCCGCTGGCGATCCTGTCGTTCGGTGAGAGCTGGCACAACCTGCACCACGCCGACCCGACCAGCGCCCGGCACGGCGTCCTGCGCGGTCAGGTGGACATCTCCGCCCGGGTGATCTGGCTGTTCGAGAAGACGGGCGCGGCGACGCAGGTGCGCTGGCCGAAGCCCGAGCGCCTCGCCGCCAAGCTGGTGAAGCCGGTCGCACCCCGCTAAACCGGGCGGTGCAGGCGGATGCCGCCTGGCAGGATGACCGGATGACCGAGCCACGCGGGGGGACCGGACGGCTCGGCGGACGGGGAGCCGGGTCCGATCCGGGCACGGTCGAACGGCGCGGCAGGGCGGCCGGACCGCCTGTCAGTGAGGCGACGACGTGAACGGGCACAGCGAAGGCACCATTCCACGGCAGGGCGTCACCGAGCGCCAGCAAGGCGGCGACATGCCCCAGGTCAACGACGGGGACAGCGCAGGTGTCGGCGCCCGGCGAACGACGCCGGCGGCCAAACCCAAGACCACCTCCCGGGTACGCATGTCCGCTGCCCAACGACGCGAGCAGTTGATCGCGACAGGTCGGCAACTCTTCGCCGAGCGCGGTTTCGACGCCACCTCCATCGAGGAGGTGGCGGCCCGCGCCAAGGTCTCCAAGCCGGTCGTGTACGAGCACTTCGGCGGCAAGGAGGGGCTCTACGCGGTGGTGGTGGACCGGGAGGTCCGGGCCCTCCTCGACCGGATCACCACGGCACTCACCGCCGGGCATCCCCGAGAGCTGCTGGAGCAGGCCGCGTTGGCCCTGCTGGGCTACATCGAGGAGGAGACCAGCGGCTTCCGGGTGCTGGTCCGCGAGTCACCGCTGATGTCCGGCACCGCCAACTTCAGCAGCGTGATGAACGACGTGGCACACCAGGTCGAGCACATCCTGGGCGCCGAGTTCAAGAGCCGGGGGTACGACCCGAAGCTCGCCGAACTGTACTCGCAGGCGCTGGTCGGGATGGTGGCGCTCACCGGGCGCTGGTGGCTGGAGGTGCGCAAGCCGCGCAAGGAGACAGTGGCGGCGCACCTGGTCAACCTCGCCTGGAACGGGTTGTCGCACCTGGAGGCGAAGCCGACGCTGATCACGGCGCGCCGCCGCTGACCGGAGTCAGCGGCGGTGCGCGTCGGCCACCGGGTGTTTGCGGCGGTCCAGCTCCGCCTCGGCGTGCTCCGGTGGACCGACCTTGTCGTAGAGGCCGGTGCCCAGCAGGATCAGCCCGAACAACATCGACACGATCACCGTCGACATCGAGAAGTTGAGGAAGTTCGCCTCGGTCTGCAGCACCGACATCATCAGGATGCTGGTCACGAGGAACACCGCGCCGGCGGTGAGATTCATGTAGTGACCGAGGTTGGTGCGCCGCGACGCCCCGATGATCAGAACGATCCCGAAGATCACCGAGGCGAGCGAGAACGCCAGGTTGGTCCGGAGCCCGAGGGCCCAGGTGCTGTTCCGGGCGAAGAGTGGTTCCCCGATCGTCTCGGCGACCCCCCAGACGCCGAAGACCAGAATGTAGACGCCGATCAGCCCGGAGAGCACCCGGTAGAGCGGCCGTGCCGGATGATTGACCGGAAAGTGCGGCATAACCAGACCCCCTGAATGACCGGTTCAGGAGGATTGTCACCCAGGGCAGAGGCAACTGTCCGAAGAAACCACAACCCCGGAAGGGTCCGCCGAGGGCCGGACCAGGTCAGGTTTTCGCCGGAGCCCGAGCTGCGCAGGGATCAGGCCTGACCGCCCGGAGCAGCTCGGGCTCCGGCGAAAACCACCACCGCAACCGAAGAGAACCCTCAGAGCACGAGACGAGCCTTCTGGAACGCCTCGGCCTCCTCGTCGGTGCCGACCTTGCCGTACATGCCGATGACGAGCAGCACCAGGCTGATCGACAGCACCACCATCACCGTGACGACGCTGAAGTTGAAGATGTTGGCGTCGGTCCGGATGAACGCCAGACCGCCCAGGCCGATCACCATCAGCGAGTACGCCAGCCACTGGTTGATGGCCACGTCGATGTTGCGGCCGAGCGCCGTACCGACCAGCACGACGAGCCCGATCAGCACGCTGAGCAGCGAGAAGCCGAGGTTGGTGCCCTGACCGAGGACGCGGGTGTCGTCCTGCGCGAGGATCTCGTTGCCGGCGCTCGTGATGATGCCGAGCACGCCGAAGACGACCAGGTACAGACCGGTCAGCCCGCCGATCGCCCGGTGGATCGGTCGCGCGGGGTGGTTGACGGGGGTGTGCATGTCTGTGTCTCCAACGCGGTGAGGTGAGTGTCGCCGTCGATTGTCTCGCATGTGCCGGTGTGCTGCCGCACGCGGCCCCGGGGGGACGCGCGCCGGTCGATCAGGTCTCCGGCAGGTCCTCGGCGAGGGTCAGCCAGCTCTCCTCGATCCGCTCCCGTTCGGCGCGCAGATCCTTGAGCTGGGCGTCCAACTCGGCGACCCGGGTGTAGTCGGTGGCCGCCGCGGCGAGCTGGTCGAGCACCGTCGCCTCGCGCTGGTCGAGCTTGCCGAGCTGCCGCTCCAGCCGGACCAGCTCCTTGCGGGCCTGCCGGACCTCGGCGGCGGACATGCCACCGCCGGTCGGAGCGGTGGGCGCGCTGCCCTGGCTGGGGCCACCCCGGGTGGCGCCGGCCCGCTCCGCGGTCCGCGCCAGGTACTCGTCCACCCCGCCCGGCAGGTGCACCAACCGACCGTCGCCGAACATTCCGTACGCGGTGTCGGTGACCCGCTCGATCAGGTAACGGTCGTGGCTGGCCACGATGATCGTGCCCGGCCACGAGTCGAGCAGGTCCTCCAGCGCGGCGAGGGTGTCGGTGTCCAGGTCGTTCGTCGGCTCGTCGAAGAGCAGCACGTTGGGCTCGCCGGCGAGCAGCCGCAGCATCTGCAACCGGCGGCGTTCCCCGCCGGAGAGGTCACCGACCGGCGTCCAGAGTCGGCGGTCGTCGAAGCCGAACACCTCGGCGAGCTGCGCGGCGGACACCTCCCGGTCGCCGAGCTGGACCCGGCGGGCGACCTCCTCCACGGCTTCCAGCACCCGCAGGTGCCCGGGCAGCTCGGCCAACTCCTGGGAGAGGAACGCCGGCCGCACCGTCGACCCGGTGTGCAGGCGACCGCCGTCGGGGCGGGTGATGCCGGCGAGCATCCGCAGCAGCGTGGTCTTGCCGGCGCCGTTGGCGCCGAGAATGGCGATCCGGTCACCGGGGCCGACCAGCCACGTGAGGTCGCGCAGGATCTCCTTCGGCCCGGCGTGCAGCTCGACGTCCTCCAGCTCGTACACCTGCTTGCCCAGCCGGGAGACGGCCATGCGCTGCAACGACATGGTGTCGCGCGGCGGCGGCACGTCGGCGATCAGCGCGTTGGCGGCATCGATGCGGAACTGCGGCTTGGAGGTCCGGGCCGGCGGCCCCCGCCGCAGCCAGGCGATCTCCTTGCGGAGCAGGTTCTGCCGGCGGGCCTCGACGGCCGCGGCGACGCGCTCCCGCTCCGCGCGGGCCAGCGTCCAGGCGGCGAAGCCACCCTCGTAGGCACGGACGGTCTGGTCGGCGACCTCCCAGGTGGTGGTGCAGACCGCGTCCAGGAACCACCTGTCGTGGGTGACCACGACCAGGGCGCCCTTGCGGCCGACCAGGTGCCGGGCCAACCAGTCGACACCACCGACGTCCAGGTGGTTGGTGGGCTCGTCGAGGATGAGCAGGTCGGCGTCGCGGACGAGCAGCGCGGCGAGCGCCACCCGGCGTCGTTCGCCACCGGACATCGGGCCGACCGGCTGGTCGAGGCCGAGGTGCGGCATGCCCAGACCGTCGAGGATCGCCCGCACCCCTGCGTCGCCGGCCCACTCGTGCTCCGCGCCCATGCCCTCGGCGAGCCAGGCGGTGCCGAGCACCACGTCCCGCACCGTGGCGTCCGGGGCGAGGGTGAGCTGCTGCGGCAACCAGAGCACGCGCAGATCACGGCGGTGGGTCACCCGACCGTCGTCCGGCTCCTCCTGCTTGGTGAGCAGCCGCAGCAGGGTGGACTTGCCGGCGCCGTTCAGGCCGACCACGCCGATCCGGTCGGCGTCGTCCAGGCCGAGCGACACGTCGGTGAGCAGCCGTCCGGCGGCCCCGTAGCCCTTCGACACCCGGTCCAGATTGACGATGTTCGCCACGTTCCACCCTTCATGATCAAGGCGTCCCGGTGCCGGCGGGCACCACGGGACGCCTGACCCAAGGGTACGCGGACACCTCGGAAGCCCGCGCCGCGTGCCCACGGCCCCGCTGGCGACCGACGCGCCGGGTGGTCAGACGAGCCGGGCCCCGGCGACCGGACCGTGCGCGACCCGCGCCTCCCGGCACACGCCCGCGGCGCTCAGCTCGGCGGCGATCCGCTCCGCGTCGGCCGCGCTGGCGGCGAGGAAGACGCAGGTCGGGCCCGAGCCGGAGACGATGCCGGTGAGCGCCCCGGCCGCCTCCCCGGCCTTGAGCGTGTCGGCGAGCGCCGGACGCATGGTCAGCGCGGCATCGTGCAGGTCGTTGCCGAGCGTGCCGGCGAGCACCCGGGGGTCGCGCTGGCGCAGCGCGGCCAGCAGGGCGTCGGTGCTGCCCAACGGCTCGCTGGCGGCGCCCGAGTCGCGGAGCCGGTCCAGCTCCCGGTAGGCGGCCGGGGTGGAGAGGCCGCCGTCGGCGATCGCCACCACCCAGTGCCACGAGGTGGGCCGGGCCAGCACCGGGCTGACCGCCTCGCCCCGGCCGGTGCCCAGCGCGGTGCCGCCGTAGATCAGGAAGGGCACGTCGGAGCCCAGGTCGGCGGCGATCCCGGCCAGCTCGTCCCGGGAGAGCCCGGTGCCCCAGAGCGCGTCGAGGGCCACCAACGCGGCGGCCCCGTCGGCGCTGCCGCCGGCCAGCCCACCGGCGAGGGGGATCTGCTTGCGCAGGTGCAGTCGCGCGTGCGGCAGCACGCCCGCGTACCCGGCGAGGGCGTGTGCCGCACGGATCACCAGGTTGCTGTCGTCCAGCGCCAGCTCGCCGGTGCCCTCACCCTCCATGGTCAGGGCGAGGGTGTCACCCCGGCGGGCGGTCAGCTCGTCGTAGATCGAGATGGCGTGGTAGATCGTGTTCAGCTCGTGGTAGCCGTCGCGGCGCAGCGGACCCACCCCGAGGTGCAGGTTGACCTTCGCCGGCACCCGGACCCGCACCGGCCCGACGGCACCCCGTCGCTCGTCCTCGTCGTCCGGTCGCCAGGCCTCGGTCACGGGGTGATGTCCCGCACGCGCAGGCGGATGTCAAACGGCTTGGCCACGATCAGCTCCTCGGCAGAGTCAGCAGCCAGTTCGTACCGGCCGTCGACCAGGTCGTACGCGTACACGTGCACCGGATTCTGCTCGATCCGCCAGTAGTGCCGGATACCGGCGTCGGCGTAGTCCGCCGGCTTCTCCAACCGGTCCCGACGTCGGGTGCCGGGCGAGACGACCTCGACGGCGAGCACGACCTGCTCGGCCTCAAAATAGTGATGGTCGACCGCCACCGGACGCTTCAACAGGACCACGTCGGGTTCGAGGGTGTTCCGGTAGTTGATCGCCACCCCGACGGCGGTGGCGGGCGTCAGCTCGTCCGGCGCGTGCTGTCGCAGCCACATCCACAACAGGTTGCCGATGTTCTGATGGCCAAAGGTGGGCGAGGGGACCACGACGAGGACTCCGTCACGTAGCTCGACGCGGGGGGCGTCGTCCGGCAGGGCCAGCACGTCCTCGATGGTGTGGTTGGCCAGCCGCTGCCGGACGGGGTCCGGACTCCACATCCCGTGGGCGGCGGGCTCGATCGGCTGCGCGGTCATTCGTACACCTCCTCGGCGGGCACGGCGTCAGCCTACTTCGCGGCCGTCGTACCGACCGGGGCCGACGCGGCGATGGCGGCGAACTGCTCGACGGTCAGCGACTCCCCGCGGGCGCCGGGGTCCACACCGGCGGCGGTGAGCGCCTCGGCGGCCCGGTCCGCGCCACCGGCCCAGCCGGCCAGCGCGGCGCGCAACGTCTTGCGGCGCTGCGCGAACGCCGCGTCCACCACAGCGAAGACCCGTTCCCGGGACACGTCGCCGCGGGGTGGCTCCTGACAGGCGAAGGAGACCAGACCCGAGTCGACGTTGGGCACCGGCCAGAACACGTTCGGCGGCACCCGACCGGCGCTGCGGGCCTGGGCGTACCAGGCGAGCTTGACCGACGGGATGCCGTACACCTTGGAGCCGGGACCGGCGACGAGCCGGTCGGCGACCTCCTTCTGCACCATCACCAGGCCGTGGCGCAGGGTGGGCAGCACGGCGAGCAGGTGCAGCACCACCGGTACCGCCACGTTGTAGGGCAGGTTCGCCACCAGCGCCGTCGGTGGCGGATCGGCCAGTTCGGCGGCGTCGACACGCAGCGCGTCGGCCTGGTGCACGGTGAGCCGGGCCGCGTCGGCCCCGGCGTGCCGCGCGGCGGTCTCCGGCAGCGCCCCGGCGAGCACCGGATCGATCTCCACGGCGTGCACGTGCCCGGCGACCGGCAACAGCCCCACCGTCAACGAGCCGAGCCCCGGGCCCACCTCCAGCGCCACGTCGTCGGGGGTCAGGCCAGCGGCGGTGACGATCCGACGCACGGTGTTCGGGTCGTGCACGAAGTTCTGGCCCAGCTTCTTGGTGGGCGCGACGCCCAGCCGGGCGGCGAGTTCCCGGATCTCCGCCGGGCCGAGGAGACCGGTCATGCCCGCCAGCGTAGCGACGGGGTCGATGCCGACCGGCGGGCCGGGCTCACCACGGGCCGAAGACCCGGTCACCGGTGGCGGAAATGGCAGCGCACAGCTCGTCCAGGTCGCTGCCGGTGGTCGCGGCGAGCGCGCGGACGGTCAGCGGGATCAGGTACGAGGCGTTCGGCCGGCCGCGATGCGGCATCGGGGTGAGATACGGGGCGTCGGTCTCCACCAGCAGTTGGTCCACCGGGGTCAGCGCGGCGGCCTCGCGCAGCGCGGCGGCACTGCCGAAGGTGACGGTGCCGGCGAAGCTCAACAGGTAGCCCCGGCGAACACACTCCCGGGCGAAGTCGGCGTCGCCGGAGAAGCAGTGCAGCACCACCCGGTCGGGAGCGCCCTCGTCGTCGAGGATCCGCAGCACGTCGGCGTGCGCGTCCCGGTCGTGGATGACGAGCGTCTTGTCGTACCGCTTGGCGATGGCGATGTGCGCCCGGAAACTCTCCTCCTGCGCGGCACGCCCCTCGTCGCCGGTCCGGAAGAAGTCCATGCCGGTCTCGCCGATGCCCCGGACCCGGTCCCGGGCAGCGAGCGACTCGATCTCCCGCAGCGCCTCGTCCAGGTCGGCCAACCGGGGAGCCTCGTTCGGGTGCAGGGCCACTGTGGCCAGCACGGCCGGGTACTCGTCGGCGGTCTTCGCCCCCCACCGTGAGGAGGCGACGTCCACGCCCACCTGGACCAGCCGGTCCACGCCGACCCCGGTGGCCACCGCGATCGCCGTGGCGACCGGATCGTCGGCCGGCCCGCCGCCGGGCACGCCGGCCTCGCTGACGGTGATGTCCAGGTGCGTGTGGCTGTCCAGCACCGGGCGGGGCAGCGGCTCGGGGGCGGGCGGAAACTCTCCGGCCCGTCGCGCGGCCCGCTCGCGGCGGGACTCAGTGGGCTCGCTCATCAGCGACAGCATCACACACCGGGCCTGTCCATCTGCCCGCCACCCGACGTTCACCTCGACTACGCCGCGCGACTCTACCGTCGCCGGTGAGCGAGCCCGCTGCCGACGGAGGAGGTGACGGCGTGAGCGTCACCCCGGAGGTCGGCGGGACCGCCGACGAGCGGACCGGGCTGCGCGTGGCGTACGCCGGGGGCGTCTACCCGGCCGAGGAGATCGCCCGCGGGGCCGCGTACGAGTTGTTCAGCGCGGACGAGGTGGACGGTTTCGAGTGGGCGCCCCGCCCGGGCAGCGCCCTGCCGTGGCGTCGGTTCGTACACGTCACCGAGGTGACAGCGGTGCACGGGGCGACCGAACCAGCCGACGAGCCGGAGGCGCCGCTGCTGGTGCCGGCGCACCGCGAGCGCGGGTGGGCGCACCTGCACCAGCTCAGCCAGCAACCGGCCGCGGCGAACGACCCGACCCTGGCGATGGCGCGCGCGTCGGCGGTGGTCCGCAGGGGCACCCGGATGCTGAAGGTGCTCTCGGCCCAGCAGCTGTCCGGATACGTCCGGGGTTGGTTGCCGCACGGCTTCTGCTTCCGCGAACACGACGTGGCACACCTGCGTACGCCGGCGGCGACGACGGTGCTGCGGACCGACGGCGACGTGGGTCGGGAGGGCTCCGACGTGGCGTACGCGCTGCGCTGGCGCGCGTCCGACCCGGGTGACTACGACGTGCCGGCGGGCGCGGCGCACCGTGGCCTGACCGCTCTCGCGCCCCGGGACCGGCTCGGCGCGCCGGTGCTCGGCACGGGGTTCGTGCCCAGCAACGGTCAGCTCATCCCGGAGTTCGTCACCAGGGACTTCGCCGACCTGCCGATGCCGGCGAACGCCACACTGGTCGCCTACCCGGCCCAGGGCATCGAGGTGGTGCTCTACACCTACCAGGCCGAGCAGCGCGGGTGGCTGCGGATGGTGGGCCCGCAGTGGCGGCACCTGCTGGCCGGGGTGCCGGGCATCTCCCCGGACCAGGAGTACGTGCCGAACGCCGACGCGCCGCGCTCCACCCAACTGGTCGGCAGATACGGCGACGAGGAGTACGAGGCCGTGGCCGACCTGCCCGGCGGGTTCCGGGTGCTGGCGATGACCCGGGCGGCCCGCTACCCGGTGGACGCGGTGGCCCGGCGGCTCCGGTTCGCCCGGTGGCGGGGGGTGCCGTGCCTGGTGCTGCGGGAGGAGGCCGGTTGGCTGCGGATGCGACTGCGCCACCCGAACCCGGACAGCGTCACGGCGACCGGAGCGCAGTGCCAGGAGCGGGGCATCTACGAGTCCTGGGCGCCGGGCGCCGAGGTGACCGACGACCAGGTGATGGACACGCGGTACGCGATGTGACGGCGCGCGGCGGCCGGAGGCCCGGCCGCCGCGCTGGCTCTCGCGGACGGGGTCCGGGAGAGCGCCGTGCGGTCAGCCGGCCAGTCGGGCCAGTTCCTCGTCGACGATCGACGCGTCGAGCTTGCGGAACACCGGCTTGGGCGCGGACAGCGGGCGCCCCGTCTCGATCGGCACCGACTCCCACCGCGCGCCGACCGTGTAGTCGCCGGTCAGCACCGGGTACGCCGGGCCGCCGTCGAGGTCGTCGACCTGCTCGATGACCGGCATCGGCGCGTGCACGCCGGTGCCGCCCAGCAGCTCGTGCACCTGCTGCGCGGAGTGCGGCAGGAACGGGGTGAGCAGCGTGTTGGCGTCGCTGATCACTTGGAGGGCGACGTGCAGGATGGTGCCCATCCGGGGCTTGTCCGCCTCGGCCTTGAGCTTCCACGGCGCCTGCTCGGACAGGTATCTGTTGGCCTCGGCGACCACCCTCATCGCCTCGCCGATGGCCTGCTTCTGCCGGTGCCGGCCGATCAGGTCGCCGACCGTGCCGAAGCCGGCCCGGGCCACCGCCAGCAGGGCCTCGTCGGCCTCGGTGAGCCCGGCCGGGTCGACCGGTGGGATGGCCCCGAAGTTCTTCGCCGCCATCGAGACGGACCTGTTGACCAGGTTGCCCCAGCCGGCGACCAGCTCGTCGTTGTTACGGCGGAGGAACTCGGCCCAGGTGAAGTCGGTGTCGGTGCTCTCCGGGCCGGCGGCGGCGATGAAGTAGCGCAACGCGTCGGCGTCGTAGCGCTCCAGGAAGTCCCGGACGTAGATGACCACCTTGCGGGACGAGGAGAACTTGCGCCCCTCCATGGTCAGGTACTCACTGGAGACCACCTCGGTGGGCAGGTTGAGTCGGCCCAGCTCGCCCGGCTCGCCGTCGCGGGAGCCCTCGCCGGAGTATCCGGAGAGCAGCGCCGGCCAGATCACCGAGTGGAAGACGATGTTGTCCTTACCCATGAAGTAGTAGGACTGGGCGTCCTTGCCCTGACCGTCGGCGGACCACCACCTGCGCCAGGCCTCCGGGTCGCCGGAGCGGCGGGCCCACTCGATCGAGGCGGACAGGTAGCCGACCACCGCGTCGAACCAGACGTAGATCCGCTTGTCCGGCCGGTCGCGCCAGCCCTCCAGCGGGATCGGCACGCCCCACTCCAGGTCGCGGGTGATCGCCCGGGGCTGGAGGTCGTCGAGCAGGTTGCGGGAGAACCGCAGCACGTTGGGCCGCCACCCCTCCCGGGTGTCCAGCCACTGCCGCAGCACGTCGGCCAGGGCGGGCAGGTCCAGGAAGAAGTGTTCGGTCTCGACGAACTTCGGCGTCTCCCCGTTGATCCGCGACTTCGGGTTGATCAGGTCGATCGGGTCGAGCTGGTTGCCGCAGTTGTCGCACTGGTCACCACGGGCGCTCTCGTAGCCGCAGATCGGGCAGGTGCCCTCGATGTAGCGGTCCGGGAGGGTGCGGCCGGTGGACGGGGAGATCGCGCCCATGGTGGTCTTCGACACGATGTAGCCGTTGCGGTGCATCCCCTCGAACAACTCCTGCACCACCGTGTAGTGGTTGCGGGTGGTGGTGCGGGTGAACAGGTCGTACGACAGACCGAGGCCGTGCAGGTCCTCGACGATCACCCTGTTGTACCGGTCGGCCAGCTCGCGCGGGGTCACCCCCTCGGCGTCGGCCTGCACCTGGATCGGGGTGCCGTGCTCGTCGGTGCCGGAGACCATGAGCACGTCGTGGCCGGCCATCCGCATGTACCGGGCGAAGACGTCGGAGGGAACGCCGAAACCGGAGACGTGGCCGATGTGGCGGGGGCCGTTGGCGTACGGCCAGGCCACCGCCGCGAGAACGTGACTCATGAGCAGCAAGCCTAGTGACCCGCCCGGGGCGTCGGCGAACCAATAGGGGGTGCCGGACCGGCGGACCGGCCCGCCGATCCCGCCCGATGGTCCGATTTGTCGCCGACACGCGGCCCACCTGCCCGTTCCGGCCCCCGGGCCGGTGTGCAATGAACCTCGTGACGGGCAGACCAGCGGCGCGGGACCAGGACGACCGCCCCACCGGGCCGGCGATCGACGACGATCCCGGGCCCGACGTCGCCGCGCCCCGGGTCACCGGGGTCGCCCCACAACCCCGGCCGGTGCCCGGCGACGACCCGAGCGACCAACGCCCCACACCGGCCGGGAGGTCCGCCACGCCGGCCCGGCCCACGCCGGTCGCCCCGACACCCACCCCGGCCCGACCGACCCCGACGGCGCCGGTACCCAGCCCGACCCGGCCGGGTACGTCGAGCCCACCGGCCGGCACGGCGACTGCCGGGGTGGAGCCGACCGGGGCGGCCGTCGAGGTGGAGCCGACCACCGGAGCGCCGGTCGACGCGGTGCCCCGCCGGGTGCCCGTACGCCAGCAGAAGCGCCGACCGGAGCCGCACCGGCCGGACGGCGACCCGCAGGACGACGACGGCGTGGTCTTCTGGGCGCCGATCGAGCAGGTCCACTGGGACGGCACCCCGGTGCGTACGGAGACCGCGCCGAGGCGGGAGCGCCGCTTCCGCCTGCCGTGGCGCGGGGCGCGCTCCCGGCCGACCCCACCGCCGGACCCGCTGCCCGGCCTCGCCGCGCTGGTGGGGTTGACCCTGGCCACCGCCTTCTTCGCCTGGGTCAGCGCCGGCCCGTTCTGGCTGGCGGTCGGGCACGCCCGAGCGGGCGCTGTGGTGCTCGACGACTGCACCAGCGACGGGCTGACCCAGCGGTGCCGGGGGACCTTCCTGGCGGACGACGGCCGGTTCGTCGCGCACGGCGTGCGGGTCACCGGCGTGCCCGCCGGAGCGGACGTGGCCGGCACGTCGCTGCCGGCCGGGATGATCGGCGCGGACAGCGGCACCGCGTACGCCGACGTCGGCGTGAGCCGGCATCTGCGCTGGCTGCCCGGCCTGCTGGTGGTGCTCGGCTGCACCGCCGGCATCGTCCGGTGCACCGGGTCGGCAAGGCTGCCCGGTCGCCGGCACCGCCGCTGGGCGGTGGTCGCCGCCGTCAGCGGACCGGTGTTGATCACCGTCGGCTTTCTGATCGCCGCCTGGTGATCCCGCCCCGACCTGGCCGGGCAGCTCCGGTCAGCTGTGCACGATCGTGTAGACGTCCCGGCGACGCAGCGCGTACTCGGTGGCGACGTCGGTGATGGCGTCGCGGCGGGAGCGGCCGGCGGCCTCCCGCTCGGCCACTGCCGCGCGCAGGGTGTCGTCGTCGGGGCGTTCGGCGGCGGTCGCCGGGGCGCCGGCCACCACCAGTGTGATCTCGCCGCGCGGCTCGCCCTCGACGGCCCACCGGGCCAGCTCGCCGAGCGGGCGGCGGACCACCTCCTCGTAGGTTTTGGTGAGTTCGCGGCAGAGGGCGGCCGGCCGGTCCGCGCCGAACGCGTCGGCCAGGTCGGTGAGCGTCGCCCCGATCCGGTGCGGCGCCTCGAAGAAGACGAGGGTGCGCTCCTCGGCGGCGAGCGCCCGCAGCCGCGACCGACGGCCGCCGGGGGTACGGGGCAGGAAGCCCTCGAAGCAGAACCGGTCACAGGGCAGCCCGGAGACCGCCAGCGCGGTGGTGACCGCGCTCGGCCCGGGGGCGACGGTGACCGGCGCCCCGACGTCCAACGCGGCGCGGACGAGCCGGTAGCCGGGGTCGGAGACGCTGGGCATTCCGCCGTCGGTGACGAGCGCCACCACGTACCCGCCGAGGATGACCTCGACCAGCTCGGGGGTGCGGCGCTCCTCGTTGCCCTCGAAGTAGGAGACGATCCGGCCGCCGACGGTGATGTCGAGATCGCGGGCCAGCCGGGTGAGCCGGCGGGTGTCCTCGGCCGCGACCACGTCCGCGTTGGTCAAGACCTCGCGGAACCGGGCCGAGGCGTCGGCGGGGTTGCCGAGCGGGGCACCGAGCAGGATCAGGCGCCCAGCTTCGGACATTTCACCCACGGATTCGTCTCCCTCGTTGATTGCGAATACCGGTATCAGGGACGACAGACGCCGTCGACCATCCTGGCAGCCTACGATCGCCGGGTGACGAGTGCGTCGACAGCGCAGAGCCCGAGCGCCGATCCTGCCAAGACGGTCGCGGTGACCGCCGGGAGCAGCCCTGGTCCGGAGGTGCCGGAGGCGCCGCGCGCCGACGGCGGCGGCGGCCTGAGCGCCGCGGTCCGGCGACGGTTCGCCACCGTCGACACCCAGGCCGACCGCTACTCCTGGCTGGCCACGGCGGTCGTGGTGGCCATCGCGGCGATCCTGCGCTTCGTCGGGCTGTCCGACCTGAAGGGCAAGATCTTCGACGAGACGTACTACGCCAAGGACGCCTACGGGCTGATCAGCCGAGGCGTGGAGTGGAACTACAAGGACAACGTCCCGTCGTACGTGGTGCACCCGCCGTTGGGCAAGTGGCTGATCGGCATCGGCGAGTGGGCCTTCGGCTACCAGGACGCGGATTCCAAGGTCTCGGTCCCCGGGCACCTGATGACCACCGCGCCGGAGTTCGGCTGGCGTTTCTCGGCGGCGGTGATCGGCACGCTGTCGGTGCTGCTGCTGGTCCGCATCGGCCGGCGGATGTTCCGCTCGACGGTGCTGGGCTGCGCGGCCGGCCTGCTGCTCGCCCTGGACGGCTTCCACCTGGTGCTGTCCCGCGCCGCGCTGCTCGACATCTTCCTGCTCTTCTTCGTGCTGGCCGCGTTCGGCGCGCTGGTGCTCGACCGGGACGCCCGCCGTCGCCGGTGGGCGCGGGCGCTGGACGACGGGCTCGACCCGAGCCGGCCCGGCCGCGCCGGCCGACCGCCGACCGGTTGGCGCACCTGGCCCTGGTGGCGGTTGGCGGCCGGTGTGCTGATCGGCTGCGCCTGCGCGGTGAAGTGGAGCGCCCTCTACTTCGTGCCCGTGTTCGCGCTGCTGGTGATCCTCTGGGAGGTCGGCGTACGCCGCTCGGCCGGGGTCCGCCGCCCCTGGCGGGACACCGTTGTCGACGAGCTGCCCTGGCTGGTGCTCGCCGGCGTGCTCATGGTGGGCACCTACCTCGCCACCTGGTCGGGCTGGCTGATCACCGACGACGGCTACTACCGGCTCGCGTCGGCCTACCCGGGCGCCCCGCTCAGCGACCGGCCGGTGATCGGCCCGCTGATCAACCTGGTGGAGTACCACCGGGCGGCGTACGGCTTCCACGCCCAGCTCGACGACGCGCACAAGTACCAGTCGTGGCCGTGGCAATGGCTGCTGCTGGGTCGACCGGTGGCGTTCCACTACGCCAGCGACGGCGCGTGCGGCGCGCCGACCTGCGCCTCCGAGGTCCTGCTGCTGGGCACCCCGCTGCTCTGGTGGTCGTTCCTGCCCGCCCTGGCGGCGCTGGTCTGGCTGGGCGTGGCCCGCCGGGACTGGCGGGCCGGTGCGATCCTGCTCGCCGTGGCCGCCGGGCTGCTGCCGTGGTTCTGGTTCGCGTTGGACGGCCGCACGATGTTCTCGTTCTACGCCGCTCCGGTGGTGCCGTTCCTGGTGCTGGCCGTGGTGTACGTGCTGGGGGCGCTGATCGCGCCGGACGGCGGGGACGTGGGCGAGGTGACCCGGCTGGTGCCGGGCGACCCGAGCTACGAACGTCGACTCGTCGGCAGCATCGCGGCGGGGGCGTACGTGCTGCTGGTCGGGCTCTGCTTCGCGTACTTCTACCCGATCTTCGTCGGCAAGGTCATCCCGTACTCGGACTGGCTGTCCCGGATGTGGCTCGACGGTCGGTGGATATAGGGCGACGCACCGCCACGAAAGGGGGCCCGGACGCTTCGAAGCGTGCGGGCCCCCTTTCAGACATAGACGCGCGCCCCGATCGCCTGCCACGGGGGAAGCGGGCGATTGGGGCGCGCATGAAGAGCTTAACCACCGTGCACCACCGGCACAACGGGTCGACTTGGGTCAGATTTCCGACGGATGGTGGCCGGGCCAGCAACTTGCCTTTTGCAGTTGACCCTCGGTGACCCGGCATGGACCCAGCGCGCGGAACCGGCGGGCCAGCGGCGGTCACCGACCCGCCGGGAGGGCCTGAGCCGACCGCCACCACCCACGTGATCATCCAAAGTGGATCTCACTACACTGCGGGCCGTGATCAACTACAGACGATCGACGGCCGTCCTCGTCGGACTGCTGGCGACCACCGCGCTGGCCGGGCCCGCTCCGGCACGCGCCGACGAGGAGCCGGCGCCGGAACCGCCCCGGGTCGAGCTGGTACTCGACGTCAGCGGGTCGATGCGCGCCGCCGACATCGACGGACGTAGCCGGATCTCGGTCGCCCAGCAGGCGTTCAACGAGGTCGTGGACGCGCTGCCCGCGGAGACCCAGCTCGGCATCCGGGTGCTCGGCGCCACCTACCGGGGCAAGGACAAGAAGGTCGGCTGCCAGGACACCCAGCAGATCGTGCCGGTCGGTCCGGTGGACCGGTCCGCGGCCAAGGCCGCGGTGGCGACGTTGCGACCAACCGGGTTCACGCCTGTCGGCCTGGCGCTGCGCGCCGCCGCGCAGGACCTGGGCACCGGAGCGACAACCCGCCGGATCGTGCTGATCACGGACGGCGAGGACACCTGCGCCCCGCCGGACCCGTGCGAGGTGGCCCGTGAACTGGCCGCCCAGGGCACCAGCCTGGTCGTCGACACCCTCGGGCTGGCCCCGGACGAGAAGGTCCGCCGGCAACTGCTCTGCATCGCCGGCGCGACCGGCGGCACCTACACCGCCGCGCAGAGCGCCGAGGAGCTGACCGGCCGGATCAAACAGCTCGTCGAGCGGGCCGGCGACACCCACACCCGGGCGCCCACCGTCGTCGGCGGCGCGAACGCCTGCGACTCCGCGCCGCTGCTCGCCCCCGGTGTGTACGCCGACCGCGAGGCGTTCTCCGAGCACCGCTACTACCGTGTGCCGATCCGCCCCGGGCAGGAGCTGCGGGCGTCGGTCAGCATGGCGTTGGACCGGCCGGTGAGCCGGGACTACGGGGTGCTGCTGCGGGCCACCGCGGCGGACGGTCGGGAACTCGTCCGTGGCGCGGACGCCGGCAGCGGACGGGCCGACGTGCTCTCCGCCGGGCTGCGCTGGTCGGCCAGCGCCGACGACGAGGACGCCGAGCAGACCGACGAGAGTCCCGCGCCGGTCGTCGAGCCGACCACCGTCTGCCTGGTGGTGAGCAACTCGTTCGCCCCGCGTACCGGCACCGCGGCGACTCCGGGCATGCCGGTCGAGCTGACCATCGACGTGGTCGCCGCCGCCCCCGCGCCGGACGGCCCGGACCTCGGTCGCGGGTGGGTGCTGCTCGCCCTGCTCACCATCGCCGGGCTGCTCACCGGCCTGCTCGCCGGCCTGCTCACCCGCTGGTGGGTCGCCACCTGGAGGGAGAACTGATGCGTACCCCACTGGTCCGGTCCCTGACGGCGCTGCTCGCCGTCGGCGGGAGCGTGGCGCTCCCGGCGACCCTCGCCGCCCCAGCGGCCACTGCGGCCCTCGCCGCCCCGACCGCCACTGCGGCCCTCGCCGCCCCGACGCCCTCCCCGGGGGCCACGCCGGTGACCCGCGCCGGTACGTCGTTCCTCACCGCCACCCCGATCACCCCCGGACAGCCGGTACGGGTGGACGCCTCGATCGGCGACCACCTGTACTGGTCGTTCCCGGCCAAGGCCGGCCAGGTGCACGAGATCGCCGCCACCATCACCTTCCCCAAGGGGCGCAGTGGCGCGTCGACCTGGACCGTCGACGTCTTCGACGGGCTGCGCCGACGCCAGGCGTGCACGGCCGGGGCGCAGACCCCGACGGTGGACGCGAAGGCGTCGACGGTGGCGCTGGGCTGCACGCTGCGCGAGGTCCGGCCGTGGGCCGAGCCGTGGTCGGCCGATCCGCTGCCCGGCTCGTACGTGATCCGACTCTCCGTGACCGACCTGCCGGAGCCGGACCTCGGCGCGCCGATCGACGTGGACCTGCTGGTCGGCACCATCGCCGACCGGGGCGCATCGGCCGACGACGGCGAGCTGGCCGCCCCGCTGGTGGCGAACACCAGGGCGGGCACCGTGCTCGACGCCGTACCCCCGGTGGACCCGGAGGCCGACGACGACGGCGACGCGCTGACGGGCTGGCTGCCGGATCTGGGCTCGCGCTGGGTCTGGACCGCCATCGGCGGCGTGCTCGCCGCGGTGGCCGGCGTGTTCGGCTTCGGGCTGACCCGGCGGCCCCGGCGGCGCTGAACGCCCGCCGGACGCTGACCCCGTCGACCGGCACCGGCGCGTTGGTGGCCCCGCCCTCCGGGTGGGGCCACCAACCGTTCAGGCGCGCCGGGAGCCGCGGGGCAACCAGCCGATGAAGCGGTTCTGGAGCGACATCACCGGTGCGGCACGCAGATCCTCGGTGGCGGCCGCCAGGCAGGAGCCCAGGTAGACGCTGAGCATCGCCCGGTCACCGCCATACTCCGCCAGCAGCCGGGTGCGCTTCGTCGCGCACGGCCACTCGTCACCGCAGGAGCCACAGCTCCAGCAGGGGGTCTTCGGGGCGTGGTCGTCAGCCAGCACGCCCGACCGTTCCGCACCATCGGTCATCGCACGTCCTTCCAGATAGTCCTCGGGACTGCCGACTGCCGTGCCGGCCAGTGTTGATGGTGGTCCCCCCGGAGCCATCAGGGAGAGCGCTACGCGTCCCTCCGGTGTTACATCTTTGCGGTACTTTCACCGGTCGTGAGAGTCGGAAAGTTGACGGTTGACCGCATGCGCCATTCCTACCGGCCGGTAGCTCGACACGATGCGTGACCTGCTGCCGCCGACGGTCGCGGTGGCCGTCGCCGGGCCGGCCGACTGGACCGGCGAGTTGCTCCCCGCTGAGCAGGCATGTCTCGGCGAGCGGGCCGCGCAGACCCGTCGGCGGGACTTCACCGCGGGCCGGGCCTGCGCCCGCCGGGCGCTGACCGACCTCGGCCTGCCGCCGACCGCCGTGCCGGCCGCCGCCGACCGCGCGCCGGTCTGGCCGGCCGGCGTGGTCGGTGCGATCACCCACACCACCGGCTACTGCGCCGCCGCCGCGGCGCACACCACCCACATCCGGTCCGTCGGGATGGACGCCGAGCAGCACCGCGAGATCAATCCGGGGGTACGCCGACTCGTGCTGCTGCCCGAGGAGGAGGCCGACTGCGCACGGCTACCGGGCGGGGTCCACTGGCCGATCGTCGTGTTCAGTGCGAAGGAAACCGTCTACAAGGTGTGGTACCCGCTCGTCGAGAGCTGGCTGGGCTTTCACGACGCCCTCCTGCGACTCGACCCGGACAGCGGCACGTTCACCGCTTCGATCGCACCGGCCCGGGTGGACGCCGCGGTGATCGAGGACCCACCGGCGTCGATCACCGGCCGGTTCGTGGTCACCGACGGGCTGGTCCGCACCGCGGCGGCGCTGACGCCTCGGTGACCTGTCCCCCGCATCCGCGTCGATGGTGGGCGCCCACGGGCGCGGCGAACGGCCGGTCCGCCACCCACGGTAACGTCGACTGGTTCCCGCACCGCACGTATTGAGGCGTCAAGGAGTACGGTGACCCACCCCCAGCCCTCCGCCGGGCCGCAGGACCTCCAGCAACCGTCGACCGGTCCACTCACGACGACACCGCACCCGCCGTTCTCGGGCGCGGCGTACGCGACAGCGGAGGGGTTCCCGGACACCGGCGGCGGCGATCGGGTGCCCGGTTCCGTGGGCCGTCCGATCAGCGCACCGCAGCCGGCGGAGGCCAGCAACGCCAGGCGGACGGTGGCGGTCGCGGTCAGCGCGGCCGTCCTCACCCTGCTCGCCAGCGCCGGCGCCATCGTGGCGGTCGTGCTGAGCGCGCACCCGGCCCCGACCACTGTCAGCGAGGCGCTGCCCGACCCCGACCCGACCCTGGCCGTCGGGCCGGCCCGGTCCAACACCCGCCCGTCGACGCCACCACCGGCCAGCCACGACGGCCGTGACCTGTCGCCCGGCGACACCCTCGTCGTGAACGGCGACGAGGGCACCATCGAGATCACCGTGACGAAGTTCCGCAGCGCCACCAAACCCTGCAGGTCCTCCGGCGACAAGCCCGACGAGGGCGTGTACCTGATCGCCGACGTCACGGTGGAGGTCACCAAGGGGACCGCCCCGGCGACCCCGACCGCGTTCCAGTGGGTCGCCACCGACGGCACCAGGACCAGGGCCACCGGCGCGGCCTCCTCCGGCTGCGGCAAGCCGATGCCCGCCACCAAGAGCCTGACCGCCGGCGCCCGGCGCACCGGCAGCGTGGTCTTCGACGTGCCCGACACGGCCGGCGCGCTGGAGTACCGGCACCGGTCCACGACCGCCGGCTCCTGGAAGCCGTGACGTCCCCGGGGTCGGGTGGACCCACCCGACCCCGACGGGACCGCCGCGTCAGTGCGCGTACCGGGCGATGAGGTGGACGGTCACCCGCCTGCCGTCACGCAGCGCCACCACCGACCCCGTCACGACGTCCCCGGCGCGCCGGTACACCTGGTACGAATCCGCCTCGAAGCGCCATCCGACGGTGTCCGGGATGGCCGAGGCCGGCATCGGGAACCCGGGGTCGGTGGGCGCCATCGTCGCCGGCTGCGCCGGGTCCGCCGCCCAGCCGCCCAGGATCCGGTCCAGGCACCCCGGCGACGTGCGGAAGCGCAGGTACAGCTCGCCCATCGGCCCGGTCACGTCCTCGGTGTTGGCGTACCGGAGACCGTCCACATCACACGGCAGGCTGACCTGGTAGTGCGGCAGAATGTCGTCCTCGAAGTCGCCCCGGGTCGCGCCGAAGAGGCCGTCCGGATGCCGGTAGGGCCGTGGCCCCCAGAAGTGCGCCGGTGGATAGAGCGCCACCGCCACCGCGACGACCACCAACCCGATCAATCCCCAGCGCCAGAGCCGATGCCTGGGCCAGGTCGCTTCCATCCCCGTCATGGGCACGAGCGTATGGATTTCGGCAGGCGTGGTGGAAGCGCGATTTCGGCCGCCGACGGTGCGCCGAGGGCTACCCCGCCCACGCCTGCCTGGTGGTGACCACCGGCGCTCCGGTGCGTACCGACTCCTCGATGGCGACGCTGATCAGATGGTCCTGGCAGGCCTCGGCCAGCGGGTACGGCGCGGGTCCCTCGTCCCGCGCCCACGCGCCGGCGCGGACCAGGATGTCAGCCACCGCGATGTCGTCGTCGGACATCCCACTGCCGACGAACGGGTTCCGGTAGACGACCTCGCCGTCGAAGCTGATGTGCTTCAGGTCGAGCCCTTCCAGATTGAGGTCCAGACCCGTCTGTCGCCGAATGAGGGACGACTCCACCGGCGTGGTCGGGTCGACCAGCCGGACGACGCTGTCGTCCACCAGCTCACCGCGCGAGCCCCGGACCACGAGCCGGCGGCCGCGCAGCGGATTCCACCACTGGTTGTCGGTGAAGTCGTACAGGCCCATCCGCCCGCCGAAGTCGATGGTGGCGAGGGTGGTGGACATCTGCTGCGGGGTGTCGTCGCCACTCCAGCCGGCCGGCGACAGCGGGTTGGCCAGCGGCGCGACGAAGGCGCGCGCGTTCACCTCGGCGGCGTCGTACCCGACACCGAGCAGGCCACGGATCAGCGAGACCGCGTGGTAGAGGTGGGTCGACGAGATCTGCACCGAGGTCGGCTCACCGAGCACCCCCGCGCGGACCAGCGCCAGCCGGGCGGCGTGGCCCGGCATCAGCAGGTACTGCTCGGCGACCTGCACCAGACCGCTGCCGCCCACGTCGGACCACAGTGCCCGCAGCCCCGCCAGGTCGGGCGCGGGCGGCGTCTCGGCCAGCACCGGTACGCCCGCCGCGACCAGCTCACGGGTCGCGTCCGGGGTCACCGGCCAGGGCACCGACACGATCACGAAGTCCGGCCGCTCGTGGGCGAGCAGCTCGGCCGCCGTGCGGAAGGACGGCACGCCCCACTTGGCCGACACCTCGGCACCGCGCGCCTCGGTACGCGTCACCACCCCGGTCGCCCGGAACCGCTCCGGCAGCGACCGGGCCAGGCGGAGGAAGAACTCACCCCGCCAGCCACTGCCGATCAGGCCGAACCGGGTCTGCGGTGTGGAATCCACTGGCTCTCCTCACGTCGAGCCCGGATGCTAGCCGTTACGCAGAAAATGATGTTCCCAACGTGATCCACACTGACTAGCCTCGGTCCCGTGCAGATTGGCGTGAACGTGCCCAACTTCGCCCCGGGCACCGGCATCCGCTGCGCGCCATGCGGGACGCCTGGGCCGCCAGCGACGACCTGACCGAGATCCGCCAGCCGGAACGCGCGTGGCGGACCCTCGCGGCAGTGGCCGCGTACACCAGGAACCAGGAGGCCCGATGACGTCCGACGACGAGAGGCTGCTGCGGCGTGCCGTGGCCATCGCGGACGAGGCCGGAGCAGCCGGCGAACGGCCGTTCGGGTCGTTGCTCGCCGCCGCGGACGGCACCGTCCTGATCGAGGACCACAACACCGTGGTCTCCGACTCGGACGTCACCGCCCACCCGGAGCTGAAGCTGGCCCGCTGGGCGGCCCGCGAACTCGCCCCGGACGTCGCCGCCCGCACCACCATGTACACGAGTTGCCAGCCCTGCCCGATGTGCGCCTACGCGATCGACCGCTCCGGCCTCGGCCGGGTGGTGTACGCCCTCTCCGCCGAGCAGTTCGAGGAGGTCAAGCCGGCCACCCCGGCGCTGCCCCCGGTGCGTTACGAGGGCCCCGCGCTGTTCGACGAGGCCCGCCGGCCGATCGACGACCACTACTGAGCCGGGCTCGACCGCTCTCGCCTCGCCAGCGACCAGGTCAGGTAGGGGTGGTCGAGCCGCTGGAAGCGGACCGGGTCGGCGAACTGGCTGACGTGGTAGGCGGTGCCGCGGATGAGCACACCTCGGCGCACCGACATCGATCGCCGCAGGGCGACCCGGCACATCCGCGCCGTCTCACTGAGTCGGGGCACGCTCCGCGCAGTCGGCGTAGCGCCAGGCCGCCGCCAGGTCCCGGCTCGTCACGATCAGCCTGCCGGAGAGACAGACGATCTCGTGTTGGCACCCGTGCTCGTGCGGCAGCACCTCGTCCAGCATCACGTCCTGGAGGTGGACCACGCCCAGACCCTGGTCGTCCGGCTCAATCGTCAGGCTCCGGACGCCGCTGTAGCGGATCGTCAGGTCCTCCTCGTGCTTCCAACAGTTGTGCCGCAGGTACAGCTCAAGCCAGCGGCCACCGTCCGTCTCCCCGGACGTCAGTCGCGCGGGCTTCAGGTCCTTGACGCACCGCTGACCGAAGAAGTCGTAGTGGTCCGGGTCAGTGGCGAACCTGCCCGCTCCCTCGGGCAACGACTCGGCAAGTGACGGCAACTCCAGTAGATATGCCTCGGGGTCCAGCGCCACGCCGTGGTTGGTCCGTTCGACACTGACGTACCGCACTGCCGCTCCCCCTGTCGCAGTCGTCAACCGAGGGAAGTCTGGCATCCGTCGCACCCGGCTCGCCAAGCAGTTGCGCTGAGCCGCGGTAGGGTCACGAGTCCCAATCGACTCAAGGAGCGTCGGGTTGGAGCCCTTCGGGATGTCGCATGACGCCTTCGGGCGGCTTCGCCTCGCCGACTTCCTGGCAGCGGAGCACCTTGAGCAGCTTCGCGGCTGGGAGTACCTGGAGCGTTGCTGGATCGGGGAAGCGTCCGGCTTCACGGAGTGGCTACGCCTTGAGTCCGCTCCCGAGGTGACGCGTTCGGTAGCGATCGACCTCGTCGCCCTGCCGGAGTCAACGGCTCAGAGAGATTCGTGCCGGATCGGGTCACTCTCGTCTTCCACATCGGCGCTGCCGAGCGCTACGAACTGAGCTGCACGGTCCACGAGGAGCAGGGGCTGATCTACCTCACGATGCACCCCACACCGCTGCATTGAGAAAGGCCGTCTCCCACCACGGGAAACGGCCTTCGAACTGGGTGGAGCTGAGGGGATTTGAACCCCTGACCCCCTCGATGCGAACGAGGTGCGCTACCAGTCTGCGCCACAGCCCCCCACCGGCGAACCGGCTTCGGTCCCACCCGGCTGTCACCGGGCGGGCCGGCAGCAAGGCTAACAGGTCGCCTGCCTCCACCGCGAATCCGCCCCCCGCGCGGCGCTGCGACCTGCCCGAAGATCGACTCGGGTTTCACGAAACCGGGCTATTGCGGACGCCGCGATCACCCGCCTTCCTGCAACCCGAGTCGATCAACGCCGCGATCACCCCCTTTCTGCAACCCGAGTCGATCAACGCCGCGATCACCCGCCTTTCAGGAACCCGAGTCGATCAAAACCGCGACACCGGCCGGCGGCGCGCTCAGGCGCCGCGGCCGGCCTCGTAGGGGCGGCCGCGCAGACCACCGGCGCGCCGGTACGACACCGAGCCACCGTTCACCGCGGCCGGCAGGTCGCCCGGCCGGTCCAGGCCCATGGCGGCTCTGCGTACCCCCTCACGCTGGGCGGCAAGGCGGCGCTGGGCCTCGCGGCGGGCCGCCGCGCGACGGGCCTGCTCCCGGCGCACCTCGGCCTGGCGGGCAGCCAGCCAGGCGGCCTCGCGGGCCCGGGCGCGGCGGCGCCGGCGGCCGGCGAGGGCGCGGCGGCGCAGGTGTACGACGTACAGGGCGAGGAGCAGGAAGGTGACCCCGAAGCCGACCCAGAAGCCGGGGCTGACGAACAGCACGCCGATCAGCTCGACGACGTTGAGCAGCAGCAGCGCGGCGAGCACCCGACGTCGCCGGTACACGGCGGGGGTGTGCTGCCGCCGGGGCGGCGGGCGGCGGCGGCGCGACCGCCTCGGAGCGGGGGGCACCGCGCGCAGCCGACCGGAGCGGCGGGCGGCGGGCGGCGCGGAGACCGGCGGCGCGAGCGCTCCGGTAGTCGCGTCTTCACTGAGGGTGACGACCAGCGAGCGCGGCGGGTGGAGCGGTCGCCGTCCCGGCACAGTGCGCCGCCGTCGGCGGCGCTGGAGCACCCGCGCCGTCGACTGCGCCCGCTCCGCCACCAGCCGCTCGGTGGCGTCGTACCGACGAACCAGCGCCGGGGCCAGGGCGAGCAGGCCGGCGGCGGCGAGGACGGCGAGGAGCACCGAGGTCGGCACCCTCACCCCTCCCGTCGCCGAATTCGAAGCAATCGCTCTCCCACCGCAGGATCTTCCATCGATCACGCCCAGGTGCGTGGATCATCCGGCCGGTAGAGCGCTTGCCGCAGCTTGCAGTTACTTGAGGTTACGGTGCGCCGACCGGGATGCCACCGCGCCGCGCCGATCCCGTCCGTGGGACGACCGGGACGGGGTCGGAATCTCCGCCACGTCCGCTGCGGCACCGGGGACCTCCCGGCGGCCTCCTACCGCGCACCGGCGCGCACCCGGTGCCAGCGGGCCAACAGGCCGCCCTCGGCCGCGATCTCCTCGCTGGTCATCGCGTATCCGATGTGGTCCCGCCAGGCGCCGTCGATGTGCATGTAGCGCACGTGGTACGACTCCTCGCGGAAGCCCAGCTTCTCCACCACCCGCCGGGACGGACGATTCTCCGGGCGGATGTTGACCTCCACCCGGTGCAGCCCACCCGGCCCGAACGCGTGGTCCACGGCGAGCGCGAGCGCGGTCGGAATCACCCCCTGGCCGGCGACGCGGGCGTCCACCCAGTAGCCGACATAACCCGAGCAGAGCGCCCGTCGCACGATGCTGCCCACATTCAGGTGCCCGACCAACCGGTCCCGGTCGGCCTCGCGCAGGCACACCGCGAACGGCATACCCTCACCCTCCCGGGCCGAACGGCGCTGGTCACGGTGCACCCAGCGGAACGCGGCCGGCGAGTTCAGCTCGTCCCATCCGCCGGGCAGCGACGACTCCCACGGCGCCAGCCAGGCCTGGTTGGCACGGCGCACCTGCGACCAGGCCGCCGCGTCGGAGCGCCGGTAGGGCCGCAGCAGCACCGGGCCGTCCGCCAACTCCACCGGCCAACCCGGTGACCGCGCGGGTCCGAAGAGACTCACCGGGACAGTCTCCCGCGCGGGACCGTACCGCGCGCAAGTGGACCCACCACCCCGGCCGCCACGGCGCGGAGGTGGTCTCCTGCGGCACCGGAGCGGGCCGTCACCGGCGGCGGTCGAGCAGCAGAACGTCCACTGTGGAGCCGGCCGCCGCGGTGGTGACCCGCTCGCCGAGCACCAGCAGCCCGTTGGCCTCGGCGAGCCCGGAGAGGGTGAACGGCCCGCCGCTGAGCGGCTGGACCGTGTATCCGCCCCCGCGCCGCTCGGCGACGTGCGCCGGCCGGAATTCCCGCAGCCCCGCCGGGGACGACACGGTCTCCAGCAGGTGCGCCCGCACACTGGGGCGGAACACCGGCTCGGCGCCGGCGAGCAGTTGGATGGCGGGACGGGCCAGCACCTCGAAACCGATCAGCGCGGCGCCCGGATCGCCGGGCAGGCAGACCACCGGCACCTCCTCGGCGCCGACGGTGCCGAACCCGAGCGCGGCGCCGGGATAGAGCGCCACGTCGGTGAACGTGACAGGACCGGCGCGCCCGCCGTCGCGGCGGGAGAGGATGCGACGCACCATGTCCCCGGGGCCGGTGCCGGTGCCGCCGGTGGTGATGATCAGGTCGGCCCGCAGCGTCTGATCCTCCAGCAGCCCGCGCAGCCCCTCCGGGTCGTCGTCGCAGATGCCCACCCGGTACGCCAGCGCGCCCACCTCGGCGGCGGCGGCGGTCAGCGCGTGCGAGTTGGCGTCCACCACCTGACCGGGCTGGCTTCCCCGGCCCACGTCGACGAGTTCGTCACCGGTGGCCACGATGACCACCCGAGGGCTCGGCCGGACCACCACGTGGCCGATGCCGGTCGCCGCGAACACCGCGACCAGGGCCGGGGACACGTACGTGCCGGCACGGGCGAGCAGCGCACCGGCGGGCAACTCCGCACCGGCCCGGCGTACCCCGTACCCCCGCTTGGGGGTGCGGAAGATCTCCACGGCGGCCATGCCCTGGTCGGTCCACTCCACCGGAACCACCACGTCGGCGGCGACCGGCAGCGGCGCTCCGGCGGCGACCGAGAAGCACGAGCCCGGGGTCAGCCGCACCGGCCGCCAGCTCGCGGCCCCGAGGTCGCCGACCACGTTGAGCCGGATGCTCCGGCCCCCGCGAGTGCCGGAGGGGGCCGGGACGTAGCTCGGGCCCCGGCCCCCTCCGGATATGTCCTCCCAGCGTGCGGCGTAGCCGTCCACGGCCGCCTGGTCGAAGGCCGGGAAGGCGTGCGGCGCGACGACGTCCTCGGCGAGGACGTTGCCGTGCGCCTGGGTGAGGTCGAGGTCGAGTGGCGGCAGCGCGCGCAACCTGCGCAGCACGCTGCCCAGGTAGTCGGCGAGCGGCGTCAACTCGTTCGCGGCCGCCTCGGCGTCGGCCGTCGCGGTCATGTACCAGATCCGCCTGCCGTGTCGGCCTTGACGAAGTCGGCCAGCCAGGAGCGGAACTCGGTGCCCAGGTCGTCGCGCTCGGCGGCGATCTGCACCACGGTCTGGAGGTAACCCAGCGGCATGCCGGTGTCGTAGCGGGTGCCTCGGTAGACGATCGCGTGCACCGGGGTGCCCTCGGTACGCAGCAGCTCCATCGCGTCGGTCAGCTGGATCTCCCCGCCGCTGCCCGGCTTGGTCCGCCGGATCGCGTCGAAGATCCTGCCGGGCAGCACGTAGCGCCCGAGCACCGCGAGGTTGCTCGGCGCATCCTCCGGTTGGGGCTTCTCCACCATCCCGGTCACCTTGACGACCTCGCCGATGTCGGTCAGCTCCGACTCGGCCGGCTCGACGGAGGCGATCCCGTACCGCTTGGTCTCGGCCGGGTCGACCTCGAAGAAGGCGAGCACCACGCCACCGGTGCGGGCCTGCAACTCGATCATCGCCGGCAGCAGCGGCTCGGACGGCTTGACGAACTCGTCGCCGAGCAGCACCGCGAACGGTTGGTCGCCGACGTGCGACTCGGCATACCCGACGGCGTGGCCGAGACCGAGCTGCTCGGGCTGGCGCACCGTGTAGACCTCGGCCAGTTCGCTGGGCCGACGCACCGCGGCCAGCCGCTCCGAGTCGCCCTTCTCCGCCAACCTGCTCTCCAGGTCCGGGCGCCGGTCGAAGTGGTCCACCATCGACGTCTTACCCCGTCCGGTGATCAGCAACACGTCACCGATGCCGGCCTGGGTGGCCTCCTCGACGATGTACTGCAACACCGGCCGGTCCACCACCGGCAGCAGTTCCTTGGGCACCGCCTTGGTGGCCGGCAGGAACCGGGTGGCCAGTCCGGCGGCCGGGATGACGGCCTTGACCGCGAGGGGACGGCCGGTTGCGGCGACCGTCGATGAGGGGTTCGCTGAGTGCTCCGACATGCCGCGAGACTATCGGCCACGGCTCTGCCGCGGCGGGTGTGGCCCAGAAGACGCGCCGCCGGGCGACCCCGGCCGTGTCGGGTCCGGGCCGGCCCGGGCCCCGCCGGTCGCGCTGTCCGCCGGGTCGCCGGCCGCCTCCGGCCGGGCCTGCGCCGACCCCGCCGGCGACGACTCCGGTACGCCCGCGGTCGGCTCCGACCGGGCGGGCCCGCCCGGCTCCCGGATGACCGGCACGGGCTGGCCGGCGCGCGGCAGCCCGTCGGGTGGCGTCGCCGCGCACGCGAGCACCGGTATCTCCCGGGTCGGCAGGTCCGCTGTCTCCTGGGTCGGCGGCTCCGCGCGCGCCTCGGCCAACCGGTAGGTGTCCCGACCGGCGGCCTTGGCCTCGTAGAGCGCGTCGTCGGCGGCCTCCAGCACCTCCCGCCCGGTGCTGCCGTTGTCCGGGTAGACGGCGATGCCCACCGACACCGTCACCACGACCGGGCCGGCGTACCCCTCGACGGCGATCGGCGTGTCGCGGACCGCCGCGCCGAGCCGCTCGGCGACGATCGCCGCGCCCCGCGCGTCGGTCTCCGGCAGCAGCAGCACGAACTCCTCGCCACCCTGCCGGAAGGCCAGGTCGACCTCGCGGATCTCGGCGCGCATCCGCCTGGCGAACTCGGCCAGCACGGTGTCCCCGGCCGCGTGCCCGTACGTGTCGTTGACGGTCTTGAACCGGTCGAGGTCGAGGGCGAGGACGCTGAGCATCCGGCCGAAGCGGCTGGCCCGCTCCACCTCTCGCCGGATCGACTCGCGCAGGTAGCGGTAGTTCCACAGCCCGGTGAGCGGGTCGGTGAGGGAGAGGCGTTGCGCCTCCTCGTGCACCCTGACGTTGTCCACCGCCACCGCCGCGTGTCCGGCGAACGTGCGCAGGGTGGCCAGGTCGTCGTCGTCGAACTCGTCGGCGCCCAGCCGGTCGTAGAGCGCCAACACGCCGAGCGCCGCCGCGCCGGTCTCCTCCGCAGGGATCGGCGGTGCGCCACTGCTGCTGTCGGGGGCCCCGTTACGGGCTCCCGGTATGGCGCTGCCGGTGGTCGGGGCCGCGCTGCCGGGGGCGGCGAACGGAACGGCGACGTAGGTGCGGCAGCGCGGCTCGCCCGACAGCGTCCCGGCCGGCTCCGCCCTGCCCCGACGCGGCTCACCGGTGGCGGCGACCGCGCCGACCACGCCGACGCCCACCGGCACCCGGAGCGTGTGCGCGCCGTCCGCGTCCTCCTCCGGCCAGCGCCCGTCCAGACCCTCTGTGCACTGGGCGACCAGCACCCCGCCGCTCTCCACCAGCAGCACGGCGCCGGCCCGCGCGCCGGTCGCGCCGATGGCGCTGCGCAGGATCACCCGCAGGATGCGTTGCAGGTCGTGCGTGCTCGCCAGGGTGTCGCCGAGCACCGCGAGGTGCCCGCGGAGCTGGTCCCGGTTGCTCGTCAAGGCCGCGACGTAGGCCCCGGTCTCCCGGGTCATCCGGTTGAACGCGACAGCCAGTCGACCCAGCTCGTCACGCCCGCGCACCGGCACCCGGGCGGTCAGGTCGCCCTGCGCCACCCGGTCGACCGCGCCGGCCAACTCCACCAGCGGCCGGGTGGTCACCCGGGCCAGCCGCGACGCGGTCAGCACGGCCAGCACCCCGGCCAGCACCACCACACCGACCAGCGTGGCGTGCAGCCCCGCTGGCCGCTCGCCGGGCACCGAGAGCACCAGCGGCAGCGGCAACGCCTCGGTCGGCCCGATCCGGCGCACGTACCGGCCCTGGCGGGTCTCGGTGACCTGCTCACCCCGGACGGTGCCGGCGGCGGCCAGCACCGCGTCGCGTACCTCGCGGGACTCCGTCGTGTGGGTGACCCGCGCGTCGCCGACACCGCTGTCCAGCAGGGTGACCGCCACCCCGGTCACGGCCGCCAGCCGCGCCACGAAGGCCGGGTCGACCCGTTGCGCGGCGGTCACCGTGCCCAGCCGGATGCCGGCGCGGTCGCGCAGGTCGACCCGGGCGGCCAGCGCGCCGACCGGGTTGGTCGGGTCGTCGGCCCCGTCGTTGGTCGGGGTCGGGTCGTTGGTCGGGATCGGGTCGGCGGTCGGGGTCGGGCCGTTCGTCGGGCTGCTGGCCGTGGGGTCGCTGGTCTCGCTGGGGGTGCCGGCGCTCGTCGGGGCGGCGCAGTCGCGCCACGGTGTCGACGGCGCGTCCGGCGAGACGTAGGTGACCTGGCCGGTCACGTCCCTGATCGACACCGCGGCGGCCAGACCCCTGTCGACCAGTTGGGCGGCGACGACGGCCGGCTCGGCGGTGAGCGCCACCGCGTCGGCGGTGGCCCGTAGCTGCTGGCAGAGCGCGTCGAGCGAGGTCCGCACCGTGGACGCCGCCACGGCCAGACGCTCGGTGGACCGGCTGCGGTCGACCGACCCGACGATGGAGACCACGAAGAGCGCGCCGAGCAGGACCGGCCCGAGCACCACCACGAGGAAGGCTGCCGTCAAGCGCCCGCGTAGCGTCACTCGTCCCCCCGGAAGTTCCGCCTCCGTCGCTTGCGATGCTGACACAGAGCAACCGTGAGAGAGGCGTTGCGTCAGGAGTGTTGCGTGCCGGAATTTTCTGATGAAGCGGAAGTGACCCGAACGGCGAAGCGGGACGCGCGCGTCGAGCTGCTCGCCCGCCGCCGGTCGCTGCCGGCCGCCAGCCGGGCGGCCGCCGCCGGGCGCGTCCAGGCCGAGCTGGTTTCCCTGGTACGCCGGCTGCGCCCATGCCGGATGACCGCGTACGTGCCGGTCGGCTCCGAACCGGGCGGGGCCGACCTCCCCGAGGTGCTGCGGGCGGCGTTACCGGCCGACGCCGAGCTGCTGCTGCCCGTGCTCCTCGCCGACAACGATCTGGACTGGGCGGCGTACACCGGTCCGTCCACCCTGATCGCCGCGGGCCGGGGTATCCGGGAACCCACCGGCGACCGTCTCGGGGTGGCCGCCGTGGCGCAGGCGGACCTGGTGGTCGTACCGGCCCTCGCCGTCGACCGCCACGGACGGCGGCTCGGGCGCGGCGGCGGCTCGTACGACCGGGCGCTCGCCCGGGTGCCCGAGGCGACGGTGACCGTGGTCCCGCTGCACGACGGCGAGCTGGTCGAGGCGCTGCCGGCGGAACCGCACGACAGGCGTGTGCGCGCAGTCGTCACGCCGGCCGACGGGATGCGTACGCTTGACAACGGCCCGGGTACGGCGCAAGGTGTCGCGCCCCACACGTCCGCTGGACGAACCCGGGGCGAATGACGCACCATTGGCACTCGAATACGTCGAGTGCCAACTGGCCGAGCCAGATCCGGAGGAGAACGTGCCCACGTACCAGTACGCCTGCACCACGTGCGGTCAGCAGCTCGAGGCGGTGCAGTCCTTCTCTGACGAGCCGTTGACCGAGTGCCCGGCGTGTCAGGGGCGGCTGCGCAAGGTCTTCAACTCGGTCGGCATCGTCTTCAAGGGTTCGGGCTTCTACCGCACCGACTCGCGGGCGTCCGGCTCGGAGAGCAACGCCGGTGGCACGGCCAGCAAGACGGCGAAGTCCGAATCGTCCTCGGGTGACAGCTCGTCCTCGTCGTCCGGGTCGTCCTCGTCGTCCGGCTCCTCCGGGTCGTCCTCGGCGGGCTCCTCGTCGGGGTCGTCCTCGGGCGGGTCGAGCGGCTCGTCCTCGGGCGGGTCGAGCGGCAGCAAGACGGCGGCGACAAGCTCCGCCTCCTGAGCAGAGATCAAGGCCCGGCCGGCGCACCCGGTCGGGCCTTGATCCACTCAGCTTCCTGAAAGTCGGCCCATCCCGCCGGGCCGGAAAGCCCACCCTCCGGCCCCGTCCGACCGACCCGCCGCCACCGAGGCTTGATCCACTCGACTCCCTGAAAATCGGCCCCTCCCGCGGGGTCGGAGAGCCCGGTTTCCTTGAACTCGAGTCGATCAAGGCCGGCGTCACCGGTCCAGCCGGCGTCATAGCAGAGCGAGCCGGTGGACGGGCGTTGTCCACAGGCCCACCGGCTGTCCACAGGTGCCCGCCGTCGGCCAGCCTGCCTGGGCCAAGGTCGCTTAGCCTGCGCCGATTGGTGTCGCTCGATGCCCGGCGACGGGAGGCGGCGAAGGTGATGGGCGATCGGGATTCCACGCGGGCGCTTCGGCCGCTGCGCCGACTGACACCGCCCGGCGGGCGCACACTGCTCCGGGCCAGCCTGGTCGCCGCGCTGCTGGGACTGGCCGCCGCCGTACTGCACACCCCGCCCGGCTGCCCACCGACGACGGTGCCCACGCGGGCGCCGACCGGGGCGGACGTCTCGGCCCGATAGGTCGACGAGTTCCGGACGACCCGCTCCGGCAGGAGCGACCCCCTCGACGGGTGGGACGCCCCGGCCGGCGGGACGCCAGGGCGCCAAGGGCGCCCAGACAACCAGCGCGACGGACTGCCGGGTCGGGCTCACCGCCGAGGGCAGGCGGGATCAACTACCACCCGACGGCCGGCCGAACCAGGCCCGGCGCGAGGGCGCGCCGAGGTCCGGGGCGTGGATCAGCACCCGGGCGTCGCGGTGCTGTCGAGGTCAGTCCCAGTGCGGCGGTCGTTCGGCGAGTAGCCAGTCGTCGTTTCCGCCCGAGCGCTCGCCCCAGCCGCGGTCGGTGTCGTCCGAGGTCTGCTCGGGCAGCACCACGAAGTCCTCGCTCAGGTCCACGGTGCGGTCGTCGTCGCCACGCACGCCCTGCACGCCGGGGTCGTCGATGCTCACGAGCGGCAAGACTAGCGCAGCCGGCGAGCGCGTACGGGACATCGACGATGGCACGCCGGCCAGAAACGACCGGGCCGCCAGCCGCGTTGGTAGCGTCGGACAACGTGACGACCCCCAGCGGTGGCAGCACCCCGGACGACGACTACTGGCGACGCCCTGGCACCGATGACGGCCCGGCGAGCCAACCGCCGGCCGCGCCCGCCACCGCGCCGCCGACCGGGCCCACGAGCCCACCACCGGCCACCCAGCCCAGCCAAGTGCCGACCGGGCCCGCCGGTCCGCCAGAGGCCGGGCAGCCCAGCCCGGCACCTGCCGCACCGGTCAACCCACCACCGCCAGGACCGACCGACCCACCAACCACCGAACCCACCAACCCACCACCGCCAGGACCGACCGACCCGCCGACCGCATACGCCGGCCCTCCGGGCAGCGCGTACGCCGGCACCACGCCGACCGGTTACGCCGGCCCGCCGCCGAGCGTGCCGCCGCCGGCCGGTTGGCGCCCGCCCGTACACCTGCAGCCGGCGCCGCCGCGACCGCTGCCGGCGCAGGACATGGCCGACCTGGACGCCGCCGAGCAGCGGTCACAGCGGGTCACCTACGGTTTCGGCGCGGCCGCCGGCGTGGTGTTGCTGGTGCTGCTCTGCCTGCTCTGCTCGCGGGTCGTCTTCTGACCCCGCGACTGTCGGCGGCCCACCCGGCGGACGCCCCGCGGGCGACCGGTCAGAGGGCGACCGGTCAGAGGGTGTTGCCCCAGACGGCCGTCGCGCCGCTGTGGCCGGTGAGGTAGACGTAGCTGAGAGCGGCGATGGAGAGCGCCACCACTGCCACCGCCAGCACCGGGGTGACCAGCGCCGGCAGTGGTGGCAGGCGGGGGTGGTCACTGGTCGCCACCAGCAGCAGGATGGCCGCGATCCCGAGCGGCACCACGATCCGGAACAGGATGTCGCCGTAGCGGGAGTGCTCGAAGATCTGGTCGAGGATCGGCCCCTGGAAACCACGGGCGACCAGCGCGTCGGTGAGCGCCTCGCCCGACTTGACGGCGACGTAGGCGGTCACCGGCGCGGCCAGGGCGAGGAGGCCCAGCGCCCAGTCCAGCCGACGCCGCCAGCGCGGCAGCCCCACGTATGCGACGGCCAGCACCGCAAGCAGCGGCACGAACACGACGACCGCGTGGACGACCAGGGCGTGTACCGGCAGACCCAGGATCTCCTCGAACATCTCACCCTCCCAGTGGATCATGGTCAGGGGTGGTCAGCTTATGGTCCACCGATCGTCCCCAGGCTCTCGACAGGAGACACGTGCGACGCCCCGCTCAGGTTCACCGGGGTCGTCCCGCCGGTGACGGTGCCCACCCGCTGCTGGCGACGGTTGTCGATGCTGTTCGGGCGTGCTGTCATTGACAAATGTCCCGCGCCGAGGAGCTGCTGCGATCAAGGGGCCTGCGCGTGACGCGGCCACGGGTCGCGGTGCTCGACGTGCTGGCCGAGGGCGGCCATCTCGAGGTCGACGAGATCAGCCGGCGGGTGCGCGAACGTCTCGACTCGGTCTCCACCCAGGCGGTCTACGACGTGTTGGGCGCGCTCTCCCGGGCCGGGCTGTCCCGCCGGATCGAGCCGGCGGGCAGTCCCGCCCGCTACGAGGCCCGGGTGGGCGACAACCACCATCACGTGGTCTGCCGGGGCTGCGGTGAGATCGCCGACGTCGACTGCGCCACGGGCAGCGCCCCGTGCCTGGAGCCGAACGGCACGCACGGGTTCGAGGTCGACGAGGCGGAGGTGACCTTCTGGGGTCTCTGCCCGGCGTGCCGGGCCCGCCGCTCCGCCGACGTCTGACCGGGCGGCCGGTGACCAGCGGAGTCGGTCCGGCCGTGGCACTCTTGGACGGTGGACTCCGATGACCTCGGCCTTTTCGGAAGCGGTTCGGTCACCTGGAAGGTGCACGAGGAGCCGATCCTGATCGTCGCCGGCCTGCGTTCGCTCTATCTTCAGGCGTTGCATCCGCTGGCCATGGCCGGTGTCGCGCAGAACAGCAACTACCGCGCCGACGCCTGGGGTCGCCTGGTCCGCACGGCGACGTACGTGGCGACCACCGTCTACGGGACGACCGCCGAGGCGGAGGCCGCCGGGGCGCGGCTACGGCGCCTGCACGCCCGGTTGCGGGCCACCGATCCACTGACCGGCGAGGAGTTCCGGGTCGACGACCCGGACCTGCTGCGCTGGGTGCACGTCACCGAGGTGGAGTCCTTCCTCGACACGGCACGGCGGGCCGGGCTTCCGCTCACCGACGACGAGGTGGACGGCTACTACACCGAGCAGCGTCGGTCGGCCGCCCTGGTCGGTCTGGACCCGGCCACGGTGCCGGGCACCGCCGCCGAGGTCGCGGAGTACTACCGAGACATACGGCCACAGTTGCGGATGACCCGGGAGGCCGCCGAGACGGCGCTCTTCCTCACCGCTCCGCCGCTGCCGTGGAAGCTCAGCCTGCCCGTCCGGCTGGGGCTCACGCTCGGCCCGCCGCGCTGGGCGTACCTGGGCATCGCCGGCACCGCGTTCGCGCTGCTGCCGCCGTGGGCCCGCCGGATGTACGGTGGCCTCGGTCTGCCGACCACGGCGCTCTCGGCGGACCTGACCGTACGCGCGCTGCGGCTCGCGCTCACCGCGGTGCCCCGCCGCTATCTGGAGGGGCCGTTGCTACAGGCCGCCAAGGAGCGGGCCGCGCGTCACGCCGCGCTGTCGCTCGCCGGCTGACCCGCCCCTGCCCGGCTCACGGGTTCATCGGCTCGGTCGGACGGTCCACCGCCGCCCAGGGCTCCTTGCCGGGCGTCTGCGCTCCCGCCGGGCAGTGTCGCCGGAAGTCACACCAGCCGCAGCGCGGGCTGGGCGCCACCGGGAACGCCTCGTCCGCGTCGGCGCCGTCCGCGACCGCCCGTTCCGCGGCCATGATGTCGCGCGCCGTGTCCTCCGCCCGGGTCAGTTGCCGGGCCAGCGACTCGACGGTGTGGTCGTGGGCGGCGACGGTGCCGGTCGGTAGGTGGTGCAGCTCCACCCGACGGCACGGCCGGCGGAAGACCCGTTCCGCCGCGTAGGCGTAGAGCGCCAACGCCTGCGAGCCCCGGGCGTCGTCCGTGTCCAGCCCCGTACGGCCGGTCTTGTAGTCGACGATGACCAGCTCCGGGCCATCCGGGCCGGGCCGGGAGTCGATCCGGTCGGCGCGACCGTTGAACGCCAGCACCGCGGTCTTGACCGCCACCACCCGTTCCACGCCGAGCGGGTCGGAGTCGGGCTCCAGCGTCTCGACGTACGCCTCCAGCCAGCCCAGGGCCCGCTGGTAGGCGGCCCGTTCCTGCTCGTCGTCGCGGTAGCCCTCGCGGACCCAGGTGCCCTTGAGCAGAGTGGCCAGCGCCTCGGGACGCCGCCGGTCGGCGGGCAACGCATACCAGTTCTTCAGGGCGGTGTGCACGCTGGCGCCGAGCGAGTTGTGCGCCCACGGCGGGCCCTTGGGTGGGGCCGGCCGGTCGACGTAGGAGTAGCGGTAGCGGCGCGGACAGTCCGCGTACGCGCCGAGCTTGCTCGGGGTGCAGACGAAGAGTCGCTCCGGCATGCCCTCGAAGCCGAGTTGCTCGGTGTCGCCGGCGCGCTGCCGGGGAGCCCGACCACCGGCCGCCGGTCGTCCCGCTGATGAGGATCGTCGCACGCCTGCGATCCTGCCATCCGCCCCCGACAACACGGGGACGCCGGTCAGGTCATGTTCACGTAGTGCGTGACGAAGGCGAACACCGCGTCGGCGATGAGCTGCACGGCGATCGCGGCCAGCAGCAGGCCGGCGATCCTGGTCAGCACCTCGATACCGCCCGGTCGCAGGACCTTCACGATGCCGCCGGAGAACCGCAGGACGATCCAGACGGCGACCATCACGGCGAGGATCGCCAGGGCGATCGCCGTGTAGTCGCCCAGGCCGTCGGCCTGCTGCACGAAGAGCATCGTCGCCACGATGGCGCCGGGGCCGGCCAGCAGCGGGGTGCCCAGCGGCACCAGCGCGATGTTCGAGGTGGCCTCCGAGCTGGGGCCGTCGGTCTTGCCGGTCAGCAGCTCCAGGGCGACGAGGACCAGCAGCAGCCCACCGGCGGCCTGCAACGCCGGCAGGTCCACGTGCAGGTAGTCCAGCAGGGTCTGTCCCGCCACCGCGAAGATCACGATGACGCCCAGCGCCAGCGCGACGGCCTGCCAGGCCGCCCGGTTGCGGTCGCGGGCGGGCAACGGGCCGGTCAGCGCCAGGAAGATCGGCATCATGCCCGGCGGGTCGGTGATCACCAGCAGGGTCACGAAAACCTCGCCGAACAGCTTCAGATCCACGTGATCAACCTAGCCGCGCCCGAGGGGGCGAAATACGCGGATCAGCCCGAAGCGACCTCGGTCACCCCGGCGGCGACGATGCGCTCGTACGCCTCGACGCTGGTGCCGAACGCCCCGAGCCGAACGGTCTTGTGCGTGCCGTGGAAGTCCGACGAGCCGGTGACGAAGAGGCCCAGCTCGGCGGCGAGCGCGCGGACGTGCTCCCGCTCGGCCGGGCTGTGGTCCTCGTGGTCGGCTTCCAGCCCGGCCAGCCCGGCAGCGGCCAGCTCGGCGATCACCTCGTCGGGCACCACCCGGCCGCGTCGGGTGGCCCGGGGATGCGCGAAGACCGGGACGCCGCCGGCAGCCCGGACCAGCCGGACCGCCCGGAACACGTCGATGTCCTCCTTGGGCAGCCGGTACCGCTCACCGAGCCAGTCCGGCCCGAACGCCTCGCGGGTGGTGGCGACCAGGCCGGCCTGGATGAGCGCCTGGGCGATGTGCGGCCGCCCGACGGTGCCACCACCCGCGCCGGCCAGGATGCCCGACCAGCTCACGTCGATGCCGTCGGCGCGGAGCAGGGCCACCATCCGTTCGCCGCGCTCCTCCCGCGCGGCCCGTACCCGGGCCAGCTCGGTCAACAGCTCCGGGTGGTCCGGATCGAACAGGTACGCCAGCAGGTGCAGCGGCATCGCCGGCTGCGCGCCGGACCAGCGACACGACAGCTCCGCACCGCGTACCAGACGCAGGCCCGGCGGCAGCGCGCGCACGGCGGGCGCCCAGCCGGCGGTGGTGTCGTGGTCGGTGATCGCCAGCACGTCCAGCCCGGCGTGCGAGGCCGCGCCGACCAGCTCGGCCGGGGTCAACGTGCCGTCGCTCGCCGTCGAGTGGGCGTGCAGGTCGATGCGGGGGGCGGGGCCGGTACACGAGGTCACCCGCCCGACGCTACCGAGAAAACCCCGAGAGTGTTTCGCCGGTCAGAAGCCCCGGACCAGGACCGGGCGATCTCCGGCGGGCAGACCCGGCACCGGATCGGGGCTGGCCGGCCTACCGGCGCGCGCCGCCGAGACGTCGAGCCGAACCAGCTCGCCGGCGCCGTCGAGGTAGGAGGCGCTGGCCGGGTTGCTCCAGATGATCGTTCCGGTCATCGCCGGGCCGGCCGCCACCGCCGTCGCGTCCGGTCCGAGCCGTTTCAGGTCGACGAGGAGGGACCTGCTCACCTTGCCGGTCGTGCCGTTCACCAACAGCCACCGCCCGTCGGCGGAGACCGCGCCGACGCCGTCCCGGCTCAGCTCCAGGCCGCAGCCCGTGCGGACCGGGCTGAGTTGGCGCGCCGGGTCGAGCACGGCCAGGCATGTCCTACCCGGGCGGTCGGTGGTGATCTGACCGACCAGCCGCCCGTCCGGCAGCGGCCCGTAGACGTTCAGGGTCTTCTCGTCGAGGGCCCCCGGCAACTGTCCCGCGCTGGGTCGCCAGAGGGTGTGACCGGCGGCGGACGGGTCGAGCCGGACCAGCACGCTGTCGCCGACGAACCGGACGGGTTCGGCCGTCGGGGGCGCCGGGGTCCGGGCCGCCCCGATGAGTTGGTTGCCGACCACTCCCGCCACCAGCAGGTCCTTGCCGTCCCGCCAGGCGACCTGGCGGCTGTCCGGGGCCAGGACGATCGCGCCGGCCCCGGCCAGCAGCGCCTGCACCAGACCGTCGCGTTGCACCACCCAGAGGGTGCGCCCGGCGGTGCTCGGCGTGCTGACCACCAGCCAACCGCCGTTGTCGGAGAGCGGCTGGACGTGTTCGGCCGGCCCGACGTCGGGCAGCTCCAGTCGGCGCCCGTCGGCGCTGACCAGTGTCTGGCTCATGACCGCGACAGTCGCCGTCGGGGACGGGAGGGCCGGGCCGGAGATGCTGGTCGTCGGGTTGGGCCGGTTGGCCGGGTCCGGGTCTCCGATCACCAGGATGGGTGGGCCCTCCCGGCCGGCGCCCGCACCGAGCTGGACCATGCCGGCGCTGAGCAGCACGGTGCTCACCGCGGCGAGGGCGAGGCCGGCGGCGGTGCGTCGGCGGCGGATCCGGTTGGCGCGGCGGATGGCCTGACCCGCGGGGTCGACGCGCAGCGGACGGGTGAGGGCGACCTGGCGCGAGAGAGTCTCCCGCACCGCGTCTTCCAGCTCGTCAGGCCGCACCTGAGAGGAACGCTGCGGACCGTCCGTCAGGTTGTCAGGCCGGCCGGGAAACCGGCTCACTGCGGCTCCCCGGCGCTCGTGCCGACGGGCACGGCCGCCGGGGCGGGGGGCAGCACGGCCTGCGGGCTGATCGGACGCGGGGCGGCCTCGCCCGGCGCGGCGTCACGCAGCGCCGTCTCCCGCCGCGCGGCGTCACGCAGCGCCGTCTCCCGCCGCGCGGCGTCACGCAGCGCCGTCTCCCGCCGCGCGGTGCCGCGCAGCGCCGCCGCGCCTGGCGCTGCTGGGCGGGGTACGGACCGACCGCCCGACTGCCCGGCGCGAGGGCTCCGATCGAGGGCGGCGGATGCGGCCGACCCGCTGCTGGCGAGGCTCGCCGCGTCCGCGCCCATCCGCCGGCGCAGCGTGGCCAGCGCCCGGGAGGTCTGGCTCTTGACGGTGCCGGGTGAGATGTCCAGCATCGCGGCGGTCTGTGCCTCGGACATGTCCTCGTAGTAGCGCAGCACCAGCACCGCCCGCTGCCGGTTGGGCAGCTCCCGAAGGTGCCGCCACAGCAGGTCACGGTCGAGCTGCTGCTCGATCTCGTCGACGCCGGCCCGCTCGGGCAGCACCTCGGTCGGACGCTCGCCGTGCCAACGCCGACGCCACCAGCTGGTCGATGTGTTGACCATCACCCGCCGGGCGTACGGCTCGACCGCCTCGATCCCCCCGAGCCGCTTCCAGGCGAGGTAGGTCTTGGTCAACGCGGTCTGGAGCAGATCCTCGGCCGTGGCCCAGTCGCCGGTGAGCAGATAGGCGGTGCGCAGGAGCGCGGCGGAGCGGGCCGCGACGAACTCGCGGAACTGCTCCTCCAACGAGTCCCTGCTCGCCACCGCCCACCTCCCCGCACCAGCCGTCCTGGCAGAGTGCCACGTCAGAGGCGTTCGGGTCCATGACGAAAGGTGCGCACTTGCTCCGATGTTCGGTCGAAAACCTTCACGCCCCGTCGTCGGCCTTGGCCTCGTCGGCCTCCTTGCCGAGCCGCGCCTCGACCGCCTGCGGCTCGTACATCTCCTCGACCACACGCAGGTAGAGCTCGTTCGGGTTGGGCAGGTTCTTGATCTCGCGGAGCGCCTGCTCCTGACCGGCGGACTCCAGCACGAAGGTGCCGTAGTTGAGCGCCCGCCCGGTCGGAGTCTGCTCGTACTTCATGTCGGTCACCCGGACGAGCGGCATCATGGCGACCCGGCGGGTGATGATGCCGTTGACCACCATGACCCGCTTGTTGGTCAGGATGAACCGGTCATACCACCAGTCCGCCACCTTCCACGCCACCCAGCCCATCACGGCGAACCAGAGCAGCACGGCGATGGTGGTCAACGCCCCGACGTTCTGCCCGGCGAGGAAGCCGGAGAGGTAGCCGAGCACGAAGGTCGCGGCGATGCCGATCAACAGTGGGGTGGTGAGGTGGATCCAGTGCCGCTTCCACTCACCCCGGTAGCGCTCGGTGGGGAAGAGGTAGCGGGCGACCAGCGAACTGGGCTCGTCCTCCAGCGGCAGCACCCGCCGAGGCGCCGAGCCGGTCGCGTCGGCGCGCAGCCCGGCCAGCTCGTCCTCGGAGATCTGCGGCGGCTGGTAACCGCCCTCCGGATCACGGATCCACGCTCGACCCGAACTCCCCTGACCGGCGTAGCCGGGCCCGTCGCCGTAGCCGACGTCGTCCGAAAGGGACGGACCGTCGGAGAGGCCGGCGCCGGAACCGTAGCCCGGACCGTCGTCGGGCCCGATCCGCGGGATCGGCTCGGTGTCGCGCTCGCGGCGTTCCCGGTCGGGGTCGTCCGGGTCGAAGGGTGGACCGGAGGGGCTACCCATCGGCGGCTAGGCGACGAGGCTGGTGAAGAAATCGCCGAAGCCCTGGGCGATATCCATGATCCCGCCGCCGAGCGACTTGAACACATCCGCCGCCGAGTTTGGCCGGTAGGCGACGAAGAAGATCAAGAATGCGATTCCGGCCCAGGTGAGGACCTTCTTGACCATGGCGGGCCATCCTCTCGCGCGGCGCCGGGTCCCATTACCGCAGCGGCACCCAGAGTATCAGTGTGGTGTCGTACAGTGAATATCTGCGTCCGTTCTCCGTCAATCCGGGCGGGTTGTCAAGCCCTCCCGGGTAGATACGGGGACGGTGCGCCGTACACGAGCTCGGGTGGAGTCCACTCGGTCAGGTCGTGCAACACGACGTCTTCCGCGAGCAGGTGACCCGCACTCGCCGGCCAGGCTATCGCATGGAGCCACATTCCCCGAGCCTCGCCGGCGTACGCGCTTCGATCCGTCGGAGAATTCACCAACCACAGTGGAGTGGGATGGCCGCCGACCTTGATCCGGGCCTGGCCGACGTGGTTCGGGTGACCGGGCCCGGGGTCGGTGAGCGCGTCGGCCAACTCCGGCCCCGGGTCCGGACCGGCCAGCCCGGCGAGGCGGGTGCCCAGGCCCACGCCGGGCTCCTCGGCCACGAAGACCAGATCGGCCGGTCCGCCGCCGAGCGGCGCCGGGCCCGCGCAGGCCACCACCGTCGCCCGCACCCCGGTCCGGTCGTCGCCCGCGTACGCCACGCCGGTGAGTGTCCATCCGGGTGGCAGCGGCCAGGGGCACCACAGCGGCGTCACCGGTGGGTCCGCGGTCGCGGTGATCCGCTCCACCACGCTCGCCACGATGTCCGCTCCGATGTGCTCGGGCACGTGCAGTGGCGGGACGGGGCCACAGCGCACGCACCGCGAGTCGGTGTTCATCAGATCCGGCGCCCGGACCGGGCCCCCGCATCTCGGACAACTCACCGCGACACTCACATCCCCACCGTCTCGCCACACCGACGACACGTCAAGCCCGAGCGTCCGATTCGGTGCCCGAGCGCGGTCAGTCCGGTGGCGCGCCGGCGTGCGCGCGGATCCAGGCGTGCATCGCGATACCGCTGGCCACACCCGCGTTGATCGACCTCGTCGAGCCGTACTGGGCGATGGAGTAGAGCTGGTCGCACGCGGCGCGGGCCGGCGCGGAGAGGCCCGGCCCCTCCTGGCCGAAGAGCAGCACGCACTCCCGGGGCAGGACACCCGTCTCCAACGGCCGGGACCCGGGCAGGTTGTCGATGCCGACGATCGGCAGTCGCCGCCGGGCCGCCCACCCGACGAACTCCTCGATCGTCTCGTGGTGCCGGACGTGCTGGTAGCGATCGGTCACCATCGCGCCCCGCCGGTTCCACCGCCGCCGGCCGACGATGTGCACCTCGGCGGCGTTGAACGCGTTGGCGTTGCGCACCACGGTGCCGATGTTGAAGTCGTGCTGCCAGTTCTCGATGGCGACGTGGAAGCCGTGCCGGTGCCGGTCCAGGTCGGCGACGATCGCCTCGTGCCGCCAGTAGCGGTAGCGGTCGACGACGTTGCGCCGGTCCCCCTCCGCCAGCAACCGCGGGTCGTAGCGACTGTCGTCCGGCGGGTCCCCCGGCCAGGGGCCCACGCCCACCTCAAGCTGGTCGTCGGTCACGGTCATCAGAGGGTACGGGCCACTGCCGCGCCCGGCACGAGGACCACCCCGGTCAGCCCAGGCCAAGGGCGGCGCCGAGCCGGTCCAGGAAGCGCCGGTCCGCCGGGCTGGCCGGCTGGTCCGCCCGGCGCCCGTGGGCGTCGGGCACCGCGCGGCGGACCCGGGCCGCGACCGACTGCACCCACTGGCGGTACGCGGCCGAGTCGGCGGGGTCGGCCCGCCGCCGCAGCACCCGGCTCGCCGCTCGACAGGCGGCCAGCAGGTCCACCAGGTCGGTGAGGCGCGCGGTGGGCTGCGGGGTCCCGTCGTGCCGGGCATAGATCGCGGCGACCACGGCGCGGACCAGGTCGCTGTCGAAGGCCCGGCCGGCGGCCACCGCGTCCAGGCCGGCGAGGCCCGCCTCGACCCCCCGAGTGGGCTGGCCGGAGGCGGGAGCGGCGGCGGCCACGAGCACCCGGCCGGGCAGGCTGGTGAGCAGATCCCACTCGGCTGCGGAGTAGACAGCGGTGGTCGAGGGTGCGGCTCGACGGCCGGCAGAGGGCGGCTCTCCGGCGACGGAGTGGCTCATCGGGACCTCCGGCGTCAGCATATGCCCGGCAAACCGGAACAGGGCCCCTTCCCCGCCAGACGGCCGGGAAGGGGCCCGAGGTCCGGCGACGGGTCGGCCGCCCCGCCGCGAGGCTCAGCGCGGCTCGGGGAAGCTGGGCCGCTCCGGATCCACTCCGTCGGGCGCGGCGGCGGCCGCGTACTCCCGCTTGGGCACCATGACCCGGCGGCGGAAGACGCAGACCATGGTGCCGTCCTGGTTGTAGCCGCGGGTCTCCACCGACACCACGCCCCGGTCGGGTTTCGAGCCGGACTCGCGCTTGTCCAGCACCGTGGTCTCGCCGTAGATGGTGTCGCCGTGGAAGGTCGGCGCGACGTGGCGCAGCGACTCGACCTCCAGGTTGGCGATCGCCTTGCCGCTGACGTCCGGCACCGACATGCCGAGCAGCAGCGAGTAGATGTAGTTGCCGACGACGACGTTGCGCCCGAACTGACTGGCCGTCTCCGCGTAGTGGGCGTCCAGGTGCAGCGGGTGGTGGTTCATGGTGAGCAGGCAGAAGAGGTGGTCGTCGTACTCGGTGACGGTCTTGCCCGGCCAGTGCCGGTAGACCGCGCCGACCTCGAACTCCTCGTAGTAGCGACCGAACTGCATCCTGGTCCCTTCGACGGGCGGCGATGGAGTTCGGGACAGCATGCCTTACCGGTGGTTAAGGTGCCCGGCGGGGCGCGAGGGGGGCGGAAATGTCACACCGACCGCCCGCGCGGGACGTCCAACCGGGGGGAGACGCAATGAGCGGCGGGGCCCTCCCCGGCACCCGCCGCCCACGCTCTGATGTGAGGAATTCTGCCCTACGCCGGCGTAGGTTCAACAGAGATCGGCGTCACATTTATCTTTTCGTAACAATACTCTCCGTGACGGAGCCGAGGTTGATCAGCGATCTCCGCAGGCCCGATACCTCCTTGTCAAGGGGCAAGTTACTGATTCGTATAGCTCAACCGCCGCGATCTCCCTGGAAACGCTCCCATTACCGCAGGTCACGCAAGTGCGTCATGCACTTGCGTTCCGCACGCCAACCATGTACCGACGTTCATCGATGGTGGTGGTAACCCCCGGACGGCCCGTCGCACGTTTCGTGACCCGGCACCCGGGAATTCGATACGGTCAGCCCTGGTTCTACGGGACGTAGGTAAACCGCGGTGATCGGAGAGTGCAATGGCAACCGTTGAGCTGACCTCGGCGAACTTCGACGAGGTGACCGGCAACGACGGCATCGTCCTGGTCGACTTCTGGGCCGACTGGTGTGGTCCGTGCAAGCGGTTCGCCCCGGTCTACGAGCGGTCCTCGGAGAAGCACCCGAACATCGTCTTCGGCAAGGTCGACACGGAGGCGCAGCAGGAGCTGGGCGCCAAGTTCGACATCCGCTCGATCCCGACGATCATGGCGATCCGCGACGGCGTGATCGTCTTCGCCCAGCCGGGGGCCCTGCCCGAGTCCGCGCTGGAGAACCTGATCGAGCAGGTCGAGGCGCTGGACATGGACGACGTCCGCAAGCAGCTGGCCGAGCACAACCACTGAGCCGTCGCACACGGGCGACACGGAGAGGGCCGGGTCCGCATCGGGCCCGGCCCCCGTCGTACCCGTGACAGCGCCTGCGTGATCACCTGCCCGGGTGGACCGAACCGACCGTCGGAGGGACCCGACGCGGCCGGTAGATCCCGTATCGTCACGACCCGATGGAGAATCTGACCACCCGCGGGCGCGTGACCCGGCTCGGCGTGACCGCACTCGGCCTCGTCCTGCTCGTCACGGGCACCTTCTGGGGCAGCGACGACGACTTCCCGTTCGGCCCGTTCCGGATGTACTCCACCTCCAACCCGCCGAACGCGCCGGCGCCCGACACCCGCGTCGAAGGGGTGAACAGCTCCGGGGAGGTGGTCGACCTCGGCCAGGACGCCACCGGCATCCGTCGCGCCGAGATCGAGGGCCAGCAGGCCCGCTACGCCGCCGACCCGACACTGCTGACCGAGGTCGCCGACGCGTACGCCGAACGCCACCCGGGCGCCCCCGCGCTGGTCGAGGTCCGCATCGTCATCCGCTGGCACGGCATCCGCGCCGGCCGGCCCACCGGCGAGCACACCGACCAGACAGTCGTTCGCTGGCAGGCCCCCCGATGACCCGCTGGCTGACCGAGGCCGTGCCCCGCGGGCGGGTCGCCGCGTTCCGGACGCTGATCTACCTCTTCGTCGCCGCCGACCTGGTGATCTTCACCCCCTGGGTACGCACCCGGGTCAGCGTGCCCGGCGAGCTGTACCAGCCCCTGTTGATCGGCCGCCTGCTCCCCCTGCCCACCCCCACCCCGGCACTGGTGGCGGTGATCTTCTGGTCGCTGCTGCTGCTCGCCCTCCTGGCCGCGACCGGACGCGCGCCCCGGCTGCTCGGCTGGGCGGTCTGCGCGCTGTACCTGGAGTGGATGATCATCGCGATGAGCTACGGAAAGGTCGACCACGACCGGTTCGGGCTGCTCGTCGCGCTGGCCGTGCTCCCCACCGCCGGTCGCGCCCGGCACGGCGACGCCACCCGTACCGAGGCGGGGGGCTGGGCCCTGCGCGTCACCCAGATCGCCGTGGTCTGCACGTACTTCCTGGCCGCCTTCGCCAAGCTGCGCTTCGGCGGCCTGGACTGGCTGACCGGGTCGGTCCTGGCCCGCGCGATCATCCGACGGGGCACCGACCTGGCGGACCTCATCGCCCAGGTGCCGTACCTGCTGATCGCCGCCCAGATCGGCATCGTCGCCTTCGAGCTGCTGAGCCCGGTGGTCTTCTTCCTGCCGCAGCGCTGGCGACTCGCGATGGTCGGGTTCTTCTACTCGTTCCACGCGGTCACCATCGCGACGATCACGATCTCGTTCGCGCCGCACCTGGCCGCGATGACAAGTTTCCTCCCGCTGGAGCGGGTGCGCCCGCTCGTCTGGGCCCGCCGGCTGGTCGGCCGCGACACCAACGGGTCGACGGCCGCCGTACCGGAGACGGAGGCGACCGGTCCGGCGGCCGACGCCAGCGACCCTTCGGCGGGCGCCGAGGCGGGGTCGACGCCGCGCGGCGATCAGGCCCCGGCGCTCGGGCGGCCCGCCGCGCCGTAGAGCCGCTCCCGGGCCTCCTGCGGCAGGGAGCAGGCCGCCGTGCCGCCCGGCAGCCGGTGCCGGTTGCGCGCCACCCAGCGGTAGACCGGCCAGGCGGCGGCGCGTACCGGGGGGAAATGCAGGCCCGCGCCGGCGACCCGCCAGAGCGGGGAGCTCGCGGCGAGGAGCTTCGCGATGGCGTCCGGACCCGCCGCCCGCGAGCCGTCCGCGCCGACCCACTGCACCGCCTCCTCGCACTCGGCGGCCGTGAGGCCGAGCGCGTCCAGGTCGCTGAACTGCCACGGCACCACGCGGGCGCCGGTGGGAATGCGACGAGCGATGAAATCGGCGCACTGCGTGCAGAACGCGCAGTCCCCGTCGTAGACGAAGGTCGACGTCTCCATGCGTCCATCCTCCTCTCTGCCGCCACGCGAACGACCACCGGTGTACGGCGCGTCACTTGCGCGTTGCTCGTACACGTGTTCGAATAGTGCCCATGCGCTGGGAGAACCTCGCCGCTCCCCCGGTTGAGGGAGACCCCGAGCGGGCAGCGCCAGCGACGCCACCCCTGCCGCTGGCGCTGCCCGACGCCGTCGTCCGCACCTTCGACACCCCCGAGTTCGCCGGGATGACCTTCTACGAGGTGCGGGCGAAGTCCATCCTCAACCGGGTGCCCGGGCAGTCCCGCGTCCCCTTCGAGTGGACCATCAACCCGTACCGTGGATGCAGTCATGCCTGTGTTTACTGCTTTGCGAGAAATACTCACACCTATCTCGACCTGGACGCGGGCGCCGACTTCGACCGGAGGGTGATCGTCAAGGTCAACGCCGGTGAGCTGGTGCGGCGGGAACTGGCCGCGCCGAGGTGGCGGGGCGCGCACGTGGCGATGGGCACCAACGTCGACTGCTACCAGCGGGCCGAGGGCCGCTACCGGCTGATGCCGCAGATCATCGCGGCCCTGCGCGACTTCGCCAACCCGTTCTCGATCCTCACCAAGGGCACGCTGATCCTGCGGGACCTGCCTCTGCTGCGGCAGGCCGCCGAGGTCACCACCGTCGGTGTCTCCTTCTCGGTGGGCTTCGTCGACGAGCGGCTCTGGCGCTCGGTCGAGCCGGGCACGCCGCATCCGCGCCGGCGGCTCGACGCGGTCCGGGCGCTCACCGACGCCGGCTTCTCCGTCGGCGTGCTGATGGCCCCGATCCTCCCCGGCCTCAGCGACAGCGACGAGTCGATCGACGCCACCGTGTCGGCGATCGCCGCGGCCGGGGCGAGCAGCGTGACAGCTCTGCCACTGCACCTGCGTCCGGGCGCCCGGGAGTGGTACGCGCGCTGGCTCGCCCGGGAGCACCCGCACCTGGTGCCCACCTACCGCGAGCTGTACCGGGCCGGCGCCTATGCGCCGCAGGCGTACCAGCGGGAGTTGACAGCACGGGTGCGGATCTCCGCCCGCCGGCACGGGTTGCACCGTGGCGAGCGGGGCGACAACCGCAGCCTGCCCGAGCCGCCGCCGACCACCGCCGAGCAGTTGACACTGCTCTAGCGAGGCGCGGAGCTACAGTCGGCGGGTGCGTACCGCTCAGCAGATCCTCGCCGACTCCGCCGTGATCGCCGTCGTGGGCGCGTCCCGCGACCCGTTGAAGGCCGCCCACACCGTCCCGTCACAGATGCAGCGGTTCGGCTGGCGCATCATCCCGGTCAACCCCACCGTCGACGAGCTGTTCGGGGAGCGGGCGTACGCGTCGCTGGCCGACATTCCGCACCCGGTCGACCTGGTCGACGTGTTCCGGCCGGCGGCCGACGCTGTCCAGGTGGTGCGGGACGCGGCGGCGATCGGCGCCCCGGCGGTCTGGCTGCAACTGGGCATCGTCTCGCCGGAGGCGCGTCGGATCGCCGAGGAGGCCGGCATGGACTACGTCGAGGACCGCTGCCTCATCGTCGAGCGCGCCGCCGCCGGCCTCACCCGCCTCGGCTGACCCACCCCGCGGTCTTGGACTTGGGACGACGCCTTCTCTCCAGGCCCTATTTGTCGCCACAGCGAGTGCAAGATCGCGGGAGTGCGGGAACGGTCGTGCCGGGCTCCCCGGCCGACGTCGCCACCGGTCGCGGAACCCGCTCGTGCCGGATCAACGACGTTGCCGAGCTGGTGCCGGTCCGGGTCGTACGGCTGACGCCTCGCGTATGCGTTTCCTTTCTTGGCGGCCCATCTCGGCGACCGGCGTTGGAGCGAATGTCAGGCGGACCTCATCCAGTCGGGAGACTGGATGCCAGTGAAGGCGTTCCAGTCGCGGCAGTATTGCCGCAAATGGGTGCCAAGCTCATGCCACACCCGGCGGAGGTCGAACCCTCGGTCCGCAGCGGCCATCAAGGATTCGAGGAAACCGGTCGCCACGGCGTCCCGCTCTGACTGGCCGCCATCGGCCAGAACCGAGTCCAGGATGTGGAAGAATGCACGCCGTTCGCCCTCGGGCACGTCATCGACGCGTTCGGCGAGCACTTCGGCGAGGTGCGACAGTCTGAGAAGCAGTGGCGGAGCCTCTGCCTCTGCCGGCTCGTCGACCTCTGCATCCGAGACCGGCGCCCACCGTTGCACCTCGGCGGCGTCCTCGGCCGCCAGCACTGGGCTGGCGGCCAGGAGGGACGGCCACCACTGCGGAGTTGGCATCACTTGCCCGCCAATGCGTTGCGCATGTCGAGAATCACATTCTGTGCCGCAGCCCGGTCGCCCGAACTCGCGGTGGGGTTGTTGGCGAGCCAACGCTCGAGTTTGATGATGTAGTCGCGGGCCTTCTGGCTGTGGTGTGCACCGCCGACCGATCCGCCTGTCCAGGTCTCGAACCGGACCGCGGTCGCCGTGCTCCCACTGCCCATCGTGGCCCCGGGGCGGTACAGGGTGTCCATCACCTTCGAAAGCTCCGCGTTCGTGACGTGCGGCCGCTTCATCTCGGCGCGCAGAATGTTCTTGTAGGTTTCGAACAACGCCCGGTTGGTTGGGATCCGGTAGAGCGCCGGGGTCCGGAGCCCGATGCCGAGCAGCCGGCCGATGCCCCGGAACGCAGCTCCACCTACGCCGGCCTCCTGGTAGATGAGGACCAACCCGGGCTTGTCGGCGTTCAACTGGTCCCGCAACGCCTTGCCGCAGGCATCCCGATTGTTCCAGGGCATCGTGGACCAGTTGTCCTTGTCGATGCAGTAGGCCTGAAGGAGTGCTTCGGCCGGGCTCGGCGCCTTGGCGAGAGACTCCCAGGAGATGTGATCGGCGTGGTCGCCCAACCAGCCGTCGAAGTCCTCCGCCAGCGTCGTGCAGGAGTCCACGCCGAGGGTCCCCGGCAAGGGCGTGCCGTTGAGGTAACAGACGCCGTCGAACCACAGTACGACCGTGCCCTCGTCGTACTCCTCCAGGCCGGTGAAGCCGCTCTCGGGGCCGGTGAGGGCGGGCACGTCCGGCTCCTGGCGAGCCTGCTGCTCCTCGCGCTGCTTGGTGATGGCGATCTGCAACGCCTCAGCCGCCGCCTCAGCCGCCAGGGCGGCGTCCTTGCCCGCGGCGATGGCCGACGCTCTCGCCTGCTCGGCTGCCTGATAGGCGGAGTCAGCCGACGTTCGGGCCTGGGCCGCTGAGGCCGTGGCCTTGACGGCGGAACGGTTGGCGGCGGCCGCCGAGGCGGCGGCTGACTGCGCGGCGTCGCGAGCCACCTGGGCAGCCGCGGCCGCCCGAGCCGCGGACTCCTTCGCCTCGGCGGCCGAGTTGCGCGCCTGCTCTGCGTACCCCTGCGCCTCGTTCGACGCCGCGGCGGCCCGGTCCGCCCACAGCTGGGCCTCCTCCGCCGCCTTACGAGCCACGGCCGCAACCCGCGCGGCCTCTGCGGCGTCAGCCCGAGCCAGCGCCGCGTAGCGGGTGGCCTCCGCGAGCAGGGAGCGGACCGTAGCGACGTGCGTCGCGGCGACGTGGTCGCGCTGGCGGGCCTTGAACTGCTCGACCTCCAGGAAGTGCCGAAGGTAGGAGCGGGGACCGTTGAGCGCGATGTTTGCTGCTGCCTCCACCTCCGGCCCTGCTCCGACGAGTACGGTGGCGATGGCTATGCGGTCGTCCTGTTCGGCTGCGGCGTAGCGCCCGGTCCGCAGGAAGGCATGTGCCTGGGCCGGGGTGCCGTTCAAGGCGACCTCGGCCGCCGCGTGGGTTGCCGGGCCTCCCGCGGCCATCACCTGGGCGATGGCGACGCGGTCATCCTGCGTCTTGCCCTCGTACGACGGCAATCTGAGGAAACGCACCACTGTCTCGTGATCGCCGGCGAGCGCCGACTGGACCGCAACCCTCAGCGCGGGCTTGTCCGACAGGTCGGCCAGGTGAGCGACGCGGGCGCGGTCGTCCTGTTCCGCAGCGGTGGCGCGGTCGACCGACAGGAACCGTCGAAGATCCGCCTCGTCACCGGCCAGGGCCTTCTCCGCCGCTGCCCGCGTCCAGGGGCCGGCCACGGCCATCAGGCGCAGAGCAGCCTTCCGTCCGCTGTCGACGAGGACCGCCGACGGAGCGTCGGCAGCAGACGCCTCACTCAGCAGTCGCTGCGTCTCCGCGTCGATTCGGTCCTGCTCAGGGGCGTCCCAGGGAATCTGCGACGGCTGATCCAGCTCGATGGCGCGGTTCTCCTTCGCCGCGGCGATCGACTCCTCGGTCGCGGCCCGCAACCGCTCCTCGTCCGCGGCGCGAGCTGTCTCCTCGACGTCGGCAGCGGTGGCCGCGGCGGCCGCGGCTGTTTCGGACGCCACGGCGGCGGCAGCCGCGTGGGCGGTGGACGCGGCGGCAGCCTGAGAGGCGTCACCGGCGTGGTCCGCGGCGCGATCGGCAGCAGCGGCTGCGGCGTTGGCGTGCGCGGCCGCGTCCAATGCGTGACGACGGGCGTCACGGGCCGCCAGGGCAGCCTGACGGGCCAAGCCTTCGGCAGCGGCCGCCGCGCGTTCCGCCCGGGCCGCCAGGTTCCTCGCCCGCTCGGCTGCCTCCCGGGCACGGCGCGCCTCGGCCTCGGAGACGTTGGCGTGGCCGCCAGCCTCATCCGCCGCGGCTGCCGCGTCCCTGGCGTGACCGGCTGCTCCCCGTGCGGCCTTCGCCGCGTCCGCGGAGGCCGTCGCGGCGTCGTCCGAGGCCTTTGCCGCGTCGGCCGCCTGGCCTGCCGCAAGGGCGACGTCCCGCGCCTCCTGGGCTGCCACCCGGGCTGCTGACGCCTTGGACGCGTCAGTCGCGGCGCCGGCGGCCGCACGATATGCCCTTGACGCTGCCTCACCGGCGAGCGCCGCCGCGTTGGCAGCCCGGGAGGCGGCATTGGATGCGACTTGAGCAGCGTTGGTCGCTGCCCGGGCGGCTCCGATGGCGTCGCGGGCCGCTGCGGCAGCGCGATCCGCCGCGTCCGCCGCCCGAGCAGCGGCGGCAGCGGCCAGCGTGGCCGAGTCCTTCGCCTCGGCGGTCTCGGCAGCAGCTTGCTGGGCCGCCTCCTTCGCCAGTCGGGCAGCGGTGACGGCTCGGTCCGATGCCTCCTTGGCGGCTCGCGTTTCCGCGGCGGCCGTCTGCTGCGCATCCTTGGCCAGCTCGGTGAGACGGCCGACAGTGAGCACCTCCTCGTCCCGGGCCCGCGCGACGTGCTGGCCCGACTCGAGGAATTCGCGAACATCAGCGGGCGTGCCCTGGAGAGCGAGGACGGCCGCGGCCCGTACCTGAGGGCCGCCGGTGGCCATCACCGACGCTGTGGCGACGCGATCGTCCTGCTGTGCGGCGAGGTACTGGCCCCGCACCACGAAGGCAGCCACGGCAGCGCCGCCCGCGGTCAGCGCATCCTGAGCGGCCTTCCTGGTGGCGGGTCCACCAGCCGCCATGATCTGGGCCGTTCGCACCCGGAGGTCCTGCGCCATCGGGCCGTCGAGGCCGGTGTCGAGAAACTGTCGGAGCTCGGCGGGAGAACCCGCCAGCGGTGCCTGCGCGGCCTGCGACAAGGCTGGCCCGCTCATCGCCATCAACTGCGCGAGCCGCACCCGGTCGTCCTGGACGCGCGTGGCATGTTGCCCGGTGACGACGAACTCGGCCACCTGGCTGTCCGACCCGAGAAGGGCGCCCTCCGCCGCACGCGCTGTCGCCGGACCACCCGTGCGGAGCAGAGAGATCACTGTGTAGCGGTCCGCCCGGACATCGGCTGCGGCGGGCGTCGGAGCTGTCAGCAGGGCACCGACCAGCCCGGTAAAGGTGGCAAGGACGATCGCCGTCGCGCCTGGGGCTCGTCGAAACATCCGGCCCCGGAATTGTGGGCACACCAAAGGCACAGCCACGTTACCCCCGTAGTACGTAGCAGTCGTTGTACGGTCGTCGGCCAACCCTAGGCAGGGCCAGCTCACGCCATACGCCCGCTCGACGTGACAAATGTCATTGAATCGATGCCGCGTCGCCTTGACATTCAACGATGCGGCAGTCGACGTCGACGCTTCCGCCCACCCAGGTGTTCTGCCCGAACAGGTTGGGGACTGGTTTCCGGCCGGCGGCCGACGACGCGCAGGTCATCCGGGACGCCGCGGCGATCGGCGCCCCGGCGATCTGCCTGCAACCGGGCATCGTCTCGGCCGAAGCGCGGCGCATCGCCACCGAGGCCGGCATGCACTACGTCGAGGACCGCTGCCTCATCATCGAACGCGCCACCGCCGGCCTGATCCGCCCGAGCTGACCCGAGCCCGCACGAACCAGCCGTCGCGGCCGGCCTGGTGCGCGTGACTGTCCTTGTGCTGGTGCACCGGGTGTCCTTGTGCTGGTGCACCGGGCTCCCCACGACGATGCCGTGGGGAGCCCGTTCCGCGACCATCAGGAGTGATTGCCGACCTGGTCCCGCGCCGGGTCGTAGGGCTGTCGTACCACCAACGCGACCAGAATCTGCATCGGCAGGAAGTAGGCCAGCTGTCGTGGCTCGGGCGTGCAGACCGACGGTAGGCAGCAGAGCAGCACGGCAGCCAGCCGGAACCAGACGGGCCGCACGTCACGGAAGAGGAACAGGATCCCGAGCGCGACGGCGAAAGGCAGCACCGATGCGATCACGAGGTATCCGGCGGCCAGGATCATCTCGGTCACGAAGCCACCGAAGGACGGCTGGTTGGCGAACACCAGGTATCCGACGATGCTGACAATTCCGGTGAGCACGCCGTACAGCCCGGTGTAGACCAGCACGAAACCTGACAGCGGCAGTGCCCGGAGTCGCTGCCAGGTGCTCGGCTGACGCTCCATTTCTAGCGGCACAGCGACATGGCCGGGTTGATGAGACACAGCTCCTTCTTCAAGAGGTAGTACTCCAGCGCGGGGTCACTGTTCTGACCGTTGACCCAGGTGTCCTTGCGGTTCTCGGTCAGATCCCAGAGCTGGATCTGTGGCCCGCCGGGACCGGCGTGCGGCGAGGTGGCGAGCAACGTGCCGGAGTTGCTGTTGTTCTTGAATTGGACGGCCTCGAAATCCGGGTACGGATCACCGTCGATGCGGATCACTGTCCCCGCTGAACCAATCTCGATGCCGATCCGCTGATCGATGGTCGGCAGCAGCGGGATCGAGGACTGTGCCGCTATGGAGAAGTCCAGACGACCAGCGCCCGCGCCGATGATTTCGAGGTCGTTCCCGGCACCGATCAGCCGTGGCGGAACACAGAACCCGATCTTGAGGCAGCTCGGGGAAGCCGTGATGCTCACGGCTCCAGTCTCCGTGTTCCAGGCGATTGCCACCCGGTAACCCGCCTGTGAGTCCGTCGAGAAGGAGCGCCCGTCGCCCGCGCCACATGGCGCCACCGCTCCGGGAGGGCAATAGAAGTACTTGTCGCTGATGAAGAGCCGGAAGACGATGATGCCGTTGCCCGGCGCGGTGGCCATCGTCTGCTGTGTGCCGCGCACGTGGCCGGACCCCTCGGGCCCGAAGAAGATCCCCTCTGGTCCGGCGGCCCGCTGTGCCTCCGCCTCCGCCCGGACCTTCTCCATCGCGATCGTCAAGGCCTCCTGGGACGCCTCCGCCGCGGCCGCCGCATCCGCACCTGCCGCGAGCGCCGACGCCCGAGCCTGCGCGGCCGAGGTCTGCGCCCAGTTGGCCGACGATCGAGCCTTCCGGGCCGACTCAGCGGCTCGTGCGGCCGACGCACTCGCCGCCTTGGCAGCCTGCAGAGCCCGGTTGGCGGCGTTACGGGCCGCCTGCGCGGACGCCGCGGCCTGGTCCGCCGACTGCTTCGCGGCCAGGGCCGACTGCGCCGCCTGCTCGGCGTAGCCCGCCGCTTCCTCGGCCAACAGCCGGGCCCGGTCGGCATGCGCCTGCGCCTCGCCCGCAGCCGCCCGGGCACGCGCCGCCACCTCGGCCGCACGTGCCGCGTCGACCTGCGCCGTCGCGGCGTACTCGGCGCTCTGGGCGACGTAGCCCTTGATGGTGGCGGCGTGCACCGCGGCGTCGTGGTCCCGCTGGGCCGCCTTGAACTGCCCCACCTGGACGAAGTCGCGGGCGAAGGCACGCGGACCGGCCAACGCGATCCGGGCGGCGGCGGTCACCTCCGGACCGGCACCGTTCATGATCGTGGCGATCGCCACCCGATCGTCCTGGGCCGCCGCGACGTACTGACCGGTGCGGAGGAAGGCGTGCGCGTCCTGCGGCGTGCCGTTGAGGGCGACCTGCGCCGCCGCCTTGGTGGCCGGGCCACCGGCATCCATCACCACCGCGATCGCCACCCGGTCGTCCTGCACCTTGCCCTCGTAGGCGGGATATTCGAGGAAGGCGAGGACATCAGCGTACGTTCCCTCCAGCGCGGCCTCGGCCGCTGCCTTCAGGTTGGCCTTGCTCGTCATTGTCGCCATCTCGGACACCCGGTCGCGATCGTCCTGTTCGGCGGCGGCGATCCGCACGGTGGCGAGCCAGCTCCGCATGCCGGACTCATCACCGGCGAGGGCCGACTCCGCCGCCGACCGGCTCCACGAGGAGCCCGACCGATTGACGTTGAGTGCCGCAGCCCGCCCCTTCGACATGACCACCGCGCTCGGGGCACCCGGGGCGGCGGCGTCCGCGAGCAGCTGTCGGGTGGCGCTGTCCACCCGCTCCGCCTCGGGCGCGTCCGGCAGCGGTTGTGCCGGCTGGCCGTCCTCCGCGAGTCGAAGTTCCTGTGCCTCCGCGATTGCCTGCTCGGTCTCGAGGGCGAGCCGGTCCGCCTCGCCCGCCCGGGCCGTACGGTCGACCAGGTCCGCCTGCTCCGCCGCAGCCGAGGCCATGTCCGCCGCGACCTGTGCCGCCTCGGCGTGTCTCGTCGACTCGGCTGCCGCGGTGGCCGCGTCTCCGGCATGCTCAGCCGCCAGATCCGCTGCCGCTGCGGCAGCCCGCGCGTGCCGCGCGGCGTTCGTCGCCAGTTGGAGGGCCTGCGCGGCAGCGGCGGACGCCTGCGCGGCGAGCGATTCGGACCTGGTGGCCGCCCGGTCGGCCGCCTGAGCCAGGGCCAGCGCGCGGTTCGCCTCGCGACGGGCCCGGGCAGCCTCGCTCTCCGCGACATTGGCCTGGCTGCCGGCGCGTTGCGCCGCCGCGGCGGCGGCCTTCGCGTTGGCCACCGCGCTACGTGCGGCGCTGGAGGCTGACTTCGCCGCGTCGGCGGCATCCATGACCTTGGACATCGAAGCGGCGATATCGTCGATCAGACGAGCCGAATCCCGGGCCTTTTCGGCGGCCTGGCGTGCGGCGCTCGCCTTGCTCGCGTCGGTGGCGGCGTCCGCGGCGGCCCGGTACGCCTGTGAGGCGGCCCTACCTGCCAGCGCGGCTGCGGACGCCGCTCGGGATGCCGCGTTGGCGGCGTTCCGGGCTGCCTGGTTCGCGGCGTTCGCGGCACCGATGGCGTCCTGGGCCGCCTCGGCCGCACGGGCTGCAGCGTCGGCCGCACGACCAGCCGCGGCGGCTGCCTTCACCGCCGAGTCGTTTGCCGCCTCGGTTTCGTCCGCAGCCACCTCCGCGGCCTCCTTGGCCAACCGCGCGGAGGTCACCGCTCTCTCGGACGCCTCCTCGGCCGCCGCCGTCTCCTTCGCCGCGAGTGCCTGCGACTGCCGGGCTATCGCGGTCAGTTGCGAGACGGTCATCACCTCCTGATCACGAGCTCGGGCGACGTGCTGCCCATGGTCGAGCCATTCCTGCACATCCAGGGGAGTTCCCGCCAGGGCGACCTGAGCCGTTCGGCGTACCTCCGCACCGCCGACCGACATGATCGTCGCGACGTCGATCCGGTTGTCCTGGATCCGCGCCGTGTACGCGCCGCTGCGCAGGAATTCCGCCACCGCCGCGTCGCCGCCGTTCAACGCGGCCTGTCCCGCCTGTTTGGTGGCCGGGCCACCGACGGCCATGAACTCCGCGACACGCACTCGTCGGTCCTGGACGGCGGGTGCTTTCCACCCCGTCGACAGGAAGGCGCGGAGGTCAGCGGGGGAACCCGCGAGCGCCGGCTGGGCGGCCGCCGTCATCGCGGGCCCGCTGGCCGCCATCAGCTGCGCCAGTCGCACCCGGTCGTCCTGGACCAGGGTCTCCTGCTGCCCGGTGGTCAGGAACTCCTGCAACCGCTCGTCGGCTCCGAGCACCGCGGCCTCGGCGGCCCTGGCAGTCGCCGGGCCGGCCGACGACACCATCGCGACGACGCCGGCACGATCGGACACCAGGCCGGGAATGGGGTCCTGGGCTGCTGCGGCCGACGCCGGCACGAGAGGCGCCCCGACCGCGACGAAGGCCGACAACGCACCGGCCATCAGGCGGCGCGGCAATCGTCGCTGGGTCGGGGGTGAGGAGGGTTTTGGATAAGTGAACCGATGTAAGGGGGAAATAGAAAACATGAATCTATTTGTTCATGTATTTCTATTCTTAGATGCCCCATTCATAGTGATTGTCGTCACATCGATGTCACGTGAACTGCTTCCGCTCAGGCCGGCGGCGTGGCCCGCAGCTCGAGGAGGACGCCAAAATCCGGATCGCCGATGCCGACCTGCTGGATGCTGTTTTCGCGGATGTTGACCGTTTCCTCGACACCGTTGGCGGCAACCTTCGCCGCCACTTTCTGATCACCGGAGTGGATGAGGAAGACGCCGTCCAGGCGAAGGCTCAGCCAGCCGCTGTCTCCCTTGACCGAGAAGCAGAAATCGGTGCGGAGAAGGCTCTCCACCCGGATCAGTTCCGGATTGTCAGTGCAGTCGACGAGGGTGATGCGGCCATCGCCCTTGATGAGCTCGATGTCTCGGCTCTGCTTGATGGCGGCGGCGCCTGGGTAGGAGAAGTCCTCCACGAGCGAAGGCGGCTCCTCAGCCGCGTCAGCGGGACCCGCGTACAGGGCCACGGGGACCGCCACCGCGGCTGCGGCTCCCAGCGTCACCAAGGCAAGCACGGCCGTCTTGTTCATGAACTCCCTCTCCCCGAATTGGCCACCGCGTCACATAACTACTGCTTGATGACCATCCACCACTCTAGGGAGTCAGGCTCGTCGTCATTGACCCGAACCATGTGACGCAGGTCACTCCGTGGTCACCTGACGCCGGCGGCTCCCGGATCCCCTCGACCGCATCCGGGAACGGTAATCTAGATCTTGTACTCCCTGAGCAGGCCACGGGAGATGATGGTCTTCTGGATCTCCGAGGTGCCCTCGCCGATGAGCAGGAACGGCGCCTCCCGCATCAGCCGCTCGATCTCGTACTCCTTCGAGTAGCCGTAGCCGCCGTGGATGCGGAACGCCTCCTGGACGACCTCGGCACAGTATTCCGAGGCCAGCAGCTTGGCCATCCCGGCCTCGACGTCGTTGCGCTGACCGGCGTCCTTGAGGCGGGCGGCGTTGACCATGAGGGCGTGCGCCGCTTCGATCTTCGTGCCCATCTCGGCGAGCTTGAAGGCGATCGACTGGTGCCTGGCGAGCGGCTGACCGAAGGTCTTGCGCTGCTGGGCGTAGGCGACAGCCAACTCGAAGGCACGGATGGAGATGCCGCAGGCGCGGGCGGCGACGTTGACCCGGCCCACCTCGATGCCGTCCATCATCTGGTAGAAGCCGCGGCCCACCTGGTCTGCGCCGCCGAGGATCGCGGTGTCGGGCACCGTCACGCCGTCGAGCACCATCTCGGTGGTCTCGACGCCCTTGTAACCCATCTTCTCGATCCTGCCGGGGATGGTGAGGCCGGGTGCGGTCTCACCGAAGCCGGGCTCCTTCTCCAGCAGGAAGGTGCTCATGTTGCCGTAGACGGACTCCGCGCCGGTGTCGGTCTTGACCAGGGTGGCCACCACGGCTGAGTACGCCCCGTTGGTCAGCCACATCTTCTGCCCGTTGAGCACGTAACGGTCACCGTCCCGGACCGCCCGGGACGTGATCGCCGAGACGTCCGAGCCGGTCTCCGGCTCGGACATGGAGAACGCGCCGCGCACCTCGCCGGTGGCCATCCTCGGCAGCAGCCGGGCCTTCTGCTCGGCGGACCCGTGCTGTGAGATCAGGTACGCCACGATGAAGTGGGTGTTGACGATGCCGGAGATCGACATCCAGCCCCGGGAGAGCTGCTCCACGACGAGGGCGTAGGTGAGCAGCGACTCGCCCAGCCCGCCGTACTCCTCGTCGATGGTGAGGCCGAACAGCCCCATCTCGCGCATGCCGTCGAGGATGTCGGTCGGGTACTCGTCGGCGTGCTCCAGCCGCTGCGCGTGCGGAATGATCTCCCTGTCGGCGAAGTCGCGGACGGTCTCCAGGATCGACAGCTGCACATCGGTGAGGCCGGGCGTCTGGGCGAGTCGGGCCATCTCAGCCTCCGGGGTCCGCGTACTACTCGTGGGTAACTGAACGCTCGGTCAGTATCGGTCCCGTCCACTGCCGCGGCCAAGGTGACCAGTCCACACAACCGCTGTGAAAAGGTTCACCGCTGCGGGTAGCGTCCGGCAAGAGGGACTTTTCCGGCACGGCAGGAGGAGGACAGCTGTGAGCCACCCGCCGCCGGGACCACCACCCAGCGACGAGCAGCCGCCGTCGCCCTACGAGCCACCACCCCGGGACCAGTCGCCGTACGCGCCGCCGCCGGCCGGCCAGTCGCCGTACGCGCCCCCGCCGGAGCGGCCGGCGTTCGAGCTGCCGGCGGAGCGTTCGCCGTACGGGCCGCCGGCGGACGAGCCGCCCGCGTACCCCCAGCAGGGGCCGCACCAGTCGGCGCACTGGAGCCAGCAGCCGCCGTACCCGCCGCAGGGTCCCTATGGTCAGTACGGCCCGCCCCCGGCCGGGCCCGGTCGGGGCACCAACATCCTGGCGATCCTGTCGCTGGTGTTCGCCTTCGTGTTTCCCCCGGCCGGCGCCGTCCTCGGTCACGTGGCCAAACGGCAGATCCGCGCCAGCGGCGAGGAGGGTGACCAGCTCGCCACCTGGGGGTTGATCCTCGGCTACGTCTTCACCGGCCTCGTCGTGCTGGCCTGCTGCGGCTGGCTGGCCCTGGTCGCCTTCGGCAACACCGGCGACAGCGGAGGCTACTGACCGGCGACCCGCCGAGGTCAGCGGAACCGGGCCTCGCGGACGCTGTTGCCGCCGTCCACCACGAGCATCTGACCGGTGATGTACGACGCGGCCGGCGAACAGAGGAAGCTGATCGCCGCGGCGACCTCGTCCGGAGTGCCCGGCCGGCCGACCGGAGTGCCCAGCCCTTGCTTGATCTCCGCCATCGTGGACGCGGCGGTGTAGATGGTGCCCGGCGCCACCGCGTTGACCGTCACCCCGTCGGCGATCATCTCCATGGCCAGCGCCCGGGTCAGCCCGACGACCCCGGCCTTGGCCGCGGCGTACGCGGCCTCGGTGGGCAGGGCGTTGACCGGGCCGGCGGTGGCCGCCAGGTTGACGATCCGACCCCAACCCCGCTCGGCCATCCCACCGATGAACGCCCGGCTGCACAGGAACGCGGTGGACAGGTTGCGGTCGATCTCACCCCGCCACTCGTCGTAGCTGAGCTGTGCCACCGGCCGCAGCACCCCCTGGCTGGCCCGACTGGCCAGACCGGCGTTGTTGACGAGCACCTCGACGTCGCCCAACTGCTCGGCGACCGCGTCGGCCAGCGCGCCGACCTCGGACTCGTCGGTGAGGTCCGCGACAAAGCCGGTGACCCCGAGCTCCCCGGCCCGCTCATGGATGCGTCGGGTGGTGGAGACGATGGCCACCCGGGCGCCGAGGTCGGCGAGTCGCCGGGCGGTCGCGTACCCGATGCCGTCCGGGCTGCCCGCGCCGGTCACCAGGGCGACCCGCCCGTCGAGCCGCATGGTCACCGGGTCGGCGAGCGCGACCGGTTCGTCGGGACCGGTGCCGCCGGCCGGGGCGGCCGCTCGGGCGCGTCGGGCCGTGCCCGGGCGGCTGACGTCCCGTCGGGGTCGGCTGCCGGAACGGTCCGCGGCGCGCACGTCGAATGCCATGCCAGGATCCTGCCCGCTGCGGGCGGCCCGGGCAACGCGGCACCCGGTAGCGGGGCCGTCGGGTTTACGCGGTGCTGGCTACCCTGTCACAGCCCCCCGATGTGACGGAGAGTTCGCATGACCAATCCCCCGCCGCCCGACAACCGGAACGACCCCACGTGGTCGGGACAGCCGTCGAGCCCCACACCGGACCCGACCCTGGTGGCGGGTCGACCGGTGCCCACCCAACCGGGGCCGGTAGACCCGTACCCGCAGGCCGATCCGTACCCGCCCACCAACCCGTACCCGCAGGCCAGCCCGTACCCGCAGGCCGATCCGTACGCGCCGGCCAACCCGTACGCGCCGGTCGATCCGTACACCGGTGCGCAGCCGCCGGCGACCCAGCCGGTGCCCGGCTACGCCCCGCCCGGCTACCCACCGCAGTACCCCGGCTACGGCCACCCGCAGCCGCCGAAGACCAACGGGTTGGCCATCGCCGCGTTCGTACTGGCGCTGATCGGATTCACGTCCTGCGTCACCGCGCCGATCGGCGCGATCCTCGGGCACGTCGCACAGAAGCAGATCCGGCTCAGCGGCGAGGGCGGCGCGGGGATGGCGAAGGCCGCCATCATCGTCGGCTGGATCCTCACCGGTTTCCTGGTACTGGCGATCGCCTTCTACGTCGTCGCGATCATCTATGCGATCGCGACGAGCGACAACAGCAGCAGCTACTGACCGGCGGGCGGGCCGGCGTACGGCCGACAGTCGAGCCGGACGACAGCCGGCGGCTGTCGTCCCGGCCCGGCCGGTCAGTGGGCCGGCGGGGTGAACGACGAGGTACGGCTCATCCCGGCGGCCCGGCCCTTGGCGGCGATCACCAGCGCCATCTTCCGGGACGCCTCGTCGATCATCTCGTCGCCGAGCATCACCGCGCCGAGCTTGCCGCCGGCCTCGGAGGTGTAGTGCTGGTACGCGTCGAGGATCAGCTCGGCGTGGTCGTAGTCCTCCTGCGCCGGCTGGTAGACCTCGTTGGCGGCGTCGATCTGCCCCGGGTGCAGCACCCACTTGCCGTCGAAGCCCAGCGCGGCCGAGCGCTTGGCCACCGCACGGAACGCGTCGACGTCCCGGATCTGCAGGAAGGGGCCGTCGATGGCCTGCTTGTCGTGCATCCGGGCGGCCATCAAGATTCGCATCAGGATATAGTGGTAAGGGTCGCCGGGATAGTCGGGGATCAACCCGCCGACCACCAGTGACCTCATGTTGATCGACGCCATGAAGTCGGCCGGGCCGAAGATGATGGTCTCCACCCGGGGCGAGGCGGCGGCGATAGCGTCCACGTTGACCAGACCGGCGGCGTTCTCGATCTGCGCCTCGATGCCGATCCGGCCGACCTCCAGGCCGAGCGTCTTCTCGATCTGGGTGAGCGTCAGGTCCAACCACTGCACCTGGGCGGCGTTCTGCACCTTGGGCAGCATGACGCAGTCCAGGTTCGCGCCGGCGCCCTCGACCACCTCGATGACGTCCCGGTAGGTCCACGGGGTGGTCAGGTCGTTGACCCGCACCACCCGGGTCTTGCCGGCCCAGTCCCCCTCGTTCAGCGCGGCCACGACGTTCTTGCGCGCGTCCGGCTTGGCCAGCGGGGCGACGGCGTCCTCCAGGTCGAGGAAGACCTGGTCGGCGGGGAGCCCCTGGGCCTTGCCGAGCATCTTCACGCTGGAACCCGGCACGGCCAGGCACGACCTGCGGGGGCGACCGACTGCGGCCATGGATGTGCGCTCCTTCCAGCGGCCGGCGGGCTGGCCGACGCCACCTGACGACAGATCCGAGAACTTAACGATCCCAAAGGGCGTTGTGACGCCACGGTAACCTCGCGCCATGACCGGGGTGAATGGACCTGTGGAAGATCTCACTGGGCGTCGACTGGTGGTGGTGACGGGCGCCAGCTCCGGCATCGGACTGGCCGCCGCCGTGGAGCTGGCCCGCCGGGGCGACCGGGTCGTGCTGGTCGGACGGGACCCGGCCCGCCTGCAGGCCGCCGCCGAGCGGGTACGGGAGACCGTCGGCGAGCGCCCGGAGCTGTTCCGGGCCGACTTCGCGAGCCTCGACGACGTACGACGACTCGCCGAACAGCTACGGGCCGCGTACGACCGGATCGACGTGCTGGCCAACAACGCCGGGGCGATCGCGCTGCAACCACTGCGCACCGTCGACGGCTACGAGATGTCGATCCAGGCCAACCACCTGGCGCCGTTCCTGCTGACCAACCTGCTGGCCGACCGGTTGGGCCGGATCGTGGTGACCGCCTCCGGCGCGCACCGCTTCGGCAGGCTGGACCCGGACGACCTGAACAGGTCCCTGCGCGGCTACCAACCGGCCGGCGCGTACGGCACCAGCAAGCAGGCGAACGTCCTCTTCGCCGCCGAGGCCAGCCGGCGTTGGCCGGACATCGCCGCGTACAGCTTCCACCCCGGGGTGGTCCGCACCCGGTTCGGCAACGAGAGCAGGATCGTCGCGCTCGGCATGCGCCTCCTGCCGTTCCGCAGCGCCGAAAAGGGCGCCGAGACGCTGGTGTGGTTGGCCAACCAGGACCGGTCCCGGCTCGTCGACGGGGGCTACTACGTCGACCGTCGGCTGCGCCGGCCGTACCGGAAGGCGGCCGATCCGCAGCTCGCCGCCCGGCTCTGGGCGGCGAGCGCCCGCGCCGTCGGCCTCGACGGCTAGCGTCGCACCATGCTGACACTCGTCGCGATCGTCGACTACGCCGCCGGCGCCGAGACGGCCGGGCAGCGGTACGAGGACGCCGTGCTGGCCCTGCTGGAGCGACACGGCGGCCACCTCGACCGGCGGCTGCGCGGCACCGACGGCCGGACCGAGGCGCACGTGATCCGGTTCGACTCCCGGGCCGGGTACGAGTCGTTCCTGGCCGACGGGGACCGGGCGGCGCTGCGGAGCGCGCTCGGCGAGTCCGCGCCGACCACCCGGGTCATCGAAGTCCACGAGGGCTAGGGCAGCCGTCGCCGGTCCCGCCGACGACGTAGCAGCGACAGCACGGGCAGGGCGACCAGGACCACCACCACGAACCCCACAGCGAGCATCCAGAACGGCGGCGGCCCGTAGTGGGGGCGGCCGGACTCGCGTACCGCCCCGCTGATCGCGAGGTCGGCGGCGACGGACAGGTCGGTGATGCCCGCCGGGGTTCGGAAGAGCACCTCCGGAGCTGTCGCCCCCCGGCGCAGCACCACGAGTTCCACCGCCTCCGTGCCGGGCTCGTGGTACGGACCCCAGGCGATGTCGTGCTCCTCCGGACTGTCCACCGCCCCCGGACCCGGCACGCCGACCAACGCGACGGCCTCGTCCGCCGAACGCCAGCCGATCAGGTGCACGAACGAGCGGGAACGCAGCTGCGGGAACTCCGTGCCGCCCGTCGCGGTGCCGTCGACCGTGGACCTCGTCGCCAGCGTCCAGGTGCGCGGATAGGACGGCACCGGGCAGTCGGCGCAGGTGGACCTGCCCAGGACGGCCAGTGACCGACCGTCCGGCAGCCAGGAGCCGGCCCCGGCGAGCCGCCCACCGGCCAGCGGCAGCTTCCGGTACGGCTCGGCGAACCGGTCCGTGCCCGCGTCGTCCACCCGGACCAGCCAGACCTCGTCGCGGACCTGGAGCGCGAGGTGGCCGCCGTCCGAGGACATCGCCGCCGTGCGCCCCGGTGGGACCCAACTGGTCAGGACCGACACCCGCAGCACGTCCGCCGCCCGGTCCCGGTCGTAGACCCCCACGTACGGCGTGCGGTAGGTGTTCGGGGCGGTGAACGTGGTGTCGTCGTCGGCGTAGACCAGGCGCCTGCCGTCCGGCGCGAAGGCGAGCGGGTAACCGTCCGGGCGGTTCGAGGTGGTCTTTCCGGAGGTCAGGTCGAGCAGCGACGTGCCCGTCCAGACGTACCGGCCGTCCGGGGAGAGCGACGCCTCGAAACCCGCGACGACCGGGTCGCCGTCGAGCACGCGGTAGCGGTCGCTGTCGGCGGCCACCACCGCCATCCGGGTCTCGAACCAGTTGGTGCGCACCGCGGGGCCACCGAAGAGCATCGCCGCCGCGCCCGGCGCCGAGTGACGCACCGAGGCGGTCCGCAGCGGCGGGTCGACGAGCCTGCTCGGCAGGCCGGGGGCGTCGGGACGCGGGCCGGCGGGCATCGGAAGTGCCACCGGGTGCAGCGCGTACCCGGTGCCCAGGAGCAGGACCAGGACGGCGAGCGCGCCGGCGACGACGGCCCGGCGACGACGGTGCCGGGTCCGCGCGGCGTCGAAGAGCCCGTCGGGTACGCGGGCGGGCGGCACGTCGTCGGCGAGACGGCGCAGCGCCTCGGAGAGTCGGGCGGTCATCGGGAGGTCACCTCCTGCGGACTCCGGCCGACGAGTTCGGCCAACTCGGGGGCGAGAACCCGCAGCCGACCCAGGGCGTGCCGGGTCTGGCTCTTCACAGTAGTCAAGTAGCGTAAGAAGCCACCTAACCCCATCTCAATAAGAAACGAGCAACAGGTCGAGCAGGTGACGAGTAGAAGATGTCTCTCACAATGGCCGATGTCCATGAGGGTCGAGGCGTACAGTTCGGCGAGGTTCGATCATGTGTACGACACATCTCGTGGGATTGAGAGAACGATGTTCGAGGTGGACTTTCTGCCGGTGGAGAACCGGGACCAGGACGGCGGCAAGAGTGGCGACGCCATCGCGATCAATTTCACGGTGCACGCCGAGCAGCGGCAAGCCGTTGTGGTGATCGACGGCGGCTTCAAGGACACCGCCGACTCACTGGTCAGTCACATCAGGGAGTACTACGGTACGAACGTGGTGGATCTGATGATCTCCACGCATCCCGATGCGGACCACCTGAATGGACTGGCAGGCGTCGTAGACGCCCTCGAGGTGCGGGAGCTGATGGTCCACCAGCCCCGCGCACATGCCCATGACGTGTCCGACTTCAGCAATCTCGAAGCCCTGGACGATCTCCTGGACAGGGCCAAAGCCCGGAACGTGGCGGTGAGCGAGCCCTTCACCGGAGAGTCGCGGTTTGGTGGTCAGCTGACGGTGCTGGGGCCGACGACCAGCTACTACGAGAACCTGCTGGAGCAGCAGTTGTGGGAAGCCAAGCACTTGGTCGCGTCGGCGACGTCCGCCAGGGGCTGGTGGCAGCGAGGGGTCAACCTCCTCGAACGAGCAGTCGACTGGCTGCCGGTGGAGACGCTGACCGATGACGGCGAGACCAGCCACCGGAACAACTCCTCGGTGATCACGTTGCTGACCCTGGACGGACAACGGATGTTGTTCACCGGCGACGCCGGCATCCCCGCGATGACGGCCGCCGCCGATCAGTACGAGAGCACATACGGGTCTTTCGCGGCTTACCCGCTGTCCTTCATGCAGGCGCCGCACCACGGGAGCAAGCGCAACCTGGGGCCCACCCTCCTGAACCGCATTCTCGGCATGCCCAACTCGCCGCACGCGCCCTCGACGATCGCCTTCATCAGCTCCGCCAAGGCGGCTCCGAAGCATCCCTCACCAAAGGTGGTCAACGCCCTGACGCGTCGAGGTTGCTTCGTGGGAGCCACCGAGGGGAAAGCCATCTGCCATAACTCGGGAACGCTGACGCGTCCGGGATGGGGCACCTTGCAGCCACTCCCGGCGCTGGTCGAGGATGACGATGAAGCTTAGTACTCCAGCAGGAGATCCGTTCGGACCTGCTGGAGCAGTGTGGTTTTGTCCGTAGGCATGGAGCAGCCACCGCTGAGTCTCGTGGTTGTGTGGACCAAAGATACGGCGGTGGCTGCCGCCTACAGAGTAGATGGCCAGCGATGGTCTGGGCTGTTCGACGAGCTGATGGACGTGATCGGATCGTGTTTCGGGCGGCCTGAACCCCGCCGGCGGGTGCGGGACTTCGTGGCCGGGCTGCTGGCGCCGTTGCCGACGAAGAACTGCTGGACGATCGCGGAACACGCCGGTGACGACGGGCCAGGCGGGATGCAGGACCTGATCGGTCGTGCCAGGTGGGACGACGCGCAGGTCCGCGCCGACGTGCGGGACTTCGTCGCGGCCAAGCTCGGGCACCCGGACGGGGTGTTGGTCATCGACGAGACCGGGGATCTGAAGAAGGGCGTGCACACCGTCGGGGTGCAACGGCAGTACTCCGGCACCGCCGGGAAGATCGAGAACTGCCAACTCGCGGTGCACCTGTCCTACGCCTCACCACAAGGTCACACCCTGCTCGACGTCGCTCTCTACCTGCCGAAGTCATGGACCGACGATGCCGCGCGACGGGTGGAGGCAGGGGTGCCCGACACGGTCGGGTTCGCCACGAAGCCGCAGCTGGCGCGACAGCTGATCGACACCGCCCTCGCCGGTGGGCTGCCCTGCCGATGGGTCGCCGGTGACGAAGCCTACGGCGGTGACCCGCACTTGGCCGCGGCGCTGCGCGGCCACGAGCTGGGTTACGTTCTCGCGGTCGCTTGCTCGCACCGAGTCCCGACCGGACTGGGCATCCAACGGGCGGACCAGATCGCCGCCGGCCTGCCGAAGCGGGCGTGGCAGCGGATCTCCGCCGGTCAGGGGGCGAAGGGTCACCGCTACTACGACTGGGCGTTCGTCACCCTGCCCCTGGCCGTCGACCAGCACGACGGTCACCACTGGCTGCTGATCCGCCACAACCGCAGCACCGGTGAGCTGGCGTTTTACCGCTGCTGGTCACCCGAACCGGTTCCGCTACACCACCTGGTGGCCGTTGCCGGCCGACGGTGGAGCATCGAGGAATCGTTCCAGGCCACCAAAACCGGCCTCGGCCTGGACCAGCACCAGCACCGCCGCTGGCGGGCCTGGCACCGCTGGACCACCCTCGTCATCGCCGCTCACGCGTTCCTCGCCGCCGCCGCAGCGGCCAGCACCACCAGCCCAGACGGCTTGATCCCGATCACCGTCAACGAAGTCCGACGGCTGTTCCACGCTCTGGTCATCGAACCCGCCCGACGCGTCGGCGACGTCATCGCCTGGTCCATCTTCCGACGCCAACACCAAGCCGAAGCCAAGATCAGCCACTACGCCCGACAAGCCCTCACCGAGCCCTGAAACGGATCTCCTGCTGGAGTATTAGTGAGGCGGTCAGCGGCTTTGACTCCTACAGCCGGCGGGCTCGCATCTATCCAGCGATGCTCGCCGTGCTACCCGTCGCACTGATCTCGGCGCTGCTCACGAACAACAAACCGCTCGTAGCTCTGAGCCCGATCTTGTTGAGCGCAGGGACGTTGTTCCTTGCCAGCAACATCGTGCGCGTACTCGGCCAACGCACGCAGCAGCGCTTGATTGTGAAGTGGGATGGCATGCCCACGACCAAGCTGCTCCGATTCCGCGAGGCTCAGAACAGCGTTATGTTGCAACGGCGTCGGCAAGCCTTGGAAGTGCTGTTCGGCGCTGCGCTACCGACCCGTCGGCAAGAGGCCGCGAACCCCCAAAAGGCGGACGAAGCCTACGTTGCGGCAACCCGCTGCCTGATCACCCATGTGCGTTCGCGACCTGGCCAGTTTCCCCTCATCGATCACGAGAACGCCGCCTACGGCTTCGCTCGCAATCTGCTTGGCATCAAACCGCTCGCGCTCGGCGTGCTCACGGCCTCCGCTGCGGCCGACGCTGTCATCTACCTGCGCGACGGGCTCACGAGCCCGCTCGTAGTGGTCGGCGGACTGCACTTGAGTCTTGCCGCCGCCTGGCTCTTCTTCATCCGACCCGCGTGGGTGCGCCAGGCCGCCGAGACCTACGCCGAGCGGCTGCTCGGAGCCCTGGACCTACCACCCGACCGTGTCTCGCACGAGCAGGACGGGATCGCAGACCAGGCGACGAGCCTCTCAGGCGAGTAACTGCGTTTCGCGAGATAGCAGTCTTGCCCTATCTGAGCTCCATGCGCTTGGACACACTGATTGAGGAAGTGGCGAGACATCCGGGAAGTCGCCCGGACGTGAGAAGCCGATCGATCAGTCCGACCGCCGTCGATAGTGCAGTCCTGGTGCGCGGTCGAGATCAAGAACGAAGCCACTGGGGGCCGGCACATCATCGAATGTCGCCATCGGCGAGGTGTTGGGTGTGAGCGCGTAACCCTCGGCCCGGTACGACGACCCGCTACGCGTGAGCCTGTCGCGGGTTCCCCGACGCCACAAGTACAGCGAGCCCGCACTGCGGGTCAGACGTACGCTGCCGGGCACCTCGTCGCAGACGTAGGTGCCGAGCATGGTGTGGGCCGCCTCGGTGCCGGCGCGGCCCGTGCAGGTGGTCTTTCGTGCGGGACGGCTCCCAAGAGCGCGGTTCAGCAGTTCGTTGGGGTCGGCGCCAGAGTCATGGGTGGGGTCGGCGAAGGCCGCGGCGACTACGTGGTCAGCGGCGATTCCGGCGTCGTTTGACAGGCAGATGACGCGGAGCCCTGCGCAGGTGAGATGGACGGCGGCGGAGAAACCCTGTTCGTGGCCGTAGTGGAAGACCACGGTGCGGCCGGGGCGGGGGTCGGCATACAGCCCAGCACCGTAGGTGAACGGCGCGTGGTCGCTGGGCTGATAGCCGAGGTGCTGGTCGAACGGAAGCGCGTCGGCGTCCGAGGGACGCCATTCGTGCCAGAGGTAGGCGAGCCAGCGGTCCAGGTCAGCGGCGGTGCACCACAGAGATCCAGGGCCGGGCAGGGTGACCGGGCGCTGCTGGTGCTGCCATCCACTGGCGACGGCCTGGTAACTGGCGGCAGCGCCCGGGATCACCTCGCGTGGATCGGTCTTGAATTGGGCCGAGGTCATGCTGAGCGGGGTGAAGACGTGCCGGTCGGCGATCTCATGGAGTCCCGCGCCGTACGCGTGCGTGAGAGCTTCAGCGAGGAGGAGGTAACCGGTGTTGCTGTACAGGAAGCTGCCCGGCTCGACGGCTCGGTGCCGCTGGCGGTAGGCGAGCTGGAGCAGATCATCGGCGGTGTAGTGGTCGAGTTCGCGGAAGCCGGCCAGGGACAACATGGACTCTGCGTCCCGGACGCCGCCCTGGTGCTGGATGAGGTCGCCGATGGTGACGTCGGGGATGCGGAAGCGGGGCAGGATGTCGCCGACGGGCCGGTCCAGGGTGAGGAGACGGTCGCGTGCGGCGCGGATGCACAGGTACGCGGTGATCTGCTTGGCGACGGAGCCAGCGTTGAAGGCGGTGTTCTCCCCGATGGGCGCGGCGAGCTCGAGACTGGCGGATCCGGTGTAGGACTGCGCCGTCAGCTGGTCGGGCTGGCTGATGCGCAGGATGACACCGGGTTCGCCCAGTCGGTCCGCGAGGGCCGCCGCTGTAGTAACAGCCGAGGTGTTGGCGGAGTTCATAGGCCGAGAGCCTCTCGGTGGACCAGGCGTAGGCGTTCGCGTAGGTCGGGCGTGGTGATCAGACTGAGCGCGCGGGCGTGATCGGCGGCGGTGGTGGCGAGCAGTCCGCGCTGCTGCTCCAGGTAGGCGGTCAGGAATCGGTACAGGTCGCCGCTGGTTTCAGGCAGGACGCGAGCGGTGTAGATCATGGTGAGGGGAAAGGCGAAGCAGGCGTGCAGGAAGCCGAAGGCGGGCCTCTTCGTCTTCTTCCAGGGTGAGTAGAACCTGACTTCATCGCTGATCTCGCAGGCGGTGGCGTTAAGGGCGTCGTTGAGCCAGTTGTGGCCCGCCTCGTGGATCAGGTCGCGAGCCAGGACGAGGGGCTCGTTGACGTGGTCGCAGTAGATGGTGCCGGGTAGCCGGGTGATGGTCCAGCTGTCGAGGGTGGCGCCGAGCTGCTTGTGGCGCAGCAGGCAGACGACGACCGCGTGGCCGGCGAGAAGGTCGGCGAAGCCGTTCTTGGCGCCGGTGGCGTAAGCGGCGGCAGCCAGTTCCCGCAGGTTCGGCGGGGCGGCGGTGGTGTCCGGGCCCAGTACGTAGTAGGGGGTCTCGGAGATCGCTGAGCGGGGCAGGCGGTCCAGGTCAGGGGTAAGTACAACGCGCGGACCGACGGCGGTGGATGTCGACAGCGCCGAGGCGTTCGCGTCGGGATGAGCGCGGTACCAGTTGAAGGTGGCGGTATCGCGCTTGCGAGCGGCAGCCTCAGCGCCTTCGAGGACATGGTGGGCGAGGCAGTAGTCGACGGCGGCCGTTCCCGGCGAGTCGGAGATGGTGGCCGTCGGTTGGGCGGTGGGCTTGAGGACGGTGCGGATCCGGCGGGTTCGGTCGCGGTGGTGAGCCTGAACGGGGGCGGACGAGAAGGAGATGGCGGGCGCGTCCACGGCGGTGGTCCTTCCGGCTGTCTGGGCCTGGGGCCGGCCCCGTGAGGGTCCGGCCCCAGGAGGTACTCACCGGCGGCATGCCCGCCGGTGGGGTGTGGGCGTTCAGGCGTCGGTGCCCTCGGCTGCCGCGGTGCTCGCCTGGGCCTCGGCGGTCGGCCAGCCCTCGGCCGAGACGCTGGAGGTGTGGCGGGTGCTGCGGACGGTCTCGTCGTCGCCGCGCAGGTCGTCCACGGCGGCGAGGAAGTCGCTGATCCGGTCGTTGTCCATGGGTGCGCTCGTCCTTTCCGAATGGGGTGTGGGCCGTACACCTTCTGGAGCCAGTTCCTGCGGCGGTGAGCGGGCGGTGGGCACCGCGTCTCCTTCCGTTGTTGGGGGGTCAGATGCTGCGCTGGGCTGGCACGGCGGCGGGGGTGGCCGCTTGGCGCAGGGCGTCGCGCAGCTCTCTCATGGCGGGCCGGTCCTCGGGTGCTGGGGAGAGCGCCGCGGTGATGATCGGGCGCGGGCCGGCGGGTGCGGTGTGCAGCCGGGAGGGGCCGTGGCGGGGGATGTCGGCGCACAGGTAGCGGTAGGCCAGGACCGCGAGGCTGAATACGTCAGCGGCTGGGGTGGCGCGGTCGTAGGAGGTGGCGTACTCCGGGGGCCAGTGCACCTCCGGGCCTCGACTGGCGGGGCCGCGCGGGGTGTCGGCGCGTCGCGCGGCACCGAGGTCGGTAATCAGTCCCTGACCGTCGTGGATGAGGATGTTCTCCTGGTAGACGTCGCGGTGCACGATTCCGCGCTCGTGCAGGGTCCCCAGGCCTTCGGCGACGTCGGCCAGGATGTGCAGCCCTGCCGTCACGTCGTCTCGGTTGAGAGTGGTGGCGAGGTGTGCCCGGAAGTTGCCTCCGTGGCAGTGGGGCATGGTGTACCAGTCGAACCGATCGGTGCTGCCCTGCTCCAGTAACGGCACGACGTGTGCGGCGCCTCGGGCGGCGCGGGTGGCGGCGATCTCGTGGCGGAAGTCCTCACGTGTCAAGGCCCTTTCGGCCTCGGTCATCTCCGCGTACCAGTAGAAGCCGTAGGCGGCCTTTCGGGTGGCCTCGTCGAGCTCGGCCAGGACGTGATTGCTGCCGAAGCCGGCCTTGAGGACCACCGGAGGTGCGGCTTTGCGGCTGGCGAGCACCAGAGTGCTGGCGCGGGTGAAGCAGAGGAGATCGTGGACGTGCCAGCCGGCGTCACCAAGCTGGTCAAGGACCCAGGCGGCGGGGTGCATCGGGTGCATGGGCTGCCTCCTCATGATCGCGACGCCTGCGGTAGGGGTTGGCGTACCCGGTCCAGGCAGGCGATGGCCAGCCGGTCGAGTTCGGGTTCGCTGGTGCACGGGTGGCGCAGCACGGGCAGGCCGGTTGCTTCGGTCCACGCGTCGGCGGCCTGTTCGTACAGGTCGGCATACCGAGCAGCGGTCGAGCGGTCCTCCCCGAAGCGACGCATGGTGGGCCGCATGGACAGCCGGGCATGACACAGCCCGGGCTCGGTGGTGAGCAGGACGATCAGGTCCGCCCGCGCGGCCGTGACCTCGGCGAGCTGCTGGACGTAGTGGGCGACAGGACGGTCGTGCAGCAGGGCGATCAGGCTGGCGGTCGACAAGGTGAGCCGGTCGGCGATGACCGCGCCTAGGGACAGGGCGGGGGCGAGGTTGTGGCGAGCATGGAGTTCCAGATCGCGGCGGACAGCGGCCATCGCTCGCACGCCGTCTGCGGCTGGACGGCCGGCCCGCAGGCCGATGATGGAGCGGGTCGCATCCAGCGACAGCCAGGAGAACTGGCCGATGTGCCCGAGGCGGATGTGCTCGCGGGCGGCGTTGGCCAGGATCCGGTCGCGTAGCGTGCTCTTCCCGGCTCCGGCGATGCCCTCCAAGGCCAGCAGCATGCCTCGCTCCTAGTCCTTCTCGGCGATCAGCCAGCTGATAAATTTCGCGATGCGGCCGAGGGTGACCGGTTCGGTGCCGTGGGTGAGCTGGGAGCCGTAGAGCAGGGCGGTGCCCGGGGCCGGGCTCACGCTCCAGCGGGTTCGGGGCATGGCCGTATACCAGTCCGCGGAGTGGTCGGCGCCGTCGTGGGCCAGCCACATACCGTCCGTGAAGCCGTGTCCCTGGGTGTCGTGGTCCAGGCGGGTGTTCCACAGGCGGTCGCTGGACGTGCTTTCGACGTAGAACGCACCGCCGGTCTCCGCCTCGTGAATGACGACGCTGATGCCGGCGATCTGTCGCGGCCAAGCGAGTGGGTCGGGGGCGATGCCGTCGAGGTGGCCGGTGATGTACTGGCCGGGGCCGTACTCAACGTAGGTCCACGGCCGGCAGGCTGTGATCGATGGCATGACGCGGGACAGAGCGGGCCGGGCGCGGTCGAAGGCGTGCTGAAGTAGGGCCTCGGCTCTGTCCGGGATCCTCGGGACCTCGATCCGTCCGGCCGGCTCGTAGACGGCCATGGCTTGCTCGTTGGACTGTCCGGGGATCTCATGGATGGAGGTGGCCCGCCTCGCGCCGAAGCGGAGTCGGGCCTCTTCGGTGAGGAAGTCGTTCATCATGGCGGCGAGCCGGTCCCGCTCCTCGGCGTCGACGAATCCCTCGACGCTGCCGACCGCGACGGTCTCGGCGATGTGGATCACGAGTCGGTCCTCCTCGTCTCGAGCACCCGGCGGACGTCGTCCAGGCCGGTGCAGTGATTGAGCCAACTGGCCACAGGGTGGTGACCGTCAGTGATCGGGCTGGCCCATAGAGCCAGCAGTTCTCCCGTCAGCGGCAACTCCTCCGCACCAGGCAGCGCCTCTGATTCGGCGAGCCTGTCCAGTGCCGGGCACCGGGCCGCGTGCTGTGTGGCGAAGGCCTGCCCCAGGCGTGCCGCCGTTGCCAGTTGGCAGGAGCGCAGGAGCGTTTCGGCAGGCTCAGCCCGCTGGTAGCTGCGGTGCTCGGTAGTTGCCCATCCAGCCCCGACCGCTGCGGCGGCGGCCACAACGCGGCAGGTGGCACAGCACGTGTCCTTGGCCTTCGGGCACGGGTGATCGTGCGCGGGGAGGGTGGTGGCGACCTCGACGAGAGCCGCCCAGGCGGAGTCCGTCAACAACTCGCTGATGGTGCCGCGGTCCGGTTCCGGGCCATGGTTACAGCACACCGGACCAGGCCGGCTCGGGGCGCTGGGAGCGAGCGAGGGCTCGATGAACAGGGCGTGGAAGTACACGATCCGCCCCAACAACTGATGGATCGTCAGCGAGGCTGCGACGCCACCCATGCCGCCTCCTCACTGGTCGAAGCAGTGCTCTGAGGCGCTGGGCAATAGCAGCCGTCCTCGGTGGGCCGCTCGCCGCACAGCGCGTCGGTGACGGCGCGGGTGGCCGCGTCAACGGCGTCGAAGTACCCCGGCCAGCCGTGCCCAGGACGCGGGCGCAGCACCAGGTCGAGTACGGGGCTCGTACGTCCGGTGGTCTCGCACGTCAGCTCCGCCCGTCCGATTGCCACCTGCACCGCGGCGGGCAGGGCGGTGGTCACAGCGGTGATCGCGCGGCACAGGGCGGCAGCGGCTCGTGCGTACTCGGTCCGGTTACGCGGAAGGATGCCGACCCGGCGTTCGGCGGGCGGCAAATCAAGGCCTGGATAAAGATGTCCCTGGCAGCTGTCGTACGTGATCAGGCGCCAGTCCTGGGTGACAGCGTCGACGAGAGGGCGGACGCCGGGCTCGATCGCCTCTCGCCACTGCGGGTGGGCCGGGTCGACGTCGTCGGCTTCGTGCACGCCGGGCAGGCCGACGGTGTTGATGTTGCCGTGCGAGCTGGTGCGCAGCCGCACATGCGGACGGTCCGCCTCGGCGTGGTCCCAGCGGGCGAGGAAGGAGGCGACGTCACGCATGCTGTTCGGCGTACGGGAGCGCAGGCGCACGCTGCGACACCAGGCACCTTCCGGATGCGCGGGCTGGGTGAGGAGTGCGGCGATACCGTCGATCATCCGCATCCGGTAGTCGCAGTAGGCGTCCTGGTCGCCAGCCTGGTCCTGACGCCAGCGGGTGGCCACGCAGCCGCCGCCGCAGGTGGACCGGTACGCGCAGGTGGTGCACCGCTCCATGAGCGTCTTGCCCTGGTTCAGCAGCGGCAGCCGCCGCTGAGCCGCGACGACCGCGCTCTGCCCGAGAGTCTGGTCCAGAAAGGCAAGTTGGGCCTGCGGCCAGGGCAGCTCGTCACAACTGCCGAGCCGCCCGTCCGGATACAGCGTGAAGACGTGGTCGCACTTCAGGTTGGAGAAGTGGCAGAAGCCGGTGTCGAGTCCGCGCAGCCGTCGGATGGTGGACACGGCCGGTTCCAGTTTCAGCCGGGTGAAGTGCCCAGCGCCGATCCAGCGGACGGTGGCGGCGAGCACGAATTCGGCGTACTGGCCCGGGGTGGTCGCCCATCCCGGCCCTTGCGGGCCACGCAGAGCAGCGCGCTGAAGGAGTCGGCTCGCGGGAAGGCGCTGCCCTCGGGCAGCGGTGGGGCCTTGGACAGAGGCATCGAAGCAGGGCACGAAGCTGACAGCGTTGACCGCTTCGAAGCCGGCGAGGTGGTCCAAGACGGCTTCGGCGCGGCCGAGCACGGTCGGGGTGACCGCAGCGATCAATCCGACCCTCCGTCCGCGCTCGGCCAGCAAGCGCAGCGCGGCGGCCACGCGTGGGTACACCGCTTGGCCGTCGTAACCGACCCGCCAGGCGTTGCCCGCCTCGTCTCCGTCGAGGGAGATGCCGATCTGGAGCCGCGGGTACAGGGCGTCGATCAGATCCAGCCACTGCTCATCGAGCAACACGCCGTTGGTTTGCATCGACACCCGCACCACACTGGGCTGGGACGCGAGTTCACGCAGTACCTCGGCGACGTGGTCGCGTCCGGCGGTCAGCGGCTCGCCGCCATGTAGTTCGACAGCTAGCGGGCGCCCCGGGAAGAGCTCGGTGAGCCGACGCACTTGACCGGCGTCGATCCGGGCTCCCCCCGGGACCTCCTTGCGCTTCTCGTAGCAGTACAGGCAGTCGATGTCGCAGGTTTCCCCCCGTAGCTTGAGGATCACCGACACGGCACTGTCGGCGTCTTCGACGTCGAGGCCGCGGTACAGGTGGGCCATCGGGTCGTGCTGATCGGTCGTGCCGTGCATCGGCTGCCTCCCAGGGGTGGGCGTGACCGGGCGGGGATTAGTCGTAGAGGCGTCCCAGCAGGGCGCCCTGGCCGGACTGGAGGATGTGGGCGGCCTCCAGCGGAATCCAGAAGCATTCGAAGTGCGTCGGCTCCTGCTCCCCGTCGTGGTCCTCCTGGCTCATCCACCGCTCCGATGTCGGCTCGGTCAGTTCCAGGTGGAAGACGTGGCGACGCTGGAGCTCGAACCGGTACGGGCTGATGTCGTACTCGGTCTCGCCGAGCTTCCGCACGACCTTGAAGTCCTTCAGGCCGGTCTCCTCACGGGCCTCGCGCAGCGCCGCCGCCTCCGGCGTCTCGCCCGGGCGGACGCTGCCGGCCGGAACCTGGATACCGACTTCCTCGTAGCTGTAATCGGTGTGCCGGAAGACCAGCAGCTTGCCGTCTCGTACGACGTAGCAGAGAACCTTTTCCTTGGTGACCCGCTCCGGCATGGGAGAACCCCTCCTCATTCGTTGACTTTCGGAAGCTCGTAGGCCCACAGGTACTAACGGAACTGCACGCGGTACTGAGCAGCGCCCGCCGACCGCTGGGCAAACGAGCTTGAGTCTAGGTCTGGTGACCGAACGTCACGACGAGCCAAGTGATCCATCGGCAGGGGCGGTGCGCTCGTCTCATCGCCCTGATGCCAGAGCTGCGGGCTCTATCCCGATCCCAGCACCCGTCACGACCAAGGAGGAGGGTCTAGCCTTGTGCTTCATAACCACCTCCGAGGGTCTCTCAAGATCCGAAGCGGATTGACGAGTGGCCGGCACCCCGTCCTCCACACCCTCGCCCTTCGAGCCGCAGTCGTGAACACCGAGCATGCGGACGGAGTGGTTGTCCGCATGGCGCTCGCCCCGTGAGCGGGTTCAAATCGACACCCTTTCGTCGTTCCTGGTTGCGCCGCGCTGAACGCTGAGTGACCCTATGTGCGCGATGTCCACGCTGCTCAATGCCATCCGGAAGTGGTCAGCCCGAAAGGCGGTGTCATGGGTCAGACCCCGCGGGTGCTTCAACCGTCCATGTCTGAGCGCCACTTTTTCGGCGCTGAGTTGCGTAGGCTGCGGGAACACGCCGGCTTTTCGCAGGCGCGGCTGGGAGCCATGATCCGATTCAGTGCCGACCTGGTGCGTCGAGTCGAGACGGCGGACCGGTTCCCCTCGCGGGACTTCGTCGAGGCATGCGACAAGGCGTTGTCGACCGGTGGCGCCTTGATGCGCCTGCTACCGCTGCTCGAGAAGAATCGGGTCAACGCGGGCAAGCCAGCGACAGCTCCGACGGGCGTCATCACCCTGCTCTCCACTCAGCCGGCGGAGCCCTCTGGGTTGGCCGACATGGTCGTCCGGGTTCCATTTCAGCCAGGTGTCCTCGATCGCGCCGCTCTGGACTGGCTGAACGCTGCTGCGGGACCCCGACTGTCTGCGGCCGGCCGGCCCGGCTCACCTGATCAGGTTCGCGAGGAGGACCTCAGTTCCGCTGAGACCGCTCTGGCGATGTTCCGGCAGATGGACCATACCCACGGTGCTGGACGAGTCCATGCCCAGGTGCAGCGGTACGTCGAAGGCGAGCTAAACCGATTGCTGGCAAACACCCCCGCCTCGGAAGCGATCGGTCGGCGCCTGTACAGGCTGGCGGCGGGCTTCTTCGAACTGTGCGGATATCAGGCAGTCGACACCGGAGCCCACGGTCTCGCGCAGCGCCGCTATTTGCGCGCTCTGCGGCTGACGCAGGCCGCCGACGACCGCCTCTACGGCAGCTACCTGCTCGCCGTGAACATCGGTCACTTGGCGCTGCACTGCGGCCATCCCGAGCCTGCGCTGCGGATGGCGCTCACGGCGGTGAGGGGTAGTGAGACTCAGGTGACGCCCGCCGTGGAAGCCGCGCTACACGCCGTGGTGGCGCGGACGTACGCCCGCCTCGGACGCGAAAGCGACTGCTTGGTCCACCTCGACATCGCAGAGAGGCAGCTTAATCGCAGCAGGACCGAGGACGAGCCGCTGTGGATCCAGTACTTCGATCCGGCCTATCTCGCCGACGAGCTTGCCCACTGTTTCCATGATCTGGGCCGGCCGCAGCAGACCCAACGGCACCTGGGCGATGCCCTTGCCGCGCTGAGTCCCACACATGTCCGCCGACTGGCCATCGACACCGCGCTCCTGGCCTCATCGTTGGCTGCCGCTGGCCGCATCGACGAAGCCTGCGCCGCCGGCCGACTGGCGGTGAATCACGCCGCGCGGACCACCTCGCACCGCTGCTTGGAGCGCATCGTCGAGGTGCAGGCCGATCTTGAGCCCTACCGGTGTGAGCCGGAGGTCCGTGAGTTCGGCGAATACGTGCGTTCTCAGCTACCGCTGGCTGCGGTGTAGTCCCCGCAATCGGCAGCCGCAGCCGTCATCACGAAACGGTAGTGCGCGAGTTCCGCTTCCAGCGCCGTGCCCGCCTGGGTGGAGGTCGCGACGTAGTGGCCGACGTCGGGAAGGAGCAGCATGTCGTGGGGCACGCTGTGAGCTGTCAGCTGATCGGCGAGTTCCCGAACATCCTCGGCCACCGCCACGTCATCGGCGGTGCCGTGGATGAGCAGCACCGGCCGCTGAACCGTTGCGGCATCGACCCGCCCGGCACCGCCTCGCAGCCGTCTGGCGTGCGCGCGCTGAAACCTAGGCACGGTTCCCATCCAACGGTCGGGATCCACGATCGCCGACACGGCCGTGGCGGCAGCGAACGGACCGCTCTGCGCCACCGCGTGCAGGGCCGTGTATCCGCCGGCGCTCGCTCCGCGAATGAAGACTTGACCCGGCACGGCTCGTCCTGTTGCGAGCAGGTGGTCCGCCACCGCCATACAGTCATCAACGTCGTCGAGGCCCCACCGGCCGTACAGCGCTTCCCGAAAGGCCCGCCCGTACCCGGTGCTGCCGACATAGTCGACGTCCACGACGGCGAACCCCCGACTCGTGAAGAACTGCGCCTGCCAGTCCAGACGCAGCAGGCACGAAGCGGTGGGCCCAGGATGCGCCCTCACGATCACCGGTGCCCGCCAGTCCGCCGCCGCGGCTGTCGGCGGATACACCAGGGCAAGCACCTCTCGATCATCCGAGACATGAACCCGCAGTTCCGTCGGCGTCGACACTTGCGCCCCGTCGAGCTTGGCGTGCTCTGACCGGGCAAGCACCTCCACCTGAGGATCGGCGGCCGTGAGATGCACGAGCGCGACCTGTGGGGCCGCGGTCGGCGACGACCCGATCAACGCCACCGTCGTTCCTTGAACGGCCAGATAGGGCTTGATGGATGTATATGGAAGGTCGACCGGACGAATAGTGCCGTCAGGACCGATGACGACGAGGCGGTGCCGCGGTCCGTCCTGCACCGCCACAACGATCCGGCCGTCGTCAAGGAAGTCGTACGACGCGTAGCCCAGCTCCCACGGCTCTGCCGCGCACTCACCTGCGATCGGAGCCACCCGCTTCACCTGATGGCCGTCCCACCGGTAAAGGTTCCACCAGCCGCTGCGGTCTGACACGAAGTACAACGCCCCGTCGGGACCCCACCTCGGCTCCACCGCCGACTCATCCGAACCGCCGGCGAGCTTTACCGGGTTCCCGACCTGGCCACGCGGCGAGTAGGAGGCGACCCATATCTCACACCTATCCCAGGGCATGTCGCGCTCGCTCCAACTGGTCCAGGCCAACCTGCCTGGAGCCGACCGAGGTGCGCCGAGAAATCCCCGGGATGCTGCGAGAGCCCGTACGTCCGGGACGCCTGTGAGCGACACCGCGACGAGGTCGTCACCATGCTCCGACTCCCGCACAGCCAGTAACTCGCCGTCGCCGACCGTCAGGTCGCCGAAGGATCCCAGACTGACCAACTCGAGTTCATCGTCGTCAAGACGGCTCCGGTAAAGGCCGTCTCCGCCGACGCACCACAACGTCCCGTCAGTGACAGCGAACGCCCCGCCTCCATACGCGTGAACGCCGCTGGTGACGTTGAAGCCCTCCGGGCTGACGTCTCGCACACCCTCGCCGGGTCGCCAACATGTCACCGTCGCGACCCCGCCGGCTTCGGGGCGGGTCTCCAACCAGTACAGCGCGCCATCCCCTGCACGCAGCTGGTCATAGCTCACAGAGGCACGAACCGCGTCCTCCGTCGAGACCACAGCGATCCTGTCCGCCAGCCTCACGGGTCCTCCTCGAACAACTTCCGTGCGCGACCGTAAGACAGCGCCCTCGTTGACCGGCCTCCGGGGCACCGGCAACGGCGTAGAAGAAGCTGTCGTGCCGCCGAGCCGGCGCGAGTGCTTCCCCAGACACGGTCGACTCTACGCGCAAGCACTTCGTCCCTGCCGCTGGACGGTACGGCTCGAACTGCCGCTGGGCCGCTCAAGTTCGGAGCGACAAATTCGATGCGGACAACTTCCTTTGTCCGCATTTTCGGTATCGACCACACCATTCGAATCGAGCGACCATTCGGAGCGTCAAGCAATTCACACGCGGCCCAACATTGGACGTTTCGCCGCTGCCGACACGAGCTCTTCGGAAGGGTGCAATGCAGCTACAAGATGAATTGACACGCTACGGCTATCGCCAGGAGTTGGCTCGGAGGCTTCGGTTCCGGGACCTGGTCGCGTACGGGCTGGTGTACATGGTGCCGATCGCGCCGATGGCGATCTTCGGCAGCGTGTACGCCGGCTCTGGCGGGATGGTGGCTCTGGCGTACGCGGTGGGTGTGGTGGCGTTGGTGTTCACCGCGTTCTCGTACGCGCAGATGGTGAAGGCGTTCCCGATGTCGGGCAGCGTCTACAACTACGCTGGCCGGGGCATCAGCGCGCCGGTCGGTTTCCTGGCCGGCTGGGTGATCCTGCTCGACTACGTTCTCGTGCCGGGTCTGCTGTACCTGGTGGCGTCGGTGGCGATGCACGCCACGGTCCCGGCGGTGCCGGTGTGGTTGTGGCTGCTCGGGTTCGTCGCGGTCAACACGGTCGTCAACTCGGTTGGCATCCGGATGACCGCGATGGTGACCCGGGTGATGCTCGTCGGCGAGCTGATCATCCTGGCGGTCTTCCTCGCGGTCGCCGGTTGGGCTCTCGCCTCGGGCAGGGGCCGGTTCAGTTGGGAGGCGTTCTACAGCTCCGACACGTTCACTTGGTCCCTCGTGGCGGGTGCGGTGTCGATCGCGGTGCTGTCCTTCCTCGGCTTCGACGGCATCAGCATGCTGGCCGAGGAGACCAAGGGCGGCTCCCGTCAGATCGGCCGGGCCATGGCCGCCGTGCTCATCCTGGCCGGGGTGCTGTTTATCGCCCAGACGTGGCTGGCCGCGATGCTCGTCCCCGACCCCGGCACCCTCCTCGCGGAGGGCGACGTGAACGGCACCGCCTTCTACGACGCCGCGGCCGTGGCCGGCGGAGGCTGGCTGGCGACCCTGTGCGCGGTAGCCACCGCGATCGCGTGGGGCCTGCCGAACTCGATGGTCGCCCAGGTCGCCACCTCACGCCTGCTGTACGCGATGGCCCGCGACCGGCAACTCCCGGCGTTTCTGGCGAAGGTGTCGATCCGCCGCAACGTGCCGATCAACGCCACTCTGCTCACCGGCGTCGTGTCCCTGGTGCTGGGCCTGTACATGGCGACCCGCGCCGACGGGATCACCGTGTTGTCGTCGCTGATCAACTTCGGGGCGATGGTCGCCTTCCTGGTCCTGCACGTCTCGGTAGTGGTGCACCACCTCATCCGCCAGGGCAGCGGCAACTGGTGGGCGCACCTGGTCATGCCCGGGATCGGGTTCGCGATCCTCGCCTACGTGGTGGTCAACGCCAACATCGCCGCGCAGCGCCTCGGTCTGGCCTGGCTCGCCCTGGGCATGGTCGTTCTCGCCGGCCTCTACCTGACCGGCCGCCGTCCCGCGCTGTCGGGTTTGGCGCCCGCGCAGCCGCAGGCCCGCCACGTGGAACGGGTGTGACCGCCATGGAAACGATCACCTACCGGCCCGCCCGCGACGAGCTCGCCTACACCTTCGGCGGGCGGATGCCGGTGGCGCACGTCCGCTCCGGTGACATCCTGCAGGTGCACACCGAGGACTGCTTCGGTGGTCTCGTCCGCGGCCCGGCGGACCTGCCGTCGCAGGTGTGCCGGATGCCGTACCTGAACCCGGTGTCCGGACCGTTCTTCGTCGAGGACGCCGAACCCGGCGACACCCTCGCGGTCCACCTCGCCTCTATCGTCCCCGTCCGGGACTGGGGCGTGTCCTCGACGTTCCCGCACTTCGGAGCGCTGACTTCCACGTCCCACACCGCCACCCTGCAGCCGCCGCTTGAGGAGCGGGTATGGGTGTACGACATCGACCGGCACGCCGGCACGGTCCGCTTCCACGCCACCGGCAGCGACCACGCCGTCGACCTGCCGCTGGATCCGATGATCGGCACCATCGGGGTCGCTCCGGGTGGGTTCGAGGCCCGATCCACGATCGTCCCCGACATGCACGGCGGGAATCTGGACACCCCGGAGCTGCGCGCCGGAACGACCCTGTATCTGGGGGTGAACGTGCACGGGGCGATGCTCGCCCTCGGCGATGGGCACGCCCGACAGGGCGAGGGCGAGGCCTGCGGGGTCGGGGTGGAGATCGCCACGACCACCACCCTGGCTATCGAGGTCATCAAGGGCACTCGGACGGTGTGGCCGCGGCTGGAGACCGACACATCGATCATGTCGGTCGGCTGCGCCCGGCCGTTGGAGGACGCCTACCGGATCGCCCACCGCGACCTGGTCGGCTGGACCAGCACGCTCACCGGCCTGGAAGAGCTCGACGCCTACCAACTGGTCTCGCAGGCGGGGCGAGCGCCGATCGGCAACGTGTGCGATCCGAACTACACGGTCCTGGCCGCCGTGGACAAGGCGCTGCTTCCGAACCCGACCGCCGCCTACGGCGGGGTGCACGCCCGGCTGCGGCAGCGTGCGGCCGGGCTGCGGGAGGAGCCGCGGCGATGACCGCGTCGATTCCTCAGTTGCCGTTGCGGGACGAGTTGTTCCTGCTCGGTCACAACGACGACACCGGCCAACCTCACATCCACCGCCAGGCCCTCGCCCTTGGGATGGCCGGCGCTGTCCTGACCGACCTGTTCCTGGCCGGACGGATCGCCCTCGACGACACCGAGGACACCCGCCCCGGCGGGCGACGCCTGTGGCTTCACCTCGACCGGCCCGTCGGCGACCTCATCGCCGACACCGCCATCACCTCGGTCCGCTACGCCAATCCCGCCCCGACGCTGCGGGGATGGCTGACATGGTTCGCCGAGGACCTGTACGAACGCACCCGCGCCGGCCTGCACGCCGGCGGGATCCTGCACCGCACCAGCCGACGCCGCCTCGGCGGGCTCGCCCGCACCGACGTATACCTCGCCACCGACACCAAATGGGCCGTCGTCCCCCGCGCCCGGCTGCGCTACCTCGCCGCCGGCCGCGAACCGCCCGACAACCACACCGCCGCCCTCGCCGGCCTCGTCGCCGTCCTCGGCCTCGCCGCCCACCTCTACCTCGACGACACCAACACCGTCACCACACAACTGCAGGCGATCGCCGAACAGCACCACCGACCCGTACGCGACATCACCGCCGCCGTCGACGCCGCCGTCGGCGACCTCGCCACCGCCGCCTACCGCTGACCCGTTTCGAAGGAGAACAGGTTCATGGACGCTGATTTGCGCATCCGCGCCGCCCGTTGGGCCGACAGGGACCCCGTGGCCGCGCTGATCGCCGCCGCCCTGCAGCCCACCCCGCTCGCCGCCTGGCTCGTACCCGACCCAGCCGCACGGCGACGCGTGCTCACCGACGTCGCGGCGATCTGGGTGGAACACGCCATGTTCTACGGCGACACCCACCTCACCGACGACATGAGCGCCGCCACCGTCGGCTTTCACCGCTACCGGCCCATCCCACCACCAGCCAACTACCGCAGCCGATTGCTCGGCGCTGCCGGTCCGCACGCCCACCGCTTCGAGCAGCTCGACACCATGCTCGCTGAGCCTCGGCCCACCGAGCCGCACTACCACCTGGCGTTCCTCGCCGTTGAGCCCGACGCTCAGCGATGCGGGCGGGCGACGGCGATGCTCACCCACCACCGCAGCCGACTCGACCGCATCGACCTGCCCTCCTGGACCGACACCACCACCGACGCCCAACCCCTCTACACCCGCCACGGCTACACCTCCAGGCCGGCGATCGTGCTGCCCGACGGGCCGGTCCTGCAGCCCATGCGCCGTAACCCCGACCGCCGCCTCGACACGTGGCCCAGCAACCTCGCCCGCCCCGCCGCGCCCCGACGGGATGACTCCCGCTCCATCAGCGGAACGACCTCGATGTCCCGATAGCGGCGGGTGGCCGCCGAACCCACTGCCCAGGCTGCGGTGCCGTCACGCGGTGAGTGACCGCCGCTGGCCCGAGCGGTCGCGGCCCGACGTCGGCCCTGACGCCTCTGTCCGAGGAACGACCAATCGATGGCTTTCCCCCGCAAGTACTCCCACGACTTCATCGACGCCGCTGTCCGACAGGTGGCGGCCCTACGCGACAGCGGGCACCGCGGTCCGATCTCCGCCGTCGCCCGCGAACTCAACCTCGACCGGCGCCTCGTGCAGGAATGGGTCAGCAAGACCCGGACACCCCGCACCCCGTCGCCGCCACCAGCGCCAATGCCCCCACCCGTCGGGGACCCGGCACCGGTCCTCCTGCCACCCGACCTCATGCTCTGCCGCATCTGCGACCAGCCCATGACCAGAGCCCCCGATGGCAACCGGCTCGTCTACCAATGTCCCGGCAACTGCCGACGACACGGACTCGACGCCACCCTCGTCGCCGACATCGTCGGCGAGGCGATCCTGCGCCACACACCCGCCATCGTCACCGCCCCCGGCCACCCCAAGAGCACCAACCTCGCCGCCGCCCACGCAGGCCGCGTCATTGCCCGCGTCACCGCCGGAACCACCGCCACAGATCTGCGTCTCACCTGGCGCACCGCCCTCGCCCCCACACCCGGGCTACCAGGTCCCGCTCTCACCGAACGGCTGCGATCCGCCCGCGCTCTCACCGCCGCTGACCCGGTGCGCGCCCGGGAAACCCTGCGCGACGCCCTTGCCGGCGTCGACCCGGCAACCACCACCGCCGACCCCACTCTCGCCGACGCCACTCACCTGTACGCGGAACTGCTCATCCGACTTGGCAACCCCGCAGCCGCCATCCGCTGGGCCACCTACGCCCACCGCAGCCACACCCAACTACGCGGCCCCTCCGCCCGACCGACCCTCGCCGCCGTTCACACCCTCGCTACCGCCCACCGCGGATCCGGACACCACCAACGCGCCTATCACGTGTACCGGCACCTCGCCGAACAACTCACCGCCACCACCGGACCCGACGCGCAGCCCACCCTCGCCACCCAGGCCAGCATCGCCCTGGTCCTACGCGACCTCGGCCACTGCGCCGCCGCCCGACGCCTACTCGCCGACACCATCACGGCACACCGCCGAACCCACCCCCACCACCCGGCCACCGCCCGCATGCTCCACCACCTGCACCAGATGTGGGAGCACTGCGCAGAGCGCGGACACGACCACCCCGACATCGAGGTCCACACGGAGCCGGCAGCGGCAACACAGTCACACGAGGGCGGACCGCTGGCTGTCGACGGAGGTTGGCGGACCACTGCAGGCGGACGGGACCTGCGCCCGTGAGCAACCAGCCGTCTGCCGGAGAAGCGGTCGCGGCAGAGCCACTCCTCAACCCTCCGCAGCGGACCCCGTTCGCAGCGTCGTGACGTACTAGGCTGTACCGCGCGTTCCCCCGGTCGACGCGAGAGGGTGGCTATGTCGGACGAGTTCATGGATGTCACGCCGCACGGCAGGGTGCTGAGCATGTTCGGCGAGCTGAAGACCCCTGCCGTGTACTGCCTCGCGGAGTTGATTGACAACGCGTTCGACGACTTCTGGAAGCGTCCACCATCCGATATCCGGCCAGCCGTCACGATCACTCTGCCCGGGTCCACCAGCACTTTGTCCGACGCAGAGGTCTGGGTGGTGGACAACGGCCTCGGGATGGACCGCCGGGCGTTGAACAACGCGGTCAGGGCCGGGTGGACGTCGAACTCCAGGTACGACGCGCTGGGGCTGTTCGGCATGGGACTGAACATCGCCACGGCGGGACTGGGTTGGTGGAGCGAGATCTGGACGACCCGTGCCGGCGACCCGTCCTGGACCGTCGTCACGCTGGACCTGGCCGCCATCAGCGCCAGGCAGAATGAGAACTACAAGGTCCCGTTGCGTCACGCGCCGAAGGACGACCCGTCGGAGCACGGCACGAAGGTCATCATCAAGAAGCTGCGTCCAGACCAGTTCGAGGTGCTCAAGCGCCAGGCACGCACCATCAGAGAAAAGCTCGGGCACATCTACAGCCACTTGCTGACCGAGCGGGCGTATCTGATCACGGTGAACCGTACGCAGGTGACTCCCCGCCGCGCGTGCGTATGGGGCGAGAACAGGTCGGTCTCCCGCGGCGGCGCGGAGATCCCCGCCGTGATCCGGATCGACGAGACGCTGCCGGCGCGGCGCACGTGCGTGAACTGCGGGCGGGTGTGTGACGACTCGCCTTGCCCGACCTGTGGCAGCGAACGCACAGAGTACGTCGAGCGCCGCATCTGGGGATGGTTGGGCATCCAGCGGTACCTGCACAAGAGCGAGTACGGCGTCGACTTCCTGCGCAGCGGCCGGAAGATCATGATGTTCGACAAGAACGTGTTCGACTGGGTCGACCCGGACGGACTCGGTGCGCCCGAGCGTGAGTATCCGATCGACAGCCCCCGCAACGAGGGCCGGATCATCGGCGAGATCCATTGCGACCATGTGCCGGTCAACTACATGAAGACGTCCTTCGAGCTGGACAGCGCCGAGTGGAAGACTGTCCTGCGGGTGCTGCGGGGCGAGAGCCCGTTGCGGCCGAACCGCGCCAGGCAGTTGGGCCTGCCGACCAACGACAGTCCGCTGGGCAAGCTCTTCACCGGCTACCGCCGTGAGGATCCCGGGCTGAGGTACCTGGTGCCCGGCGACGGGAAGAACGCGCTGCGCGACAAAGCGGTCGAGTGGACGAAGCTGTTCCGCGATGGCCATCCCGAGTACCAGTCAGATGAGAAGTGGTACGAGGCCGCCCGGTTGCACGACAGTGGGCCCACCCCTCCCCCCGACCCGAAGCCGTCGCCGGGTTCCGGCCCGGGAACCACCTCGCGGATGGGCCTCGACGACGACGGCCCGAAGGGCGGTGATGACGGTCCGGACCGGGACGCGCCCAAGCCGGAGACGCGTGACCAGCGCCTGGAGCGGTACCGGGCGAGCGCGACCGAGGTGGTCGACATGGCCGGCCGCTACGAGGCGGACGGACAGGGCGCCGTCGAGCTGAAAGTGTGGGCGGTTCCCGGCGCCGAGGTCGAGGACCACGGGAACCGGCCGGTCCCGGTGTTCGTGGAGAGGACCCGGCCGCCGCGCGCGGAGGCCTTCGTCGCCGCCGACAACACGCTGTTCACCGAGTACGGCGTTGACTTCCGGGAGCTGGTGCTCGTCGAACTCGCCGAGTACATGCGGCAACGGGCAGCGGGGTCCTCCGGGCCCCCGCCGTTGTCGGCGGTCCTTCAGACGCTGCGCGTCCGGTCGGGCATGCCGAAGGTCACCCCGGATGTGCTCGCCGTTCAAGCCCGGCGGCTGCTGGACCGTGTCCGCGAGGCGATGCAGCCGGAGGTCGCGGGCAACCCCTCGGGCTACTGGGAGCTGCTGCCCGAGGGGGAGCGTGCTCTCACCGAGCGCAGGTTCGCGCTCGAGGGCGGCGCCGACGTGTGGGACGAGGTCATCGAGAAGGGCGACTTCGTGTTGTACATCCCCGCGAGCGCGGTCGTCCGTCTGATCGAGCGTCGGCCCGGGGCGTTCCTCGATAACCGGGTCTTCCGCCGCTCCTACGCCACCCTTACCGACGAGGGCACCCGGGGCCTGGTCGTGTCCCGGCTCGCTGGCTACATCAGCGATCTGGCGTTGCTCGTGGACGATCACCCGCGCCTCAACGCCGAGGAACTGGCCCGCAGTAGGATCAGCTGCCGGCTGGTCGAGCGCGAGCTGGCCGACACGGACTGAGTGTGGACGGCTTCCTCGATCCGCTGCTGCTACGCGATGGCGGTCCGCACCAGTTCGTCCGGCAGATCGAGCGGCTGCTCTGGCATCAGGGGTTCACCGGCGTGACGAACGTCGACGGCTCCGGAGACGGCGGCGGCGATATCTTGGCCGGCTACCGCGGTCGCGACTGGGTGGTGCAGTGCAAGTGGAAGGCGCGCGGGGCGGTCCCGGCCCAGGCGGTGGACGAGACCGCAGCGGCCTGCGACCTCTACCGGGCCCCGCGGGCGGCGGTTGTCACCAACACCCGCTTCAGCGCCGACGCGATGCGTCGCGCGGAACGTCTCAACGCGCTCGGCTACCGGATCCACCTCTGGTCCGGCGGTGACATAGCGGCGCTGTTCAAGGAGGTCCCGGCGACCCTGGGAACGCTGACACTCCGCGACTACCAGCGCGAGGCTGTCCGAAGGGTCCTGGCCGACCTCGACGAGACCGGACGCGCCCTGTTGATCCTCGCCACCGGCCTCGGCAAGACCGTGGTCGGCGGCGAGGTGATCGCCGATCATCTCCGACGTCACCCGTCGGACAAGGTCCTCGTCGTCGCACACACCAAGGACCTCGTGCAGCAGCTGGAACGGGCGATGTGGCGGCATCTCCCCAAGTCGGTTCCGACCCGCCTGCTCACCGGCGACGAACGCCCCGACCATCTACCCGGCGTCACGTGCGCGACGCTGGGCAGCGCGGTACGGGTGTCCCGCCTCGGGTACTCACCCGGCCTGGTCATGGTCGACGAGGCACACCACGTCGCCGAGGGCGGACTATACGACGAGCTTCTCCGGACCCATGACAAAGCTCTCCAATTCGGTGTCACCGCCACACCCTGGCGCGGCGACGAGTACGACATCAGCGCCCGCTTCGGCAAGGCGAGTCATACCCTCGGCATCGAGCAGGGCATGGCACGCGGCTACCTCGCCCAGGTCGACTACCGCCTCTTCGTCGACAACATCGACTGGGAGGTGGTCCGCGCCGCCAGCCAGCACTCCTACAGCCTCGCCGAGCTCAACGCGACCCTGTTCCTCCCTCACCGCGACGAGGCGGTGCGCGACGAGTTGGCCGACGCCTGGGGAAAGGTGGTCGAGCCCCGCGCCATCGTGTTCTGCCGGACCGTCGAGCACGCCGAGCGGATGGCCGACCTGCTCCGCCGGGCGCCGCGCTGGTCCGGCGCCCTGGCCGTGCATGCCGCCCTCAACAAGCGCGAGCGCCTCAGCCGCCTCCTGGACTTCCGGACGGGCAGGGTACCGATCCTCACTGCGGTCGACATCCTCAACGAGGGCGTCGACGTGCCGGACGTCAACATCCTCTGCTTCGCCAGGGTGACCCACAGTCGCCGCATCTTCGTCCAACAACTCGGCCGCGGCTTGCGGCTACGCGAAGGCAAGGACCGCGTCCTGGTGCTGGACTTCGTCTCCGACCTACGGCGGGTGGCCGCCGCGCTACGGATCAAGCGTGTGCTGGCCGAGGAGGTCGAGGAACTCGGCGAGCACGTCACCTCGACCATCTCCTTCACGGACCAGGCGGCGGGCAACCTCATGGAGGAGTGGATCAGGGACGCGGCGGACGTGGAGACCGCCTACGATGAGAGCCGCCTCCAATTCCCCTCCACTGAACCCCTCAGGGAGTGAGTTTGTCGCCCAGCCCCGTGCCCAAGGATATCCGCGACGACGTCGTGCGTGAGCTGTACCGGCAGGTCGAGACCTTGGACTGGGAGCTGCTGAGCGCGCAGCAGAAGAGCCGGCAGTACGCCCGGTGGATCGAGGACCCCAGCATCGGCGGCAGGCTCACCCAGTTCCAGAGCGCTGAGGACGCCCGGGTGTGGCTCAAGGACGGCCCGATGAAGGAGTACGCCCGTGCTCTCGACGGAGCCGGCCCGTTCCGGGACCTCGTCACCGTTCGCCTGTCGGGCCCGGACGAGCTGATCCGTCGCGCGTTCGGCGAAGAGTGGACAATGGTGCCCGGCTCCCGGGGCGACAAGCCGTTCCACTGCACCGTCACCGACGGCGAGACCACCCGGTACATGTGCTGGGGCAAGCCCGGCACATTCCGGGACCTGATGTGGGCCGCGCTGAACAAGGTCATCGACTCGCCCACCCGACCGATGATCGTCGTGGCACTGCGCGACGGCCACGACGTCAACGGCGAGGAACGTCGTCGCCACGAACAGTTGGCCGCGCACTGCGGCCTCGATGTGCGCCATGTCCACCGTCGCCTGGTCGCACGCGACGACGTGTGACCCACGGCGCGGCAACGCCATCGACAGGCGATCGACACCCCGCCGTTCCGGTAGAGTCCGACCATGGTCATCACCCCGCCACCGCCCTCACCCGGCGACCAGCCGGCGGGCATCGGAACAAGTATCGAGTTGTTCACGGGCGGGGGCGGCCTCGCCCTGGCCATGCACGACGTGGGCTTCCGGCACCTGCTCGCCGTCGAATTGGACAAGCGTGCCTGCGCGACTCTGCGCGCCAACAAAGCCACCGATTTTACACCGGACGCGGAAGACCCTGAGCGTCTGGACGACCGATGGCCCCTGGTCGAGGGCGACGTGGGACAGGTCGACTTCACACGGTGGGAGGGCAAGGTCGACGTCGTCGCTGGCGGTGTGCCTTGCCAACCTTGGAGCCTCGGCGGTGTGGGCAAGGGCTACGACGACCCCCGCAACCTTTGGCCGGAGCTGTTCCGCTGCGTCCGCGAGACGCGCCCGAAGGCGATCATCGCCGAGAACGTCAAGGGCCTCCTACGCCCATCGTTCAAGCCGTACTACGACTACATCCTGCGGGAGCTCGGCGCCCCCTTCGAACAACGGGTCGACGGCGAGGATTGGCGCGACCACGACAAGCGGCTGACCAAGACCCTCGCCAGCGGCAAGTACGATCCCACTGAGCGCTACGAGGTCAAGCACCTGTGCCTCAACGCCGCCGACTACGGGGTCCCTCAGATCCGCCACCGCGTCTTCGTGGTGGCCTTCCGCAAAGACCTCGCCATCGACTGGGACTTCCCCGACGCCACCCACTCCGCCGAGGCACTCGCACACGCGCAGGCCGACGGCAGCTACTGGGCTGAACACAATCTGCAGCCACCGGCCGTGACCACCCTGCCCTCGCTGAAGATCCCGGGGAACACGCAGCGCTGGCGGACGCTACGGGACGCCATCGCCACCCTGCCCGAACCTCTCGGCGACAAGATCGAACACCCGGACTGGCTGCACCACTACGGCTGGCCCGGCGCCCGCGAGTACACGGGACACACCGCCAACGTCCTCGATCGGCCCGCCAAGACCGTCAAGGCCGGCGTTCATGGCGTGCCCGGCGGCGAGACGGTCCTGCGAGACGACGTCGGCCGGATCAGGTACATGACCGTCCGGGAGGTCGCCCGCGTGATGACCTTCCCCGACAACTGGAAACTCGACGGCCCCCGCGGGGAACAGATGCGCCAGCTTGGCAACGCCGTGCCGGTCGAGCTCGCCACGGTCATCGCCAAATCAGTGGTCAAGTCGCTCTTCAAGGCCCGGTAACGAGGCCCGCCACCCCGAGTTGCCGACGCCGCGACCACAGCCTCTCGACGCGGTCAGCGGCGGACATGGGCTCCTCGTGCTCCCACACGTGCACCGCCAGCCAGCCGAGATCGGCCAGACGCCGGTCCTTTTCACGATCCCTGGCGACGTTAGCCTCCAACTTGGCCACCCACCACTCGCGGTTGTTCTTGGGCAACCGCACATGGTCGGCGCACATGTGCCAAAAACAGCCGTCGACAAACACCGCTAGGCGCGCCCGGGTGAAGGCCAGATCCGGTCGGCCCGGGAGCTCCCGGAAGTTGACCCGGAACCGCAGGCCACGCCGGTGCAGCTCACGCCGGATCGCCAGCTCCGGGCGCGTCGACGCCCGGGGCATCCGGCGCATCTGCTCCGACACCAGCGGGCTTAGGGGCGTGGGACGGGACGCCATCAGCGTCGCCCCGGCAGACGCCGCCGACCACACCGCGGTGAGGGGATGAACGCTCTCAAGTGGCGTAACCTGTCGAGGTGCTGTTGACGTACGTCGACGAGAGCTACAACCGCGAGGTGTACTACATCGCCGCCCTGCTCTGCCCGGATCAGGAGGCCATCTCCCTGACCCGCGCGCTGGACGCCGTCGTCGCCCGAGCGGCGAACCTGCACGGCGTCGCACCCAACGCCGAGTTGCACGGGCACGACCTCTTCCAGGCCAAGGGCGCATGGGAGCACCTGGCCAAGATGCCTCGCGTGCGCATCGGCGTCTACAACGAGGCGTTCCAAGCCATCGGCGACCACGACGTCAAGATCATTATAAGGGGCGTCAACTCGCGACGGCTTTGGGAACGCTACAACGCCACCGACGACCCCCACTCCGTCGTACTCGGCCAGCTGCTCGAACGCGTCGACGAGTACGTCGCCAGACGAGGCGAGTACGCCCTCGTCATCGCCGACGAGGTGGCCCAACCGGGTCTCTATCGAGCCGACCTCTCCCTCTACCAGCAGCATGGACTGTGGGGTGAGAGCACGCGCAGACTGACCCGCATCGTGGACACGCTTCACTTCGCCCCATCGTCTGCCAGTCGCCTCGTCCAGGCCGCCGACCTCATCGCCTTCCTATACCGCCGAATCGAGACCGAGACCGCGCCCGACGAGCGCGCACGCCGCGCCAATAGCGCCATCTGGGCTCGCGTCGGACCGCGCGTCCAACACTCGACCTGCTGGACACCCTAGACGCACAAGGGCCCCACCGAAGCGGGGCCCAAGGCTCACCGGAGTCTCCTCCTGGCGGCAGTGTAACCACCTAGTCGCTCGCCGCAAGGCCCGCGACGCCAATCACGCCGCTAGAGGTTCGGCCGACTCAACTTCGCCAGCGAACAGCTCCAATGGCTTATCTGCGAGCGAGCGGGATGGACGACATCGCGTGGTGCGAGATGCCCGCCTCAAGTAGGCACCGCTTGGCGAGACAGCCTCGGCGCCGCCAGCAAGTCGCGCCGAGCAGCCTAGGCGGGCTGGGTCGGGGCCTTCGCGCCGATGCCGTCGCCATCGAGTAGGCCGAGCAGTCCGGCGGTGAACAGTTGCCGCCGGACTGCGGGCGGGATGTTGGTCAGCCGTAGGGTGCCGCTGCGAACGTGCACCGCTCGGTGGCAGGCCACCAGCGTGCTGGTAGCGGCGGCATCGAAGCGGTCGAGGGCGGTAAGGTCGAGGTCGACGTCCCGGACGGTGTCGGCGCGCAGCGCGGCGAGCACGGCGTCGTAGACGAGTCCGCTGGTGGCTGCGCCGAGGCGGCCGGTCAAGCTCAGGCGCACGAGCGGGCCCTCGCTGGTGGTGGTAATCGTCAGATCCATGATCCCTCGCTCCGCACCTCGCCGCCGACGGCAGAGGGGTTGCGAGACGCGGCGGGGTGCTGGGTGACACCAGAAGGTTACTCTGCGCGTCGGCATAGCGTCTGACCGCGACGGACGGCTTGGTCAGTCGGTGAGGGGCGGCAGGTCGATCTCGTCGTCGGTGTCGGGCAGCGGCACCCATCCCGGACCGCCGGCGGTGGGCATCAGGTGCGCGGCGGCGAGCCGGGAGCGTGCCCAGGCGAGGACGGTGTCGCGGGTGCCCTCGACCTGGTCGATGCCTGCGGAGTGGCCGTTGATCTCGTCGACCCAGGTGGCGACCCAGACGACACGCCGGTGCAGGTCCCGGCCTTTGTGCACGTAGACGGTGCCGTAGCCAGACCGGGGCTCAGCGAACAGTTGCTCGGGTGCGATCTCCTGGTCGCGCAGTTCCGGCGGCAAGTAGTAGGCGTTCTCGCGTCGGCGTGGGGTGTCCACGACCCGCATCGTAATGTCGCCGCGCGGCGCAGGTCGCCCAGGCGATGTGATGCTCACTCGGACGACGTTGGGGTGAAGGAGGCTGCGCCCGCCCCATTGGGGCGGGCGCAGGTCACGCGGCGCGTGGCGGTGCGGGTTGGTGCAGGCGGAGCAGGCGGGCGAGGGTGGCGGCTTGGTCGACGGTGGGGAGGCCGGCTTCGGCGGCGAGGGCTTGGATCTCGGTTTCGGTGGCGGGGTCGGTCAGGTAGCGGGCCATCGACAGCGTTCCCGGCAGGACCGGGGGGTCGGTGTCGGGGTGTGCGGTCGGGGCCTCGCCGTCGGTTGTCCGCGTGGGCGGGGTCGGCGGCGACGGGTGTGGTGTGTGCGCGCGTGATTGCTGGTCACGGCGTGTGGCCATGTCCCTCCCAGGACGGCTCGTGGCGTGAGGACGTGGTGTGGGGTCATGGGCATCTCCTTCTCGGTGGTAGGAACTCGTTGAAGATCGATCGCCGGACCGCGCCGTTCAGGGGCGGCGTCGAGGTCGGCGTCGGTGAAGGGCCGCGGACTGTAACTCCGATGGCCGTGGAAGTGAAGACGTGCGCCACTCACAGCGACTCACAGGGGCGCGCCGCTGGTGTGAGTGAGCCGGGTGGTCGCGGGGTCTGTCGCCGGACAGCGTCCGGTGACAGACGGAGACAGCTTCCGAGAGCCGCCGCTTCGCTGCCGCCCGGCACGCAGCCTGGCCTGATCGCCTCGGTGAGGGCCACAGGGCGGGCGGCGACGGCTGCCCCCGAGTTGGGGCGGGTGCGGGAGGGTTCGGCGGCGTGTGGGCGAGTGGGCCGCCCGTACGCGCGCGCCGTGCGCGCCGCTCCGCCCGCATCAGGCGGACCGGCCGTCCTGGTCGGGCGCGGTGTGGGTGGGGAACTCGTCGTCGTGGTCGGTGTCGGTATAGGGCAGGTCGGTGAGTCGGTGACGGCCGCTGTGTGCGGCGAGTTGCCAGACCTGGTCGGCGGGGCTGGCGTTGAGCGCGGTGCGCAGTTCGGCGGTGGTGGTGGCGACGACGGTTTCCAGGCCGAGGCCGGCGATGCGGTGGTGCAGGTTCGCCTCCCGTCGTGCGGAGGGTAGGTGGAACAGCACCGGCCATGCCCAGGTGCTCATGAGGTACAGCCGTTCGTACTTGGCGATCTTTTCGATGAGGATCCGCAAGTGTTCGCCGCTGGTGTCGTACTCGAGGAAGAACGGCACGGACCGTCCGCGCTCGGTCCACACCCCGGCGCCGTCGGGGCGGGGGAACCCGGTCGCACCGGCGATGATGATCTGCGGGTCGCCGCCTGCGCGGTAGAGGGTGCCGGGTTCGTGGTAGGCCGATGCGGGCTGCCACCGGGCCAGCTCGGTGTCGGGGTGGGTGCGGGCGTGGGCGGCGAGGTCGGTGAAGACCTGGTTGCCGCCGAGCAGGTGCGGCAGGTCCGGCCGGGAGGTCAGCGATTGTTTGCGGCGGCGGGCCTGGTCGCGGCGGGGTCGTCCGAGTCCGCGTTGGGCGTGGACGTGGTCGTAGCCGAGTTGGTCCAGGACGTAGTGGTAGGGGTAGGAGCCTCCGTAGGCCCGGTTGGGCCGGAACCGGTCCACGGCCCGCAGCAGGGTGAGGCGGCGTAGGCGGCGTTGGGTGAAGTCCAGGGATGGGAACAGGGCGGCGGCGATCTGGTCGGTGGTGAGCACGCCGTGGTCGTAGAGCCAGTCGAGGAGTTGGTCGTCGCGGGCGGTGATGCTGGCTTGCAGCCGCAGCAGCGGATCCGCACTGTGTATGGGTTTACGCATGGGCAGCCCCAGGGGGGAGACCCCAGAGTGGAGGGTCTGTCTGGAGCGGCATCGGAGCGCTGAGAGTGGGGTTGACCTGGGCTGTGAGCGGTGGTGGGGGGTCAGGTTGGGGGTCAGGATCAAGGCGGACGGTAGAACGGAGATCCGCGCTGACTGCTGAACGGCCGGGCACACCGGGTCTGGCATGACCGATCGGTAGGAGTGGGTGTGAGTCGGGTCGGTTGCGCTGGTGAGGTTCGCGGTACGAGGTGATCATCGTTGGTGCTCCAAGGTCAGAGGTGCGAGTGGGTGTGAGATTGGTGCGCCCGCCGCCGCAGGGGGCGGGAGCGGGTGGACAGTTCCGGTCGGCATCTGTCGGCTCGCGGGCCTGCTGACAGGCACGCACGCTGGTCTGACAGCGTCGGCTCGGGCTGACAGAAGCCGTGGGGGGGGTGGGGGGTTCCGTCACGCGGCCTCCCGAGGTGACAGATCCGCAGTCGGCGGGGTGGTCTCGGCGCGCAGGACGCGCACGAGGGCTGAGGCGGTGGCGTTGGACAGTTGGTGTCCGTCCGCGCGTAGCTGGTGGGCGAGGGCATTGCGGGACAGGGGTGTCCCTTCGGCGCTGAGGGTGTGGGCGGCGGTCCGGGCGGCCGGGACCAGCGCGGCGACTTCCGGACTGCTGTCGTCGGTCGGTGGCTGGTGGTCCGGGTGGTCCGGGACCGCCGATGGTTGGTCCGCGACGGCGGGGACCACGGTTGCGGAGTCCGGGACCGCGGCGGCGGTGACGCGGACCGGCGGCTGGTTGTCCGGGACTGACGTGTCGACGGTCCGTGGCGGGTCGGGCTCCGTAGGCGCGGGCCGGGCGGTTGAGGTGGGTGGGGTGGGGTCGGCGCGGCCGAGGGCGATCTTCACCATCGCCAGGAAGCCCAGGGCGGGTAGGGCGGCGGCGATCCAGCCGATCACCGACGCCTCGGCCTCGACGACCTGAGCGGCAAGCGACAGCAGCACCGCCGCGGTCAGCATGGTGGCGGGGAAGGCGATGCTCTTGCCCAGTCGCCGGTTGCGGCGCAGCTCCAGGCCGGCGGCGATCGAGGTCAGCTCCAGGACGATCGCGTCGGCCCAGGCCAGCCAGCCCGGCTGGCCGTGCGCGGCGGCGACGTCATGCACGTGGGTGAACGACGCCGCGCCGGCCGCGCCTCCGATCAGCAGCATGATCGCCACTTGGGCGCGGTCCTCCAGCCGCTGCCGCCCCGGCCCCGCCGCAGCGGGCGGGTCGCGGCGTCGCTGGTCATGTGTCGCCAAGGGCCCACCACCTGTGGCCGGCTGGCCCGGGTGACACCTGGTGGGGCGTCGTCGCCCAGATGTGGACGACCGGGACGACGGGCGTGACGGCCGCGAGGGCCGGGCCCGTAGGGACGATGTTGTCGAGTGAAGTCACGATCTTCTCCAAATTGGGGTTGTGGGTTCCAGGTGCCGCACGAGGGCGGGATCGCCCCGTGGGTCGCGCCTGCCCCGCCGGGTACGGGCAGGCGCGACCCTGCCGGGTGACGCCCGGCCGGGCGGACCCCTCACGTGGGCGCGGGGGGCGGCAAGTCACTATGGTCGAGTCAAGGAACACGCCAGACCCCACGCAAGGGGCAGGCAGCAGGGCAAGCAGGCGTCGCCGCGGCCCGCACAGCAGGCTGCGGTCAACAGCGTGGACACAGGGCGGACGGCCAAGCCGAGCCACAGATGATCAGGACCCACCACCGACAGCGCGCAGGCGCTCAGGTGGTGCGGCGGCTCAACTCGCCGACAGACGATCCTTCATGGGGTCCTCCCATCACTCGACGTACCCCGACAGGGTCGGCACCAGCAACGGCAGGCACCCCGCTCGGGGGTGCCTGCCCGCTGCGTCTGTGGTCGACCGCGCCAGCCGGCGCTGCGGGAACGTCTCTCCATTACGCCCCGGAAACCCGATGGAGTCAACCACCGATTTCAACAGACCAGCCGCCAAGTCTTGCCACCAGTCCGGCTGAGTGCTATAGATGTCGCCCGCGTCTGTGACGGTCCCTGTCCGTCCACGCGATCGCGGTCGAAAATCTTCCTGCGATGTCTCGCATGCTGGGATGTCGATCTCTGTAGGCGGGCGCTGGAACGCGAACCGGATGGTCATTCCGCCCTCAACCGCCTGGTTCGTGGCCTTCTCTGTCCCGCGACTGTGGTGGTGCCACAGAGTGCGGCGCCGTGGCGAAGATCGTCAGATGGCGATGGCGGCCGATCCTTGCCGGCCGCTGTCAGGGGTAGCCGCTACACTCCCCGGCCGTGGCAAGAGGTCAGTCGACATCAATGCGCCCGGCGGGAACACCTCTACGTCCTGCAGTTCGACAACGGGGTCATCAAGGTGGGCCGCACCGGCGACCCCGCACGCGCCACGAGCGTCACGAGCGAGATTGCGGTCGCTACGGTCTCACCATCAAGCGCCGCTGGGTCTCCGACGAGTGGCAGGGCGCCCAGTGGGCGGAACGCCAGCTGATCGCAGTCTGCGCCAAGATCGACAGACGCACGCCGGCGTGCCGCGAGTACTTCTGCGACGTTGCTGTCGGGGTACGAGTCCCAGTACATAGCCGCGTACGCCAGCTATGTACATAGCAGCCAACGGCACCGGCAAGTGCGGTTGGGCGGTCGGCAGTGGAGGCGAGGGCCCGCGCCTGAAGATCACCGACTCCGCAATGTGACAGTAGGGGCGACCCGGCGGCACGCGGATCTGCCGATGAGTAAGTCTCCCGCGCGGTCAATGATGACCGCAGGGCTGGTCGTGGAGGATGGAACCCTTAAATCCGACTAACCGCATCGTGCTTCACCGCAGCTTCATACCAAAGGCGATCGTCCTGATAGTCGGCTTCACCGCGATGGAACCTCCTTCCCCACTCCCTTGCCGTCTCGTGGATGGCAGTTCGTCCGTCGCCAGGCACTAGGCACCTCAGCCCGGGAGTGGAGCGACGGAATCCCTTGAAGAGGAGCCCCAGAGGGGAAGTGTTCTCGGGATACCCTAAACGCTTCGCGATAGTCGGCCTGAGCGGGCCGTCACCTCTTATGATCCGAAGGACGAGGGCCCAGTCCCTACTGTCGAACTGGAAAGCGTCCTTTGAGTGATTGACGGCCAAATGGTCACAATGTATCTCGCCGACGATACGCCCGGCATGGGGAATATCCAGCGGATATTCGATTTCACTTTGCCCGGTGTCGGGATCTTCCCAGGAGAAGGCGCGACGATCTCTAGTCAGAATCTTCCGCCCGTGCCTGAGGAAGTCGATCCCGAAGTCGGTCGGGTCGACGTAGCGCTGGATGCCGAGCCAGCCCCAGATGCGACGCTCTTGACGGCGCGACGAAGCACCTCCACATGATTCGCATAGGGCAGCCTCGAGCGCGGCGACGCGGCTGTAGTCACAGCTTTGGCAGATAAGGAGATCGTCGAGGCGGTGGTCCACCCGAATCACCGCGGGTATCTGCCGTCCGGCTTGGATAACGCTGCGATCCTCGCTCCATACGCAATGCCTTCGCGGAGCGACTTTGGTCCCGTTGATCGTCAACTCAATGACGCCGCCATCGAGCTGATGACTATAAATGTCGCCAAGTTTGGCCACGAGCTGGTGCTGCCGGCGGTTGAGGTATTCCATTAGGTGGGGCTTCAGGTCTTCGAGTATGAATTCAGTTCCACTGAAGTTCGCCTCTGCCGCACGATCACGGCTAATCAGGAAGCCCGAATGCGAACCCGAGCTATTAGCCCGCAGGTCGAAGGTGGCCTCGGTCCACACCACTTCGGTCGGCCGGGTAGATCGCACGGTGACCTTTGATCCCGAGTGGGCGGCAGTCAGAATGAGTCCCAGGCCGATGCTATTCTCGGCGCCATTGGGAATTCGCCCGATCCAAGACCCTTTGATGAGCTGTATAACCGCGTGACCCGAAAGTCCCTGGCCATTGTCCGCGACTCGTATTCGGGCAGGCCCCGGTCCGGCGGATCGGTTGGGTAGGGCGATATTTATTGTCAATGGATCCACTTCGGAATCCTGCGGCATCGAGCTCCGCTGAATCGCCACGGCAAGATCTACGAGTTCCGCGATACATTGCCACGGGGTCAGGGCGACGCTGCTCAGTGCGGCGATGACAGCTCGATCGGCGATTTGCGTTCCTACGTGTGGCAGCGCTTGCGGGGACGGACCATCGGCCAGCTTCTCGTCGGACTGCCCCAACTGCTGGCCGAGTCCATCGAGCACCTCAGCCGTATCGCCCAGAAGTCGATCGGCCTCGCGTGCGATCTTGTCGGCGACCTCCTGGTCGGTCGCGTCCATCAAAGTGTAAGGCGGCACGTCACGGCCACGGGGCGATTCGATGATCCTCTCTTCAGGGTCGTCCCAGGGGCCATCGACCATGACAAGACGTTCGAGTAGGCGCGACTGCCGCTCTGCAGCTCGCTCGCCCAACAGGCCAGCAAGGCGCAGCTGCTGTTGCGCTTGGGCGAGCTGCCGTTCTGCCCGCTGCCGCTTCTCCTCGGCGATGACGAGCCGTTGCTCGATCTCCGCCAGCTGCCGCCGATTGATCTCCAGCTCGAGCTTAACCGCTAGCCCTTTCTCGGAGTCCTCGCGCAGGCGGTCGCGTTCCTCGGTGAGGACGGAGATCGTCGTGGAAAAGCCGCCGAGAACGAAGAGCAGCCCGGACACCAGCGACTGGCTCTTCTCGGTCGCGAGCTGCGCGTGCCTTCTGTACTCGTCGGCCTCCCGATAGGCCCGCACCAGATCACTGGTTACCTGCGACAGAACCGAATCCGGGCGTTCGTTGCTCGAGGATACCTTGACGGAGAGCCGCAACGATCTGTCGGCCAACTCCCACAGTCTGCGTGCCTCAGCATCCGCCAATTGACGTGCATGCCGCTCCGTTGGCGTAACGGCTCCTACCAGAGCTCGCACGAGATTCCACTCGGGAACCTTCGCGCCGTTCAGCGACCTTGATATCGCATCTTTGCTGTACGGCAGTTCGTGACCGAGATCGCGCAGCGTCTTACCGCTTGCTTGCACCCGTTCGCGCAGCCAGTTTGCGAGGCGATGGCAGTCCGGTGTCCCGTCGAGTAGTGGGCCCCATGGCCTGCCGCCCTTACGCCCAGGACGGAGCGCCATCGTCACCGCCCTTTGTCTCAGGTTGTCGCTGCGACAACTTGGGATGTCCGGGATCACGGGATCTCGAGCTGCGGCTGCGCATCTTCCTCCTACCGGACAACTGCGGCTCCTACAGATGCTAGCCACATCGATGTCAACACGGAACAGGAGGGCAGCGTGGCGATGGAGTCCTCGTCAAGTGAGTTGGAGCCGCCGGCGATCGGTAGGCAGCCCAGCGATGTGGTCGGAGATGCCTTGTCGAGCTGGCAGCGGACTCTGCGTCTTTGCGTGCTCTTGCTGGCCGCATCACCGGTTGCGGGCGTGATGCTGGTCGTGCTTCTCGCTGCCCGCCAATGATCCCGGAACGGCTGAAAGATCGCTACTCATCTGCCGCCATCCGGGCGTCACAGCGCGTGACGGAGGAACGGCGGCGACAGGTGCGCTCGTAGCCGGTAGCCGTGCGTCGGGCCGCAGTGAGGACCAGTGGGAAGGCCGCTTTATCTGGGACTGTTTTTGAACGTAGGCCCCCTACGGCCCAGCGGATGTTGCGGCGGCGATGGCTGCGTACTTGCGGTCTGGACGGTCCGGAAACTGCTGTTGCAAGCGCTGAAGCTCGGTGAAGCCGGCTTGTGTCAGGTGGGCGGAGAACTCGTCTACGGGCCAGCGGTATGCCGTATAGACCTTGTGGTCGAACGCGGCGACCTCGTCGTCGCTGTCGAAGAAGCCGATTACCAGCCTCCCGGAAGGTGCCAGCATCCGGCGGAACTCGATGAGTACCCCGTCCAGCTCCGATGGCGGTAGGTGGATGGTCGAGTACCAGGAGAGGATGCCGGCCACCGAATGGTTGGGAAGGTCAAGGTCGGTCATCGATGCGAGCCGGAACTCCGGCCCGGGAAAGTGCGTCCGGGCATGGTCGATGAACTCAGGGACCAAGTCGACGCCGGTCACGTCGACGCCGAGCGAGTGCAGGTAGGCGCTCCAGTGCCCGGGGCCGCAGCCGAGATCGAGCACCGTACCGCCCGAACCGACGAGGTGGTCTCGGACGAGGGCCGTGTCGTCCACGTGGGCCTGCCAGTCACCATCGACCAGGGAGATGTACTGCGCCGACATGTACGAGTAGGCGTCACGCACCGGCTGGTTGCTCACCGTGCCACTCTAGATCCAGTGTCAGCTCGAACCGTCCGAACAGAAGTGCGGCTGCATGAGGGGGACCAGGGCCACGACGTCGTCGGACATCGCCGGATCGACGCTGACACAGGCCAACATAGCCACCCGTACTTCGCGGCCTGGGTCTCGCCCCTTCATGCACGGATCTGCCGCTGTCGGCGCGCGAGCGGCGAGCATGACACGACCGCGCGTACGCTGCCGTGGTGCGGATCGACTTGGTTGCCCGGGTTGCCGCGGAGTCACGCGCTACCCGACGGTCACCGCCCGTTTGGAGGCCGACGCAGGGCTCCTGCCGAGTCGAGTCTGCTGTTGCAACAGCGTCGGTACTAACCGTGCCCTCATCGTCACGCGATTGGCTCGCCCTCACCGTCCTGCAACGAACCTGCGGCAGCGGCTGGACGCGGGTAGCGGCTACAGCTACCTAACACGGCCGTGACCAGGAGGCCCGAAGATCAGCCGCTTCGACGGTTGCCATACTGGCGAGGACTCTGCACCGTGCCGGAACGGCCGTGGACGCGGCTCGCGGTACCCCCGATGTGGTTGGCGGTGGCCTTGCCCTTTGACCGGCGTGCCGCCCGGTTCTCGAAGGGCTGCGGCTGCTCCTCGGTTCCCGCTTCGGCGTCAGCGGTGGGATCGGCGTCGCTGGTGGCGTCGGCCATCGGTGTCTCCTCGTGCTGTTCAGGACTGGGCTATTCGCTGCGGATCTGGAAGCGTGGCCACCGCGATACGCAGACGGTAGCGGGCGGGCCGACCCGAGTCGGGACCGACTGCCCGGGTAAACCATCCAGTCACGCCAGAGCCTCGCCAGGGTGATCCAACCACGACACCATGCGAGCACCCGGATTTGCCGCGATCCGGCGCCGACCGACTTCAGTGGTAACCCAGCGTGAGCAGCGGCTTGAAGGTCACTGGGTCAGCAGGCGGCCGACGGGGCCGAAGCGGCAGACCTTTCGGGGTGTGTGCGTCTGGCGTACCTGGCTCTGCACCGAAGCCCGTACGCCGACACGTGCCCTTCAGCATCCCGTGCCAGCAGGGGCCCGGCAGGCGCACCTCACCACGTGCCCAGACTGCCGCCAAGGGGTGTGGCCGCGCCGATGCGGATGGCTACGCGACGGCGCTCCTCACAGGTCGCCAGCGCGGAAGGGTTGCCGAACGGCTCACGGGACGCGTCACCTCAAGTGATGACCGCGTCGAAAACCAGCCGGCGAAACCGCGCCGGGAAGGTTTGACCACCGTCGCGCGCCCCCGGGCTGGTTGGGTACGTGAGGCGGTCGTTCGGGAAGACCGTGCGAGGGCCATCGCGCGGCGGGCAGCGCGCGCGGCGGCGCACATGCCCCGCTGCCCGACACACTGCAGATTCCGGCAGTTGCCACGCTCATTCGGCTGGTGCGCGGCGGCGACATCGAAGGCGAGCCGCCACAACAGCGGATCGATCACATCATCGGGTAGGGCAGCGAGAGCACTGAGTCGTTCGCGAGGCACGGCGAGAAACCTTCCGTCGACGGGTCACGCCGCCCCGCCCGATCACGGCGGGACGACGGACACGATCGACGCTCACCTCTGCCTGAAGGTCAAGTCGTCAGGCCACCCGCTGGTCCTGCGGGCCGAACTTCCACCGCCAGTCGAGGCGATGGCGGCCGAACGTGCGGCGTTCGCCCTTGAACCCGGCGCGCAGGAGTTTGATGTCAGCGACGAGGCGGATGATTTCCCGCTTGACCGCGACATCGTCATCGAGTTCCTGCCACGCTGCCACAGCCTGGTCCCCGATGCGTCCGCGCAGCACGGCGGGGATCCCGGCGTCGGCGGCGCGTTGCTCGTACTCGGCGATCTGCGTCAGCAGGCCCTTCTCGGCGCGGGCGTAGGCGATCGCGGTGACTTCACCCTCCTCTCCGAGCTTGCGCCACTCCTCCAACTCGCCCCGCAGCCGTTGGGCTTCGGCGCGGGCGTGGGTGACTTCCTCGTCGCTCGCGCTGGCAGCGGTGAGGACGTCGTAGACGTCAGGGCGGGACAGCCACGCCACCACCGCCCGCTGCACGTACTCGTCGAGGAACTCGGCCTTCACCGCCGCGCACCGCTTGTGCAGGCACGAATACACCTGCCCGGTCCAGCCATGCCGGTTCAGCCGCTGCGACGACAACGGCCCGTCGCACACCCCGCAGCGCACGATGTATGACAGCAGATGCACGGCGCGGCCGGGTCGAGTCGTCGTGCGGGACGGGTCCTGAAGCATCCGCACCACCGCCCAGTACGTCTCCTCCTCGACCAGGGCGGGCCAGATCCCATCGCCGACGATCTCCCCGCGCAGCACCCGCTTGCCGATGTAGGCCGGGTTCATCACCTGCTTGCGCAAGATGCCGCGCCGCCAAAGTCCGCCCTCGGAGGCGGGAATCCCGAGCCGGTTGAGTTCGGCCTCGATAGCGGTCAGCGGCGTGCCTTCGGAGACCTTGCGGAAGTTGTCCCGCACCACCTGCGCCCGCGAATACTGCGTCACCGTCCCGTCGGCCGCCACGGCCTTACGGATCTCGGTGTCCGGCTCCTGACGCAGCAGGGCGCGGGTGCGCTGGTCGTAGATCCGCCGGTACCCGTAGGTGATCTTCCCGTGAGGGCGGCCAGCTTCGGCGGCGCCGACGATGCCGCGCAGCACGTTGTCGCGGATCGAGTCGGCCATCCACTCGGCCTGTACCGCCTGGAAGCCGAGCATCATCCGGTCGTTCTTGTCCCGCAGGTCGTACAGCACCCCGCCGACGAGCCAGAAGTTGAGACCGACCTCGTGGCACATGTCGCGGATCTTCACGAACACCGCGAGGTCGCGTTCCTTGCGGGAGATCTCCCAGACCACGAGCACGTCGCCCTTGCCCGCGCGGATCTGCTCGATCAACAACTCGAACTGCTCGCGCTCCTTCGTCGCGCGGCGGCTGGCCGAGCGGTGGTTGTCCGTGAATGATCCCGCGTCCGTCCACGACCGCTTCGTGATCTCCGCCAGGTTGAGCACGCCCTGGTCGTGAACGCTCTTGCCCTGCTCCTTCTTGTCCTGACTCGCGCGCTGATACCGCAACGCCCGCACATCCGAGCCCCCGGCCAGCAACGCGTCCTTGCTGTCGAACCGGCCCCGGTTCCCCGACCGGGCCTTCCGCCGTACCATCAGAACCGTCCCCCTAGATCGACGTTCGTGTCGGCAACATCGACCATAGCTTCTAACGATTCTTGACAGTGCCCACCCGGCAGCCGAGCAGCGCCGCCGTCTCCGTCTCGGTGCGGTCCTCGTAGTAGCGCAACACGAGAACCGCACGTTGTCGCACGGTCAGCCGTGCCAGCGCCGTCCACAGCACCAGCCGGACGTCGGCGTCGTCACCCGGGTCGGATCGTTCCGGCACCACGCCGTCCAGCCGCTCGGGCGGGCGGGCCCGTCGCCGACGCCACCAACTGGCCGCCTGCGTGCAGAGCACTCGACGCAGGTAGGCGTGCGGGTCCGCGACCCGGTCCCAGCGCACCGCGACCCGGGCCAACGCCACCTGAACCAGGTCCTCGGCGTGGTGCCGGTCGCCTGTCAACAGGTACGCGAGCCGGGTCAGCCCGGCGGTCTCGGCCCGGACGAAGTCGGCGAAGCCGTCCCGGGTGCGGTCCTCAGTCGTCAACGGATCGCCCTCCTCACCGGGATAGACGCGCGGCGGGCCCGCCGCGGAGGGAAGCAGCGGGCATTGGTGTTCGCGCCGCTGTCGGCGACTCCGCGCCGACCACCCGATCGGCGAGGGGCGGGAGGTGATCTCTCCCTTCACGTCATCATCCCCGGCCCGCGAGAACAAGACTTGATCTTGGCATGGGCGACAACCACTGTGGGCTCATGGATTTCGATGCGGCAGCCACCGCGCGACGGGCCCTCCGGATCGGTGGCGGACAGTGGGCCGGCAAGTCGACCGCCGCGTACCTGTGAATCGCCGTCAGGACAACGGCGTAGGGTCGGTGGGCAGGGCGGTGGGTGCGGCGGCACGGCGGCCGACGCGGGAGCCACCAACCACCACCACCGCCACACCGGCCAGCAGCATCGCCATCCCCAGCAGCGCGTACGGGCGGGGAACCTGGCCCAGCCAGGCCCACCCGAGCACTGCCGCGCCGGGCGCCTCCAGCAGGATCAGCACGCTGACGGTGGTCGCCGGGATCTTCCGCAGGGCGTAGTTGAACATCGAGTGCCCGAGCAGTTGGGCACCGGCCACCAGGGCCAGGATTGCCAGCCAGGTGCGCCCGTCGAAGCCGGTCAGTCGTACGCCGCCGACCAGGCACATGGCCAGCAGGAGCAGCGCGCAGATCCCGTAGCAGATGGTGGTGTACGTGGTGGTGCTGATGCTGCTCCGGGCCCGCTCGCCGAACGCGGTGTAGACGGCGGCGAACAGCCCACCGGCCAGGGCCAGCAGGTCACCGAGGACAGCCCGACCGGAGACGCCGACGTCCACTCCGGTGGCGACCACCGCCCCGCCGACCGCCACGGCGATGCCGATCCAGACGACCCGGGGCAGCGGACGCCCCTGGGCCCGGGCGATCAACCCCTGCCAGACCGGTTGGGTGGCGACCAGGGCGGTGGACGTGGCGACCGAGGTGAGCTGGGCGCTCGGCACCCAGGTCGCGAAGTGCCCAGCCAGCGCGATGCCGGACAGGACGCAGAACAGCCCCTCCCGCCGGCCCACGCCCAATGTCAGCCGACGGAACTCGGCGCGGCGACGGGCCAGCGCGAACGGACTGAGCACGGCCACCGCGAGCAGGTTGCGCCAGAACGCGATGGCCAGCGCGGGCGCGGCGGCGTACGCGATGAGCGGCGCGGACGAGGAGACCGCGACCACGGCCAGCCCGACCGCGCCGGTGGTCAGCGGGTCCGGCGTGGGCCGGTGTGGAGGAGAGGACACGGGACGTAATCCTCACACGTGTGACGGCCAGCACGGACTGTCATCACTCCGTTACGATCACGCGGTTCCGCGCCGGCGACCCCTCGACCGCCCGGAGGCGTTCCCCCATGTCCAGCTACCAGGCGGTGCTGTTCGACTTCTTCGGCACGCTGACCCGTTCGGTGCAACGCGGCGCCGCCCACCTCGGCACCGCCGAGTTGCTCGGCTGCCACAGCGACACGTTGAACGAGGTGCTGAACCGCACCTACTACGAGCGGGCCACCGGCCGGCTCGGCAACGCCGAGGCGACGCTGCGCTGGGTGTGCGCCCAGGTCGGCGTACACCCGACCGACACCGCGGTGCGGGCGGCGGTGGCCTCCCGGCACCGGGCCCTGCGCGCGGACACCTGGTTGCGGGCCGAGGCGGTGCCGGTGCTCGCGGCCCTGCGCGAACGCGGCCTGCGCACCGGCGTCATCAGCGACTGCACGCACGAGCTGCCGGCCTTCCTGCCCCAGCTCGCCATCGCCCCGCTGCTCGACGTGCGGGTCTTCTCGGTGCAGGTCGGACGCTGCAAGCCGGACCCGGCGCTCTATCTGACCGCGTGCCAGCGGCTCGGGCTCGCGCCCGGCGACTGCCTGTACGTGGGTGACGGCGGCAGCCAGGAGCTGACCGGCGCCGAACGGGCCGGAATGACAGCCGTCCGACTCGCCGCGCCGGACCTCGCCACGCACCTGGTGTTCAACGCCGACCTGGACTGGCGCGGACCCACGCTCGGCGCCCTCGGTGAGGTGCTGTCGGTGGTCGACGGCGGGGGCGGGCCGGTCGGCGTCGGCCGGTGGGCCGACCCGCCGCCGGTCAGCGGCGGCGGACCCGGTGCAGACGGAACGGCTTACGGGCAGCCCGCACCGCCGGAGTGGCCCGGGGCGGCTCGGCCTGCGCGTCCGCCGGCAGGTCCGCTCCGGCCCGCGGCGCACCGCCCGGGGTGAGCCGGTTCACCGCGCACCCGTCGGCGGCCCAGCGCGCCACCAACTCGGCGGTCGGGCCGGGCGCGTTGAGCCGCTTCGCCGCCACCAGCGGCGCCACGGTGTCCCACTCCTCGGTGCCCGGCCGCACCCGGCTCACCCGGGCCGGCCAGGTGACGATCCGACCGCCGTGGTCACCGCGCAGCGTGACCTGCGCCTCGGTCGCGGCGGCCAGACCCGGCGCTGTCTGCTCGCCCGGCCCGCTCACCACCAGGAGCGTGCCCTCCAGCGGCGCACACCAGAGCGCGAGCGCCGGCCCGCCGGCAACGCTGACCCAGGCCACCGCCGCCTTCTTCATCGCCTCGTCGAGAAGCGGCGTACTCACCGGAGCGTCGTCGTCCGTCACACCCGCATCCTCCCGCATTCGGGTCCGGCATCAGCCCACGAACGGCGGCACGACGATCTCGCCCCGGGCCACCGGCATCACCTGACCGGAGACCGTCGCGCCGAGCGCCACGCCGTTCGCCGCGGTGATCGTGCAGGCCAACGCGGAGGGGCGGTTCATCTCCACGCCCTGGCGGACCGCGTACTCGGACCGTCCGTCGCCGGGCAGCAGACCGCTCGCCACCAGCCAGACGCCGAGGCCCAGCGCCGCCGAGCCGGTGGCCGGGTCCTCCGGGATGCCGATCCCCGGTACGAAGACCCGGGCGTGCGCGGTTTGCGCGGCGGCGTCCCAGGAGAAGACGCTGACGTGCGAAACCCCGTACCGCTGCGCCGCCGCGGCGTTCACCCGCGCGCGGGCCACCGACTCGGGCCGTACCGGCAGGAAGGGGAACTCCAGCCCACAGCCGGCGACCCGGGGGGCGGGCCCGACGTGGTCGTCAGCGTCCAGCCCGGCGATCTCCAGCAGCGGCTCCGGGTCCAGCTCCGGACCGAGCGTCGGGGCGCCACCGGTCAGCGTCGCACCGGTCGCGGTCACCTCGATCGGCAGCACACCGGCCCCGCATTCCTGGGTGACCTGACCCACCCCGAACATCCCCCGCCGGCTCGCGGTGACCGCCGCCCCGACGCTCGGGTGCCCGGCGAACGGCAACTCCTCCACGGGCGTGAAGATCCTGGCCCGATAGGTGACGCCGACCTGCGTCGGGGGCAGCACGAACACCGTCTCGGAGAGGTTGAACTCCAGCGCGAGTGCCTGCATCTGCTCGGTGGCCAGCGCGTCCGCGCCGAAGACCACCGCCAGCGGGTTGCCGGCGAAGGGGCGGTCGGTGAAGACGTCCACGATCTCGTAGGCCAAGGTCGACATGTTGATAAACACTAGGCGCTTAGGCTGGTGCCCGTGAGCACGCCGACCCGGATCTACATAGCCCGCCTCTCCGGAGTCGCCGTCTACGACCCGAATGGCGACCAGGTGGGCCGGGTCCGTGACGCCGTGGCGCGGCTGCGGGCGACCAAGCGTCCGCCGGAGGTGGTGGGTCTCGTCGCCGAGATGCCGATGCGTCGCCGGATCTTCCTGTCCATCAACCGGATCACCTCCATCGACGCGGACGCCGTGGTGCTCGGCTCCGGCACCCTCAACCTGCGCCGGTTCGAGAAGCGCCCGAACGAGCTGCTGGTCCTCCAGGAGCTGCTGGACCGGCGGGTGCAGCTCGACCCGGGTGGGCAGCCCGGCACCGTCGTGGACGTCGCGATGGAGTGCACCCGGGGCGGCGAGTACACACTGACCCGGGTCGCCGTGCGCGAGCAGACCGGCCGGCTCACCCGCCGCGGACACCTGCACCAGGTCGACTGGGACCGGGTGCGCGGGCTCAGCGGCATCGCCGACAACAGGGGTACGGCGAACCTGCTCGCCGTCCTGGAGGACATGCGCCCGGCCGACCTGGCCAACGCGTTGCAGGACCTGCCCGACGCGCGGCGCAACGAGGTGGCCGCCGCGTTGAACGACGAGCGACTGGCCGACGTGCTCAGCGAGTTGCCGGAGCACGACCAGGTGGAGATCCTCGCCGCCCTTGACCGGGAACGGGCGGCCGACGTGCTGGAGGAGATGGACCCGGACGACGCCGCCGACCTGCTCAACGAACTGCCCCCACCCGAGCAGGACGTGCTGCTCGACCTGATGGAGCCGGACGAGGCCGACCCGGTGCGGCAGCTGTTGAAGTACACGCCCGGAACGGCGGGCAGTGTGATGACCTCGGAGCCGGTCATCCTGCCGCCGGACGCGACGGTCGCCGAGGCGCTGGCCCGGATCCGGGAACCGCAGCTCTCCCCCGCCGTCGCCGCGCAGGTCTTCGTGACCCGGGCGCCGCAGAACACGCCGACCGGCCGCTATCTGGGCATGGTCCACTTCCAGGCGCTGCTGCGCGAGCCACCGGCCGACCTGCTCGGCAAGGTGGTGGTCAATGACATCGACCCGCTGCGCCCCACCACACCGCTGCCGGAGATCACCCGCCGGATGGCCACGTACGACCTGGTCGCGATGCCGGTCATCGACCGCAACAACCGGCTGGTCGGCGCCGTGACGGTGGACGACGTCCTGGACCACTCGTTGCCCCGGGACTGGCGCGACCGCGACGCCCTCGCCGCCCCGGGCGCCACCGACGCGATGCTGGACGGCACGGATGGCTGACCAGCGGCGGACGGAACGACTGGACCAGCCGCGCGAGCCCCGGGGCGTCAAGCTGCCCCGCTTCGACGCGGAGGCCTTCGGCAGGTGGTCGGAGGGCATCGCCCGGGGCATGGGCACCGCGAACTTCATCGTCGTCATGACGGTGGTGATCACGGCCTGGTTCCTCTGGAACACGCTGGCCCCACCGGATCTGCGCTTCGACCCGTACACCTTCACGTTCCTGACCCTGGTGCTGTCGTTGCAGGCCAGCTACGCGGCGCCACTGATCCTGCTCGCGCAGAACCGGCAGGCCGACCGGGACCGGCTGGCCCTGGAGGAGGACCGGCGGCGCGCCACCGCGCAGAAGGCGGACACCGAGTACCTGGCCCGGGAGATCGCCGCGCTGCGGATCGCGTTGGGCGAGGTGGCCACCCGCGACTTCCTCCGCTCCGAGCTGGCCCGGCTGGCCGAGGAGTTGGACGAGGCGGGGCAGCGCCGGCAGCGGTTGGAGCGCCGCCAGCAGGAGCGGCGTGGGCAGCGGCCGGCCGATGGCGTCAACCTGGACGAACCGCGCGACGACCTGGACGGCGACACCGCCCGCACCGCCCGGCCGGACGGCGCCGGCCCTCGCCGGTCGGACGGCTGAGCAGCGGGCCGGGGCGGGGCCATCGATTGCCTCACACCGCCCCGGGCAGCGGCGGCAGCGGATGCCCCGCGACGTAGCATTGCGGGCATGTCAGCACCCGTGAGCACCGTCGAGGACGCGATCCAGGCCGCCCTGGCCACCGTCAACGACCCGGAGATCCGCCGGCCCATCACCGAGCTGGGCATGGTCCGCTCCGCGACCATCGCGGCCAGTGGTGTGGTCCGGGTCGAGCTGCTGCTCACCGTGGCCGGCTGCCCGCTCAAGGACAAGCTGCGCACGGACATCACCGCCGCCGTCGCCGCGGTGCCCGGAGTAACCGGGGTGGAGATCGACTTCGGGGTGATGAGCCCCGAGCAGCGGCAGTCGCTCCAGGCGCAGCTGCGCGGCGGAGGCGCCACCGAGGAGCCGGTCATCCCGTTCGCCCAGCCCGGCTCGCGCACCCGGGTGTACGCGGTGGCCAGCGGCAAGGGTGGCGTCGGCAAGTCCAGCGTGACGGTCAACCTGGCGGCGGCGCTCGCCGCCCGCGGGCTCTCCGTCGGCGTGGTGGACGCGGACATCTACGGGCACTCGGTGCCACGGATGCTCGGCGCCGACGGCCGACCCACCCGCGTCGAAGACATGATCATGCCGCCGCAGTCGCACGGCGTGAAGGTCATCTCGATCGGCATGTTCACCGCCGGTAACGCCGCGGTGGTGTGGCGCGGCCCGATGCTGCACCGGGCGTTGCAGCAGTTCCTGGCCGACGTCTACTGGGGTGACCTGGACGTTCTCCTGCTCGACCTGCCGCCGGGCACCGGCGACGTGGCGATCTCGCTGGCCCAACTGCTGCCCAACTCGGAGATCCTGGTCGTCACCACCCCGCAGGCCGCCGCCGCCGAGGTGGCGGAGCGGGCCGGCGCGATCGCGCTACAGACCCACCAGCGCGTGGTCGGCGTCATCGAGAACATGTCCTGGCTGGAGCTGCCGGACGGTTCCCGGATGGAGGTCTTCGGGGCCGGGGGCGGCGCGACCGTCGCCGAGTCGCTGAGCCGGACCATCGGCGCGCAGGTGCCGCTGCTCGGGCAGATCCCGCTGGACACCCGGGTCCGCGAGGCCGGCGACGCCGGCAACCCGATCGTGTTGGCCGAGCCGGACTCCCCGGCCGCGCAGGCGCTCGGCGGTGTCGCCGACCGGCTCGCGGTGCGGCGCGAGTCGCTGCTCGGCAAGCCCCTCGGCCTCAAGCCCGCCGGCCGCTGACCGGACGGGCGCGCGGCCGGGCTTACCCGGCGCGCCCCGGCCCGCTCGGCGCGCCCCGGCCTGATCAACTCGGGTTTCAGGAAGCCGGGCTATCCCGCCTCGATTGATGGGCCGACTTCCTGAAAGTCGAGTCGATCAAGCCCGCGTTCGTGGCGCTCACCGCGGCAGGCGCGGGCGGAGGCCGGCCCGGGCATGCCGGGCTCAGGTGGCGTCGTCGTAGCTGGCCCGGGGGGCCGGCGCCGAGGGGGTGCCGGTCGCCGTGCCGGTCCGCTTGTCGCCGGACCGCGGGTCGACGGCGTTGGCCACGTCCTTCAGGTCGTTGTGCACGCCGCCGACGTCCGCGCGCAGGTTGTCGTAGACGCCCTGCAACGGCTTGCGGATGGCCGCCTCGTCCTCCTCGCTGAGGAGGTGCTTGCGGATGAACGCCTTCGGGTGCAGGTCTTCCAGCTGGATGTCGGTGCCCAGCTCGCGGCTCAGGTCGCCGGTGGCGTTGCGGGCCATGTTGCGCAGGTTGCGCACCAGCCGCAGACCATCGTTGATCACGGCGGGGAGTCGGTCACCGAAGATCAACAGCGCCAGGAGCAGCAGCGCACCGATCTCCCACCAGTTCAGGTTGTCGAGCATCCCGCGGGCCTCCTCTCGGCGTCAGCCGCAAGACTACGCACGTCGGGCGACCTTCGGGCAGGGGGTGCGCCGCTGTTCACTTCGCGTCGGCGGCGAGTGTCACCGAGGTGTTCTGTCGGTTGGTGCCCCGCCGGTACTCCACAGTCACCACCGAACCCGGCGCGTACTTGCGCACCAACGCGGTCAGGTCGGTCGGCTCGGTCATCGGCCGTCCGTTGATCTTGAGGATCACGTCGCCGACCTTCAACCCCGCGCCCTCCGCTGGGCCGGACGGGGCGACCTCGGCCAGTCGCAGGCCGCCACCGACCACACCGGTCGGGCCGTCCACCCGGGCGCCGATCACCGTACGCCGCGCCTTGCCGGTGCCGATGATGTCCTGGGTGACCCGCTTGGCCTGGTTGATCGGGATGGCGAAGGCGAGCCCGATGTTGCCCGCCTCCTGCCCCTCGGCGACGAGCGACTTGATCGTGGAGTTCACGCCGACCACCCGACCGGCACCGTCGACGAGCGGACCGCCAGAGTTGCCGTGGTTGACCGCCGCGTCGGTCTGGATGGCCGCGTAGTAGCGCACCGGACCACCCGGCTCACCGGCCTGCATCGTCCGGTCCAGGGCACTCACGATGCCGGCGGTGACGGTGTTGGCGAGCGACAGCGGCGATCCGATGGCGAGCACCGGGTCACCGACCGCCAACGCGTCCGAGTCGCCGAACTCCACCGGCCGCAGGCCGGGACGACTCACCTTGATCACCGCGATGTCCGACTCCGGGTCCTGACCGACGATGCTCGCCGGCGCGGTGCTGCCGTCGTTGAACACCACGGATGCCTTGCCGGAACCTCCGGCCACCACGTGGTCGTTGGTGATCACATGCCCGTCGGGGGTGGCGATGAACCCGGAACCCTCACTGGTGCCGCCGAGGCTGCTCACCCGTACGGTGACGACGCTGGGCAGGACACGCTCGGCGACGCCGGCCAGCGAATCCGGTTTGCGCTGGGCCAGGGCCGGCACCTCGGTCGGGGCGGCGCCGAGCACCGCGCCGCCGACTCCGGCGCGTACCGCGAAGAAGTAGCCCAGGGCGCCGCCGAGGGTGCCGGCCAACAGCGCGGTGAGCACGGGGATGAGCACCAGCTGACGCAGCCTGGGCCGGCCCGGCGAGTCGGGATCGCTGACCGGCTCCGGCTCCGCGCCGGCGGCCACCACCCCGGGCACCACCACGGCGGCCGGTGCCGCCGGGTCCCGCCAGGGGTCGGCGAGCGCGTCCGACCACCAGGGCGACGTGCCGGCCGGCGGCACACCGGCCCCGGGTGTCGGCGATCCCGCCGGTGGGGCCCCTGCCCCGGGCGGTCGCGCCGGAATCTCACCGCCCCGGCGCCAGTCCCAGCCGTCGGTCACGTCGGTGCCTCCCAGTCCGTCCCCGGATCCCGCGCCGCGTCGCCCGGCCACGGACCGGTCCGGTCGCGGCTGACGGGATACCGCCTCCAGGATTGCACGGATGTACGCGGTGGAGTCAGCTGTTGCCCCGGTGATCGCTTCAGCCGGAGGCGCGGCTGCGCCCCACGACGGTCGCCTCTACGCTCACAGTGCCAACTCGCCCCCGCACCACGCACCGCCCCCGGAGGTGCCCCATCGCCACGGTCGCCGGTTCCGGCAGTTCGACGACGCCGGCTCAGCAGTTCGCCGAGTCGTACGTCACCGAGGATCTCGTCCTGCGCACCGCCCGCAGCCTGGCCCGCGAGGTGGGCCTGGACGCCGTCACTCCCGGCGCGGGATCGGCGTTGCGGCTGCTGGCCGCCGCCGGTAACGCCCGCGCGGTGGTGGAGATCGGCACCGGCACCGGGGTGAGCGGGGTCTGGCTGCTGCGCGGCATGCGCGCCGACGGCGTGCTGACCACCATCGACGTCGAGGTGGAGCACCAGCGGATCGCGCGCCGGATCTTCACCGAGGCGGGCTTCGCGGCCGGCCGTACCCGGATCATCACCGGCCGCGCGCTGGACGTGCTGCCGCGGCTCGCCGACGGCGCGTACGACCTGGTCTTCGTCGACGCGGAGGCGACCGGCTTCCACGCCTGCGTGGAGGCGGCCCTGCGGTTGTTGCGCCCCGGTGGCGTGCTGGCGCTCAACGGGGTGCTGGCCGGCGGCCGGATCGGCGACCCGGCCGCCCGGGACGCCGAGACGGTGACCGTCCGCGAGACGATCAAGGCGGTCCGGGAGTCGGAGCACTGGATTCCGGCGGTGCTTCCGGTCGGACACGGGCTGCTCGCCGCGGTGAAGTGCTGACCACAGCCCCTAGTCGACGCTGGCCAGCCAGCGCAGCAACGACCGGACGCCCCAGCCGGTGGCGCCCCGGCTGACCTCGGCCTGGTCGCCGTCGGCCCAGGACGGGGCCGACATGTCCAGGTGTAGCCAGCGGTCCCGCAGGTCGCCGGTGAACTCGCGCAGGTAGAGCGCGGCCAGCACCGAGCCGGCGCCCTGCGTCGGGGCGCTGTGGAGGTCGGCGATGTCGCTGCCCAGGTATTCCACGTAGTCGTTGTGCAGCGGCAACCGCCACGCCGACTCGCCAGCCGCCTCGACCGCCGCCAGCACGTCGGCGGCCAGGTCGTCGTTGTCGCTGTAGAGAGCGGCGGTGCGCTTGCCCAGCGCCACGGAGTTCGCGCCGGTGAGGGTGGCCAGGTCGAGTAGGAGATCCGGCTGGAGTTCCCGCACCGCGTACGCCAGCGCGTCGGCGAGGACGAGCCGGCCCTCGGCGTCGGAGTTGGTCGTCTCGCTCGTCGTACCGCCGTAGTGCCGGATGACGTCGCCGGGACGGAACGCGGCCCCGCTGACCATGTTCTCCGCGAGCGGGGCCAACGTGGTGATCCGGATCGGCAGGCGCAGCGCGGCGGCGCCGAGGGTGGCGGCGACGACGGCCGCCGCTCCGGCCATGTCCTTGCGCATCAACTTCATCGCGGCCACCGGCTTGATCGAGATGCCGCCGGTGTCGAAGGTGATGCCCTTGCCGACCAGCACCACGTGGGTGCGCGCGTCGGCGGGGTGCCAGTCCAGCTCGACGAGCCGGGGACCGTTGGCCGAGCCACCGCCCACGGCGATGATCCCGCCGAAGCCCTCGGCGGCCAGCTCGGCCGGGCCACGGACGCGCAGGCGCAGGTCCGGAAGGTCGGCCGCGGCGGCAGCCACCTGATCGGCGAACCACTGCGGGGTCTTCACCGAGGAGGGGGTGTTGGTCAGGTCACGGGCGAGGTGGGTCATCTCCGCGGTGGTCCGCGCGGTGGCCACTGTCGCCTCGTACGCGCCGGGGTCGGCGACCACCAGGTCGACGGCTTCGAGCGCCGGGCGGTCGCCGGCCTCGGTCAGCCGGAAGCGGTACGGGGCGAGCAGCAGCCCCTCGGTCAGCCCCCGCACCTCGGCCGGGGTCACGGCGGCCGGCAGCACGAGAGTGATCTGCGTCTCAGCGGCGGCCGAGCGGGCCAGGGCGGCGCCGGCGGTCCGCCAGGCCGCCTCGTCGCCGGCGCCGACGCCGAGCAAACCAGCCGCCCGGGGGTACGCCCGGGGCGCAGCTGGGTGTGGATCTCGCCAGCCCGACCGGTCAGTCGGGCGGGCAGCGTCAGCGCGGCGGCCTCGTCGGCGGTGTCGTCCGGAGGCGCCACGGCTGTCGGCACGGGCTCGGCCGAGGCGTCACCTCCCGCCGTCGCGTCGACGGGACGAACCGGCAGGACGAGGATGTCGAACCGGTCGGGCTCGGCGATCAGACGGATGGCGAGCACGCGGAACCGTACCTCCAGGGAATCGTCGCGGAGCGGGACACCCGGCCCGCCTACCCGCAGTGATGAAGACCCTGAGCCACCGGCGGATGCCGGCGGCCCAGGGTCCGAAGAACGTTCCGGGCGGCGCGAGCCGCCCGGAGCACTCCATACTCAGCCGGCCGCTGCCTTCAGTGCGTCACCGAGCGCGTTGGCCTCGTCGGGAGTCATCTCGACGACGAGCCGGCCACCGCCCTCCAGCGGGACCCGCATGACGATGCCCCGACCCTCCTTGGTGACTTCCAGCGGACCGTCGCCCGTCCGCGGCTTCATCGCCGCCATGTTGTCTCCCCTCAGACCTACACCAGGGTCGGTGGGTTGCCCCACAGCCACTTCGTCACGACCACCCGCAACGCTCACGGGGGTGTCGAGAGACGATTTTCCCTGATGAACACCGCCGGACCCAAACCGGAGCAGCATTGATGTAACAGCATCTAGCTTATCTTGAGAAGGCCTGTCACAATGTGCGGTCATGCAGGCACGGTCGGCACTCTTCGACCTGTACGGCGACCACCTCCGTCCGAGGGGTGGCCGCGCACCGGTCGCCGCCCTGGTCAAGCTGCTGGCACCGCTGGGAATCGCACCGCCAGCCGTTCGCACCGCCGTCTCGCGGATGGTGCGCCAGGGCTGGCTCGAACCGCTCCGGCTGGTCTCCGGACCGGGATATTCGATCACGCCAAAAGCGGCCCGGCGGCTCGACGAGGCGGCCGCCCGGATCTACCGGACCGGCCGGGTCACCTGGGACGGGCGGTTCGACCTGCTGGTCCTGGAGGCCCCCGGCTCCCGGCGCGACCGGCAGCGGCTCGCCGCCAACCTCAGCTTCCTCGGCTACGGCACGCTCGACGAGCAGACCTGGGTGGCCACCCGCCCCGCCGAGGACGTCGATCTGCTGCTCGCCGAGACCGGCGTCCGGTTCGAGCGCTTCACCGCCGCGCACCACTCCGGCACGCCGGGCGCGATAGGAGTGGTCCGCCGAGCGTGGGACCTGGCCGAGATCGGGCGCGCCTACGAGCGGTTCGTCGCGGACCAGCGCCCGCTGCTCGCCGCGGTCACCGTGCGCAGCAGTGACGAGGAGGCGTACGCCGCCCGGTTCCGGCTCGTGCACGCGTGGCGTACCTTCCTCTTTCAGGACCCGCAGCTACCCCCGGCGCTGCTCCCCGAACGCTGGCCCGGCACCGCGGCGGCGAGCTTCTTCGACAGGCACGCCGCCCGTCTGCGGCCGGCCGCCGACCGGTACGTCGAACAGTGCCTCGACGCCGGCAACCGCATCGTCCGACAGAAGGGTCGTTAGACACGTGACCGAGCCGCTGCTGGTCGACCGGACCGACGCCGTCGTCACCCTCACGCTGAACCGGCCGAACGCGATGAACGCGCTCGACGTGCCGCTCAAGGAGGCGCTGCGGGACGCCCTGGCCAGCTTGGAGACCGACCGGTCCTGCCGGGCTGTCGTCCTGGCCGGGGCCGGCGGGTCGTTCAGCGCGGGTCAGGACCTGCGCGAGCACGTGTCCACCCTGAAGAACGCCGCCAGTGACCCGCTGAGCACCGTCCGGGCGCACTACAACCCGATCGCCGCGCGGCTCGCCAACCTGCCCAAGCCGGTGATCGCCGCGGTCCGTGGGATGGCCGCCGGCGCTGGCGCGTCGCTGGCGTTCCTCGCCGACATCCGCATCGGCGGGCCGACCACGAGCTTCCTGATGGCGTTCTCGAAGGTCGGCCTCGCCGCCGACACCGGCGCCTCCTGGACGCTGCCCCGGCTGGTCGGCCACGCGAAGGCGATCGAGCTGCTGATGCTGGCCGAGCCGGTCCGCGCCGAGGAGGCCTGCCGGTTGGGCCTGCTCAACCGGTTGACCGACGACGACGAGCAGGTGTTGCCGGTCGCCCAGGAGCTGGCCGCCCGCCTCGCCGCCGGGCCGACAGTCGCGTACGGGGCGATCAAGCGGCAGCTCTCCATCGCGGACGCCGGCACCCTCGCGGACGCCCTCGCCGCCGAGGCGCAGGCACAGACGATCTGCGGCGGCACCGCCGACCACCGGGCGGCCACGTTCGCCTTCGTCGACAAGCAGAAGCCGGTCTTCGAGGGACGCTGAACCGGCTCGCACGTCGCCCTTACCGTCCTCGAACAGAGGTAGCCTAACGTCGGCCGGTATGAGCGATCGTGAAGCGGTGGCGCACCTGCTGCGCCGGACCACCTTCGGGCCGACCGCCGACGAGGTGGACGCGGCCGAGCGGGCGGGACCGACGGCGACACTCGACAGTCTGCTCGCCCCGGGACGGGCCGACCGGGGCGCGGCGGCCACCCCTCCGCCGGCACTGCCCACCGACCCGTACGCGGCGCTGACCAAGGAGTCCACCCGCGAACAGCGGCAGCAGGCGAACGCGCAGCGCCGGGAACAGCTCCAGCAGGTGACCCTCTGGTGGCTGGACCGGATGGTCGCCGCCGAGGACGGGCTGACCGAGAAGTTGCTCTTCTTCTGGCACGGTCACTGGGCGACGAGCGCGCAGAAGGTCAGGTCGGCCCGGCTGATGCTGACCCAGTTGGAGACGCTGCGCCGGCACGGACGGGGGCCGCTGGGCCCGCTGGTCGCCGCGATGGTGCGCGACCCCGCCCTGATCCTCTGGCTGGACGGGCAGAAGAACACCCGTAAGGCGCCCAACGAGAACCTGGCCCGCGAGTTGATGGAGCTGTTCACGCTCGGCATCGGCGGCTACAGCGAGGCCGACGTGAAGGCCGGCGCGCGGGCGCTGACCGGCTGGGTGGTCGACAGGCGTACCGGTGTCGCCCGCTTCGAGGCCCGCCGGCACGATCCCGGCGAGAAGACGATCCTGGGACAGACCGGCCGCTTCGACGCCCAGGCGTACGCCGGGCTGCTGGCCGCCCAGCCGAAGGCGGCGACGTTCGTGGCCGGCCGGCTCTGGTTCCGCTACGCCGGCGCGGACGTCCCGGCGCCGGACGGTCTGGCCGGCGCGGACACCGTCGCCACGCTGCGCGCGATCCTCTCCGCGCCGGCCTTCGCGCAGACCCGGGGCACGCTGGTGAAGCAGCCGGTGGAGTGGCTGGTGGGCGCGCTGCGCCAGCTCGGCATCCGACCGTCCGCGCTGACCGAACAGCAGCGCAAGCAACTGCTGGCCGGTCTGAACGCCCTGGACCAGGTGCCCCTGCGCCCGCCCAGCGTGGGCGGCTGGCCGGCCGGGGCGGCGTGGCTGACCACCTCGTCGTTGCAGGCCCGACTGCGGACGGCCGGGATGCTCGCCGCCGCCACGGCGCCAGCCGTGCTGACCCGGCTGACCGCCGCGCCGACCGCCGGACGACCGGACGCGCTGGCCCGGCTGCTGGTGGTCGACGGCTGGAGCGCACGCACCCGGGCCGCCCTCACCCCGCTGGCCGGCGAACCACGCGCCCTGCTGGCCGCCGGACTGGTCAGCCCCGAATACACAGTCAGCTGAGCGGAGGAGTCGACATGGACACCCTGACCCGACGCAGGTTCCTGCTGACCAGCGGGGTGGTCGGCGCGGGCGCGCTGGCCGCCGGGGCCGGCGCGTACACCCTGCGGGACCTGCTGGACACCAGCGGCGACCGTGATCCGCAGTCCCGCACGCTGGTGCTGGTGACCCTCTACGGCGGCAACGACGGGCTGAACACCGTCATCCCGTACGCCGACCCGGCCTACCGGGCGGCCCGCCCGGAACTCGCGTACCCGGACGGGGAGGTGCGCCGGCTGGACGACGGCTTCGCCCTCAACCCGGCGCTCGCCGGCCTGCACCGACGCTGGTCCGACGGTGGCCTGGCGATCGTCCGCGGGGTCGGCTACCCGAAGCCGGACCGCAGCCACTTCCGGTCCATGGACATCTGGCACACCGCCCAACCGGACCGGCCGGGTAACACCGGCTGGCTGGGCCGGTGGCTGGATCGCGCCGGCGGCGATCCCCGACTGGCCGTCTCGTTCGAGCCGGCGCTGCCTCCGCTGCTGGCCGGGGAGCGCAGCGCGGGCGCCGCCGTACCGGTGACCGACCGCAAGACGGCCAAGGGCCTGTCGGCGGAGACGCTCGCGGCGTTCTCCGTCGCCGAGCAGGGCGAGACGGCGGCCCGTGCCCGCGCCGCCACCTGCTTCGCCGACCTGCGCTCGGTGGACGAGATGATCCGCGAGGTCCGCGACGCCGACGCCGCCGACCCGACCGAGCAGGACGGCGAGCAGGCGCCGGCGACCGCCACCGGCGGGGCACGCACCCCGCTCGACGCGCAGCTCGACCTGGTCGCGCAGTGTGTGGAGGCCGGGGTGTCCACCCGGGTCTTCTCGGTGTCGCTGGGCGGCTTCGACACGCACGCCGACGAGAAGCAGTTGCAGGCAGTGCTGCTGGGTCAGGTGGACCGCGCGCTGACCGCGTTCACCGAGCGGATGGGTCGCACGGAGGCGGGTCGGAAGGTGGTGGTGGCTGTCTACTCCGAGTTCGGCCGTCGTGTCCGGGCCAACGCCTCGGACGGCACCGACCACGGCACCGCCTCGGACATGCTGCTGCTCGGCGCGGGGGTGCGCGGCGGTTGGCACGGCGACCCGCCCAGCCTCACCGACCTTGACGACGGCGACCTGAAATACACCACCGACTTCCGGGACGTCTACGCCACGCTGCTGGAACGGGTGCTGGACACCGACCCGGGCCCGGTCCTCGCCGACTGGCGGGGACGGCTGGACGGCCTCTTCTAGTCGTCCTCCTCCGGGTCCTGGTTGGCCTGCTCGCCCAGCACGAACGCCTGCATGGCCAGCTCGTCACCGGCCGGCGAGACGAAGGCGGGCAGCTCGCGCGGGCCCAACTCCTGCACGTACGACCAGAACAGCCGGACCGCCTCGGCGCGCGTGTCGGCCTCGATCGGCAGGTCGAGGCTGACCAGCCAGGAGCGCCGCGCCGGGGGCGGGCCGAGCTGGTCGGCCAACGCCCGGAAGGCCGCCGGCGCCAGCGCGGTCACCGGCCCGTCGAACGTCAGCGGGTCGGCCGGGACCGGCTCGTCGAAGACCCGACGGGTGTACGCCACGACGAGCGCCCCCGGCTCGACCGGCGACTGCGGGTCGTCCGGGTCCTCCCGGTGGCGCTGGGCGGGCGCGCTGACCCGACCGAGCGCCACCAGCCGCGGCGGCGCGTCGACGAGCACCGCCACCTGATCACCAGGCGCAGGTCGGACGATGTCGGTCAGCCCGGTCAGCTCCAGCGTGTCGTGGTGCACGAGCCGTTCGGCCTCGAACCGCTCGGCGGGCAACAGCACGGCCCAGGTGCCCGTCGGGTCGGTGTGGCCGTCCGCGCCGGCACGGTACGCGGTCTCGGTCGTCATGCCTGCCATCTCATCACGCCGCCGGTCGGCCTGTGACGTGACAGCCGGCGAGGTGATCGTCGACCATTCCGGTCGCCTGCATCAGCGCGTACGCGGTGGTCGGGCCGACGAAGCGGAACCCGCGCTTCTTGAGCGCCTTGGCCATCGCCGTCGACTCCGGGCTGATCGGGGCGAGCTCGGCGAACGAGGTGGGGCGGGTCGGTCGGGGCGCCGGCGCGAAGGACCAGAGCAGCTCGGACAGCCCTTCCGGCACCTCCAGGGCGGCTCGGGCGTTGGCGATGGCCGCCTCGATCTTGGCCCGGTTACGGACGATGCCCGCGTCGGCGAGCAGCCGGGTCACGTCGGCGTCGTCGTATCCGGCGACGGTCGGGATGTGGAACTCGTCGAAGGCCAGCCGGAACGCGGGGCGTTTGCGCAGGATGGTGAGCCAGGAGAGCCCGGACTGGAACGCCTCGAGGGTCATCCGCTCGTAGAGCGCGTCGTCGCCGCGCAGCGGCCGCCCCCACTCCGTGTCGTGGTAGACGGCGTAGTCGGGGGTGCTCGCCCCCCAGGCGCAGCGCGCCAGCCCGTCGGCACCGATCACCAGGTCAGTCACCTCGTACACGCTAGGGCATCGGTCCGACACCCCACGCGGGCGTGGTCAGGGCAGCCGGCCCTGCTCCACCAGACGGGCGAACCTCTTCAGCGCCTGGGTGAGACCGAACTTGGAGCCGGGCCAGAGCACCGGCCAGGCCAGTCGCCCGGCCCGGCCACCCGGCAGGTGGAACCACTCGTGCCAGACCACCTGGGTGCGGTCCTGGCCCAGTTGGGTGCAGCGCAGCACGCCGGGCCCGCGCAGCAACTGACCGTAGTGCACGACCCCGATCTCGTACGGCTCGTCGACCCGGACGACCTGCATCTCGTCGCGCAGCGCCGCCCGACCGAGAGCGGTCACGGCCTCGATCCGGCTGCCCTCGCGCCCGTCGCCCTCGACCACCCGGACCCGGGTGAACGGGATCCAGTCGGACTGCCGTTCCCAGGCGAGCAACCCGGCGAAGACACGCTCGGCCGGGGCCCGGACGATGACAGTGGCGGTCACCTCACCGGCGCCGGGCTGGGCCGCCTCCCGAAGATGGTCGGCGCCCTGCGGCTCGGTCACGCCGACTCCGACCGGACCACCGCGTCGCGCTGCTCCGTGTCGTCGGCCGGAGCGTCGGCCGCCCGCTCCCGGTCGGCCGGCTCGGTGTCGGCGGGCCCGACGGCCGGCGCCACTCCGTCGGAGTCGGCCGCCGACGAGGTGGCGGCGGGCAGCGGGCCGGGCGCGGTCGAGCCGACCGGGGCGGCGTTCGCCTCGTCGGCCGGTGGCGCGTCGGTGCCCGGCTCGCCGGCGTCCGCCGACGGCACCCGGCTGGCCGACTGCTCACGAGCCTGCCGGAGCAGGTCCGCGTCGTCGGTGCGCCCCTCACGCAACGCGATGACCTCCGACTCCAGTACGCCGATCAGCTCGGACTTGTAGCCGATGTCGTACGCGGCACGGCGCATCGCCTGATCGACCTGGGCCATCCGGTACCCGCGCAGGGCGGTGTCGAAACGGACCGCCCCCACATCGGATTCGCGCAGCGGACGGGTGCTCGGCAACGCCACGGCCTGGGAATCCGGCTCGGCCGGCAGCAGGCCGGGATCACGGCCGCTGACCAGCACCGTCACGCCGAAGATCACCGCCGCGACGGTCAACGCCACGACCAGGAGGAGCAGAAGCTGACCCATGCACTGATCGTGGCATGGCAGCCGGCCGGTAGCGACCCCGCCACCCGTCCCGGTCATGATCCATCCCGACGCCCGCCCGGCGTGACGGGCCGACGACCGACTAGCGTCGGGACCGGCCGACGCGGCGGCGACGGCGGACTTCCAGGAGGCGGGCATGGCCGGGGCGCTTCGGCTGGGCGGGCGCACGTTCGCCCCGGACGAGCTGGTGGTGATGGCGATCGTCAACCGCACGCCGGACTCGTTCTTCGACCGCGGAGCCACCTACGCCGCCGACAGCGCGCTGCGCGCCGTGGAGCGGGCCGTTCAGGAGGGCGCCGCCATCATCGACATCGGCGGGGTCAAGGCCGGCCCCGGCGCCGACGTGGACGTCGCCGAGGAGATCCGACGCACGGTGGAGACCATCGCCGCCGTCCGCGCCGCCTTCCCGGACGTGGTGATCTCGATCGACACGTGGCGCGCCGAGGTGGCGGTCGAGGCCGTGGCGGCCGGCGCCGACCTGCTCAACGACACCTGGTCGGGCGCCGATCCGGCGCTCGCCCGGGTGGCCGCGCGGACCGGCGCCGGCCTGGTCTGCTCGCACGCCGGCGGCCTGACGCCCCGGACCAGGCCGCACCGGGCCGCCTTCACCGACGTGGTCGCCGACGTGGTCGCGACGGTGACCGGGCTCGCCGAGCGCGCGCTGACAGCCGGGGTACGCCCGGACGGCATCCTCATCGACCCGGCACACGACTTCGGCAAGAACACCCGGCACTCGCTGGAGATCACCCGCCGGCTGGACGAGCTGACCTCGACCGGCTGGCCGCTGCTGGTGGCGCTCTCGAACAAGGACTTCATCGGTGAGACGCTGGACCTGCCGGTGGCCGAACGCCTGGAGGGGACGCTGGCCGCCACGGCGATCTCGGCCTGGCTCGGCGCCCGGGTGTTCCGGGCCCACCAGGTCGGCCCGACGCGCCGGGTGCTGGAGATGGTGGCCTCGATCCGGGGCGACCGCTCGCCGGCCGCGACGCGCCGGGGACTGGCCTGACCGGTCGTCGCCGGTACCGACCGCGAACGGCCGGGCGGACCGGCACGATCGCCGGAGAGCGCGCCGGTCAGGTCCAGCGGAGGATGTTCCTACGCCAGGCGTAGAGGATGCCGAGCGCCAGCACCGCCACGAACACCGCCATCTCCACCACCGTCACCAGACCGAAGCCCGGTCGGTCGAAGACCACCGCCCATGGGAAGAGGAACACCGCCTCGACCGCGAACAGCACGTACAGATAGGCGTAGACGTAGTAGCGGATCTGCATCTGCGCCCAGTCCGCGCCGACCGGATCGATCCCGCACTCGTAGCTGCTCCGCTTGCCCGGCGGATCGGCCGGACGTCCGGGACGTAACACCCGGTTGGCCGAGAACGCTGTTACGAAGAAGACGACGCTCACGAGCAGCAGCAGCCCGAGCGTCGCGTACGAGCCCAGGTATCCGGTCACAGGGGGAGCCTACCGTTCGGCCGGCAGCGGCGTACCGAACACGTTACGAAGTTGTTTCCGGATGGGACTAGTGCTCCCGGGCAACTGTTACCGAATATTGGACACACCCACGTCACCGGAGGACAGATGGCCCGCGTGAAGGCGTCGCCCGGTAACCGGGCTGAGGGGCGGCGTCCCACGCCCCCACTCGCTGCCGGGCTCGCGCTCGGTCTGCTCGCGGCGCTCGCCGTGGGCCCGACCTGGGCCGGCGCGGCACCTCCGGACACGGAGCCGGTCGTGACGCTGACCGAGCCCGTCACCGACCCTGAGGGCCCACCACCTACCACGCCGGCACCGGACCCCACGCCGCCCGACGGACCCGGCGGCGAGCCGGGGCCGACCGAGCCGGCGCCGCCCACCACCGCCCCGCCGGCGGACCCGACTCCGCCGGCCCCGGTGACCACCGCGCCGGATGTTCCGCCGGCGCCGACCAGCACCCCACCCAGGCCGGACGGCACCGTCCGACCGCCCACCTCCGGCCCGCCCTGGTCGACGGCGCGCCCGGCACCGCCGGTGCGGCCGCCCGCGCCGGGCTCGGCGACGCCGCCGTCGAACCCGCTGGGGGTACGGGTCACCACCGAGGACGTCATCCTCACCGGGGCGTACTGGAACGCGGCCAGCACGGTCGCCACGTTGCGGGTCACCGTGCACAACACCGGCACGACCGCGGCGCGGATCCGACTCTCGTACACGCTGCCGGCCGGGCTGACGGACGCGGGGACGAAGGGCTGCGCCGCCGCCGGCGGCGGGGCGTACCACTGTGGGGCCTGGACGGCCGAAGCCGGCGTCCGGTTCAGCGCCGTCCTGCGGCTGCGCGTCGCGGGCGACGCGTGGCGGCAGATGCCGCTCAGCGGCTCCGTGCAGGTCGTCGCGGACGCGCCGGGGGCACCCGGCGAGGCCGTGGACGACCAGGGTTTCGCGGTGCTCTTCCCGCAGGGTCCGCCGGCGCCCGGGATCACGCTCGCCGCCAGCGAGGTGGCCTTCGACATCAGCGGCGGGGCCAGCAGCCTGACGCTGCGGCTCAACAACACCGGCACGGTGGACGCCACCGGTGGGCTGGAGGTCATCCTGCCGGCCGGGGTGACGGTTCCGACCCCACCGCCCGGCTGCCACGCGGTCGACCCCACCCGCACCCGCTGTGACACGGGCGTGGTGGCGGCGGGCACCAGCGCCGAGCTGCGGCTGCCGGTGGAGGCGACGCCACAGGCCCAGCGGCAGGCGCCGTTGTCCGGCGCGGTGATCGGCCAACTCGATCCGCGCAGCGGCTCGACCCGGCGGGTGCAGATGAGCTTCCGGATCACCGCGGCGGCCGCGCTGGCGACGCCGCCGGTCTCCCCGCCCGCGCCGACCGGCTCCCAGGGCGTGCTACCGGCCGGCGCCGGCGGCGCGGACGGTGGGATGACCTCGGTGCAGCGCACCGCCGTCCTCCTGATCGGGGTCTCCGCGCTGCTCGTGGTGCTGGCCCTCACGCTGGCGACGACGTCGCTGCGCCGCCGGCTCGCCGGGCCTGCGGCCGAGCCCGCGCCCCGTCCCGCCGAATGAAACGACGGGCCGGACAGGTGGGGTGATCTGAATTACGGCGGGTGGCCCGTAACACCGCAAACTCGGGCATTTTCCGGGGTGGCCAGTTTCGAGTCGCCGATTCACCGGCATTGTTAGGGCTGCCTTAGACGTAGGCTCTCAGGTGAGGTACGTCAGCGGCCGAGCCAGCCTGGGGCGGTGCGGCGCGACGTCGCGTCAGGGAGGTTCCGTGGCCGGGCACGAGGTGCAGGCGTGAGCGCGAGGAGTGAGCTGGTTTGGCGAGCCGCGCAGCCGCGAACGAAGGTGGCACAGTGACCAAGCAGATCCGTCAACTCGACCGGGTGGTCATCCGGTTCGCCGGTGACTCCGGCGACGGCATGCAGCTGACCGGTGACCGGTTCACCTCCGAGACCGCGCAGCTCGGCAACGACATCTCCACACTGCCGAACTTCCCCGCCGAGATCCGGGCGCCCGCCGGCACCCTGCCCGGCGTGTCGAGCTTCCAGGTGCACTTCGCCGACTACGACATCCTCACCCCCGGCGACGCGCCGAACGTGCTGGTGGCGATGAATCCGGCGGCGCTCAAGGCCAACCTGGCCGACCTGCCGCGCGGCGCGGACATCATCGTCAACACCGACGAGTTCACCAAGCGCAACCTCGCGAAGGTCGGTTACCAGACCAGCCCGCTGGACGACGACACGCTGGCCGGCTACGTCGTGCACCCGGTGGCGCTGACCTCGATGACGATCGGCGCGCTGGCCGACTACCAGGTGTCCAAGAAGGACGCCGAGCGGTCCAAGAACATGTTCGCGCTCGGCCTGCTCTCCTGGATGTACTCCCGGCCCTACGAGTCGACGCTGCGCTTCCTGGAGCGCAAGTTCGCGGCCCGCCCGGAGCTGGTCGCCGCGAACGTCGCCGCCTTCAAGGCCGGTTGGAACTTCGGCGAGACGACCGAGGACTTCGGGGTCCGCTACGAGGTCAAGCCGGCCAAGATGCAGCCGGGCACCTACCGCAACATCACCGGCAACGCGGCGCTGTCGCTGGGGCTGGTCGCCGCCGGGGTCCGCTCCGGTCTGCCGGTCTTCCTCGGCGCGTACCCGATCACGCCCGCCTCGGACATCCTGCACGAGCTGAGCAAGCACAAGCGCTTCGGCGTCCTCACCATGCAGGCCGAGGACGAGATCGCGGCGGTCGGCGCGGCGCTGGGCGCGTCGTACGGCGGTTCGCTCGGCGTGACCACCACCAGCGGGCCGGGTGTGGCGCTCAAGAGCGAGACGATCTCGCTCGCGGTGGCGCTGGAGCTGCCGCTGGTGATCGTCGACGTGCAGCGCGCCGGCCCGTCGACAGGCATGCCGACAAAGACCGAGCAGGCCGACCTCAACATGGCGCTCTACGGTCGGCACGGTGAGGCGCCGGTCGCGGTGATCGCGCCCCGGTCCCCCTCGGACTGCTTCTTCGCCGCCCTGGAGGCGGCCCGGATCGCGCTCACCTACCGCACCCCGGTGATCCTGCTCTCCGACAACTACGTCGCCAACGGCTCCGAGCCGTGGCTGCTGCCCGACGTGGAGTCGCTGCCCGACCTGCGGGTCGAGTTCGCCACCAAGCCCAACGGCGAGGACGGCACCACCTTCCTGCCGTACCTGCGCGACCCGGAGACCCTGGCCCGGCCGTGGGCGATCCCCGGCACGGCCGGTCTGGAGCACCGGATCGGCGGGCTGGAGAAGGCCGACAAGACCGGCGACATCTCCTACGACCCGGCCAACCACGACTTCATGGTGCGCACCCGGGCCGCCCGGATCGAGACGATCCCGGTGCCGGACATCGAGGTGGAGGACCCGGACGGCGACGCCCGGGTGCTGGTGCTCGGCTGGGGTTCCACGTACGGGCCGATCGGCGCGGCGTGCCGGGGCGTGCGTCAGCGAGGGCTGTCCATCGCCCAGGCGCACCTGCGGCACCTGGCCCCGATGCCGGCCAACCTCGGCGAGGTCCTGCGCTCGTACGACCGGGTGGTCATCCCGGAGATGAACCTGGGTCAGCTCGCCCACGTCATCCGGGCCCGCTACCTGGTCGACGCGATCAGCTACAACCAGGTCCGCGGTCTTCCGTTCACGGCCGCCGAGCTGGAGACGACGCTGGAAGAGGTCCTGAAGAATGTCTGAGCCCGTCGCCCTCAAGCTCACCGCCAAGGACTTCAAGTCCGACCAGGAGGTGCGCTGGTGCCCCGGCTGCGGTGACTACGCGATCCTGGCGGCCATCCAGCAGTTCATGCCGGAGCTGAACATTCCCCGGGAACGCACCGTCTTCGTCTCCGGGATCGGCTGCTCGTCCCGCTTCCCGTACTACATGAACACGTACGGGATGCACTCCATCCACGGCCGCGCGCCGGCGATCGCCACGGGCCTGTCGGTGTCCCGGCCGGACCTGTCGGTCTGGGTGGTCACCGGTGACGGCGACGCGCTCTCCATCGGTGGCAACCACCTGATCCACGCGCTGCGGCGCAACGTCAACCTCAAGATCCTGCTGTTCAACAACCGGATCTACGGCCTGACCAAGGGTCAGTATTCTCCCACCTCCGAGGTCGGCAAGATCACCAAGTCGACCCCGGCCGGCTCGGCGGACGCCCCGTTCAACCCGCTCTCGCTCGCCCTCGGCGCGGAGGCCAGCTTCGTCGGCCGCACCATCGACTCCGACCGCAAGCACCTGCAGTCGGTGCTGCGGGCCGCCGCGGAGCACGAGGGTTCCGCCTTCGTGGAGATCTACCAGAACTGCAACATCTTCAACGACGGCGCGTTCGACCAGCTCAAGGACCCGTCCACCCGGGACGACTACCTGATCCGCCTGGAGCACGGCCAGCCGATCACCTTCGGCGCTGCTCGCGAGCCGAACGGCCAGCCCGGCGGTGCCGACGGGCGGTTCTGCGTGGTGCACCCGCCGGGCGGCTTCGGCCTTGAGGTCCGGGAGACCAGCTCGGTCCGCCCCGAGGAGATCGTCGTGCACGACGCGACGGTGACCGACCCGGCGTACGCGTTCGCGCTGTCCCGGCTGCCCGGCCTGGACCTGCGCAACACGCCGATCGGCGTGTTCCGGTCGGTGACCCGGCCGTCCTACGACAGCGTGGTGCAGGAGCAGTTGGCGACGGCCAGGGCGACCGTCACCGAGACGCCCGAGCAGCAGCTCGCCGGCCTGCTGAACAGCGGCGACACCTGGACGATCCTCTGATCCCACGGCACTGACGAGAGCGGCCGTCCCCGATCCGGGGGCGGCCGCTCTCGTCGTACCGGCGTCTGCTCAGCGCTGGGCGGAGGCCGGGAGCCAGAGGTTGTCGATCTCCTTCTCGGTCGCCGCGAGGCTCGTCTCGTGCAGCGGGATCAGCTCGGCCATCGCCGGCACCGTCGGCGCCAGGGTCAGCTCGGTGCTGATGAAGCGCGGCTCCAGGCCGGTCATCGACAGACCGTGCGGGAGCCACTGCTCGGCGTGGTCCCAGCCGTGACGTGGGGTGCCCTCGCCGTAGCCACCGCCCCGGGTGGCCAGCACCACCAACTCGCGGCCCGCGAGCAGACCCTCCTGGGTCGTCGGGTCGTAGGTGTGCCCGGCGACGATCAGGTGGTCGACCCAGGACTTGACGCTGCTGGGCACGCCGTAGTTGTAGAGCGGCAGCCCGAGCAGCACCACGTCGGCCTGCTTCACCTCGTCGACGATCCGCATGCTGAGGTCCCAGGACTCGCGCTGCGCCGGCGTGTGCTCGTCCGGCGGCGTCATCCGGGCCAGGCCGCCCGCCGAGTCCAGGTGGGGCAGCGGATCGGCGCCCAGGTCCCGGTAGGTGACGGTGCCGTCCGGGTGGGCCGCACGCCAGGCGTCGGCGGCGCGGGCGGTGAGCCGGCGGCTGACCGACCAGTCACCCCGAATGCTCGAGTCAATATGCAGCAGATGCATTATTCATCCTCCAAGGATCGTCTGTGCAGCACCAACTATTTATAGCAGGGAGATGTTCCAACAGCTCGGTAGACTGGGTCACATGCCCGCCACGCCGCTCGACTCCTCGGAACACCGCTCGGGCGCGCTCCTGGACCATCTGGCCCGACGGATGCGGCTGCGATCGGAGTCGGTGCTGGCGCCGCTGGGCCTACGGCCCCGGCATCTGGTCGCGCTGACGGTGCTCCGCGCGGGTGGCGGCACCGGCCAACAGGCGCTCGCCACCATCCTGGAGATGGACAGCACCAACATCGTGGGGCTGCTCAACGACCTCGAGGCGAAAGGGCTGGTCGAGAGACGGCGCTCCCCCGAGGACCGGCGGCGACACGTCGTCGAGCTCACCGAAGATGGGGCGAAACGCCTCAACGAGGCCGAATGCGCCCTTGCCAGCGCCGAGGACGAGGTGCTCGGCGCACTGGACTCCGCCGAGCGGGAGACGCTCTACAAGCTGCTCAGCCGGGCCTCAACGGGCGCGACGATCAACTGCACCGAGGCGATCTGCGTCGCCGACGACACCTGCTGAGGTCGGGTTGGCGAGGCCGCCCCGGCAGCGGCCCGCCGGTCAGACGCTCGTGGTCGACTGCGGGCGGTCGTCGCGTACGTGCACGAGCATGTCGCCCGTCTCGATCACCGCGCCGGCCCGGTCGGCGAGGGTGACCACCTTGCCACGCCGGACCAGCGCGATCACCAACGAGTCCAGCTCGCGCGGCGAGCGGCCCACCTCGTCGCGCTCCGCCGAGCGCATCGCCAGCGCCATGCCCTGGCCGGGAGTCAGCAGGTCCTCCACCACGTCGATCAACGGCGGGGCGGAGGTGGACAGGCCGAGCAGTCGACCCGCGGTGGCGGAGGAGACGATCACGTGGTGCGCGCCGCTCTGCTTGAGCAGCGGGGCGTTCTCCGCCTCCCGGGCCGCCGCGATGATCCGGACCTGCCCAGCCGTGAGCTGCCGTACGGTGAGCGCGACCAGGACCGACGCGTCGTCGCTGTCGGTCGCGATGATCACCGCCTTCGCGGTACGGACGTGCGCCTCCTCGAGCACCGACGAGCGGGTCGCCGAGCCCTCGATCGCCACCAGTCCGGCCGAGGTGGCCTGCCGTAGGGCTGTGGCGCTGCGCTCCACCACCACGATCCGGGAACGATCCAGACCGTTCTCCAACAGGGCGTTGACCGCGCTGCGCCCCTTGGTGCCGTAGCCGCAGATGATGACGTGGTCCTTCACGGCTCTCCTCCACCGCGACAGGCGACGGCCGGTCCGGTACTGCTCGGTCAGAACTTCCAGGGTGGTGCCGACCAGGATGATCAGGAAGACCACCCGGGCCGGGGTGATGAACAGGACGTTCACCAGCCGGGCCGAGGGGGTGGCCGGGGTGATGTCGCCGTAGCCGGTGGTCGACAGCGAGACGACCGCGTAGTAGAAGCAGTCGAGGAGGGTGAGCCCGTCCTCGTTGACATCACGGTAGCCGTCGCGGCCCAGGTAGACAGCGGCGACCACGGCGAAGACCAGGCCCAGGGCGGCGGCGAGCCGGAGACTCAGCGCGCTCAGCGGGCCCCGACGCTGCGCGGGAAAATGGATCACCGTCGAACCTGCTCCCCCGCCGTCTGCTGCACGCCCACAACATAGCGGGTACGACGTCCACTCCGGGTGCCGGACGCCCGGCGCCGCTCGGCGGCGGGAGCGGGCCGAGGTGGTACGGCCCGCACGGGACGGCCAACGGGTCCGGGAACAGGCATGATGAGGGTGTTCCCGACGACGACTGCGAAAGCGAGGCCGGCATGTCGTTGCTGCGACGAGTCATCGGCGGAGTGCTCCGCCGCCTGCGGCAGAGCCAGGGCCGCACACTGCGCGAGGTGGCCGCGTCCGCCGGGGTCTCCGTGCCCTACCTGTCCGAGGTGGAGCGAGGGCGCAAGGAAGCCTCCTCGGAGGTGCTCGCGGCGATCTGCCGGGCGCTCGGCATCCGCCTCTCCGACCTGCTGGAGGAGGCCCGGGACGACCTGCGCCGGGTCGAACCCCGCATCCCGGCCAGCCCGCGCGCCGCGCTCACCCGCCTGGAGCGGGCCGGCGTCGGCCACCCGCACGCCGGGCAGCACACGCTGCGGGCCGGCGGCCCGATCCTGCACCGGGGCCCCGGCGCGAGCGGGCCGACGCTCTCCGTCCGGACGACGGTCTCCGCTGGCTGCTCCCGCCCCGGTCCGCGTACCTCCGCGTGGTTGGGCTGCGGACGGGCCCGGGCGGGCGCGCGGCGGGTGACCGTCGGGTAGGCCGCGCCGGTTCTGCCGTCGGCGGATCTGCCGGCGGCAGAATCACTGGGCCCGCCACCGCCGTCGCCCGCACGCTGGGAGGGCCGGTCCCCCGGGTGGTCCGAACCACCCGCCGGCACCGTGGGAGGCGGCGGCACATGATGAGGTACGGCGCACGCATGCTGGACGGTGGGCAACCGTCCTTCGGTGACCACGTGTTCGAGCGGCTGCTCCGGGAGCGGATCGTCTTCCTCGGCACCGAGGTGACCGACGAGTCGGCCAACCAGATCTGCGCGCAGATCCTGCTGCTCGCCGCCGAGGACGCCGACCGGGACATCTACCTCTACATCAACTCGCCGGGCGGCTCGGTGAGCGCGGGGATGGCGGTCTACGACACGATGCGCTATGTCCGCAACGACGTGGCGACGTTGGCGCTCGGGTTCGCCGGCTCGATGGGGCAGTTCCTGCTCTGCGCGGGCGCGGCCGGCAAGCGGTACGCGCTGCCGCACTCGCGGATCATGATGCACCAGCCGTCCGGTGGGATGGGTGGCACCGCCTCGGACATCACCATCCAGGCGGAGAACATGCTGCACGTGAGGCGCACCATGCAGGAGCTGATCGCCGAGCACAGTGGACGGACGCTCGACGAGATCCAGCGTGACTGGGACCGGGACCGCTGGTTCACCGCCGAACAGGCCCGCGAGTACGGTCTGATCGACCAGGTGGTCACCCGCGCCGAACAGCTACCGGCGCTCTGAGCCGGTGCGGTGGCTGCCTTGCTTTGATCGACTCCACTTCCTGAAAACCGGGCCATCCCCGCGCACCGGTAGGCCCGACTTCCACGGAAATCGAGTGGATCGAGCCGTGAGCCCGGCCGGCCCGCGTCGTCGTGGCGCGGTTCGTGCCGGCCGGGTCGGCGCGACGGTCAGGAACCGCAGGTGTTCAGCATGCTCTGCAGCGCGGACTTCTCGGAAGACTGCAGGGTGAGGCCCCAGCTGTACTTCACCGTGATCCACATCTTGCTGTAGGTGCACCGGTACGACGACAGCGGCGGTTGCCAGGTCGACGGGTCCTGGTCGCCCTTCGCCTGGTTGACGTTGTCGGTCACCGCGATCAACTGCGGGCGACTCAGATCGTTGGCGAAGCTCTGCCGACGGCTGGTGGTCCACGAGCTGGCACCGGAGCGCCACGCCTCGGCCAGCGGCACGACGTGGTCGATGTCGACGTCGGAGGCCGCCGTCCAGGTCGCCCCGTCGTACGGGCTGTACCAGCGGCCCGAGGTGGCCGCGCAGGAGCTGTCCACGACGACCGAGGTGCCGTCGCGCTTGAGCACCTGCTCCCGGGTATTGCAGCTACCGCTGACCGTGATCCAGTGCGGGAACAGGTCCCGCGAGTAACCGCTGCTCGAACCCTGCGCCGCCACGGTCAGGGCGTTGAGCTGCGACTGGGCGGTCGCCTTCGACGGAATGCCGGGAGGCGTCGCCGAGGCCGGCTGGACGTTCACGACAGCCAGGCAGGCACCGGCGAGGGCGGCGACCGCGACGGCGGCGACCTGGCGCGGAACGCGGCGGGAGGGGGCGGAAGAGGATGCGATCGGCATGGGCGGCAGCCTTTCGGTGAGGGGGGTACGGCAACCGTCTCGGCCGATCATGTCCATCGAAGGTCATGCGCGTAAAGGGGAATCGTCCATCCATCGAGCCTTTGGCGGTGCCGCCCGGCCCCGAAACCGCGGGGTGCCGGCCGGCGCACGGCCGGGTGAAGTCAGCTAGATCCAAGACCTGTCCAGGCTCGCCAGCTCGCGGATCATGCTGATCAGCTCCGGAGCGCGGGGACCACGCTGCCGCAACGCCGTCCTCAGGTGCTCCTGCGCGTTGCTCCCGGCGAACCGCACGCTCGGCGCTCCCGCGGGCAACACGATGCCCACGTAGGCGCGCCGCTCATCGGTGGTCTCCACCACCACGCCGTCCTGATCCACGCCCCACGAGTGCTGCCGCCAGAGCTCGTCGTCGGAGAGCGCGTAGCCCGTGCCGATCGACTCGATCGCTCCGTCGATCCAGCCCACCGCCACGTTGCGATGACACTCGTTGGCCTCGCCCCGCACGTATCGCACCGCCGATCCGAACGCGGACCCGCTGGCGAGCAGTTCCTCAAGATCGGACTCGGGCCCGACCGGCGGAACGACGAGCGCGCCACCGAACGACAGCAAAGTCCCGCACCAACTCCGCCAACGCCGCCCGTAGCCCCCGTCCACGCCGACGTAGCCGTCAACCCGGCCTCGGTAAAGCGCCAGCAGACGCTCGCGGTCGTCGGTAGGTAACGCCATCGGCGAAGGGTACAGCGGCACCGGGGCCACATGATCACCTCGACCCGCACGTCGACGCATGCCCCACCACGGACCCGCCAGCACCCGATCGCCCACCAGCGTTGTTGGGGCTTCAGGGACGGCTCAGCGCCGTTCTTGCTGTTGAGCGCCTTATGTCGGTGCCCCCGGCAGGATTCGAACCTGCGACACACGGTTACCATCCGTAGCTCCGCGGAGCATGTCATCGCTAGTCATTTTATCGCGTTGAGCTGTGCAAACGCTGTCTAGCAATGATCGGGGCTTGTCACTGGTAGTCAACTCTTGGGAAGGGTTTTCGGGGGGTAAACGGGGGCACCTTGCCCGGCACCATTAGCGAACGCATGCTGGCGCAGGTTGGCGCCCTGGGAGAGGCAGCAAGGAGAGAGCGCCGACGCCCAGGGCGAGCGCGGGTAACTCGTCCCGTCTGCAATGGGGAACGACCACGGTCAGCAGCCCTGCGGGTCTGTGCCCGCCGCCGGGTAGTCGGCGGCGGGCACCGTCGCCAGCAACGATCATTTACTCGGGCGCGACTAGCTTGGAGATGTCGTCGACCCAGGTCAGTGTCGGCAGCCCGCCTGGACCATCGGTGAGCGGACGGCCGCCCCAACACGATCGCGCCAAGCCTGGCTGGCCGATTTCCTCGCTCCCGCACTGTCTCGCTCTTCGCGACCGGAGTCGTAAGCACCTATTCTGCGGCGGTCGTTATCGGAGCAAGGTGCTGTGGCATCTGGCGGTGAGCGTCGGGGTTCGGACGTACGGTGGCGTTGAACGGCGGCTGGTTGTGTAGCCACAGCAGGCCGGCGAGGTTGGTCGGCATCGTCCACTGAGTAGGCCGTGCCGGGTTGACCGTTTTGGTGCCGATGTATGTGTCTCCGACGTTGAAATGAAAGGCGATCGTGGAGGCGCCGGCGAGCAGGTCGTCGAGGTCTGCCAGGTCGACGCTTGTGAAGCGGTGCGATCCGACGGCGATGACCAGGGGCACGTTGTGATGGTTGGCGAGGTCTGCGTACTTGCTGACCTTCCCGTCGACGGCTTTGACTAGCCGGCTGGCGTCGACTGGTCCGGCGACACCGCTTGGCGCGGCGAACTGGGCGCGGATCCCGTTCGCTGACTGTAGGGGTCGTCCGAACCTGTCGGCGAGCACGACAAGGGTGTAGCCGTGTGCGTGGATCTTCGAGGTGCCGGGTCCGTCCAGCAAACGGGCGCGTACTTCGCGGGCGATCTTCTTGGCAGTTCCTGCGTCGGGTGGCTTCGGCGCGAGATGCCGGGTGCCCTGGAGTACGAGCACGACGCCTACGGGGATCTCCGCTATGCGCCTTTCGAGCGCTTTCCACGCGCGGATACGCCCGAAGGTTTCCTTGGCAGGCTGGTCGGTGTGGACCTCGACGAGGAAGGCCAGCTCTCCGCTGGGGGTGTGCGCGGTCCAGTCGGGGGTCAGGCCGCCGTGGTCGTGTTCGTACACGGCGGTGTAGCCGGCTGATCGGATCGCGGCGCCGGCCGCCAGCTCGAAGGTGACGGGCCAGAAGTGCTCGTCCAACCAGAGGCGCCGGGCGAGCGCGTCGGCCTGCGGGCTGGGCAGCAACGCCAGTTGCGCGTCGTACCAGCGCCGCCAGTGCTCGAAGCCGGAGTCGACCGCGATGTCGTAGGTCAGCTGCCGCTGCTCCGGTGTGCGCGCGCCGTGCATCCCCCGGTGTGCTGTCACAAAATCTGGGCCGAACCGGCCGTGGCCTTCCACAACTCCATTCTCCGTGACGCGGCAACCGGATTCCCGGCCGTAGCACGGGGTGTGGCGGTCGAAACTGACTGGTCGAGCATCTGGCCGCAGTCGGATACTCATGCTCATGTTGTCGCAGCAGCCACCGCGTAGCACGGAATAGCAGGGGAGCGATCAGGTTGTCGGTGCTTGACGTTCAGGACGGTAACGGCGCTCGCTCCTTGTCGCCGCGCCAGGCGCGGATCGTGGCACAGCTATCGCGTCTCGTAGGGTCCGGTGCGGCAGACTTCTTTCGTGACGCGTGCGAGATGTTGGTGGAGTCGCCCTCTCACCGCAGCGCCACGCACCTGATCAGCCACGCCCTGCGGGAGGTTGACAGTTCTCTGCGCTACATCCTTGAACCCCGAACGGTGCCGAACACCCCCAGTCCAGACAAGCGCGGCAAAAAGCGGAAACAGCAAGAGGAGAAACGGGGACATCTGCAAAGCATCACCGCCGTGTGCGCGGCGCTGGACCTGCCGACCGACCATCCCGTTGCGGTGTTCTGGCTTCAACAGGCCGAGCGCGACTCAGCGTCGAACCTCGCGGGTCGTGCCCACCGACACGCCCTGGAACGTGCCCGTCCGCTCGACCGCGAATTCCGGAACTACTTCGCCCGTTTCGAGGACCTGCTCGAACTCGTGCTGGGTCGGTTCGAGGAACAATACGTCCGTGTCTTCGACCGGCTCGACGCGTTGCTCGGCAGCGAGCCAACTATTGAGCTGGCCAAGGAGCTGCGGCAGCGACTTCCATCGAACTCAGTCACCCGCCAGCGGTTCTTCAGCCGGGCTGCCGCAGCCTGGATCGGCCCGCTGACCGAGGAGGGATTCTTCAAGTTCCCGCCTGAGCCGCGACTCGATACCACGGACGGCAGCGTGGAAGTCCCGGCCTGGCCGGAGTCGGACTATCTGGCGCGGGTAGCGGCCGACGTGCCCGCCGACGTAGTACGAGCAGTCCTGGAGATGGCACCGACCGAGAACAGCCGTGTCGTGTGGGACCTGACCCGGCTGGCCCTGGCCATCCCGCCGGACGAGGCCGCGACGCTGGCGCCGAAACTCGTAGCGGCGATTCCCGGACCGTACGGTGTCATCGCCGCAGACCAGATTGGTGACCTGGCCGTGCGCCTGGTCGAAGGCGGTCACCCAGCCGCAGGAATGGACCTGCTCCGCGCGGTACTCGGCGGATTTTCGAACATGGGCGCAACCAGTGGACGCAGCTATGACCACGTCCAGGTGCTGCGAGAGTCCGTGCCGCCGGTGGCCCGTATCGTCGGCCGGCCGGTGCTGGCGCTGCTGGTCGACGAGCTCAACAGGGCTGTCACAAGCCCTGCGAAGGGGCGTTCCCGGATCTGGCGGCCGGCGATCGAACCGCTGCGCGAACGTCGCAGTGACACAAACGTTTCCAACGCCCTCGTCGATGTCCTCATCGAGATCGGCACCGCGTTGCACGACGACGGCATCCTCTCGGTGCGGGACACCGCGCGTGAGCTTGCGGTCGGCGGGCCAGACGTGCTGCGCCGGATCCGGCTGCACCTGCTACGCCTTCGTGGTTACGACGCGCCTGACTTGGTCGCGGAGTCTCTGCTGGACCCGACGCTGGCCGTCGACCACGCCGTCGAGCGGGAGTACCTTCTGCTCGCCGCCGCCGGACACACCTGGCTGGAGACGCCCAAAGTTCGCAGTCTGCTCGACTTCTTCGACGGAAAACCCGACACGACGGTGTGGGAGCAGCGCATCCGTCGCGAAGGCGTAGGCGCCGTCGAGGCCGAGGACCTTCTACGTCAACGAATCGACCATTGGCGCCGCGACCGGTTCGCCGCTCTCGAACCGCTGCTGGACGGCGACCGCCGCGCCCGCTACGAGGCGCTCGTCGCACAGTACGGTCCCGCCCCGGACTGGTCAGTACCTCCACCTGTAGCGTTCACGGCGTGGGGTGGTGAGGATGTCGTCGGGGTCGCCGAACTGCAGCAGCTAACGGCCGAGGCGCTGGCCCTACTGCTGCACGAGTGGCAGCCACCGCAAGACCGGCGGGAGCTCGACCGGTCGGCGATCAGGCCTGCGCTCTCGGCTGCGGTGGCGCGTGAGGCCACTCGGTGGTCGACGGACGCCGCGGCCTTCATCGGGCTACCACCGGAGTACGTTACGTCGATCCTGGATGGGTTCTGGGAAGCAGCCAGGGCCAAGGAATGCCTCGACTGGAAGCCACTGACCACCCTGCTGGCCTGGATCGACGGCGAAGCCGCCAGGGAGCTCGCCGCCGAAGTGGTTCAGCGTCGTGAGCGGCAGTGGCGCACGGCCCGCTATAGCGTGATGCGCCTGTTTACCGCCGACCCGACAGCCGACCCAGAACGAATCCCCTCGGACGCCGAACCTGCCATCTGGTCCATCATCAGCGCCGCCTGCGCCGACCCCGACCCTCAGCGAGAGGACACACCGAACGAGCAGGACGATGGTGAGTTGTCGTCGGCCTCACTCGACGCCGTCCGCCCAGAGGCGCTGCGTGCAGCGATCCTCTGGGGCCTGCGCGCCCAGCAGCGGCCCGAATACACCGGCGTGTCTGACGTGACGCAGGTCCTCGACGCGCACGTCACCCCAGCCGCCGACCCAGCATTGGCAGTCCGCGCGATGTTCGGCCAGCTCCTGCAAGCGCTGCTGAGACTGGATCCCGACTGGACCTCCCGCCACCTCTGCGACATCCTGCCGATCGAGCCCGAACACACCCGGGCGTGGCGCGCCGCCTGGAACGGGCACCTTGAGAACCGGGTGCTGACCGACACCGCGTGGGGGCTGCTTCGACCGCACTACCTGCGCGCGGTAGACATTCTCACACCCACCCCGAACAACGAATGGGAACAAGCACGAGCCAACCTGCTGGCGTTTCACCTAGGTAACCGGTTCTGGTTCGGCCATCTCGACCTCGACGACCCGGACCATCTCCTGCAGCGGTTCTACGAGCAGGCACCCGCCGAGGCCGCCAGCATCATCGTCGAATCGGCCGGTCGCAGCTTCAACCGCGACGAGCCCACCGACCCCGAGCGCCGCGAGCGACTCGTGCGGCTGTGGGAGTACCGCATCGACGCGGTCCGACGCGGAGCCGACCCAGACGAGCTGTCAGCCTTCGACGACTGGTTCGTCAACGGCCGATTCGACGACGCGTGGTCACTGAACCAGTTGTACGAAGTCCTCAGCCTCGCCCCGGATATGGGGCTCAACGTGCACGTCCTGCGTCGGCTGCGCACCCTCGCGCTCACGCATCCGCACGCGTGTCTCCATGTTCTCGACCGGGTGCCCGGGAGTCCTGGACACTATTGGAAAACCTCTCGGCACAGGGCGCTCATTCACGTGATCATCGCGACGGCGTGCACAGCGGATGACGCCGCAGCGAGCGCAGCAAGCCGGCTGGTCAGCGCCTTCGCGGTCGACGGTTTCGACTTCCGTTCGGCGCTCGACGGCGACGCCAGTTCCAGTGCTGAGACCGATCGCTGCACCGACTGAGGGACGTGTCCAGGGCTGTGGATGCGCGCATCGGCGCGAAGCGTTGTTCAAGCGGCGCCGCTTCCGGCCGAAGCCGCCACGCCGGCAGATGACCGTGAATCGCGCCCACGCGAAGATCCGCGCCCTGCGGCGAAGGAGCTATCGCCACCACCTGGTCCTGCAAGACCACGTCGAGGCGCGAGTTGATCATCATGCAGTCCGCCAAAGCGTGGCCAGCTCCCACCCCGTTGCAGCCCGTTTAGACGCCCCCACTGGGAGCCCTGGCCTCCGAGCCGCTTCCGGCCAGCGTCGGCGAGGCGGTTCGCGCCACGAGCCCATTACCTGGCAGCATTATCGGGATGGCCGCACCGACGGCGCCGACGAGAAGGACCTAACGTGAAGCTCGAAAAGTCCGATCTTCAGCTAGAGACGATCGTGAGCCGGATCAACGCCGGTGAGCTTGATCTACAACCTGATTTCCAACGCGGCGAGATCTGGGACTCTAAGCGGCGCCAGCGACTGGTCGATACGATTTTGCGCGAATGGTACATTCCCGCCATTCATATTGTTATCCACCCGGATGGCAACGAGGTAGTTCTCGACGGTCAGCAACGACTCGCCGCAATTCGCGACTTCTTCGCCAACAAGATCGTTATCGACGGCAAGGCCGAGCCGGATAGCGACGAGATTAGAGCGCTCGGCGGGATGCGTTATCGCAACCTTCCTGATCGCGTTCGTCGTGCCGTCAACCGTTTTGTTCTGCCAATTATCACGCTTACAGGCTATCAGCCCCAAGAGCCGAATGAGCTATTCTTCAGGCTAAACCAATCTTACAATCTCACTCCACCAGAGAAGCGGAATGCGCTCCACGGCGCGGCGCGTAATCAAGTGAGAGATCTGGTTGTTGAGCTTTCCGATCTTGGACTGCTCGAAAAGGATCGGATCGGGTTTACAAATGGCCGCCTTGCTTACGACGACATCGTTGCCCGCACTTGCGTTGCCATTGAAGTTGGCACTCTTCGCAGGCACATTAATAACACTGTCGTCGAGCAGCGCTACCGCGACCATGCATTCTCGGACTCGACCATCGCCGGTGTCCGGGCGGCTGGCGCGGCACTGCGGGAGCAGATAGATGGCTCGGAAGCTCGGATCAAATTCAATAAGGGCACCTTGCAGACATGGCTCGTTTATTGCTATTGGGCCCCGATAGTCACCGGGCCGTTGCCGCCGGACTTGCTCGGCCGCTTCGAGCGCGAGCGCGGGCGGCTCAAGCGTGGCGATGTGAACGACGAAAGGCCCGAGGTACGCCGGCTCTTGGAGCTTGTGAGCCTCTACGACGATCGAGCGTCCTACCGCGTCACTGACGTGTCGTCAGTGCTCGCTCGAGACGTCGTAGTCCACCTTTTCTCTCAAGCATTCTTCGACACTCCCGGACGTAAACATTCAAGTGATCTGTTGAATCAACTGCGATCCGATCTTGTGCGTCCTGCTCCCGCGCTGGTTTTTGACTACGTCGAGAATGCGGGATGGGGCGACCCCCTCGTTGAGTCCCTGGAAGCCTGATGAGAAGATCTGCGGAAGATCGCATCTGGGCTAAGCTCAAGTCGTCGCACTCCAATCCAGCAGCGCGGCCTTTGGTTGTAGGGGGTTCACTCCTTGACCTCTCCAACCCTTGCGTTGTTGTAGGAGGCAAGAACGGAGCAGGTAAATCAAGACTGCTCCGACAGATTTCCGACGAACTCGGCGACGGCGCACTTCTGCTGGACCTGCACCACTTGTGCGAACAGGCGCTCATGATCTTGCGGTCGCGCGACGACTTGGATGCGATGGTTGACGAATACGACGAACTCGGACCTAGCGCCGACCGGTTAGCTGACCTAACGCGCGTCGTGGGACGCGAATACGCTTCTGTGGAGTGGTACGCGCTGGAGATCGAGCCAAGTGATCAAGCGATTGCTCAGCGGTTCAAGTGGTCAGGCGATCAGCCGCTGGTGCCATACTTCCGGGTTGGATACCGCGGTCTCAACTACTCCTCACGTGATATGGGGATGGGAGAGTTTTCAGTCCATTTCTTGTTCTGGATATTGGAACAGTATCGAGAGGCGAAGGACCTCATACTGCTTCTCGACGAGCCCGATGCTTTCCTGCCCCCCGTTGGGGTCTCATCCTTGCTTGCGCGCATCTTGCAACTTTGCCTGCTCAATGGATGGAAAGTTGTACTCACCACACATTCGGAAGAGATCATTGTTCGGGCATTGGAGCAAAAGGCGTTCACCCTTCTGCGCATGGATGAAAACGGTGTGACCCTCGCGGAGCACGCTGCCGACGACCCAAATATCGCTAATGTGCTGCTTACCCGTCCAGCGGTCGAGCATGTGATTTTCTGCGAAGACGAGTCTGCTAGGTACCTGGTCCGAGCACTGATTGAATACGCCGATCAACAACTCCTTCGCGGAACTACGGTGGTGTGGGGAACCGGGAACGGCTATCTCACCAAACTCCACGAGCACCTGCCGCGCCACCCGCGGCCGGATATCCGCTTTGCGTTCGCCTTCGACGGGGACCAGCGTGGAAATCTCAAGGAGCGCGAAGGCGGATGGCCAGCAGTATTGTTGCCCACAAACCAAGATCCAGACACGCTGTTCAAACAGATAGCGCTCGATCCCGGCAAGCTGAGTTCCAGACTGAGCCGATCGAAAGAAGAGGTCGCCCGATTTCTCGATGGGATCGAAGGCAGCGATCCCCATGATTGGGTCAACGATCTAGGGAAAGAGTTCGGACGAGTAGAGGTCTTGGCGGGCCTCGCCGCGATCTGGGTTGAGCAGAATCCATCGGAGGCTTCCCAGTTCGTCGCCGATCTCACGACAGGATGGAAGTAGGCGGGCCGGCTGCGTGAATCGGCAGGGACTCGGTCCGCGCCGGCGGCTACCCCCGGATCGGTCAGGGGACTCGGGGCAGGGACGGGACGCGACGACCTCCGACACGTGTGGCCTTCCCGTCGATGTCATCCTCTCTGGGTAACCTGAGATCATCGCTCGTTCACGAGCTGAAGTGATGAATCGGGCGAGCAGAGGGTGACAGTGAGCGCAGTCGAGCAGGTGTTTCTGGAACGCGACGCGGTCTCCCCAGTGAGTTACGGCGAGGTGTTCACCAGGCGATGGGTCGTCGACGTGCTGCTCGACCTTACGGGCTACACGGCTGATCGCGACCTCGGCGGCCTCTACCTCATTGAACCGTCCTGTGGCTCAGGGGCATTTCTCGGGCCCGCCGTCGAGCGTCTGATCGCCTCCGCGCGCTCCCGCGGGCGAGACCTCGCAACCCTGGCTGATGCGATCCGCGCCTACGACCTGAAGCCCGAGCACGTTCGTACGTCGCGGGCTCTGTGCCGGGAACTCCTCGTTGCCGCGGGCGCAGCACAGCCGACCGCAACGTCGCTGGCCGCGACCTGGGTCCGGAACAATGACTTCCTGCTCGACGATGTGGGAGACCGCGAGGTCGATGTCGCGATCGGGAATCCGCCCTACATCCGCTACGACGACCTCGACGACGTGACCGCCGCCGCGTACCGCCGGACCTGGTCCACGATGCGCGGCCGCGGGGACATCTACGTCGGGTTCATCGAACGCTGTCTCGCCATGCTCAAGCCGGAGGGCCGACTCGGCTTCATCTGCGCCGACAGGTGGATGCGCAACCAGTACGGTGCTGCGCTGCGCGAGCTCGTCGCGTCGCGCTACTCGGTCGAGCAGATCTGGACGATGCACGACGTCGATGCCTTCGAGGCCCAGGTATCCGCCTACCCGGCGATCACCGTCCTCGCGAACAGGCCGCAGGGCCCTGCGGTCGTCGCGAACACGACCGCGGATTTCGGAGCGGCGCAGGCGTTCGCACTCGCGAAAGCCGCCTCGGACAGTTCGTTCCACGACTTTCTCGACGTCGGTGTCAAGGCCCACCGACTGCCGCACTGGTTCAACAGCGGATCCTTCTGGCCGACCGGATCCCCAGCCAGACTCGCCCTGATCGAGCTACTCAACGACCAGTTCGGCCCACTCCATGACCCCGACACCGGCACCAGGGTGGCTATCGGGATCGCGACCGGCGCGGACAAGGCGTACGTCACCAAGGATCACGACGCCGTCGAGCCGGATCGGATGCTCCCGCTCGCAATGCGACAGGACCTGAAAACCGGCTCGTTCGCTTGGCAGGGCAACTACCTGGTGAACCCGTGGGACGCCGACGGCCGGCTGGTCAACCTCGCCGACTACCCGCGGATGGCGGCGTACCTCGGGAAGCACCCGAGCCTAAAGGACCGCTTCGTTGCCAAGAAAGCGCCGGGCTCCTGGTACCGGACCATTGACAAGGTGAACGCCGCGGTCACAGACAGGCCGAAGCTACTGATCCAGGACATGAAGACCAATATCCATCCCGTTCTAGAAAGCGGCGGCTACTACCCGCACCACAACCTCTACTACGTCGTCTCCGACACTTGGGACATGGAGGTACTCGGAGGGTTGCTACTCTCCAGAGTCGCGCAGGCGTTTATCGAGGCCTACTGCGTGCGGATGCGCGGGGGAACCCTCCGGTTCCAGGCGCAGTACCTCAAGCAGATCCGCGTGCCGGCACCCGACGCGATCCCCGGTGACATCGCCGACGCGCTCCGTGACGCGTTCCGCAGGCGGGACGTCCTTGCAGCCACGCAGGCCGCAGCCAGGGCCTACGACATCGACCTCTCCAGCTACGAGCTCACCGAAGGACTCTGACCCATGGCCCGTGATGTGCAGCCACTGCTGGAGAACTGGTGGAAGGCGAAAAACGCCGCCGTCGCCAAGCTGGCCGCAGACGGAAAGTCGAACACCGGAGCCCAGGCCCGCGACGCCAGGCACATGCAGAGCATCTCCGCGTTCGTCCGACAGATGTTCATCGACGCAGGGCTCCCCGAGCACGAGGTGACCATCGACAGCGTCGTCCCCGGCTACTTCCGCCGGTCAAAGAACTGGGACGTCGTAGCGATGCACAAGGGCAACCTGGTAGGCGTCGTCGAGCTGAAGTCGCAGGCGTCGAGCCCAGGCAACAACGCGAACAACCGCATCGAGGAGGCCATCGGCAGCTCCGTCGACGCCAAGACCGTCCAGGAGATGACCAAGGCCTTCGGCACACTCGGGGTCTGGTCCGCCTGGTGCATCACGTTCAACCGCGACTGCGAAAGCGGCAAACCGATCAAGCCGGTTCCACCGGGGCAGTTGCGCGTAAAGGCGATAGATACCGCGTTCCAGGACATGACCTATGCGACCCAGTACGCGACCGCCATCGAACGATTCATCTCGCAGAAGGTCTACGACGCCGGCTGGATGATCGTCACCTGGGTCAATGCCGACCAGACCGTCGGATACGACGAGCCAATCCCGACGGCCACTGCGGAAACCTTGTGGACGCAGATCGAGGCTCGCGTGAGGTTCGCCAAGCAGGCTCTACGTAACGCATAACGCCGGAGTGCTGGCGCTCCGCGCTTCGTACGCTGGTTGCCGTCGCCGTTGACCGCCACGCCGGTGCGGCGGACCGCCCCGACCATGACGACGCTTACCATGCGGCTGGGCAGCCGCTTGGACAGCTTCACCACGTGGGCAGGGCCGTCCTCGGCGACCATGTGGACCGTGCCGTCGGGACGGATTAGGGGCAGGACCCGGGCGACCCCCTCCGGGGACTCGATGACGCCCGTGACCAGCTGGAAGCAGATCGGGCAGCGGCACGGCTCCGGGTTCGGGTCGACGTTGTTGACCTTGGTGGGTACTGCAGCCCACGTGCTGCTCGCGGGAAGGTGCGACCGTCGGGGCTGAGGGCGACACTATGGACGTAGCCTTGGAGGCCGCGAAGCGGCCGTCCGACCGGATATCGATCATGACGGCCGGTGAAGTACCAGAGCCGGACCGCCCGGAGCGCTCGCAACCTGAACCGACGGGGCCCAACTCGTCCTTGGTGATTGCAGTGCCGAGTCGTTCGGCGTCCGTCCGGGCGACGCTCTGGTAACGCTTCGAGCCGGTAGCCTGCATCGGTGGCAACCAAGGCGCAGGTAGGCGGCTATCTCCTTGAAGAGGTCATCGCCTGGCTGTTACGCCGCAGCGGTTACGAGCTCCTGACTGAACGAATGTCCGGGGACCCGGCGCTGGAGATGACCGGCGCCGGGCTTGCGGTGCGCGGGCGTGGTGCTCGGCACCAGGCCGACGTGCTGGGTGAGTTCCCGTTCACGCCGCCGTTCTCCCTTCCGATCCGGATGTTCGTGGAGGCAAAGAGCTATCAGCTCAAGGAGCCTGTAGGGCTGGGTGTCGTGCGCAACGCCTGGGCCACGGTCTGCGACGTGAACGAGTTCGACGTCGGGATGACGTCGAACAGGTATCGGTACGTGTACACCCTGTTCTCGACATCGGGGTTCACGGATAACGCGGTCGAGTTCGCGATGACGCACCAGATCAGCGTCGTTGACCTGACGTTGCCGATGTTTGACGCGCTTCGCATTGGGGTCGAGCAGGCCGCTTCGACCGTGCATCCCCACGTTGTGGGGGCGGGCACCGTCGGTCGATTCCGCCAGGTCGTCCGCCACGTCCTCGGCACGGCGGTCGCGCAGCTGCCTCCGGGGATACCTGGGCAGCAAACGCAGCTTGATGCGATCCGACGGCTCCGGTCAGAACTGGAGGCCAGCTTCGGCGACGAGATCCTGCTCGCCTTCCCGCCTGCGCCGTTTATGCTCGCGCTCACCGGAGACATCGACGGGTTCCTGCGGCACGCCGCCCGGCGACGCGACCATCGGATCGACATCGTTCGCGACGCCGAGGACCGCACCGCGACCGGATGGATCATCCGGCCAGTTGACGACAGCAACTCTGCTGATAACGGCGACTTTGCCTACACCCTCCGGTTCAGCCTGCCGCACTACCTCGACGAGTGGTTGATGATCGGCTGGCAGAGCACCCGACAGGTTGAGCCTCTCGGTCGCGCCACAATCGTGATCTACCGGATGTTTGAAGGCATACCTCGGCCGTATGAATTGCGCTACGGACCTCGGCCCCACGTGCAGGACGTCTGATGACCTCAACTGCCGCCTTCGACCTCGGCGCGTGGCTGCTCAGGTGCAACCCGGCCAAGTGGGACCTACACAGGTTCATCCGTGACGGCAACCTCACCATCCGCAGCTGGACAGTCGGCCGCTACCGCGACCAGCTTGCGGCAGGCCAGCCGGTGCTGTTCTGGGTCACCGGACCAACCGGGGCCGTCCCGACACCAGGTCTCTGGGGCGCCGGGGTCGTCACGGGCCCACCTCAGACCGATGGACATCACGACGAGTACTGGCTAATCGCGCCCCCCAAAAGCGCCGCCATGCACTGGCTACCGGTGGACATCACGCTGTTCTCCGCCCCCGTTCCCAGGACCGTCCTCGCCGAGGATCCACGGCTGCGCAGCCTGGAGATCATCCAAAATCCAAGAGCCGCCAACCCACAACGGGTCACGGCCGATCAGTTGAGGACGATTGGGCGATACCTTGATCCCCACGTCACCGCCACTTACGGACCGATTGCACAAGCTCGCGCCATCGTCGCTCACCGTTACCGGCGCAAGGGCTGGCAGGTCGAACCTTCGACTACAGACGGCTCGGACCTGACGTGCTGGCAGGGTGCGCAAGTACTTCAGGTCGTCACCCGCCCGGCTGGCCGGATCGTCCTTGGACGCCCCGAAGTCGCTGCCGCGGCTGATCCGGACTGGCGACTCATCATCGTGGACGGACCTGACCTCGTCGAACTCGACGGGCCCCAAGCCCTTGGACACGCCGAACCGGTCACCTACGAGATACGACTGCCGTAACTCGACGCTGACGCCTGGCAGCGAGCCACTGCGCGGCGATTATTCCACTGGGACTAGAAAAGGTTCGCGACGTTGATAGCGGATGGATTCGGCGTCTGAATAGGTCTAGCCACAGCGCCGCCGCAGGTCGCCGTCCAGTGACCAGCAATTGACGTTAGCGCCATGCTTCCGCTCTGCCACAGTTTATTCCCGAATGCTAGACCGACCGACGGCATGACGGATCGCCACGAAGTTTGAGCCACCAGGGCAGGTGCCCACACCCGCCTAAGCCGTGTCGTGACAAGGCAATCGCTTGGCGTCTTCGTAGGCTCTAGTCAACGGGACTTCGCTCAAGAAGCGGCTGGTGAGCCAGCATGAGCTAGCCGTCACGGGGGTGGCGGGACGGAGCCAAGCAGGGCAACACCCTCGGCGCCCTGCTCCGTGTGTCAGGTAACCGACAGTCACGTGTCGGAGTGCGGACTTGTGGGCCGCATTGCAGGTGATCAGGCTTGCTGCTCCCCGCTGGATGTTCGTGCTTTGCGGGTTCCAAGGCCGAGGAGGAAGGCGTGCCATGACGATTCAGGAAAGGACAAGACGGTTCCGGGCGAGATCGAGTCGAAGACGTCCACGCCTTGGTTGTGGCGCGACACGGTAACGCAGTGGTCGTTGTCGCATCGTGAACTGCGCCGGGTCCAGATCGGCTTGGTTGCAGATTCCATTTCGTTTACCTCCAATGAGCGACAATCGTGGCAGGGGTTGCTTCATGGGCGATTGCAAATTTTGGATGATTTGGGCTAGGCCGCCCGCATTGAGGCGGGGCACAAAGCAGTGCGCCGCCCACCCACCGTGGCCTTTACTTTGCGTTACACCAGCGCTCGCGCTATGTAAGCAAGATAGCAGGGGGCTGGGGCGTTCGGCTACAAATGTCCGGCTGCATTACCCAGCCCTTGGCCGAGTGCGCCGGTCTGCTAGCTTACTACCTTCGGCTTCAATCGAATGGGCAGAAGCAAGATGCCGGCGGCAAACTTCTCCCTTCAATTTGCCCGTTGCAATTATTGGCGGGAAGGCGTGATCGTGACGGTAGAAGGACAGGGACCCACAACACATCGTCGTCGCCTTCGCCTGGCGTTGCGCCAGCTCAGAAGTGAGCGGGGCTACTCCCTTGAGGACGTTCGTCAGGCCATGGAGTGGTCGCTGTCGAAGGTCATTCGGATCGAGAGCGGCACGGTGAGCATTTCGGTCAACGACCTGAGGGCGTTGTTGTCGTTCTACGGGGTAGTCGACCCTGGCGAGCTTGGTCGAATGATTGACCTGGCCCGCCTGGCACGTCGACGGCACTGGGCTGCCGAGTACCGGGAGTACGCTTCACCCTCCTACATGGACTTCCTTGGCTACGAGGACGACGCCTCGCGAATCAGTCAATACCATCCGTTCTTGATCCCCGGACTGCTGCAGACTGAGGAATACGCCCGACTAGTAGTCAGCGCCCGTCCGCACTACCGCTCGGACGGGCAAGCCGCCCAGGCGAGGGTGAGGCTGCGTATGGCGCGACAGGCGCGAGTTTTTGCCGCCGGCCGCGACTCAGCGGTGCGGATCGTGCTGGACGAGCGCGCCCTCAAGCACGTCGGCAGCAAGGAAGTCATGCGGGAACAATTCTTGAAAATTCAGGATCTTCTCCCACGCCTAGACCTTGTCATCCTTAAGCGCGACAGCGCGGCAGATCCTGGCTTCGTGGGTCCCTTCTCTTTGCACGAGTTCGACTCCGAACGGGATCCAGACGTGGTGTACCTCGACAACCAGCCTGACGACGTGGCCCTCGTCGAGGACGCCGACATGGTGGACGCCTATAAGGTCTCATTCGCGAACCTCTACGCCCAGGCAGTCGCGGCCGACTCCAAAGATGGTCGACGGATACTCGACTTCGACGCACCTCACTGACCACTCTCCCCGCCACCCCAAGCATGTCGAGGGCCCGGCACCCGCGCCCCGTTCATCCGCGGGACGGTGGAAGCCGGCGAGGCATCTCGCCCGCCTGACAGCCGGTTCCATCGTTGTGGGGCGGCGGCTGGCGGAAGAAGCAGCACGACCGACCTAGGCCCAACCATGAGCACCGAGACGACCAGCGCTACGCCAGCGAGCCCAGCGGCGTGCACGTCGTCAAGGCAAGCCCCGGCCGTCAACCCGACCGCCGCGCAGACCGCGCGGCGCAGCGGCTCCCTCTGGGCGGTCATCGAGCCCAGCCACCAAGCGGTCGGCATCAGACGTCCGAGCGCAGTCACCGGAAGACTCTTCTCAGGCAGTCGAGGTGCGCCGGACATCTGGTCCGTCGTCATGTCAACCCCTGCGTTCACCATCGAGTGCCCTCCTCATCGCGTAGGCCACATAGAGTTGCATCCTGCAACTTCTCATCAGCCTCAGGCTTTCTGCCACTGGCAGATTACGCCGCAGCGAGGCGTCAGCCGCCGCGCCACGCGGAGAAAGATTGGCAAGTACCCGACCAGCAACAGCAGCTTCGAGATCGACATGTGAACGGCCGGTGGGCGCACAGAGAGAAGTGGTCGTTTCGCCTGGAACGATTGCAACTCGAGAGGCACCAACGGTTTCCGACGGGCTCACCTGCGTCTGCGGCGGCTACGGCCAGATGAGCGCGTTCGACGGGTGGAGCGGCGGATAGCCGCGCCGTGCAGCTGTAGCCCCCTCCAGCCTGCCCGGATGGAGACACGGCGGAGCGCGCCGCACCCTTCGATAGATGTGATTGCCTGCCACAGGCCGCACGAGGGGTCGCGGGCCGAGCCGCCGGTGAGCAACAGCCGGTTCAACGACTGGACACGCCCGCGCCCCTGGAGGCGATCCTCCGAGGGCACGGGCGTGTCGCTGCGGCTTCGATCAGTGGTTGTACTCCAGCGTGGTGTAGCCCAGGTGCCGCAGGTGACTGGTGAACGCCTCCGTGTCCAAGGTTTGCAGGTACGCGATCAGCTTGCTGCGTGTGTCCTCGACGACGTCATGCAGCCCGGGCCCGGTCATCTCGGCGGGCGCGATGACGCGCCGCAGTGACTCGTCGCGGATCGCACTCTTGATCATTTCTTCGGCTGCCCAGTACGGGGTGCGCTCTCCGATGGCGATGGTCAGGTGCACGCTGTCCTCGGTGTCGCTGATGTTGTGCGGGTCGTGCACCCATCCTCGGGGCAGGACCAGGACCTGGCCGACCTTGAGGTCGATGGTGACGTCCGGGCCGGCCGCGGTCCAGTCCTCGCGCCACTTCTCCTGCCAGGTCAGGGACGAGTCGTGATAGTCACGCATTGGGGCGGGGAAGAGCGGCTTCCACAGGTTCCATCGCTTCTCGCCGGCCAGTTGGATGGCGAGGGTCATCTGCTGGTCCCAGTGATGCCGCAGCCCCTGCTCACCCGCCGGAGTCACGAACGCGTGAACGAAGGTGCTGTAGCCCGTCTCCTGCTGCACGGCTTTCGCCAGTCGATGGATCTTCGCAGTGATGCGTTCCATGTGGCCGAAGCGGATGGTGTAGCCGTTGTTGAGCAGGTAGCGCAGCCGACCGGGCATGGTCCGTCCGTTGGCGCTGAACGAGAGCGGATTGATCGACGGGTTCGGCGACTTCACGACCGCGACCTCGGCGGCGGGCACGCATCCGGTGTCGATCCAGTCGTACAGATCCTCGGTGCTGACTACGCGGTCCAATTCAGCCGGCACGCCGTCGTAGACGCGGACCTCGTCCGGCCAGGTGGTGATCAGGTCTTTGACGCCGGCCTTGGGGAGCAGCAGCTTGAGCGACATGCTCCCTCCCTTCTCATGGCGTTGGGGGTGGCAAGGGGCAGGGAATGTTCGGGAAGAAGCGGTTCGGGCAGCAGATGATCGTGAAGTCGACGTAGCTGAAGCCGGGGGTGTAGTAGCCGGCGCTGACGTCGCTGCCGAGCAGGAGCGCTTCTCGGTTGTACTCGATCGTCTTTTCCAGCGGAAGGATGTCGCCGCCAGGCGAGTTGTCGGTCCAGGTCTTGGCGAGCCAGCTCAGGGCGTCATCGATATCGGTCCACGTCCGATCGGCGGACACCTTCGTCAATTTCAGCAGTGAGTGGCCGAGCTGCACTGGGGTCATGTCGTTCGCGAGGAACGTCCTGGTGTGCTCGTTGGCTCCGCTCTGGGTTAGCAGCCATTGACGGAAGGCGCCGGGTGCCATCTCGCGGGATAGGTGCTCCCTGATGTGCGCGTCGGTGAGGTTCGCGCCTGGTCGCCGCAGGTACTCCTTGTTGAACTCGTCCCGGGCGCCGACCCAGGGCCCGAACCCATGCCAGTGTCCGCTCCAGTGGATCATCTGTGCCTCCCGCTGGCAGGCGGGCCGCCCCCGGTGGGGCGAGGCGGCCCGCTTCCTGCTGTGATGGTGCCGTAGGCCGAGTGGTCAGGCGGTCAGGCCACGCTTGGCGATGTAGCCGAGGGCGAAGTCGTCCAGCTCGCCCTCGGTGAAGCGGAGCTGCCCGGCGCCCGGGTTCTTGCTGTCGCCGAGGACATATGCGCCCTCGACGCCCGGGATCGCGCCGACCTCGACGCACTGCTGGGTCTCGCTGCCGAGGTTGCCGCCGCAGAAGTTGCTCAGCTGCACCCCCTCGACCGGCAGGCCGTACAGGTCGATTGCACTAGGGTCGTGCTTCATCAGGATCCTCCGATCCTCGATGGTGTACGGAGATTCGGTCTCCGCGCCGTTGTGCACCCGGACGGGCCGCGTCCCTCACAGCAGCGGCCTGCCCGGGGGTCAATGGGATGGACGTGCTGACGGCTCCCTCTCGATCCGCTCGATGACCAGGTGGTGCCGCCACATAGCCACCGCTTCCGGCTCTCGATTCGGCACCCGCGGCGGGCCGAAGGCGCTCCGCGGTTGCCCTCGACCGGGCCTGGGCTCACTCATCGTCGGGATGCCCGCCGTGGAGCCCGTTCCAGCAAGGGCCGGAGGCGGTCGGCGGCAGGGGACGGGGGTACCCCTGCCGCCGACCGGTACCGGCCACCGCGCCGAACTGCGGCCGATCAGGCAGTCGCCGCACGGCGACTACCAGGTGAGGGCTGGTGGGAGGTGCCGGCCTCCCAGCGGCCCTAGTCTCGGAGCAGAGAATTTCGGTGCTTCTCGATCCGCCTGCGGCGGGCTCGGTTGCGGCAGCGCCTCGTACAAGGCATCTCATGGGGTTGCCTTGCGAGCGTGGACAGCCCGGCGTTCGTAGGAGCCCAGGAGCACGTGTGGGTCGGCCATGAGCGCGATGAACCGATCGAGGTCGGTGTCGGGTGCGGCCAGGGCGGGGCGGAGGTGGTCGATCACGTCGGCGAGTAGCTGACATCCGGGACCGCCTCCGGTCCAGGTCTCGGTGGACGCGTGGGTACAGACCTGCGGCATGCCCTTGACGACGAGCAGGGCGGGGGCGTCCGTTGTCCAGGTGCCGCCACCGTCAAGTCCGGCGATGATGCGGTAGACGCGTCGCATGACGGTGTGGATCAGCCGGGTGTCGTCTTCGGTTGCCCGGAAGACTCGTGGCGGGGTGTCGGTGATGTCGGCCAGGACGAGCCAGCCACCGGGACGCAGCCGGGCGATCATCTGCTCCAGCGCCGCTGCGGGGTGTGGCAGTGCGCCGTGCTGCCATCGGGCGACGACGACATCGAAGCTGTCGGGCTCGCCGGGAAGATCGTCACCGTTCAGGTCCCGCTGATAAACGTCGATGACGCTCGTTGGGTTGAGGTAGCTCGTATCCTTGTCGACCGCAGTGACCCTGCCGCGAGGGCCGACGAGGCGGGCCAGGTCGGCGGTGACCTCGCCGCCGCCCGCGCCGATCTCCAGGACGCGCTGGCCGGGTTGAATGTCGAGCCGGTCCAGCTGCTGGCGGATGATCGGGTCGAGCAGTTCACGCAGTCGGGCAGGGCGCAGTTGGCCGCTGTGAGTAGTCGTCATCGCGGTGATTCCTTTCCTGGTTCGCGCTCGGGCGCGCAGGGGTGCTCGGCGGGGACAAGCCACACGCCGGGCCTGCTGGGCATTTCCCGCTGGTCCGGGAAGGCCACGGGTGGCGTGTTGGTGTCGGGTGGCTCCCAGTAGCGGTAGGGCGCGTGGGTGCGGGTGAGCACAAGCAGGTAGACGCGTGTGCGCCAGCCGGTCGGCGTGAGGGTGGCGCGTTCGTAGGCCAGGACAGCGCCGGTGCTGGGGTGCAGGATCAGCAGGTGCCGTTCACGGCCGTTGTCGCTGGTGGCGGCTACGGCGATGCCGGTGCGGCCGGCGTGGTCGAGCGTGTGGGGGTGTGCGGTCAGCCCGGTGGTGTCCGCGAGGGCCTGCGTGGCGAGGGCGCGTTGCGGCGGGCCGGGGCTGTGCCAGGTGGCGAGCGCGGCGAGACCGGCCACGAGTTGTGTGGTTCTGTTGACCTGTGCCGTTTGCAGGCTTGACTGGGCACGGAGCCAATCGGTGCTGCGGTAGGCGGGGAACAAATGTCTGTCGCGTAGCCACCCTGGTAGCCAGAAATCCTCTATGACATCGAACCCATGGCTCGGGTGCTGGGTCATCAACTCGGCGCCGGAGTCGTCGTCGGCGTACCAGCGCACGACATCCCGCGTGGTTTGTTCGCCTTCGTTGTCGTACCAGGTGCGGTGGTGGACGAGATTGAAACGGCCGGCAGCCGTGTCGCAGGGGTCCGCTGCGGTGTGGCGCGCTAGGCGGAGCAGGATCGGGCGGGCCGGTTGACCGGGCCGCAGGTTTGTCGCCGTCGGGGTGTGTGCGGTGTCGGCGAGATCATGGTTCGGCGTTGGCACGTCGCAGCCGTCAGATGCGGTGAGCAGGAGTGGCGATTCTTGACTGGGCGGCGGGGGTACCTGCCCGGCGATGAGGGCAGTGACGAGGACGGTCACCCCGACTTTCCCGCGATGTGCTCGCCGGCTAGAGGCGGCGACGGACGGCAGAGACTCCATGCGGGTGTCCGCACCGTCCGAAAGGACAGCACGGGGTGTGGCCATGGCATCGCCGGGACGGCTCGGAGGGCTGGTGGGGGTGGTGCTCATAGCGTCCTGCTCGGGGTGGGTAGGCCGTGCGCTCGGGGTCGTGGGATCGACCGTGGTGGTGCGATGGCGGTGAGGTCGGCGAGGAAGGCGTCGACTTGGCCGTGGGTGATTCCGGGCATGCAGATGAGGTGGCTGGTGGCTCCGTCGCTGGCGAGTAGCCACCTTTTGCGTACCTGCTCGGGTGGGGTGGGCATGACGACGGTGAAGGCGTGCGGGTGCCGCCACGCGGGCCAGCCGGCGGCGTTCAGTTGATCGACGGTGTAGGCGGCGAGGCGGCGGGCTTGGGTGGCCCGCCAGCGGTGCCCTTCGTGGCCGTGGGTGGCGATGGCGTGCCAGAGCAAGGCGGCGGCCAGGCCGCAGCGGGAGCCGGTGATGGTGGTGTCGAGGGTGGCGGTGTAGGCGACGTGGCGGGCCGTGTGGCGCGCATGGTCGCGGATGAGGACGACTCCGCAGGGCGTTGGTACTCCCAGGAATTTGTGGCCGCTGATGGCGATGCTGCTGATGCCGCTGTCGTCATCGAGACGTAGTCGGCCATCGAGTGAGAGGGGGATGCCGGACAGGGCCGCGTCAACGTGCAGGTATCCGGTGACCTGGTGCTCGTCGAGGACGGCGCGGATGGAGGTGGTGTTGTCGACGGCTTCGGTCAGGGTCGTGCCGGCGGTGGCGACCACGATCGCGGGCCAGCGTCGGTGGCGGCTGACCTGGGCGGCGAGGTGGGCGTAGTCCATCTCTCCGCTCGCGTCAGCGTTGACCAATACGCCTCGCGCCCCGAGCATTCGGATGATCTTGGGTATGGAGTAGTGGGCGGCGGTGGAGTAGTAGATCCGGGCGGTGGGGTGGCGGTGGTGGGCGGTGTGCAGGGCGGAGAGGTTGCCTTCGGTGCCGCCGGTGGTGACGTAGCCCCATCGGTCATCGGGGGGCATGGCGAGGGTGTCGGCGACCCAGGCGATGACGGCCCGTTCCAGCACTCGGGTGTGGGCGACTCCGCCAAGGTCTGCGGGGTCGCCGATGTTGTTCCACAGCCGGTTGCCGAGGCGGGTCAGGACCTCGCCGTAGTCGAGGTCCACGGCGCCGGGAAACCCGATGCTCGTCGCGGCGGCGGCGTCGGCCTCATGGATCAGGTGGTCGAGCACGGCCGTGACATCGATCGGCGCGCGGCTGAGGTCCGCGGCGTCGGCGAGGCTGAGGCTCTGATGATGGGTCACGCCTGCCGCCCCGTGAGCAGGTGCGCGGTGAGGGTGTGGTGCAGTGCGCCGAGATGCCGCCAGATGTCGCGGGTTTCGTCGTCGCCCTGCTCGGTGAGATGCTCGTAGGGGTTGTAGTAGGTGATTCGGTCCGGGTTGAGGGTCTTGTTGCAGCGCACGCCGTCGTCGCCGATGCGGGCCTGCGGGTCACGGTCGATGTGCAGGGCGGTGCCGTCGGTCAACAGGACGTAGCACTGCCCTTTGAGGTTGAACGCTGACATGTGACGGCCGGCGGCAGCGGCTTCGCGTACTGTCCGGGCGACTTGGTACCAGCGGCCCTGGGCGGAGTCGAGGGTGCTGACACCCACGCCGACGTACCAGACACGTGGAGGCAGGATCATGTCTCCGCCGTTGACCATGGAACCCTCTGGGCCGAGGGGACTCCACTCGCGTCCGATGGACGCGATGTTGTCCGCGGCGACCTCAGTCATCTCCGCGAGCAGTTGCGGCAAGACGTCGGAGTCCGGCGACTGCAGCCATGTGCGGTGGGCGGTGTGCAAGCGGTAGCCGTGCGGCTCGTTGGGGGCGTCGGAGACGAAGAACAGCATCAGCGCGTGGGGGCCGACCGCGCCACGCCCTCCGAACGCCTGATCGGCTTCAATGAGGTGGCCGGTGTTCAGCCGCTTGGACCGGTAGACGACCTGGAGTCGCAGGTCAGTCCAGCGCAGGTCATCCGGCCCGTCGCCGTCGACGGCGTGCTGGTCAGAGCCGGCCGGGCCCTCGGGTGGGATAGGGGGAACGGCGGCGCCGGGTGGCCGCTGGTAGCCGGTGGGGACAGGTGCCGCGCCGTAGCCGGGCGGCGGCACAGCGACCACGGGTTCGCGGTGACTGGCAGGTGGTGCGGCGGGCGGGTAACCCGCTTGCCAGCGCGGGTCCAGCGGATCGACGCCGTGGTGCCTGCCAGGGGACGTGGCTGCGTGGGTCCTCATCATCGCCTCCTCAGATCGAGAGGTTCATGGCGTCCGGAACGGCATGTCTCTTGGGTGTGCCACGGCCGATGCCGACGTAGACCTCCGGGCGGGCCCGCCGCAGATGCCCGGCCCACACGCCGCCCGCGACGGCAGTGGCAAGGAGGATCACCGGCAGCAGGAACGGATACAGCGACCCGGGAGCGGCACCGAGCAGAGACCCGGCGTTGCCGATCATCAGCGCGAGCACCACCGACCCACCGAGCACCCCCAAGGCGGGCGCGAGCCGCCACTCCCACGCGCCGGCCTGCGGGCCGCGCACCCTGCCCGGTGCCGTCATCGCGGCCACCGACGCGGCCAGCAACAGACACAGCAGGCCCATCGCCCCCAACGCCGACAGCCACGTGAACATCACCGCCACCGGGTCAGCGCCGCTGAACGCGAACACCGCCACCACCGCCACGGCGACGGTCGTCTGCATCAACGACCCACCACGCGGCGCACTGACCCGGGTCGCGCTACTGCTGCGGGCAAGACTCGCCGGCAGCACCTTTTCCCGGGCCATGGCGAACACGTACCGGGCGAGGACCGAGTGAAACGCCAGCATCGACGTGACGATCGCGAAGATCAGCACCACGTTCGCGAGGGTCGTCCACCAGTCGCCTAGGCGCGCTAGGACCGAGAACGGCAGCCCCGCCGCCGGATCAGCGGCCACCTCCCCAACGACGTCCGGGCCGACCGCCGCTCCCATCGCGAACGCGGCAACGGCATACACTCCGCCGAGAACGAGGACCCCGCCGATGGTGGCCCGGCCGACCGACCTACGGTCGACGGCCTCCTCGACGAGCGACCCCGGCGCGTCGACGCCCATGTAGGCAGCCACGCAGAAGGCGACCGCACCGCCGATGCCGGTGGCCGCTAGCGCAGAGGCGTGAAAGCCGTCCCAGGACACCTTGCCGGCCGCTGGCTGTGCCACCCCGGCGAGGACGAACGCCGCGACGATCAGCAAGGACACGGCCAGCACGACGGCCAAGACCCGGGTCGACAACACGATCGCCCGCACACCCAGCACCCCGACGACGACCAGGGCGAGGCCCGCCCACACCCACCACGTGCCGCCCAGGTGCGCGGCCATCGTCGCCCCGAACAGCCCATACAGGCTGATCTGGATCGCGTTGTAGGCCACCAGGGCGACCACGCCGGCAGCGACACCCCAACTCCGGCCCAGCCCGTGCGCGAGGATCCCGTAGTAGGCCGCCGGGTGCCCGAGCTGGCGGGCCATCGCCGCGTACCCCACCGCCAGCAGCGCGACCGTGCCCGCCACGAGCACAAAGATCAAGGGAAGCGCCACTACCTTCGTCGTCGCATAGGTGGCGACAATGCCTCCGCTGAGCACCACCATGGGCGCTGAGGCCGCTGCTCCAAACATCCACAACCCGAACGGCGTCAGCGTCCGACGAGCGAGCCCCACCTGCACCTGCACCGACTTCACCGCTGCCCCCGCTTCGGCGAGTCCGGGCACCCCGATCTACGGCATCCATCCACCGGATGCGCGCCCACATCGGCGGCGTTGGCCGGCACGAGGTAGACCGCCGTCGGTCGCACCGGGCCGGAACGCCAGAAGCTCCGGTCGCGGTTGAGCTGGCGAGTCGCGGTGTCGGTGTCGGCCGTGAACCCGAACAGGTCATGCGTTCCGTCCGGCCACTCCCGCCGGATCGCATAACCCCACGCGTACTCCGTCGACGTCATGTCGCCTTCGAGCGTGTGGTCGGCAGGCGCGAACCGGGCTGGCAACCTCAACCAGCGCCCCAAGGCGGGACTCCCTGGTCGCAGTGCGGTGGTGGGCTGAGCGGCTCGGGTCAGCATGGGGGTGCCTTCCTTTGTCATGAGGGTGCGAGGACGTGGCCCGCTGGCCGAGACGTCGCCGCCAGCAGGTGATGAACCGGTGCCTTACCGGGTGGTCAGGGAGAACGCGGCGATGCCGTCGGGATGACCCGGCCAAGGAAAGGAGTCACGTTGCGGTGCAGGCGGACTCGTCGCGGCAGTCCGCCGCCAGCCGATCGGCAGGGCTGCTCGTCGCAAGGTTGAGGGCGCCACATCCGCCACAGAACGGGACCTCCTGGCGCGAGCAGGATCGGCGAGCGTGGCTGATAACCGACTTCTGCAAGCAGTCCGTCTCCGGGCCGGTCGCCGCTGTATTCCGCACACGACGGCAACCCCGCGAGGTCCAGGGTCTGGTGATGGGCAGCCAGCAACGCCTGCACGGCGTCCCCATGCCCAGGACGGACCGCGACGTGCGCGAGCTGGTGATGAGGACGGTGGGGACGCAGCCCATCGACACAGGCATGCAGCAAGGCGAACCGGGCGGCGTGCGGGCCGAGGAGCCTGTCCAGGTCGTACACCCATGCGGCAGCCGGCGGGGGCGGCTCCAACCGCGCGTACCACACCGCCACCGCCGCGCGATCGTCGGTCGTATCGACTCGACCGTGCTCCAGCCCTTGCAACAGCACAAGTTGTGCCCAACGGCGCAGAACCACTGCGCGCTCGGCCACATCAGGAACCAGCCAAACACCCATGGGCTGGGCCATGAGTGCCTCAGCCATAACCGAGGACAATGCGTCAACGTCCTCGCCGGTCGCGCGACGGACTGCCATCTCCATCAAGCTCATGGCACATCCCCTCTGGGTTGGCCGAGCGAGCTACCGCCGCCGGCCGCCTCCACGGTCCCCAGGCGGGCAGCGGACGCTGAGCGTTGGCGAGCCACCCACAGCGCCGAATCGAGCGCTCGATGGAAGGTCGCCGCGAGGTGCAGGCTGTCCGCAGCGACCCCTGCGGCCGGCAGCCGATTCCGCGCCGCCTCAATCAACCGCGGTGAACCGCACACATAGAACGCCTGCCCCGGCTGATGGTGATACAGGGCCAAGCTGAGCAGATCGCCCTGCGCTGCCAGCTCCACATCCCGGTCGTTGGAGAGAGCCGGCACGACCGTGAGCCAGTCACCATGGGCCTGCTGAAGCTTGTCCAACGCGACCACGTCGTAAAGGTCCAGAAGCGTCCGCGCGCCCACCACCAACGTCACTCGCCGCCCGCCGGGCGACGCGGCGACTTGCTCGACCAACGCCCGCAACGGCGCAAGACCGGTACCCCCGGCAGCCAACAGCAGATCGGCGTCACCAGCGGTCTCCAGCGACAACCCGACATCGGACGCCGGCCCCAGCCACAACAGCTCCCCCGGAGCCACCCGCTCTACCAGAACAGGCGAAACCACACCCCCCGGTACGGCACGAACGTGGAACTCCACCCGCCCATCCGGGCGCGGAACGCTCGCCGGCGAATACCACCGCCACAACCCCGGCAACCGAGGAGTACACACCGGCATCGCCTGACCAGGCACATACCGAAGCCTCCGCATAGGCCGGACAGTCAACACCGAGACGCCTTCCGAGAGCGGCTCGCACGCCTCTACCTCGCCGAACGTCACATGCGGACCATCACCCAACGCCCCCGCCGCCCGCTCCGCGAGCCGAAGCGCCCGACGACACCCCACCTCCCACTGCCCCGCCAGCTCAGGCTCCCAACCCTCGCCCGAGAACCGGCGCACCGTATCGACCAACGCAGCCGCAACGGCCGTCCCGTGATACGGCTGAAGACCAAAACGCCGGTACATCCGACCCAACACCGCCAACGCCGCACGCCGACCAGCCGGATCACCCCGACCAGCGACCAATTGCCCAAGCGTCGAAAAGAACACCGCCGCGAACTGGTGCGGAAGTAGCCGCACGCTGCGGTCCTCCATGAACGACCAGAAATGGCCTGCGGCACGATCAGGTGCGCCGAGGGTGACCATCAGTGATTTCCCCAGGTCAGCCATCGCGCCGACTGATCCTGGAATCGCGGGCACTAGGAACGCCCGGCACCGCCCGACTGGGCTTCGTGCCCTCCGCATACGGCCCGACCCGCGCGTCGATCTCCCTCTGTCGCGTCAGGTCGCCGCCCACGGGATCGAACGACCGCTCATCGGCCGGAACGAACCACTTCCGCCGGCACATCTCTCTCCCCCTTCCTCTCATCCCCCCAGCTAGGAGGTTCGCCAGCGCATCTCGGGCGCGACTCCCTTTGGTCACCGTCGAGCCAGGCGACATGAGTTCCGCCAGCACGGTCCATCACCTACAGCGACCTATCAACAGCGATGCGGATTGGCCTATTCAGGAAAGCTGAACGACTAGACCAAATCGATGCCTAGCTTGTTGTCTCACTGTTGTCTCATGCCAAATCCGAGCAGTTCCCGCAGTTGGGAGCAGGTTTCACTGACCGGATCGGACTAGAGTGACGGCGACGATCGGGAGGCAGGATGACGCGGACACCATCGCCACGAGGCCAGCTCTTGGTGCATCCGTTGAGCTACGTTCGAGAACAGCGAAGCTGGACGCAGCAAGATCTCGTCGATGTCATCGCGCGCCGTCTAAACACTGCAGCCCGGCGCGAGAAGGCTTGGCGCTGGGAGCGATGGGGCGTGGTGCCGGATGAGGATTCACAGGTCGCATTGGCCGACGAACTCGGCGTTGATAGACAGACAGTTAAGGCGCTCGGGTGGCCCCATTGGCTCCCTACTGGTCCCCCGATCAGTGCGTCAGCACCCTGGACTGTCAAGGGAGCAGTGGCCTTGCTTGACGACACTGCAGGACCAGCAGTGCTAGATCGCCGTGGGTTTCTGATCATGCAGGCTGGGTTGGCTGTCGCGATAGCCCAACATTGGCTCGCAACCGAGCCTCCGAAGATCAACGCAGCGCTTGAGGGAGGCCGCGTCGACGCAGATCTCCTAGATTGCTTTGAACAGCGGCTGCCGGCCCTGCGCCGCATGGACGCCAGCCTCGGCGGCGGGAGCGTGCGGTCGCTAGTTGACGCCGAGCTTCGGCTGGTAACGGATCTCCTGCGCCACAGCAGTTACTCGGAGGTTGCCGGAAATCGTCTACTGGTTGTCGCTGCCGAGTTGGGGCGAATCGCCGGCTGGGCAAGTTTCGATGCAGGATTCCACGCGGCGGCTGAGCGTTACTGGTTTGCCGCCCTCCACGCTGCCCACTCCGCAGCTGACCGCGCGGCAGGCGCAAACATCCTGAAGTGCATGAGCCTTCAGCGGGTTGACACGGAACGCCCCACCGAGGCTCTCCGTCTGGCCGACGCCGCGCGAGCTGGGGCCAAGGATGCGCCCGCCCGCGTGCGAGCGATGCTCACGACGCGTTTGGCTCGCACACATGCGGTGCTTGGTGAATCAGTAGCGTGCGAGCGCCGACTCGCAGAGGCCGAAACAGAGATGTCATGCGCTGACGACGAAGCAAGCCCGGCCTGGGCCAGCTACTTTGATCATGCGGAGTACTCCGCCCAGGTTGCGGCATGCTACCTGCTGCTACAACGCCATAGAGCCAGCGATTATTGGCTTCAGCAGACCCTCGCACTGCAACCGGCCGAGCGCAGCCGGGACCGCGCAACCTATCTGATCTGGCGCGCTGACTCGGTACTGAACCTCGGAGACGTCGAGCAGGCGTGCACCCTTGTCGCCCAAGCAGCCCCAGATGTCGTCGCCACCCGATCCGTGCGCAACCATCGCCGCTTGCTGGACATCCATGGTCGCCTCGTGGCGCATCGACACCCCGCAGCAGGAGAGCTGGATGAGTGCGTGCGTAGTCTGCTGACATGAGCGAGGCCAAAAGGGTCGCAGTTGTCACCGGCTCCAACCGCGGACTCGGCAAGGCCATCGCCCGCGGCTTAGCCGAGACCGGCGCCCACGTGATAGTCACAGCCCGCACCGAGGAAGCCGCACATCGGGCCGCCGACGAGCTTCTCGCGGATGGACTTTCGGCCTCCGGGCACCAACTAGATATCGCCGATCCGGCCAGCGTCGCTCGCGCCATGGCAGACGTGGGCTACCAGTACGGCCAGCTAGACATCCTCGTCAACAACGCAGGCATCGCCATTGACCGAGGGCAGGCAGCGGCCAGCGCAGACATGGAGAAGGTGCGCGCGACCCTAGAAACCAACATCATGGGGACCTGGCGCTGCTGCACCGCAGCCATCCCTGAGATGAAGAAGAACGGTTACGGCAGAATCGTCAACGTCACCAGCCACATGGGCACCTTTGGTGAAATGGGTACCGGAAGCGTCTCCTACCGAGTGTCTAAGGCTGGGATAAATACCCTGACCTGCATCCTTGCAGCTGAGCTCAAGGACGACGGCATTCTGGTGAACGCAGCGTCTCCGGGAAAGGTCGACACCCGGCTGGCCTACGGGAAGGCGAATTCCACGCCGGACGAGGCTGCGGACACCTTCGTATGGCTTGCCACACTGCCACCAGACGGTCCGACCGGGGGACTCTACTTCCGACGACGACCACTCGCCTGGTAGTGGCATCATCGGACAGCCTGGACGCACCGAGCTACCTCTGCGTGATCAACAGATGACGTGAACGAGATCTTCATGTTTGACTGTGTGTATGCAGGCGGGGGAAGCGCGGCTGTCGATCGATTGTGGCGTCGCCAGCACCGTGGCTGTTCTGGCCTGGGCTGACGGCGGCGCGTCCGCGCTCTCTTTCGACGGGTTGCCGTATCTGCCCAGCGCCGTGTACGTGGGCCCCGACGGGGAGGTACGGACAGGGCGGCGGGCGTGGCAGGCCGCCGTGGAGCAGCCGGGCAGGTTCATTCCGAGCCCTCGCCGGGCCGTCGATGGCGATGTCAAGGTCGAAGACGCCTCGGTGGAGGCACTTGCGCTAGCGGCGGCCCCGCTGCGGACGGTCGCGGCCGAAGCCGAGCGGGTTGCCGGCGGGCCGGTGCGGGATGTGCGGCTGGTGGTGCCGGCAGGCTGGGGGCCGCGTCGGCGCACCTGGATGAGGCAGGCCGCGCATCGGGCAGGCTTGGCGCAGCCACGTCTCGTTGAGGCACCTGTAGCCGTCGCCGAGCACCTCCTCGCGACCAGTCTGCAACTACCGGTTGGGGCGTTCATCGTCGTCTGTGACGTCGGCGCGGGCGCGGAGGTGACGGTGCTTCGAAGGGGCCCTGCCGGGTTCGAGGTTCTCTCGACCCTCGCTGACCCTGCCGCCGGCGGCGCCACCGTCGACCTGGCCTTGACTGCCGCCCTGACAACCGGTCGGAACGCGCCCGGCGAGGGCGTAGGCGGTTGGGCGGCAGCGGAGAGCGTCCGTGCTGCGAAGGAAACCTTGGGAGCCCACCCTGCGGTCACGGTACCGCTCGCCGGACAGGCACCGGTCATCGCGAACAGCGCCATGCTCGCCGAAGCCGCTTTGCCAGTAATTCGACGCGTGGCGGAGCTGATTGGGGAGACAATCGCCGCCGCCGAGCTGTCCGCCAGCGACCTAGCGGGGATCTATTGCGTCGGCGGCAGCGCCCACCTGCCACACCTGGACACGGTCGTCGCCGAACATACCGGCATCACCCCCACAGTTGTTCCCGATCCTCAGCTCGTCGCCGCATGGGGTGCCGCGGACGCAGGCGCCTCAAACGTCGGGTTGGCGGTCGCGGAGGAGGTGCCGATACCGCCGATCCGGCGGGCGGTGATGATCGCCGTACCGGGCTTTGCATCGCTGGCTCTGATCTGGCAGTGCCTCCTGACTGCCGAAGAGCACAATGTGATGAACGTGTATCGATCGGTGCAATTGAACTGGGGTGAACTCGCGATGGCGGCGGTGTTCGCGCTGCTGGCATGCCTCGCCGCTGGCACTGTCCTCGGTTCCCTGATCGCCGCGCGCAATCCCACGCCGAGTACCCGCACCGAGGGCGGGAAGGCCAGTATCGGCATCCTGGCCGCCGTCAGCCTCGGCGCGGCGCTCGCCGGCCTCTACGCTGTCGTCACCAGCCAGTACTTCGGCGAACCCGTGGGCCCCTTCCTGAAATGGGCCCTGTGGCCGATCGTCCCGATTGTGGTGATGGCCGTGGCGATGGCGGTGGTCGCCGCCCGGCAGTGGCGTGCCCCGCACGGCGGCTGGTCGGCGTTGCTGGCCGCACCGACCGGCTCGATCGTCACCGCAGGGATCGGCATGGGGTTGATCCAGTACTCGCTGACGGCCGACAGGTGGCCCGACCGGCTGTTATGGATCGACATCGCCGGGCGCATTGGTGGACTCCTCCTCGGCGTCGGCTTGGTAATGGCGCTGGTGGCCCCGCTGATGTTCCGTCTCATCCTCAGCGCTCCCGTCGCGGTGATCAGCGCCGCGATCGTCAGCAAGCAAGCCGCCGGCATTCTCGGCGTCAGCTACGCCGTGGCCATTGCGATGTGGTGGGCCGCCCGATTGTGGACCCGCATCCTCCGCCCTGCCACCACGAGCCCTGTCGGTAGGCAGCGATCTGTGGGTGCTGGTCCGTCGGGTGGGGGTGGGTGAGATGCGGTGGCCGCGCCATCTGATGTCGCTGCTGGTCGTCGTTGCGCTTCTGGCGGGCCCGCCCGTGGTGCTGGTACTTCTGGTTGGCCCACCGGTACGTGGATGGCCGAGCACGGAGCAGGTGCAGGCGTGGGTGCAGCAGCCCTTGACCGAGCAGACCCTCACCGCCGCGTTAACGATCTCAGCGTGGCTGTTGTGGCTGCTGCTCGCCTACACCGTCACCGTACGGGTCTTGACCCGTCTGCGGACGACCGTGGGATGGCTGCGCCGACTTCCGCTGCCGACGCCGCTGCAGGCAACGGCAAGCGGGATGGCCGGAGCCGCAGTGTTCGGCGTCGCCACCAACACGGTCACGATCGCCCTGCCGCAACCGTCGCCTCCGCTCGCAGCGGGGACACCCGAGGATTCCGACAGAGTCAGCCCCATTCATGAGGACATGGCGGCGAGCGATGGCGGGGTTCACCTGGCCGGCGGGTGGCTGCCTGATGAGGTCGCCGGGCAGGTCGCTGCTGCCGCAGCCCTCGTCTGGCTGCGCCGCCGCCGCGACTACCGACCTCGCCCACCCAACTCACACCGCCGCGAGGGACTCGATACCGCAGGACTGCCCCCGACCGTCGCGGCCGTGCAGGCAGCTTTCGCCGATGCTCCCGCCTCGTCGGTTGCACCGGAGCCGTCGGGTAGCTTCGCTGCCCTTATCGGTGCCCTCCCGGTCAGCGGTGTGGGGGTCAGCGGACCAGGCACGCATTCGATCGGCCGAGGACTGCTGATTACTGCCCTGCTGGCCGGGCACCACCTTGGCACCTCAACGCTGGTCACCACCAGGGCAACGCTGACCGATGTCCTGGGCGGCGACGCACATGCGCTCGGGCGGGGGCTACCACAGCTCACTACGGTGGAGACCATTCACGACGCAACGCGGCTCATCGAGTCCTTCCCCGCGCCGAGGATCGTCCTCCTGCTGAAGGACGAGTGCGACGACTACGACGTAAGACACCTCGCCGATATGGCGGCCACGGCCGGCGGCCGAGTCGTTGTGCTGGGAGGATGGCCGGCCGGTCCAACCTGGCAAGCCGCCCGGACAGGCCATCTGCACGACCCCTCGCGGCCCGAAGAGCCTGGACCGCGACTGTGTGTCCTCGATCAGGTGGCAGCGACTGACCTGCTCGCCGTCATCGTTCACCCCGACCCGGCACCGCCCACCCCAGCAACCCCGGACCCTCCTTCCCTGCCGCACGTGGTGCCACCGAGGGCCCGGCTGCCTCAGCAAGCGACCAGAGGCAAGCCCCGCGGCCGGCCAGATGCTTCCACTCGTAGGCTTCGGCTACGCGTCTTGGGCGAGCCCACCCTTTTCATCGATGGCGAACCCCTCACCATCCGCCGCAGCGCCGCCCTCCAGATCCTCGTCTTCCTCGCCACCAACCACCCCACCGGCGCTCACACCGCACAGCTAGCCGATGCCATTTGGCCGGGTGTCCCCCGCAGCTCCCTGACCGGACGGCTCTACACCACCCTCAGCGAACTCCGCACTGTCATCCGGGATGCCAGCGGGCTGCACATCATCGAACACACCGACGACCGCTATCGCCTCAACCCGGTACACCTGAACGTCGACCTGTGGCAGCTGCAAACCGCCATTCACCACGCCGCCAGCGCCGTCACCAACACCACCGCTGCCTGGCAGGCCGTCGTTGACGCCTACCCCGCTGAGCTCGCCGCCGGACGCGTCTGGCCATGGCTCGACCGCATTCGCGAAACGACCCGCCAGCATGTCATCGACGCCTGCGCCGGCCTCGCCGACACCGAACCTGATCCGCCGCGCCGCCTTGCCCTGCTGCAGGCGGGCCTCCGCGTCGACCCATACAACGCAGATCTACACGCCCGTGCCCGCAGCGCGCTCACCGCTCAGGGTGACCACGACGCGGCCACCGAACTGCAGGGCCGTTACCTGCGCCTCCTATCGGAGGCAGGGCTCGACGACGTTGCTCCCGATCGCCTCCGAAGCAGGGCCAGCAACGCAACCAGCGTCAGCCGGCAATAGCCTGACTCACGTAACCTAGACCTCGATCCTCCTGCTACCGAGAGTTACGGTTCGTAGCGGGGCTGTCTGGCTAACGGCACCTCTCTGTGTCAAGGCGTTGGCAACAGAGAGGCTTCCGTTAGATCCACACTCCCTTCGTAGCTTCTCATCGGTTGGCGGATCTTGACGCTGAGCTGCCTAGACACCGCTACACGATCAATGCTTGTCATCGGCTGCGGTACGTAGCAGCGAGCGACGGACCAAGCGAACGACTCTGCCGAGAAGAGCACGCTTCTGCTATTCAGCAATGGGCTTCGAGAGCCTCGCGATCTGATGATGGCTTAACCCGAGTCAGCTTCTTCGCCAACCCTTGCGCGATGATTATTCAAGCATGGCTGACCCGGAGCAATGACGAGGGTCTGTAAAGATCATTTGTCGAGTCCTCCGTGCGCCCAGCACCCCTAGCCGTGGGGCTGAGGATCGCTAGGGTTGGCCGTCAGGGGCACGTGCTACCGCCCTGTACATTGAGACCCATGTCCGGGATTCAGGTCACCTTTGCGATCATCGGCGCAGTGCTGGCGCTGGGCAGTCTCGCCTGGACGATCACATGGGCGATCAAGTCATTCCGAAAAGGCGGTGCTGAGATATCCGCTGAACTTGGCCAGGGATACGTGGACGAGCACGGGACCCTTCAAGTGCACTTCCGGGACGGGCGCTCGAAGATCATGCGGGTCGAGGGCGACCCCTGGGACAAGCGCAAGGGGCTTAAGAAGGCACCTGCTAAAAAGAAGCGACGCAAGGTTGCGGGTGCCCCAGATCAAGAGCACGATTGGATGCCAGTAAACGCGATCTTCGCCAGGAACAGCGGGCGGATGGCCGTCACGGTCAGCAGGTGCTTCTACGTCGTGGAGTTGGATCTCGGTACGTCGTTTCAGTTCGAGCCGCAGCCATACGCGAGCCCTTGGGGCGATCTGCTGCCCAAGAGGGTCGAGTCGGGCGAGGAGATCGTCGTGCTTCACGAGAAGGAGAACATGTCGGGTCTTCTCAACGCTGCGCTACGTGATCACGGTGTCTTCCAGACTGTCTACGGGGTGTACCTAGAGCTGGGTAACGGCCAGACCGTCTACGCTGGCCCACCGATTGGCATTCAGGCGTACATGGACGACGAGGAGTACGTCGAGGTCGAGAAGCAACTTACCCGTGAGGTTTATGAAGGACCTGGGTCAGATGAGGAATCGGAGAGCCAACGGAAGCGTCGTCGCTACGAGAAGTGGCATGCCGAGAACGTCGTCATGATCGATGACCTGACCCCTGACCAGCTGCAAGCGTTGCGCGGTAAGACTGCTGCTCGCCTGTTGGGCAAGCCGCAGCCATTCACCGACGAGGAGAGGCGGCTACCTGGCTAGATCGACCTACTGGTATGGGGCATCCGGTAGTCGCGCACTGACACCGGACCGTACCGGCTGCGGCCAGTCCGGTAGGGCAACGTCTCCGCCTGCAAGCCGGCGTGCGGTCGATGATGCAATGTCCTGCGCCGCTTGCAAAAAGCCCTCCGCCCACATCAGAGTTACTGAGCGGCCGCCGTCACTGCGGCGCACGTATAGCGTCATAGACACGTTCTCTGCGTCGCTCGGATCGGCGCCATGGGCCAGAAGGTGCCGAAGCCTGCGGGCATCGAGCAGGTAGTCCCGAAGATCTGTCCCAGCGAGGTAAGTCCAGCGCCAACGCTTGTCACCACCACGTTGGCCAGGAGCCACTCGCACCCGTGCTTTCCACGTTCTCGTTAGGTTGGGCACCGCGAGTCGCTGCTCGAAGGCCGATCTCAGTTTGTCCGTGGTCAGCGATAAACCTTGACTTGGCCCGCCATGTAGTTCGATCAGCCGGTTGAAGAAGCGCTCGAATGGCCCGTAGGTAAGGAGAAAAGCTCCGTAACGGATGCTCTGGTAGCGGCGGCTACGACTTCGCCCGGGGTCATCTCGGTGAACAGAGATCAAGTCAGCTGGAACCACCAGCCGGTCAGCCAACTCATCCAGGGCAAACTGCACGCAATCTGGGTGGATAGAGGGCATTTCCGGACTCCCATTGATCGGCCGAGCATCGGCGTAGTGCAGAAGCATAAACAGCCGCTCCCGGTCGGTGGCTTCCACCTTCCCTGCGCGCTCATCTGCCGCCGTCCGCGCACTCTGAGCAGCTGAGTGGCGGGTGGCGACGCGCGCACGTGCCAAAGGTAGGACATCGAAGGTGCCACCGACCCCTCGACGAGTGACGAGCTGGGTTGCGAATGCGGTTGGTGTGTTGGTCGTCGTGACGGATGATGCCAACGTGATCACCAGAGAGCGCGCTGTCGCACTCGTCGAGGCCTTGCTGGTCAGGCAGCGACGGGAGGGACGGCTCGTCGGCGTGCCCGAGGTTGCAGTCTGCGGTGTCGAGGAGCACGTCCTCGGGTGGTTGGTCGGCTGGCAGTCTGTTGAGTACCTGCGTTCCGGTGACCTCGCCGACATGCTGGTGGGGCAGGGCCCGTACTTTGTTGATGGGGAAGACGGCAGCATCCACCACATACCAGTCGCGATTTGCGGCACAAATCGATGGGCTGACGTGCATGTATGGCAGCACAAGGGCGTCAGACCTCGCGATCCGCTGCTCGCTGAGGTCCGTGCCCTCGTACAGCGTGGGGACAGGATGGCGGCGCTGCGGTATATCCGCCAGCAGGCGCCGCGGATGAGCCTGCGGAATGCGAAGGCCTACGTCGACGCGGTCAGCGAGGGAGATGAGCCCTGGGAGTGCTTGGTGAGCCTCATGTGGGAGGAACCAGAGCCGCTGCCTTTAGCGATCGAGACGCTTGCTGGCCCGTATGACGAGGCCGCTGGATCGTAGGCAAGAACTGCGGTCGGGGCGCCGGCCACACTGATGAAGACGACGCGACGGCGAGCATCGCTGGGCACCATCGCCTCTAGCCAAGCTTGCATAGCCGACTGCTCACCAAAGCCGGACGCGCGGATCTGCCGCAGACAGGCGGGCGGCAGGCTGCGCGCGGGTCACGGAGCGTAGTGGCGAACGGACGCCAGCGCGGCGACCGATCATGCCGATGAGCGGATGCCATTCTGGGACGATCGACTGTGTGTTGGTCTGATCACCTTCAGTATCGTGCGGGTGTGCTTCGGGCTGGGTTGAGGTGGGTCGGGCGCTGCTGGTGGGCGGTGCTGGTTCCGGCAGCGGTCGCTGCGGCGGCGGTGTGGGCCTTGGTCACGGACGACAAGCCGGTCTGGACAGTGGTCGCGGGCGTAGCGGCGGCGGTGGTGGGAGCGTTCGCGCCGTCGGTCCTGGAGTGGGTTCGGGTCGCGCGGCAACGGCGGGATCGGCGGGATCGGGCGGTCGCGGGGGCGTTAGTGGCGGAGCTGCCGGAATCGGTGGTGTGGCTTTTGCGCCCGCAGGCGGCGGTGGTCGGATTCGTGGGTCGTGGGTGGCTACTGGCGGCGTTGGACAGGTGGTGTGCGGATCCGGACGCGAGCGTGGTGCGGCTGCTGGTGGGTGCGGGCGGTGTAGGCAAGACCCGGTTGGGGCGACATTTCGCGGGCCGGTTGACGGGCTGGGAGTGCTGGGCTGTGGCACTCGACGGGGAGGCGACGGTCGCCGGGCAGCTTGAGACGGGTGACCGGCCGGGCCGGTTGTTGCTGACGGTGGATTACGCCGAGACCCGTGACCCGCACGCGTTGGCGCACCTGTTGTGTATCGCGCAGGGGGCCGGTGGTGTGCGGGTGTTGTTGCTGGCCCGGTCGGCCGGGTTGTGGTGGTCATCGCTGTCGGCGGCGTACCCGCCACAGGCCCATCTGGTGGACGCGTTGACCCTGCCGGCGAACGTCATAGAGGTACCGGCTCGTATTGAGGACTACACCCCGCAGCAGATCGTGGGGGAGGCGATGGTGGCGTTCTCCGCCCGGCTGGGTCGCCGGCCTCCGGGTGATGTTCCACTGGGCGGGTTGGGTTCTGATGTTCCGGTGTTGCGGTTGCATGCGCAGGCGCTGCTGGCGGTGTTGGGCGGGCCCCGTGGTGATGACCGGTACGACGTGCTGGCCGAGGTGCTGGGCCATGAGGCCCGGTACTGGCGGCACCGGGCCCGCCGCGATGGTCTACCAGGTGCGGGTGCGTCAAATGCCGACGGCGTACTGCGGCGGTTAGTCGCTGTGGCGGCGCTGCTGGGTGCGGACAGCCGTGAGCAGGCCATGGAGCTGGTCCGCCGGGTGCCGGGCCTAGGCGGGGCGCAGCCAGAGGTGGTCAACGGGTACGTGGACTGGTTGTACGGTCTGTACCCGGCAGCCGGGACGGGCGGTGGGCTGGGTACATTGCAGCCGGACCTACTCGCCGAGAACCTGGCGGTCGCGGTCCTGTCCGAAAGCACCCCGGCCGAGCGCAGCAGGATCCTGCAAGGGTTGGCTCCCGGTCAGGCGGTCCAGGCGTTGACGGTTCTGAGCCGAGCGCGCAGCCACCAGTCCGACGCTGCGGAGATGATCGAGGTGGCGCTGGCCGCGGATCTGCCGGTGATGACTGAGGCCGTGCTCCAGGTCGGCCACCAGTTTCCCGGAATGCTCGCCTCGCGGGCCGCGGCCCTGCTCGTCACGGCTGAACTCGATCCCGACTGGGTCCAGCGGACAGCGCGGCGGGTGCCGCACCCCTCGATCGAGTTCGGCCGGATCGCGGTCGCATTGACCACTCACGCGCTGACCGCCGCGGCTGCGGAGACCGAGTCAAACGACCGAGCGTACCTACTGACCCTGCACACCATTCGGTTGGCGGAGGTGGGGCGCCGCGCCGAGGCACTCGCCGCCAGCCAGGAATCCCTCGACCTCTACCGGGAGTTGGCCGACGGCAACCGTGAGGCCTACCTACCCAACCTCGCCACGTCGGTGAACAACCACGCTCACAAGTTGGCGGAGGTGGGACGCCGCGCCGAGGCACTCGCCGCCAGCCAGGAAGCCCTCGACCTCTACCGGGAGTTGGCCGACGGCAACCCCGACGCCTACCTACCCGACCTCGCCATGTCGCTGAACAACCACGCTCTTCAGTTGGCGGAAGTGGGACGCCGCGCCGAGGCACTCGCCGCCAGCCAGGAAGCCCTCGACCTCTACCGGGAGTTGGCCGACGGCAACCCCGACGCCTACCTACCCGACCTCGCCATGTCGCTGAACAACCACGCTCTTCAGTTGGCGGAAGTGGGACGCCGCGCCGAGGCACTCGCCGCCAGCCAGGAAGCCCTCGACCTGCGCCGGAGGTTAGCCGACGGCAACCCCGACGCCTACCTACCCAACCTCGCCACGTCGCTGAACAACCACGCTCCCAAGTTGGCGGAAGTGGGACGCCGCGCCGAGGCACTCGCCGCCAGCCAGGAAGCCCTCGACCTCTACCGGGAGTTGGCCGACGGCAACCCCGACGCCTACCTACCCAACCTCGCCACGTCGCTGAACAACCACGCTCACAAGTTGGCGGAGGCAGGACGCCGCGCCGAGGCACTCGCCGCCAGCCAGGAATCCGTCGACCTCTGCCGGGAGTTGGCCGACGGCAACCGTGAGGCCTACCTACCCGACCTCGCCATGTCGCTGAACAACCACGCTCCCAAGTTGGCGGAGGCAGGACGCCACGCCGAGGCACTCGCCGCCAGCCAAGAAGCCCTCGACCTCTACCAAGAGTTGGCCGACGGCAACCCCGACGCCTACCTACCCAACCTCGCCACGTCGCTGAACAACCACGCTCTTCAGTTGCTGGCGGCAGGACGCCACGCCGAGGCGCTCGCCGCCAGCCAGGAAGCCCTCGACCTGCGCCGGGAGTTGGCCGACGGCAACCGCGACGCCTACCTACCCGACCTCGCCATGTCGCTGAACAACCACGCCGTTCAGTTGGCAGCGGCAGGACGCCGCGCCGAGGCGCTCGCCGCCAGCCAGGAAGCCGTCCAGCTTAACCGGGAATTGGCCGACGGCAACCGCGACGCCTACCTACCCAACCTCGCCACGTCCCTGTGGACCGTCGGAAACATAGCGCGCATTCTCGGAGAGACGTCGGAGCAGATCCTCGATTCAGTTGCCGAAGGGGTGCGGTACTTCCACGAACTCGCAGCCACCGAACCGCAGGCGTTCAGCCCACGCCGAGACGCGGCGGTATCCACCTTGACCGACCTACGAAACAGCGCCATCAATCAGCAACCCAAATCGCCACCACCCAAGTCACCCCACGCCGACGAGGCAACTCCCGACACCGCTTAACTGGAAACCCTCAGCTGCCGCTGGCCGATGCTGTGGTCAAGAGCTGCAGGTGTTGAGCACGGCCTGTAGCGCCGACTTTTCCGAGGATTGCAGCCTCAGGCCCCAGGTGTACTTCACTGCGATCCACATCTTGCTGTACGTGCATCGATACGACGACAGGGGCGGCTGCCAGGTGGAGGGGTCCTGGTCGCCCTTGGCCTGGTTGACGTTGTCCGTCACCGCGATCAACTGCGGGTGGCTCAGGTCGTTGGCGAAGCTCTGCCGGCGGCTGGTGGTCCACGAGTTGGCGCCGGAGCGCCACGCCTCCGCGAGAGGCACCACGTGGTCGATGTCGACGTCGGAGGCCGCCGTCCAGGTCGCCCCGTCGTACGGGCTGTACCAGCGACCCGAGGTGGCCGCGCAGGAGCTGTCGACGACGACCGAGGTGCCGTCGCGCTTGAGGACCTGCTCGCGGGTGTTACAGCTACCGCTGATGGCAATCCAGTGCGGGAACAGGTCGCGGGAGTAGCCGCTGGTCGAGCCTTCTGTGGCCACGATCAGCGCGTTGAGCTGCGATTGCGCTGTCGCCTTCGATGGGATGCCCGGGGGCGTGGCTGGCGCCGGCTGAGCGCTGAGGCCGACGAGGCCAGCGCTCGCGACTACTACGGCGGCGGCAACCGCGACGGCATGCGCAGCGCGGGGGAAGTGGGCAGAAAGTCGTATCCGCATAGCGGCCTCCTCGACATCGGGTAGACGGCAATTCGTCTACAGCGATCATGTCCATCGAAGAGCGTGTTTGTGAAGAGGGAAGAAAGCAGCAACGAATCCGCATCGTCACCTCACCCCCCACGTCGCGGGACGCGGAGGAACGGCAAGGCTGTGACCTGCCGGTGTAAGGCCGTGTAAGGCCGTGTGAGGTGCTGTTAGCACCGGCATCGGTTCAGCAGCGCATCCAGCTCCTACGGTCTGTCTCACCGCCCTTTGCGCACCTCGGGAGGGAGACACCCCATGGCGATACGAACCTCAGCAGTGCTCATACGCGCCGGCACCTTCGTGCTCGCACTGGCACCACCGATACTGCTCTACCGGGTCGGCTGGATCAGCCCCGGGGTAGTGTCGGCGGACCAGTTACGTGGGTGGCTGAGCCAGCCACTGAGCGCCGGTTTCCTCGCCTTGCTGGGGCAAGTCGGGGCCTGGCTGCTGTGGCTACTCCTTGCCGTCGCCATCGCAGAACACACCCGCCAATCCCTCGCCGACCGCCTGCGCTGGCACGTCGTGCTGCACTTACCCCGGCCACTGCAAACGCTCACGGCCGTGTTGCTCGGCAGCACTGCCGCCACCACGGTGGCCGCGTTGCCCGCTGCCGCCGACAACACTGTCGCGATGGACGCCGAGCCGTCACCAAACGCCCCATCGTCGGCAGCCGAGGAGCGACTCACTCTCGACGCCCTGAATGCCCCGCCGGCACCCACATCACGAGTGCCACGCGGGGAAACCCTGGGAACGCCGCCTGCCCTAACCGTCCCCGTCCGATCCGCCCCGCCACCGACCCTTCGCCAGGAAGCCGCCGCCAACGTGGCTCCTTCCACCCCGCGTGACACGTGCCGAGTCGTCGCCGCAGACACCCTCTGGGACCTCGCCGCGAAGCATCTCGGTGACCCAGAACGCTGGCGGGAAATCTACACACTCAACCGGGGCCACAAACAGGCCAACGGCTACGCCCTCACCGACCCCGACGAGATCCACGTCGGATGGACACTCGCTCTCCCCGCGCGTGCAACCACGCCAGCACCTGGCATACCTGATCCCACCGCTCCCAACCCTGGCAGCCCTGACGTCGCGGCACCCGGGACAACCGACACCGCGCCCACCGCGCCGCCGCCGGCACCACCAGCCAGCGCCATACCGGCCCCCCACAACAAGACAGCGAGTACGCCGAGGCCGCCCACCCCCGCGCCGGCCACGCCGAGCGTCCCTGCCGACGGTGCGGCACCCGCCTCCGAATCGCTCCCCGATCAGCCAAGCGACGAGGCTGGGGTGGCACTGCCGACGCAGGGCTGGATCAGCCTCGGCTTGGCCGCCGCCATCGCCGCCGTGGCCGCGCTGCTCCGTCTCCACCGACACCGCCACGCCCGGCTGATCTTCCCGGCATCCGTTAGCACTGGGGCGCAATCCACCCTGGCTCCGCCGTGGCTCATTGACGTCGAGACCATCGGCAGCCGCGACCTCAGCGCCGCCGTTGGTGACCACCGCCGTGCCAGCCCTGCCGTACCGGCTCCGGTCGGCGTCGACCGGGACGGCAACGAAGTGAGCCTGTTCCACCTGCCCGGTCCTGGCCTTGCCCTGAAGGGAGACGCAGCCATCCCGGCAGCCCGCGCCGTCCTCGCCGCTGCCCTGACCACCGGCGTCACCGACAGCGCGACCGCCCGCCCGGTAGTCGTCACCACGGCAGACCTACTCGCTCGACTTCTGCCGCCGGGTGCCCCGCTGGTGGGGCTGGACCCCGACGGCACCGCCTACGACGGAGAACGCCTCGTCCTGCTCGCCGACATCGCTGCGGCGGTCACCCACGCCGAGGAGGAGATGATCGGCCGACGCCGGCTGCTCGACACCTTCCACGCCGAGACAATCAGCGACCTCAACGCCCGCACCGACCACGCCGAGACCCAACCGCCGTACGTGCTGCTCATCGAGTCCAGCCCCCGGCACGCCGCCCGCCTCCAAGCCGTCGCCACCCACCGCGCCGCCCTGGACCTACACCCCGTCATCCTCGGCCCGCACAACGGCATCCCCACCGTCGAGATCACCGCCGAGGGCACCACCACCGGCGACGAACCGCATTCGGTGACCCGGCTGTCCACCCTCGGCGCGGACGACCTCGCCGCCATCCTCTCCATGCTCACCGACGCGATAGCCCGTCCCGAGGCGGGCGCTGACGTCGACGACCCGCCCGCCGAGATCTCGCCGGCCGCGGCGATCGTCGAGACGACCGAGGGCGTACCGGTCCAGCCCGGCGACGCGGCGGCCCTAGTCCGGCTCCGGGTGCTCGGCCCGGTCACCGTCGCCACCGACGCCGGTCCGATCGCCACCGGAATGCGCAGCGGCTCCTACACCGCGCTCACCGTCCTCGCCGCCCACCCCGCCGGCCGCACCCTCGATCAGCTCGCCGCCGACCTGCACCCCGACATCGACCCGACCGCCGCCGTCAAACGCGTCCGAACCGACATCACCTCCGCCCGGCGGGTGCTACGCGCCGCCACCGGCCACGAGGAGCCCATGTTCATCGTCTACGCCCCCGCCACCACCCGATACCAGCTCGACCCCGAGACCGTCACCGTGGACCTCTGGCAGATGCTCACCGCCATCGACCAGGCCACCACCACCGACGACGAGGCGACGATCCTGGCCGCGCTGCGCCGGGCGGCCGAGCTGTACAGGGGCGACTTCGCCGAAAGCCACAACCACCTCTGGGCCACCGACTACGCCGCCAGCTACCGCCATCAGATCCTCACCGCCTACGCCCGCATCGCCGAGATCCTCGAACCCGACCACCCTAACCAGGCCATCGCCGCCCTCGAACGCGCCACCGACCTCGACCCCGTCAACGAGGAGCTGTACCAGCGGATCATGCGCATCCACGGCCGACAGCTACGGCCCGACGCCGTGCGGCGCACCCTGCGCCGATTGGAGGAACGCCTCGCGGACCTGGGCGACGCCGAACCGTCCCAGGCCACCCGCCGCGTCGCCGAACGGCAGCTCCAACCCGTCGCCCCGGCCAGCGGAGGACGGCCATGAACGGCAGCCAGCTCCAGCGGATGCAATGGGCCGTGCGGGCGACGCTGGCACTCGGCGTGGCCGCCTCGGTCACCGCGAACATCCTGCACGCGCAAGCGAACCCGATCTCCCAGGCCATCGCGGCGTGGCCACCGCTGGCCCTGCTGATCACCGTCGAGCTGGTCACCCGGGTACCCGTTCACCGGCGCTCACTCGGCGCCATCCGAGTCGTCGCCGCCTCAGCTATCGCCGCCATCGCCGCGTGGATCAGCTATCACCACATGGTCGGAGTCGTCGCCCGATACGGCGAGACCGGAACCGTGCCCTACCTCCTACCGCTCTCGGTGGACGGGCTGATCATCGTCGCGTCAGTATCGCTCGTGGAACTCGCCGCCCGCCGCCGCGAAGCCGAACGCCAACCGCACGCCGTGCCGACCGAGGCACCAACGGCACCGTCACCGGCCGAGCGCGCCGCAGCGGCATCTGTCGAACCCTCCCCCGGCAACAACGAATCCACGCCACCGGATCGGAGACCACTACCCGAGCCCGCTCCCGATGACGTCGATGTCGATATTGATATCGACAGGAAGCGTCTCGATGAGGCTCCTGACACCGCCGAACGCTCGGAAGACGGCCACGAATCAGATACCAATGAGCCCGGTCATGACCTCGACACGGAATCTCACGATAACGACTCGTCCGACGACACAGACGATGCCGATGTGGACCTTGCCCGGGATCTCGTACCGCTGCTGCCCGCCGCCCGCGCCGCCCGCGACGAGCTGATCCGCGAAGGCCAGACTGTCAGCCGAGATGCCCTTGCACGCCGCATACGCCAGAACGGCCACTCGATCCGCAACAGCGCCGTGTCGGAACTCCTCGCCACGCTGCGCCAAGACACGCGTTCGGTCAGCGGTTCTCGCCCCACCTCATCGATATAACGTGCCATAACCACTGCGAGTCATCTGATGAAGCATTCGCCGTCGTGCGGCCGGCCCGCCGCCGGCCCTGCTGTTTCCCGGCCGGCTCGCCGGACAGCCCGTCGCCTACACCACCCTGCACAACCGGCTCCGCGCGCTCGGGTTCCCGATCAAGGAAGCCCGCGTCGCCGCGTTACGCCAACTCGTCCTGCAAGCACCCGCCCCGGTCGTCGCCGACGCCCTCGGCTTCCACCCCACCACCGCGACCCGCCAAGTCACCAATGCCGGCGGCACCTGGAGCCGCTACCCCAGTCCAAGGTCATGATTTGTCACCGCGACAACCGCGCCTGCCGGCCGTGCCGGTGCCCAGATGGCCGTCGAGCCAGGTGACCAGCGTCGTGCTGTACTGACTGCTGATGCTCTCGATATCTTCGCGCTCGTCGAAGCTCGGCAGGTGGTCGCATCCATCGAGCCGGCAGATCATCAGGTCCAGCGCTTCGGTGGTGGCGGCGCGCCGCCAGGCGGCGAGGCTCGCATCGACCGGCACCCAGACATCGGTCGCTCCGTAGAACAACAGCACTGGACAGTTCGCCTGCGCGAACACCGGCTCTGGATCGAAGTCCATGTCGGTCCAGATGCCGGGCTCGGTGGGAAGCTCGCGGGGTAGCCACGCCAGCGGAAACCATGGGCGCGCTGCGGCACGGTCTACGGCGTGCTGCGCCGATGCCCGGCCGGTGTGCCCACGCAGGTACTCCTCGACCGTGTCGCGCAGATGGTCCAAGTCTAGAAGGTCCGCATCGGTGAAGCCGTGCTGGCGTAACTGTTCGGCGGTGCCGTAGCGCATCTGCGCGGCGGGGCTGACTCCGCTGCAGGACACGAGGATGAGGAAGGCGACCAGGCCGGGGTTGCGCGCTGCGGTCAACGTCGCTGCCCAGGCGCCCTGGCTCCAGCCCCACAACCCGACCGGCACCTCACCAACGTATCGACGAAGCACGGCGATGGCTGCAGCCGCGTCGTCGGCTTGGTCGGCCAGCGGCACGTCGTGACCGTCGATGCGGGGTCGACGCTCATACCTCAGGACTGCGATCCCCGCGCCGGGCAGGATCTGGGCGAGGTGCGTGTAGCAGAAGTACGAGCGGTGCCCCGCCTGCGCGCCGTGAAGGATGACCACGGCGCCGCGGACCTGCCCGGTCGGCAGGTCGAGCGTCGCAGCCAGCCGCGTGCCTTCAACATCGATACCCAGCTCCATCCGGGCAGTCAAGCACGGTGCCGCCGGCGGGGTGCGCCCGAGAACTGTCAGTAGCGGCCCAGGCGGCAACGGCCGAACTCGCCCGTACCGAATACGCGCTCCCACCGGTCCGTCAGCTCGCCGCACACGATCAGACGCGCGAGGAGGCCACTCTCGAATAGAGCTGTCAGTCGTAGCCCTGGCCTGGGACCACCGGCCGTCTTGATCGCACCGTCGAGGTCAGCGTGGATAGGCACGCTGCCCGAACGGGCACCACGCCGACCGCTGCCAGAAGGGACCACACATGACCGACCGAACACCGGACCTCCGCACGATCGAGGTCGCTGACGACGTGTACGACGTGCTCAAGCGCACTGCCGACAGCCGAGACACCGATATCAACGGCGCGCTGCGCTACCTGATGGAGGTTCCGACGCCTCGGGCCGCTGCCGAGGACGACGAAGACTAGGCAGCTCGTAGGACAGGGGCCGCCGAGGCCGGGCGACAGTCTCGGCGGCACCTGTCGCTCTCAGGCCATTTGCCGGGAAGAGGTGCCGCTCGTCTCGTACGCGGCGGCGATCAGCCGTTGCGCGGTGCGTTGGGCGATGCCGAGCTGCTGAGCCAGCGCGACACCGAGGCCGCGCCGGTCCCGCCCGGTCCGGTCGGCCTCGGCCAAGAGCGCGATGGCTGACCGAAGCCGAGGGTCATCGGCGTACGGGTGCGGTTTGCGGGCACCGGTGGTGCCGGGAGTGCGGCCGGTGGACTGTCGGCCTGTACGGGCGTCGGCCACGGCCCACACGGTGCGCCGGAACCACAGTCGGCGCATCCGCCCGTCCGGCAGCACCTCAACCCGGTCAGGGTGGGCGTACAGGGTGTCGGGCAGGTTGCGGTAGGAGGTGTAGCCGAGGACCCTCGCCGCCGCGCCCGAGCCAATCAGGTCTTCGGAGTGGCCGCGGCGATCGACCTTCGTCAGCTCGGCGCGTTTCGCCGCCAGGTGGGCGACGTGAAACGCCTCGATGTCGTCGCGCCAGAACCACTCCTGACCGTCGTGCTGAAATCCTTCCGGGAAGCCGAACCGGGCGCGGCGGGAGTGCCAGTGGTTGATTGTGGAGTAGGCCGCGCCGGTGTGCGCGGCGACACCGGCCCGGTCGAGGGCGGTCCGTCCGCCGATCACGCGTCGTGCCATGTCGCCCATCCTCCCTCCGCGTAGCTCTCTGCCGTGCCGTGCCGTCAAGGCAGGCGGGAGTCGCCGTAGGATCGGCGGCACGCCCTGGCTCGGGTAGAAGCGGCCTTGTGTCCGCAGGCGGCCCGGAGTGGGCGAGGTGGCCGGTCGGGAATTGCACGCACCCTCGGGTGTGCCCGCCGGCCACCGACTCGCACTGCCTAGACGTGCGGGCGCAGCAGCCGCCACGCCACCTGCGCCATCCGGTCGATGCGCAGCGCGGCCAGTTTCACCCGTGTGGCGGGTTTCAGCGCGTCGTAGACGGTCAGGATCGCGGCGGCGGTGGTCATGTCCACCAACACCCCGTCGATCTTGCGGCAGCTGCCGCGCGTGACCTCGCGCAGCACCTCGATGACACGCGGATCGCCTGCGGTCGCGTCGTCGGGTAGTGCGTCGAACTCGGCCAGTCCTTCGCAGTCTGAGCAGGTGACGAGGTGCGGGTCGTCGGTGATGCGGGTCAGCGGTCCGTCGTCGGCCGCGCACACCGCGCCGAGGCGGCGGCGGGCCTTCGCGTGGGTGGACCCCAGCCGCTGGTGCCGTGCGGTGTCGGTCATGAGGTCGTCTCCGGATCGGGCCAGACGCCGAGAGGATGGCCGGGAATGATGCGGCCTCGTCCGGACGCGAGGGTGTCAAATACCTCGGAGTAGGTGGCATGCAGCTCCCCGCGAACGCGTACGAGGTGTTTGCCTCGGGTGAGCTTGGCGGGCAGCGCGTCGACCACGCGGCGGATCAGCCCGTAGAGGTCGCGGGCCTCGATAAGGTCGGCGCAGCCGTGGCAAGCAGGCCACCGTTCACCCCACGCCTGAGTGACAGCGTGCTCGGTGTCGGTGCGGCGCACCCGGGCCGCTGCGTGCCGAGACCGGTAGTCGCTGACACTGACGACTTGTGTGGTGACGCGGCGGTGCTCGCTGAATTGATTGCCGCACCGGTAGATCCAGGCGGCGTCGGGCGCGGAGCAGAAGTCGCACTCGATGATCGGGTTCGGGATCCCGGTGACGGGTGCTGGCTCAGGGTCGTGGTCGCCGTTGTCGCTTCGTTCGTTGGCGTGCTGGTACGTCACCATGCCGAGGTCGTTGATGCGGATGCTGACGCCTCGTCGGCAGCGTCGGCAGTACGGCGACTCCAGTAGTGGCGCCGAGGTGGAGTCGAGCGCACCCGGCCCGAAAGGTTCCCCGGACTGGTTGGTCTGCGGAAGGTGCGGCATCACTGGTTACTCCCGTCCTGGTTGCGGGTGTTCGGCGAGTCGGTGTTGGCCACGCCAGTGGTGCCGGACGGGTTGAGGGTCAGCCCGAGGCGTAGCCGGCTGAGGTCGACCAGTCGCCGGATCAGGCTCGCGGTTCCGACGCTGAGGTCGGGGTCGTAGTCGTGGGCGATGCGGCAGGCGGCGCGTAGGGCCGCGCATGCGGTGGTGAAGGCGGCCTCCAGGGCGGCGTGGTCGTCGGCGCGGGTGCACCTGATGACGTGATCGGCGGGGTGGGTGCGCTCGGTGCCGCCGGGGAAGCGCAGGGTGTAGCGGCGTGCGTAGGTGGTGTGCGGGGTGGAGTAGGTGACGTCGGTGATGGTGCCGAGGCGGTGTTCGGTGGCGTCGGTGGGGGTGATGACGCGGGCGGTGTCGCCGTATTCCATGGAGCGGTACATCGGTGCTCCGTTCAGGGGCCGGGGTGGGAGGGGTTGGTGGGGTGGTCGGTTTCGCCGTAGCCGTTGATCTCGAGAGCGATGAGTCGGTCGTCGGTCTCGGTGGTGTCGGCGTGCAGGTAGAGGTCGGCGGCGCGGCGTTTGACGCCGATGGAGACGCCGTGCACGTCGAGGACGACGTAGGCGGTGCGGTCGCCGGGCTCGCCGGGGTAGACCCGCAGGTTGAGCCGGGTCAGCACCTCGACGCAGATCGGGTCGACCGTGCCGAGCTTGGCGAGTGCGTCCGCGAGGTGCTGACCGTCGAGGGTGCGCTGGCCGTCGCCGATGCCGTCGGTGTTCTCGGAGCAGTCGATGAAGGTCGTCATGCCGGCGTCCCGTTCTCGCCGCTCGCCTCGGGCTCCGCGGTGGAGTGGGAGGTGGGTGGGAAGGTGGCGATGGTGTCGCCCAGAACGCCGCCGCCGAGTTGATCGGTCAGGGCCGCGAGGCCGATGAGGGCGGTGCCGAGGGCGACGGCTTGCATCGGGGTGCAGCGCACTCGGACGCGGGAGCCGTCGCCGGTGCGGGCGCGGACCTCGACGTGGCGCCGCCGCCAGAGTGCGGCGGGCTGCTCGGTGTCCGGCTCGGCGATGACGGTTCCGCCCAGGGCCTCACGCAGCGAGGCGCGGAGGAACTCACGCCGGCGCGTGAGAACCGCCTCGTAGCGTGTCGCCGTGTTCGTGAGGACGGTGCGCTCGTCGCCGGTGGCGCTGGCCGCTAGGGCGCGGGCGCGTTCGGCTTTGCCGGTCGCCTCCGCGAATTCGACGGCGACGGTGAACAGGTGTTCGGGTCTCATGGGTGCTCCGCGATGATGTCGAGGGGATGCCGCCGGGCGTGCCGCACGGCCCGGGGTGCGACCGTGGCCGCGCGGCACATCCACCGGCGATCAGGGATGAGCGGGCGGTGGCCCGTCAGCACCGTCCGGGGTGGTCGGTTGACCGGCGGTCACGTCCGCGTCGAAAGGCGGCGCGGCCTTGACGTGGGGTAGGCCGGAGTCGAGCTTTTGGCCGCTGCGGTCGAGGCTGAGCGCCCCGTACGCGGTCAGGTGCGCGCCCACGGCGAGGGCCTGCGCACCGGTGAGCAGCACGACGAGACGGCGGCCCTCCGTGCTGTAGGTGTGCAACTCGACGTGGCCGTTGGTCAGCGGCCGGACCGGCAGGAACCGCTCGACCGTCGCCCCGCCGGGTGCAGTCGCCCAGATCGCTGAGCAGAGGGCGTTCCACTGCTCGTTGACGAGGGCTTCCCACTGCTCGGCGCGGGCCAACAGGTGGGCGTGTTCGGCTTCGCTCGTCGAGTGTTCGGCCATCGCGCGGGCGACCTCGGCCGCCGCGTGGTGGGCGGACACCTGGTTGGCCAGCCCGATCATGGAGGTGGCGGTGGGCTCCGGCGCGAGCATGGGCTCGGCGACGCGCGTGGGAACGGACGCGGTACCGGTGGCGGGGTGCTCGCCGGTACCGGGGCCGGGCGTGGTGGCCCGGCCCCCGTGCCGGGCCACGTCAGACCGCCAGCAGCTCGAACGCGCGGGCCTTGAGGTCCGCACCGGCACCGGTCAGCGCCCGCGTCGCGCGGGCGAGGTCCGTCTTGGCGGGGGCGAAGTGGTCCACGTACTCGGTGATGGCCTGGAAGCCGGCCCACCGGGTGCCCTTGATCGCCTTTTGCGTGTCCGCGTCTCGGATGAGGTAGCGCAGCGTGGCCGTGCGCTGCTTCGCGTTGTTCTTCGCCACGTCGGAGGCGTCGGGCGCAACAGGCCAAACCTGCGCGACGATCTTCTCGAACTCACCCATGGTCAACGACTCGTTGATCATCTTTTCGGCTTCGGTCTCGAAGTCGCCGAACGCCTTCCACATCAGGCCGAGGGCCTGCCGGGCCTCGCCGATCTTACTGGTGACGTTCGAGGTGTGCCGGAACGTGTACGAGCTGACCGACCGGGCGAAGGCCAGGTTCTGCGTGTTCTTGCACACGATCCGCACCGGTGTCGCATCGAGGCGTAGTGCGGCGGTGCCGTCGTGGGAGGTGGTGGCCGCGAGGTACAGGTCCATATCGTCCACGCCGGCGATCTGCATCGCGGTGGGCAACTTCATGGTGACGAACACCGAGCGTCCCTTACGCATCGAGCCGGCGGTCTCGAAGTGCGCGCCGGAGGCGTCAACCAGGAGGTTGAGCGTCTCAGCGACCTGCTCGTTCTGCACCACACCGTAGTCCTCGCCGACCACCCCGAGGTACTCCGTCTCTCCCGTAACAGGGTTGGTCCGCACGGTCATGTACTTGTCGGGGCAGTCGACCTTCGTCACCCCGCGCTCGGTGACCTCGATGCCCTGAAGGGCGATCTTGCGGACCTCCCACCCGCCGAGCCACGCCTTGCTCATGACCTCCTCAGCGGTCATGCACTCGTCGGCCACGGTGCCGAGCTGATGCCAGGCGGTCAGCCGCGCGGAGGCGAAGGCCGTCTGGCCGTTCGCGAGAGTTTCGAGTTCGTGTGCCACGGTGGCACCCCTTCCAGCTTGTGTTTTGGCGGGCGGCGGGCCGGGGGTTGCAACCCCCGACCGCGCCGTCAACAACAATGTTTCCTACCTCGACGGGACGATCAAGGCGATCGGGTGGAGTCGATGAAGGTTTCTGCGGCGAATCTGACGACCGCCGTCGGGCGCGGCCTACCTGGTGTCGGTGGCCGGGCGTAGCAGCCCATCCGGGCCGTACGCGTACGCGCGGACGGTTTCGAAAGGGGCCGGTAGGTACACGGTGAACCCGTGTTCGGGAATGAACCCAGTCCGGTAGTCGCGGGTGATGCCCAACAGGTAGCGGTCGGGTTTGTCGCCGTGCGATCCCTGCGGGATGATGCCCGCCCCGGGACGGTCGGCGTGGGCGCGGCGGTGCCGACCGAGCGCGATGTGCGGGCACAGCGACAATGCGGCGGCCATGCACTCGGGGTGCCCCGGCGGGTCGGCGTAGCGCATCAACTCGGCCGCCCGAGGTCCGCCGAGGAACGCCACCCAATAGCCCATTGACTCACCGCACAACGAGCACCTCCGTTCGACAGCGAGGCGGGTCGAGACGGTGGTGTTGATCGTGGTGAAGTCAACGTGGGAGCCGTCGCCGGTCGGGTTGGGGTGAATGTTGACCGGCGGGATGGGTAGGCCGCGCCGTGCGTCGTGAGGACGCGCGGCCAACGCTGCGGGATGTCGGGCCGGTCGGTGGCTGGGCCGGTGTCCGATGGGCCGGTCATGCCGTACCGGCCTCATGGGTGGGCCGGGCATCGGTCACGGTGATGTGGGGTAGCTGTGACCGCAACATGGCGTGCGCTTGTTCCCATTGCGCCTCGGTCAGGCACAGGGTGTCCGGTTCGAGATTCGCGCCGGTCATCGTCACGGACATGATGCCGGCCTCGTCCGCCGAGTCGAACACGGCCACCATGTCGCCCCCGGCCACCACGTACACCCGGGCCTCGTCGGCGGGCCGGGGCGGCGGTGTTCGGTGAGCCACCGACCGACCACCTCGGCCGGGTCACCGGTCAGGGTGCCGGTGTCGTACGCCTGGTCATCGAGCCACGCAAGGTGATCGGCGACGCTCCAATCAGGATGAATGAGCCACGATTGCCGGACGGCCTGCCACATGGTCAGGCGTACCGGAGCGCCGACCGGTACGGCCGGTTGCGAGCCGTTCGGGCCGGGCACCGGGCATAGCGGGGCGTCGTCGTCATGGGACGCGGCCGGACGTGAGGCGAACCCGTCGAGGGGCCAGTCACGCGGCGGTGCGGGCCGGGCGGGTTCCCCGCATTCGGGGCAGCGCAGCGAACCCGGCGCGTGCGTCGGGCCGTGGGCGGCGTGGGGGTGGTTGGGGTGGCTGTGGGGGGTGATCATGTCCCTTCCTTCCGTGGCATCTGTGGGTGGGCGTGCGGGTGCCGGGGCCGGGCGTGGTGCCCGGCCCCGGCGGGGGCGGTCGGTCAGGCCGCTATCGGCGCGGCGGCGGCCTCGTCGGTGTCGGCCTCGTCGGCGGTGGTGGTGTCGTCGGTCTGCGGCGTGGTCAGGAACGCGCGAACCTCGGCGGTCGGGGTGGGCGGGTTGTCCGCGAGGGCGTAGGTTTCCGGGGCCTCACGGGTCAGGATCAGCACCCCGAACCCGGTGAGCTTTTCCATGGCGTTCCGGACCGCGCCGGGGCTGCGTCCGCCGATCTCACGGGCGACGGTGCCGGGGGTCACGTCGTGGCCGGGGCCGAGGTCGCGCATGAACGCCTCGACCCGGTGCCGCAACTCGTTCTTAGCCAGCTTGACCGACCCGTCGCTGTTGATCTCGGCGGTCGTGCGGCCGGTGCCGGTGGTGCGCCGGGCGGAAGGGCGGCGGATCTTGCGCGTGTGACCGCACGTCGGGCACGTGGTGTGCGTCGGGGCGTTGGCCGGGTCCACGGTGGCGAGGTCGCCGTCCCCGATGACCCACAGCTCGTTACCGTCGTCGTCAACCGGCAGGCGACGCGCGGCCCCGGCCACCTCCATCGCGGCGAGGATCGTGTCGCCCATGACGACCGACAGACCGCTCTCGTTGATCGCGTTGTCGGCGGTGATGCCGTCCGGGTGCCCGCCCAACACACCGGCCATGATCAACACCTTGAGGTCAGGCTGACGCGGGGCGACCGGCACCCCCGACACCGGCGCACCGGACACGGGAGCCTCCGGTAGCGGGGACTCGTCCGCCCCGCCGCCCCCGTTCGCGTCGTCGGCGGGGGTCGCCTCGTCGGTCGCGTCCGGGGTTGCGTCGCTGGCGTCGTCGGCGGGCGTCGGCTCGTCCGTGGCGTCTGCGGTCGCGTCGCTGGCGTCGTCGGCTGAGGTCGGCTCGTCGGTCGCATCCAGGGGCGCATCGGTCGTTGGCGGGGCGTCGTCGGCCGGCGTCGCCTCGTCAGTCGCGCCGGTGGGGGTGGCGAGTTCCCACGTGTCGGCGCTCTTGCGGTTGCCCTTGGTCGGGTCGGGGGTACGGGTGGCGGTCCTGGTGGCCTCCATGGCGGTGAGCGCCTCGGTGACGACCGGTAGCGGCAGGTTTCCCTGTCCGGCCAACTTGCGGGCGGTGACGCCGGGGTAGGTGCGCAGCGCCTCGGCGACGGCGGATCGGGCCTCGTCGGTGCCGGGGGTGAGAACGATGTTTGCGGTCATGGCAATACACCTCCACATAAGGGGTCGACAAATAGCGATTCCGCGTACGCGTAACGCGCATTGTTTGCGGTTCCGCCGGGGCGGTTTTTGTTGCCCACGTCCATGGACCCTCTGCACCGGATGATTGTCAACCCCGTTGGGCAAGACTCTTTACGGGGCACCACCGTGCGCCGCTTCCGTTCTCGATTCAGGAACCGCTACCACCGCCCGAAACGCCATTTGACGGCCCCATGTCCGACGCTGCGGCATGTTCGGCGCGACTCCCTGGGCTGCAAGGGTGCACGGCGCGGGGGCCGCTCAGACTGTCTTACGGGGTCGTGGTTTCTGAGTTGAAATGACTACGCCGCGCGCCCGGCGGACCGGACGCGCGGCGCTCACCGCAACCCGTGCGGGCCTTCTTGACTTGTGCGGAGAATCACTTTATGAATTTATAGGGTCACGCCTTTATGGCGCATGAAAGGAACCGGGTCAACGGCGTTGTCCTCGGTGGCGGGATAGCCTTCATGGATCTCGTAGTGCAAATGGGGGCCGGAGGAGTTTCCGGAACTGCCGACGTGGCCGATTGGCTGCCCGGCGATCACCGTCTGTCCTATTCGGATAATCGGCTGTCGCACCATATGGCAGTAACGCGACACGGTGTCTTCCGCGTGGCGGATCTCTGCGTACCAGCCGCACCCGCCGAGGCCGGGGTAGCCGTCGCTGTCGCACGGCATCGGGCCGCCGGTGGGTTCCCACGAGTCGCCCCCGATGTTGCACCGCACGCGCACCACCACGCCGCCGGATACGGCACGGATGACGGTGCCTGTCGTGGCAATGATGTCGACCCCGTCATGGCCGGGCCGGTCGGTGGTGCGGAAGCCGGAACCGGCCGTGCCCGCCACCGGGCGGGTCCACCCGGAGGCACTGATCGGCGCGCCGTCGCAGACCGGCAGCGTTCCGCCGGTATACGCCGTGACGATCTCGGTTGCTCGTGTCTCCTGGCGGGCGTAGGCGTCCGGGTACGCCGACCGTTGCACCTTCTGTGCGGCCTCGGTGAGCGGTAGCCGTTCCCACCCCGGCACCCGCAGCAACGCCTCGTAGAACTTCCCGGCGGCGTAGTCGGGGCTCATGATCTGTTCCGGGGTGCCCCATCCTTGCGACGGTCGCTGTTGGAACAGCCCCAACGAGTCATGATCGTTGTTCGGGCCGAGGTCACCGTGGTTGATCAACGAGGATTCCTGAAGCGCGGTGGCAACCGCGACCACCCACCCGCGCACCGGTACCCGCAACCGCTCACCCACGGTCACGATCACCGAGGCGTTACGGGCCTGCTCATCCGACAACCCCGCCAGGGTGGCACCCGGCACGGTGACCGCGCCGACGCAGCTACCCCCGCCACCGCCGAACACCGAGGAGACGACTCCGGCGGTAGCGGCCGTGAGCAGCAGCAGCAAGCCGGCGACCCCGGCCGCGAGCCATATGGCTACTCGTCCCACGGCGCGCCACCGCCCGGTGCGGGCAGCTCGGCCAGACTCACCCGGTCGAGGTGCCCGACGATACGCCAGACCGGCCCCGCCGGGCCGCCGGACGCCGTGGCGTGGTTGGCGGCGGCGGTGGCGATGGTCACCCCGTGCGGCACCCGAGCCCGGCGTAGGTGGGTGTGCACGTTGGTCTCACGGGCGGTGGTGGGTAGCCAGAACAGCACCGGGTACGCGCGGCGGGGCGGTAGTGCGGCGTAGCCGGTCAGCTTGCCTACGACCCGGGCAAGGGTTTCGGTGCCGAGGTCGGCCTCGACCCAGAACGGCACCGCCGGGCCGTTGTCGGCCCACACGCCGTGTCCGTCCGGGCGGACCAGGTTGCCACACACCTCACGGCAGCGTGTCTCGTTCCACCACCGTGCCAGCCGTGCGCCGGGGTGCGTGCGGGCATGGGCCGTGAGGGCGACGAAGAACCCGTTCACCGTGAGCAGGTGCGCCAGCGTCGGCGACATGGCGAGTCGAGCGGTGGCGTCGCGCACAACGGCCGGACGGGGCAACGCGTCGCCTCGTCCGGCCGCGATGATGGCCGCGCCAACCGGGCCTAGGGTCCACCGCCAGGCTTGCGAGCCGGGCCGTTGGTAGTGGCGGAACCGGTCGAGGATGTCTCGATCGTGGAGGGTGTTGAGGCGGTTGCGGGCACGGCCGACCGAGCCGAAGGCCAGGTCGACGAGCTGGCCGGTTGTGAACGTCCGGTGCTGGTCGAGCAGGTCCAGCAGGAGCCGGTCTCGGGGGGTGAGCCGACCGAGTTCGGCGGCCACGACGGACGCCGTCAGGCGAAGACTGCCGGTGGCAGATGTGCGGGTAGGAGGGATATCTCTTATCAGTCGGTTCCGGTCCACGGGTCCTCCTCACCGCCGTCCACGTGCGCGTATGACGTGTTCGAGGGGGCGTGTTCACCCGGCTGTTCGTGGTCGTTGGGTTGCTCGTTGGATCGCTCGTTAGAGGTCTCGTTAGACCACTCGGGGTGAGAAGCGAAGGTGTTGCGGCCCACCAGTTCCACCACTGCCTCGACGGGTGTCGACCGCTCGGCCGGTGCGGCAGCGGTCGCGGTCTCGCCGAGCAACCGACGACGGTCCTCGGCGGCGAGGCCGGTGTGCTCGCGGGCCGCCCGGCGTAGCTCGCCGGCACGCCCTTTGACGGCCGGCGGTGGAGGCTCGGTGTCGGCGGTGACCGGTGGTACGACCCGCCCGCCCGCGACCGGCCGCAGGACGACTTCGAAGCCACCGAGGCGGATCAGGTCCCCGTCATCGAGGTAGGGCCGCAGGTGCCGGGCCTGGTCGATGGCGTCGCGGGGGGCGAGGGCGAAGTACACCTTGTTACGGGCGTTGGCGTCAATCGCCTCCACCATGTCCCCGGACAACTGGCCGAGGTACTGATGGGCGAGGACGAACGAGGTGTGCAGACCGCGGGCTTCGGCGAGGGCGTCATCGATGCCGATGGGCAGGTGCAGGAAGTTGTGGCACTCGTCCAGCACGATCATCGCGTCCGGGCGATCGTCCTCAGGGATGCGGGCGCGGGCGGTGGTGGCCTGCCACAACCCGGCCAGGAGCAGCGAGCCGACCAGGCGGGTGCCGTCCTCGCCGATGACACCCTTGGGTAGCCGCGCGAGCATGATGCCACCGTCGAGGATGTCAGCGAACGAGAACGTGGTGGCCGGCACCCCGAACAGGCTGTTCGCCATCGGATGCGCCAGCACGAGGCGTAACCGGGACAGCAGCGGGGCCACCAGGCCGGAGCGCTGCGCGGCGGGCAGCTCGTTGAACCCTTCCCAGAACTCGCCGAGGGTGTTGCCCTCCCAGGCGTTCAACCTGCTGGTGACCGCGTTGACCCGGGCGGTCCTCCACGCGGAGTCCGACAGCAGCCGCGGCAGCTGGGCGAGGGTGGCGCCTTCGAGGTGGGCGAGGGTGAGCAGGCCGTGGTAGCAGATGTCGGCCGTGCGGTGGCCCCACCAGCGTGACCACACCTTCGCCATCACCGCTGTCAGGTTCGCGGCCACGTCGTGCGCGCTGCCGCCGTGCACACTCGGGTCGAGCAGGTTGATCGCCGGGGGCGCGGCCCGCTCGTCCGGGTCGATGAGCACCAGCCGGTCCCCACACGACTTGGGCAGCCGCGCGAGGAGGTCACGGATCAGGTCGCCCTTGGCCGGGTCGAACGCGGCCACGCCGCGCCCGGCCTCCACGTCGTCCAGGATCATCCGCATCAGCAGCGTCGTCTTGCCCGTGCCGGTCGGTCCGAGCGCGTGGACGTGGTACCGACAATCGGTCAGGGAGATCCCGACCCGCACCTCGGGGCCAGCGTTGGCAACACCGATGACCTTGCCGCCCAGGCCGTGCCGCTGGTCGAGCGGCACCAGGTTCAGCCTGCGGCCCTCCGGGCGGGAGTTGGATGCAGCAGCCTGGGTGTGGATCTTGTTCAAGGTGCGCTCCAGACGGTCGGTGAGTCGTCGGCCTCGGTTGCACCGGGCTGTGCCTGCACCGTCGTGCGCTGGCGCGTCTCCCGCCCGGAGGTCCGAAAGATGTCGCGGGTGGCGGGCCGACGCCGTGACGCCGCGCCGGGTAGGCCGTAGGCGGCCGGTTCGGCGGGCAGTCCGGCGAAGGCGGCGGCTTCCGCGATGGAGACGAGGCTCATCCGGGCCTCGGGCACCCAACGGTCGGCCGACGCGACCGCACCATGCCGTAGCCGGCGGCGGGTGAAGTGGGCCGACAGCAGCCCGAACCCGGAGCTGACATCAGCCACAGCGGCGACGGCAGCGGCCTTCGTGGGGCCGGCGGCGACCGTGTGCACGGCGACGAGCAAGTGCGGTGCGTCGGCGTACTTCGCCCGCGCTTGCCGGACCAGCTCGGCGGTGTACGGGTCAGTCGCACGGGTGTGCCGCTTCGGGCTCGACGGGCCGGGGTTGACGAGATTCAGGACGCCAAGGATCAGTGCTCGTAGCCCGTCGGCGAGCAGCCCGGCGGCGCCGGCGGTCCCTCGGGGACGGCGGGCGCGGTGTGGGTTGGTCATCGCGCGGCGCAGCGTCCGCAGTCGGTGGGCGGGTGCGCGGCCAAGGTGGACTTGCAGGATTGCGCCGCCGGTGCGCCCGGCTGAGGCGAGTCCGCCGTAGACCGCCCGGAGCCGGTCCTCTTCGGGAGTGCTCGCGTCCATGCCTCCTCGGCGGTGGGTAGGCGTGGTGTCGTCGACCAGGGGTAGCCATTCTGGCTGCGTCGGCCAGACCGCGAGGGCGGCGACGGCCCCGGTGGTGGGCACGGTCGGCGGGCGGGTCTGTTCGGCGCGGACGCCGGGCCAGCCGCGTTGCAGCAGCCGCACCACGGCGGTCGGGTTGACCCCTGGCGGCAGCCACAGCCCGCAGCGCATACCGTCCGGGTCGGCGGCGACCTCCCAGACCAGCCGGGTCGGGCGTAGCGCCCACCGGCGCGGCGCGGGCAACGCCGTGGCGAGCAGTCGCCACAGGCCGATCGTCGCGGCCGGAGTGGCGGTCACCGGCGGGGTGATCTGCAGCCATCGCGCTGCGGCGGCGTGCCGTCGCCAGATGCGCCGCCGCCACCGCATGCACCCGACCCGCACGGCGACGAGCGCCGCCAGGGCGGCGAGGAGCAACGGCCACCGGTCGCGGACGAGCGGCCACACCGCGTTGGTGGCGTCGTCGCCCCAGGAACCACACAGCAGCTCGCCCACCACCGAGTGGGGCACACCGCCGTGGCCGGCCATGCACCCGCCGGGGATCGCAGGAGCTGGCGGCGGGGATGGGGACAGCGTGACAACCATCGGGAACTCCGATCGGTGGTGAGAGGGACGCCAGGGCGGGTCAGCGGCGGCCGGCGACCGGGCCGGTGACGATCAACTCGTGCTCGGTCGCGGATGCGTGACTGTGGAAAGCCACCCGCGCCGACCCGGCCGCGAGGAGCGCGTCTCCGCGCTGGCAGGACAGCAGGAACGCCCGCTCGCCGTCAGTAAGCCCGAACGCCTCGGCCACGGCGTCGATCGCCTGCGGCGCCTGCCGCAGCAACACCTGCGTAGCCGCGTTGGAGACGACCGCGCGGCCAGTCTTGGTGGCGAGCACGTCAGCGGCGTCCTGGGTCACGACGGTCAGGCCCACGCCGTACTTGCGGGCGGACTTGGCCAGGGTCTCCAGGAACACGCCGCCGCGTCCGCCGGAGAGCAGTTTCCACGCCTCGTCCACCAGCACCATCCGCAGCGCATCAGGCTGCTGGCCGGAGGCGGTCGCGCCTCGTACGGTGCGCCAGATCGTGTCCAGGGTGAGCAGCGTCCCGACCGGGTGAAGTTGCTCGGGCAGGTCCTTGATGGCGAAGACCACGAGGTGCCCCTGCGCGGCGGTGGTGGTCGGCCCGTCGAACAGGCCCTTCATGCTGCCGTCCACGTAAGGGTGCAGGCGGTCGGCGACTCGGCGGCCGGCGTCGTCGGTGTCCTCCAAGAAGGCCATCACGTCGGCCAGCAACGGCGCCGGTCGCCTCCAGGTGCGCGGGTCGGTGGTGATGCCCTTGGCCCGGTACGCCGCGAGCACCGCCACATCGAGGGAGCGGGCCTCGTCGCCGGGCATGGGCGCGCTGACGGCGGTGTCACCGCTGCCCATCACGGTCACGAGCGTGTGCAGGAACCGTGCCCGGTCGTTGAGCGCATCGTCACCGGGCGACAGGTCGAGAGGGTTGATCTTCACCCCTGGCGCACCGAGGCGGATGACCGTGCCGCCGACCGCGTCGGCCAGCCGTAGGTATTCGTCTTCGGGGTCGATGACGAACGCTTCCACGCCGAGGCACAGGTTGCGCAGGAGGTCGAGTTTGGCCAGGTAGGACTTGCCTTCCCCGGAGCGGGCGAGGATGACGGCGTTGTAGTTGGACTGCGCCCACCGGTCCCAGACGACGACTCCGGCCGAGTGCAGGTTGAGCCCGAATAGCACGCCCATGCCGTTGTCTCCGGCGGTGTCGGGCAGGTCGGGGCTGGTGAACGGAAAGGCTGCGGCGAGGGCGTCGGTGTCGAAGACCCGCTTCATCCCGAGCGCGTCGAACCCGAGGGGTAGGCCGCTGATCCAGCCCTGCAACTGCCGCCAGGTCACCGGCGCGGTGTTGAGCAGCAGCGAGGCGGCGAGGGACCGCACCTCGGTTACCCGGTCGGCGAGGTCGTCTGGGCTGGTGCCGTGGACGGTCAGGTACAGGCCGAGGCGGAACAGTCGGGCCTCGCCTCGGGCGACCCGCGTGGCCAGCTCGGCGGCGTCGGTCGCGGCGGCGTCGAGGTCGGGATCGTCGAGGCGGCCCTTGGCCGCGTCATGGCGGCGGGAGGACTCGAACCGGCCGCGCTGCTTGCGCAGCCGTTCGGAGGCCACCGCCGGCGGGACCGGCTCAATGTGGAAGGCGGCGTCGACCAGGCCCGGGTAGGACAGGATCGGCTCGGCCCACCCCGGGCCGACCTCGGCCGGGTAGCCGACGACGGCGAGTGTGGCGCTGTAGCCGTCCCCGACCCGCACGTGTCGGCCGTCGACCTCGACGGCGTCGGGGGAACCGGGCAGGATCGTGGCCGACTCGGGCGCGGGACGCCGCCGCGTCGGCAGCAGTGCGGACAGCAGGCTCACCGCTGTTCACCTCCGTCAGATGTGGCGTAGGGCGTGAGGGCCGGGGCGGTGGGGTCGAGGCTGGCCGCGAGCCGCACTGTGGCGTCCGTCCCATCGAGGACCCGGGCGGGGACCTCGCACCCGGCGAGGGCGCGCACCGCCTCGGCCGCGTGGTGCGCGGCGTGGTGCGCGCCGCGTTGGCTGCGTACGGCGACGGTGACCTGCCGGTGCAGCAGCTCGCGCTGCCCGGCCAGGTCATCGAGGAACGCCACGTGCGCGCGGGCGGCGTCCTCCAACGCCGGATGCGGCATCCCCGGGGCGGCGGCGAGGAACCGGTCGGCGAGGTAGGTCAGGTCGACCCGTTGCGCCCGCACCACGATCTGCGCCGGGCCGTCGAGGCTGTGCAGCCACCGCGCGAACGCGACCACCAGGCCGTTCTGCTCCCCCGGTGTCCGTAGCCCGAACGCCACCGTCGAGGCGGCGACCAGGCCTGTCATGCCGTCCGAACCGAGATCGACCAGCCCGTCGCCGGTAATGCCCCTCGCGGGTAGCCGCAGCGGCGCGGGTAGCGGTAGCCGGTCACCCGGCCCGGCGGTGGTGGAAACCCACGCCGGAGCCGGGATGACCGGTCCATCGGCCGGTACGAGCCGGCGCGGGCTGCGGCGGTGCCGCAGCGCCGCGAGAACCCAGGCGTCGAGATTGATGCCGTCGCGGCGGCCGACCGCGAGCAGGAACGCTCCGGCGGCGACGGGTATCGCACCGGCGAGCAACACCAGTGGATGCACGAGCGTGGCCACCGCCGTCCACACCGCGTAGAGCAGGAGGCCCGTGACGGCCAGGATCACCAACTGCCGTCCCGACATGCCGAACGCGATCCTGTCCGGCCGTTCGATGTCCGCGGGAACCCGAGCCCGCATCGGAGCCTCATCGTTGCGGCGGCTCACTGCTCATCACCTCGCTTCCGCGACGGGCGCCGCGCCGAGGCGGACGATCGAGCCGGCGGTGGGAACGGCGGGGACGGGGACGGCCCGGTACGGACGGCCGGCAGACCCGCCGGGGTCGCACCAGCCGCCGGGGCCGGGGACGGGCGCGGCGGCGGGGTCGGGGCCGCTGACCGCCGACCGTCCGTGGACGGCGGGACGGACGATGCCGGTGGACGAGGCCGGGATGCGCTGGCGGCCGGTGCTCGCCGGGCCGGGGACGGGGTGCTCGGGTTGGCGGCGGGTTGCCCACTCGGGCTGGCGCGCCGCGCCGCCGTAGGCCGTGTCCCGGGGGTCGAGGCTCGTCGTGACCCGCCAGCTCCCGGTGGGGCCGAAGCGGTGGAGAACACCGGCGTGACCGGGGCAGGTGGCCGGCGCGGCGCGCTCTGTGGCGCTGGTGCGGCGGAGAACGCCACCGCCGGTGCCGCGCCGCGGGGTGTCGCGCTCGGTGTCGTGGCCGTGGCATCGCTGAAGGCGACTCGGGCGGGCGGCGCGGCCAGGGGCGGTGGACTCGGCTGAGGCGCGGACGGGTGCGAGAACTGCGCGGCCGGGACACCGCCGGACGGCGCTGGCGGTGGCGTGGACGGGGCCGCCGGGTGGCTGAAGGTAGGGGCGGCGTTCGTCCCGGACGGCGCAGGCAGCGGCGTATGGGTGACTGGGGCGTGGCTGAAGGCCGCCGGTCCCGGCGGGGACGGCGGGACGGGAGTCGGCCCGGGACGGGGCGGACGAGGTGGACGGGGCGGACGGGGGCCGCCCGACGCTGGACGGGGGCCGGGTGGACGAGGTGCCGTCCGTCGGGCGGTCCGGGCCGCGCTCGCGCCGCCCAGGATGCCGGCCGCCGCGCCGAGCGTCTTGATGGTCAGGTAGGCGTGCATGAGCTGGCCGAGCAGTCCCCTGCCGTTGCGCTGTCCGAGCGGGCCGAGGACGAACTGCCCCATCCAGCCCGGTAGTTTGATCAGCAGCCAGAGCATCGTCAGGCAGACCAGGACGCCGAGGAGCCCGTCTGCGGTCGAGGGCACGCCCAGCACGGTCGGCCCGGCGGGGGTCAGGAAGACCTTCACCGTGGCCATGACGATGATCGCCTGACCGATCTGCAACCCGAGGCAGGCGGCGAAGGCACGCCACCAGGTGTGGGCGATGCCTTCGGTGAGCGGGCTGGCATGGCAGATCAATGCCGCTGGGGCCACGCCGACGAGGATGACCAGCGCGGCCAGCCGCAGGATGAAGGTGAACTCCACAAGCAGGCACATCACGACCACGGCGACGGCCAGGAGCACCATCAGGAAGCCCTTGCCCTGCAGGGCGTTGTCCGCGATCTGCCCGATTGCGGCGGCTGCGGCCGGGCCGTCAACCGTGTTCCCGGCAATGGCCACCGTGAGCGCGTTGGTAAGCACGATGGCCTGCTGACCGATGAGCAGACTGCAATTGGCCAGCACCGCGCCCAGCGCGATCCGGGGCAGCACCTGCTTGAGCCCATGCTGGCTCTGCAGGGTCTCCCTGGTCGTAATGAGGAAACCGTTGGCGACGATGAACAGCACCAAGACGCCATTGGCCGTGATCAGGCTGGTCGTCCAGATCGCCTTGACGTGCTCGTTGTCGGTGAGGTCAGGGGTGGACAGCCACGATGCGCCGAGGGCTTCCATCACCGGCTGGAGAGCCTGCTCGGCGGTCCAGACGACCATTTCGACCACGGCCTTGCGGATCTGGCTCCCGATGTCATACCAGGCCGGATCATCGTCAACGAAAGGCTGGCCGGGAGTCGGGGACGGGCCGGGCGCGGGTGCCGGTGCGGCCGGCGCGGAGGGTGACGGATCCACTCCCGGCGGGCGGACGCCAGGGTCAGGCACGCCGGGCGTTGGCGGCGTGCCGGGTGCGGTAGCGGGCGGGCCGGGGGCCGGGCTCGGCTCGGCGTGCGCCGGCCCGGCCCAGCTCAGGGCAAGGCCGGCAAGGATCACCACGCCGAGCAGCAGCAACGACACCGCTCGGACCGTGCGGCGGGATCGGATCGCGAGGGCGTTCATCAAGCCACCCACGCGCCGACAATGGTCACGAACAACGGCGCGAGCAGCGCGAGGGCATAGCCGATCGCGGCGGACCGCAACGCGAGCTTGGCCTTCTCCACCTCGCCGGGGTCGCCATTGGCGGCTAGGTAGCGCAGCCCGCCGACGGTCAAGAAGAGCGTGGCGACGGCGACGAGGATGCCGATCAGCCAGGTGCGGATGTTGTTGGCGACCTGCTGGATCGACTCGACGGCCAGCACCACCGCAGCGGGCTCGGCCGCCCACGCCACGGTCGGCACGGCAACGAGCGCTGCCGTCACCGCGGCGGCGTTGAGGAGCATCAGCGCGGCACGGACAGTCCGAGACCGGTATCGACGCGGGCGGCGGACGCAAGGCCGTCCGCGCCTGCCCGCCCCGGGGCGGCGGTCCGCCGCCCCGGGGCGTGGGAACGGGTGGTGATTCATGGGTTGGGCACCTCCGGTGCGCACGCCGACGCAGCCCGCAGCGGGGCGTGGGTGCATGAGTGGGTGGCGAAGGCGGGACCGGGCGGTGCGCTCGTGGGTGACCTGTGGTGCCGACCGGCGCGGCCGTCCTCCTCACAGACGGGGTGGGTGGGCCAGGGACCGTGCGGGGGTGTCAGCGCCGTCAGCGGGTCCGGTCGGAGCAGGTCACTTGCGCGGAAGAGTCCCGCACTAGGGGATTACAAATCCGAGCCTCGGATTGGAAAGTCGCAGTTCAGAAGGGTTGCTTAAGGGCGCTTCCGCACGGTAGGTACGTCCAGGACCAGGGTCGCGGTGGCCTCGTTGATCACGTCGGCGTACGGATCGGACAGCTCCCCGGACTCGATCGCGGCCTTGAGCCGGGCGACGGCAGCAGTGCGGCGCTTGTAGAGGTTCCAGCGGGGCTGGCCGGTGCGCTCGGCATAGGCGGTGAGGCTGACCTCTTCCAGGTAGGTCGCGCCGATCAGCTCCGCCTCCTGAACGGTGATGACCTCGGCGGCGACCGCGCGAGCGAGAACGAGATCCGGGTGGCCGTACGCAGCCGGCGGCAACACCGCCCCCGGGGCGTAGTTCGGAGCCCCGGACGAGACGGGCTCCAGGTCGCGCAGCTCCGCGCGGGCCTTGGAGAACGCCGCCGAAAGCAGGTTCCCGACCACGCCCGGCTTGGCTACATCGACCGTGCCGAGAGCCCGAAGGAAGTGCTCGACGATGGCGGCCTGCACGTCGCCGGTGAACAGCTTGGCCAGCAGGTACGCCTTGAACCGCAAGCCCGGCAGCGCAACCCCGACGACACCGGCACGCCACGCCGGGTCACCGGTACGGGCACGTTGCACCAGCAGCCGCCACGACGCGTCCCGGCCGGCGTAGCCGCAGGACGGGTGCATGAGGATCGCCGACAGCTCGGGCAGGGCGATCCGACGGCGGGGCAGGCCGTGGCCGAGGCTGCGGCCGTCCACCGACAGCGGGCTCGGCCCCTGCCCCATCAGCCGGAATCGGTACTCGATGTCGTTGAGCAGCGTCTCGCCGCGCCGAGAGACGGCTGGCACGGTAGCGGGGACACGACGGTCCATGGTGGTACTCCCTCGTGATGACCGTTGCCGTCCGGCGGGAATGCCGATCGGCGCTGTGCCACCACGCCACCAGGGCCTTTGAACAGATCATGAACACTCGTGATCTTGTTCGAGGTGCCTCGACCCGTGTTCAACCCAGCCGTCGTCAATCGCCGGTCGATGCGTCTCGATGTCAGCGGGCGGACACCCCGTGTCGGGGTGTGCAACCAGTGGCCAGGCTGTTCAAGGCCCTTCACGCCGGGCGCAGCCACGTCGAGGCAGCACCCTTGAACACGCGTCGCCTACGACGCAGCCACGGGGTGCAGTAGGACGGCCACAAGCGGCTTTCGCGAGGCGCGCTCACGCCCCATCGCGATCTTGTTCAAGGTCCCGAGGCGGTCGGCCCGCCTCGTGTTCAAGCAGATGACGATCTTGTTCAAGGCTTCCTGGTGGTCAGTCGGCTTGTGTTCAAGCAGGCGAGGATCTTGTTCAACCGACGACGGGATTGCGCTCTTGGAGGCAATACGAGTCGGCTGGGCTAGCAACACTAGACAAAGCATCGCCAGAACCGGCTATCATCGCGTTATGGCGATGAATGATGACGGGTGTGTCACCGCAAACCTCGCGGCCGGCATGACCCCGGCCGTGGCCCTGTTCCGGTCCCTGGCAGACGAGACCCGGCTGCGGATCGTGCAGCGGCTCGCCGCCGGGGAGGCCCGGGTGGTGGACCTGACCGGCGAACTGGGCTTGGCCCAGTCGACGGTGTCCAAGCACCTCGCCTGCCTGCGTGACTGCGGCCTGATCGACTACCGCGTCGAAGGACGGCAGTCGTTCTACGCGCTGACCCGTCCGGAGCTGATGGACCTGCTCCAGGCAGCCGAAGGCGTTCTGGCGGCGACCGGTTCGGCGGTCGCGCTCTGCCCGACCTACGGCACCACCCATGCTCGGGCGGTGACCCAGTGAGCGCGACCACGTCGATCCTGACCCCGCAGCGTCGCGCACAGCTCAACCGGCGCAGCCTGCACCTGGCCTACGCCACCGCCGGGTACAACACGCTCGAAGGCATCGTCGCCGTCGCGGCCGGCGCGGCTGCCTCATCGACCGCGCTACTCGGCTTCGGCCTGGACTCCTTCATCGAGGTGTCCTCCGCGCTGGTGGTGATCTGGCAGTTCCGCTCCCGCGTCCCCGAAGCCCGCGAGCGGCTGGCATTGCGGCTGATCGCGCTGTCGTTCTTCGCCCTCGCCGCGTGGATTGGCGTCGACGCCGTCCGGTCCCTGCTCGGCCAGGGCGAGGCCGAGCCGTCACCAGTGGGAATTGGGATCGCCGCCGTGTCGGTGGTGGTGATGCCACTGCTGGTCTGGGCGAAGCGCCGCACCGGGCGAGAGCTGGGATCGACCACCGTGGTCGCGGACTCCACCCAGACCCTGCTGTGCACCTACCTGTCCGGAATCGTGCTCGTCGGGCTGGGCCTCAACGCGTGGTTGGGGTGGTCGTCGGCCGACCCGATCGCGGGACTGGTCATCGCCGCCGTCGCCGTCCGCGAAGGCGTCGAAGCCTGGCGCGGCGAGCAGTGCGACGACTGCACCATCCCCACGAGCCCGAAGCAGGAGGCCGCCGACGGGTGCGGGTGCGGGCCGGGCTGCACGGATGCCTGCTGCACGACCGAGGGTAGGAACCCGCAGTGATCGCCGTCGCCGCCCTGACCGTCTACGTGGCCTGGCTGGTACTGGCGTTCGGGCTGCGAAGCCTCATCCAGGCCCGTCGTACCGGGGATGCTGGCTGGCGCTCGCCGGGCGGCAAACGAGGCAGCCTCCAGTGGTGGAGTCGCATCATCGTCGGCTTCGGGGCGGTCGCTGCCGGGTTGGCCGCCCCGGTCGCCGACCTCATCGGCCTGCCGGCCATCGGCATCCTCGATCAGACCTGGCTACGCCTCGCCGGGCTTGCCCTGGCCATCGTCGCTGCCGCAGCGACCGTCGTGGCGCAGATCATGATGGGTAGGTCCTGGCGCATCGGCGTCGATGAGGCCGAACGCACCACCCTGGTCACCACCGGCCCGTTCCGCCTCGTGCGGAACCCGATCTTCACCGCCGCCGTAGTGGTCATCGCCGGGACAGCCCTGGCCGTACCCAACGCCATCGCGCTGGCCGGACTCGCCGCCGCGATCATCGGAGTGCAGCTCCAGGTACGCCGGATCGAAGAGCCCTACCTTCGCCGCGTCCACGGCGAGGACTACGACCGCTACGCCGCCCACGTCGGCCGCTTCCTACCCGGGATCGGCAAGCCGCCTAGCCGAGGCGATCACACGCTGCCACGGTAGCCAGTTTTTGCACCGGGCTTGAATTCCGGGGGCTTTGACCTGCGTGTTCAACCCTGTCGAGGATCTTGCTCAAAGGGCGCGCCGGGGCGGCGCCGCCCGCGTGGCTAGTACGTCGGTTTCCAATTCGAGGCCCAGATTTGTAATCCCCTAGTGTCAGCGCTTGTCAGCGGACGTGGCCCACACGCCCATGCCGAAGCCCAGCTCCACCGCCCCCGGTGACCGGCCTCAGCCGGCACCGGTCGGGCTGCTCCTTCCCCGCCCCCGCGTCCCACGCACGCCCCGTCCGGGAGTGCCGGACTGGCACGGGCTATCCCCGAACCACCTCGCCTACCTCATCCGCCGCTACACCCACGTCGGGGACGTGGTGCTCGACCTCGACGCGCACCCCACCGCCATCGCCGCGACCGTTTACCTGAACCGGGTACCGGCCTGGCTGTTCACCGGTCGCCACGGCATGCACGTGCGGCTCCTGCCGCCCGCGCCCGAACGCCGGACGTGCCACGCCCTGCGCCGTCCCGGCCCACGTGTCGACCTGATCCTGGCGACCCTGCCGAAGGGCGCGCCGGGCCTCACCCATGACGAGGCGGCCACGGCGATGCGCACCTGGCGCCCTCTGCTACGCCCTGGCGGGTTCCTGCTGGTCGGACTCACCGCCCCGCCGCCCCGGCTGGGAGAGTTCAGCCACCGTGCCACCGTCATCGCCGCCGCCCGAGCCGCCGGACTCTTCTACCACCAGCACATCCCCGCCGTCCTCGTCCCGCTGCCCGAGCACGAGCCGCGCACCGCCCCGCACCGCCCCGACGAGGGCGACGACGGCCGCCGTCTGCTCGCCGGCCGCCACCTGCCGGCCTTCCGAGATCTGCTCGTGTTCGGCACCACCGCCACCGGTGAGGAGAACGCCCGTGCCTGAGCCTCGTTCGCCGTTCCACACCGCCGGCCCCCACCACTCCGAACCGCCGTACCCCGGCGCGTCCGACCTGGCCGCCCTGCTCACCGAGGGCTACCTCGGCTCGGTCTGGCTCACCGGTCAAACCGCGTCGCGGGACCTGCGGCGCGGCCGATACACCCGGGAGTCGTTGACGCACCCCGGCAAGATGCTGCCGACCATCCCCCGGTACGCCATCCGCACCTACACCAACCCCGGTGAGGTGGTCCTCGACCCCATGGCCGGCATCGGCACCACCGTCATCGAGGCCATGCACCTCGGCCGCCACGGCGTCGGCGTCGAGTACGAAGCCGAATGGGTCGCCAAGGCAGCCGACAACATCCGCCACACAGTCCAGACCGGGGCGCCGGGCCAGGGCGAGATCTACCACGGGGACTCGACCGCGCTGCCGGCACTGCTGCCGGCCAGCCTGCACGGCCAGGTCTCCCTCGTAATCACCTCACCGCCCTACGGGTCGTCCACCCACGGCCACGTCCGTACCCCTGGCCCGAGACGCGGCAAAGTCCGCAAGATCAACCACAAGTATGGCGGCGGGGACAACCTCGCGTACCGAAGCCACGGCCAGCTCGCCAACGGGTTCACCGCAATCCTTGCCGGCTGCCGGGCTCTGCTGCGGCCCGGCGGGCATGTCGTCGTCACCGCCCGGCCCTACCGCCGCCACGGCGAACTCATCGACATCCCCGGCATGGTCGCCGCCGCCGGCATCAACGCCGGCCTCGAACTGGTCGAGGAGTGCATCGCCCTCATCTGCGGCGTCCGCGACGGCGTGATCATCCCTCGGGCCTCGTTCTTCCAGCAGAAGAACGTCCGCGACGCCATCGCCAGCGGTAACCCGCAATGGCTCGTCCAGCACGAGGACGTGCTGGTCCTGAGAGCCCCGACGATCTCCGTCCCACACGACGCCGAGTGCAGGTCAGCGCGCACATCGGCGCACGCTGACCGGCTTGATGCCTTCGCCCCGCACCGCGTGGATCGACGTGCCCAGGCGGTGCCCCCCGGAAACGCCAATCCCGGCGGCAGCGCCATCGATCCCCGGTCCCACCCGGACCGGAACGGTGAAAGGACGTCCGATCCGTGCCCGCCCTATCCGCACCCCACCCCGGGGGACGTACAGCCCGACCCCACCGCCCACCGGCGGTCCGGCGACCCCGACGGGCCACGCCCACAACTCGATTCACCTACTGCTCCGGGCCGGCAATGAGCACCCCGACGGCAGCCGAGTGGCGACCCGACCCCCTCCTGACCATCGATGACGTCGCGACCTGGTTGGGCAAGCCGAAGAACACCCTCTACGCCTGGCACAGCCGAGGCAAGGGACCGCGCGCCATCCGGGTCGGCAACAGCCTGCGCTACCGGCGCAGCGAGGTCGAACACTGGCTCGACGCCCACACCGACCCGGAGCGCTGAGCCATGGCCCGGCCTCCACTACCCATCGGAACCTGGGGCAACATCCGCACCGAGAAGCTCGGCCCCAACCGGTACTGCGCCCGAGCCCGATTCCGCGACTACGACGGCAGCACCCGCGACGTCGAGGCCACCGACACCACCGGCCCCGCCGCAATCCGGGCGCTCAAGGTCAAACTTCGTGACCGTGCCGCTCCCAACGAGGACGAGATCACCCGCGAGACCCACATCAGCAGACTCGCCAGCCTTTGGCTCGAAGAGATCACCGCAGAAGAGCGTCTCGCGCCGCAGACCATCAGCCAGTACGAAGTGAGCGTGCGCGTCTCGGTCGTGCCCGCCCTGGGCAACCTTCGTATCCGGGAGGCCAGCGTCGGCCGCATCGACAAGTTCCTGCGCAAGGTCGCCGAGGACCGCCCGACAGCCGCCAGGCTCGCAAAGGTCGTCCTGACGCAGATGCTCGCCCTGGCCGTACGCCGCGGCGCACTAACGACCAACCCCGTCCGCGAAACCGGCCGACTACGCAACCCGCGCCGCAAGGTCGTCGCCTTAGAGACAGAACAGTTGGAGGGCGTCCGTGCGGCAATCCGGCGGTGGCAGCAGGCCACTCCCGGTAAACCCGGGCCTCGGCACACCGGCGATCTGGGCGACATCGTCGACCTCATGCTCGCCACCGGCGCCCGCATCGGCGAGATCCTGGCAACGCGCTGGGAAGACCTCGACCTTGCCGCCGAACGCCCGACACTGACCATCTGCGGCACGATCGTCTACCTCAAGGGCAAGGGCTTCTTCCGGCAGGACTGGACGAAATCCGACGCCGGCTTCCGAACCGTTGTCCTTCCCCACTTCGCAGTAGGAATGCTGATGGCCCGCAAGCTCAACGCCGCCGACAACCCCCACGATGCGATCTTCGCCTCCCGGCGCGGCACCTGGCTGTCTCCGCAGAACGTGCGTCGCCAGTGGCGTCAGGCCCGCATCGGCGCCGGCCTCGAATGGGTCACGCCACACACCTTCCGCAAGACCGTCGCCACGCTGATCGACAAGGAGGCTGACGCCAAACACGCCGCCGCCCAGCTCGGGCACGCCACCGAGCAGGTCACCAACAGGCACTACATCGTCAAGCCCGCTCTCGCCCCGGACAGCTCCGACATCCTCGAACAACTTGGCGCTGGCCGGGCCACGACCAGGCACGAGCGTCGCCCCCATGGCCCAAGCCCGACTGGATAGACACGGGGACCTTCTCCCGACATGCTGTCGGCGTGCAGGTCCGGGCGCAGAGCTAGGGACGGCCGCACGTGCATACCCTCGCCGAGTTCGGTCTGCGTTCGGCGACTGGCCCTCTGATCTGGCGATCATCGAAGTCGGTGACGTTACGTAACTTCGGACGCCGAGCGCCGCGCCGCTCGGCGTCCGGATCTGCCGATGAGCGGGTACTCGATCTTTTCTGTGGGCGTTCTGGGAAGGGCTGCCCCAGCGCCTGGCCACCGCGCCAAGCTCCTCACCCGCCGGCGGCGGGGATTGGCCGCCTAGCCCGGTCGGAGGCGAAAGCAGAATGTCACCTCGGGCACCCGCCCACCCGGCGGCGAGGCGAGAGCGCCGGGATGCGGTCGGTGGGCGGGCTGCTTGTTGTCGAGGGTGCCGGTGCCGCCGCGTTTGAGCGGGACGACGGGTTAACCCATGAACGAGCCCGGATCCATGTACGGGAACTGGTAGTCGATGTCGTCACCGCAGAGCGCCCATGGTGGTCGACCTCTGGCGATGGATGCTCGGTGCCTGTCGCGGATCGCCGCGTTGCGCCGTGCTTGGCTCAGTGCCGACTTCCACCCCTTGCGGATGTGATCGACTTCACGTACTTCGCATCCTCTACTTCCAGGGTTCACCCGCACGAAGTGCCGATCTCTCATTCAGCGGCGCCCGAGGGGGCGTCCACAATTGAAGGAGTTCGGCATGGGAAGGGCAAGAAGATCGAAGCAAGGATCTGGGCGACCAAGGGAGCGTCGGCGTCTGACTGGTGATCAGGCGTTGACGCTGATCGGGATCGTCGTGCGGATTGTGGATACCGTCAGTCGGTGGATCAACTGGGAGTGACGGTGGCAGGTGGGTCGATGCGCCCCGTCGTTGAGCGCGCCGACCGATTCACCTCGCTGCCGTACGGGGTAGCTGCGGCTGCGCCCGAAGCGATGAAACGATGACCCCATGGCGGAACACATTCGATTCATCCTCAGCATGGAGGTAGCCGTCGACGACCCGATCGAGTTCCGGGCTGGGCAGCTCGACATGGCCCGGGACTCGACTACGGGTGAGATGGAGCCGGTCGGCGCCGTGGGGCTCGACCTTGAGGAGCAGGTCGGCAACGTGGCGGTGCTGGCGGCGATGGTCGCCCTTCGGGACACGCCCGGAGTCAGCCCGGTCGGAGGCTCGACTCTCCCGTGGGAGAAGGCAGAGGACGGCTCTTGGCCGGAGAAGACTCTGCCGCGCATGTCCTCTCGCGCGGAGCTTGACGAATGGGCGCGGCGGCGGAGCGACGAAGCCACCGACGAGGGCTGACACCCCGACAGAGGCCCGGTCCGCGACCGGACCGGGCCTCTGTCGCCTCACAACTGTCGTACGGCGCGGCTACGGTGCCGGTCATGAGTGATGAAGCTAAGAAGGGCGTGCAGGTCGCGGTGCCGCATGGGGCGGGCCGGGACTTCCACGAGGGCGCATCCGACGTGCATGTCGGCGACGGCCACCTGTACGTGTATCGGGGCGCGCGGACCAACGGTTTTGTGGTCGCCGTGTATGCGCCGGGGAAGTGGCATAACGCGCAGGTGCTCAGCTAGGTGACCGGTACCACTAAGGCCCGCCTGGCAGGGCGGGCCTTTTCGTGTTGCGGGCTTCTTGTCCGGTGAGACGTCGACCCCCTTGACGTCGCTGGGTGTGTCGGACATGTCGAACCCGACGTCGGCGGAGTCGTACCTGGCGTCGCGTGAGGATCTGCCTCAGTGCGTGCCAGGCGGCGTTGTACGGCTCGGTCGGGACGACCCGGTAGGACTGGCACGCCTGCCGCGCCTCGTCGTAGTCGGCGCCCTCCAGATGTCGGCGTACGTCTTGAACTGCAGAGCCGCGTACGCCTTGAAGTACACAGCAGCCGATGACGTCGGTACGTCCGTGAGGGCAGGCCGCGAGCATTCGTCGAGTACGCAAAGGCACCGCAAGCGGGGGCGGCAGTGTCCGAATCTGCCGATGAGCGGATGTCCGGTGACCCTGCCGCGGCAGTGATCACACCTGTGGCAGGACACTCATACTGGGGCGTATGGCCCGGGATGCTTCGTCGGTCGACGCTGTTATGCGCTTCGCCGCTGCCCTGCACGAGATACGTGGTCTGCTACTCGCCGACTTGTCCCCCGTCGCAGACATCGCGGATTTTCTGGCAGCGGTCCGGTCGCGCCGGGAGTTGCCCCGGGAGGGCCTCACCCGTAGCGGCATCGAGTACACCGTCCACGGCGCGGGGTGCAGGATGATCAGTCCTGACGGCAGGGAGGTCGACGTCGATCTGGTCACCGATCCGCTGCTCGGGCGCGAGGTTGAAGCATTCGATGCCTGGCGAATTCGCTGGTTCCTCAACGAAGCCGCCGACGACGGCTACAGCAATGAGGACATCGTCATGGCCTGCACCCAACTTGTTCGAGAGGGTTACCTACGCGAGGTGGTTGAAGGCCGCTGGTTCGCGCTGCCTGACGCTCCGCCAGCATGAGTCACCCACACGTAGCAATCCACCGCCGTCCGTCTTGAAGCATCGCACTTGCAGGTATCCGGATCTGCCGTGACGAGGGCGGGAGCCTTTCGTTGCAGGGGCAGCGGTGGCCATCATGGTCTCTCATGAGGTTCGAGACGCTCGTCATCGTGGACGTGGTGGGCCGACCGGCGAGCTACTCGTCGGCAGCCGAGCCTGCGTGGAAGGCCGCGGTCCGCGAGGCATTCACCAGGACTGGCCTGGGTCCGTGGGCGGAACGCTTCTCGGTTCTCGTCGAGTTTCGTACGCCTAAAGCGCGCAACGCAAACGAGGTGTGGGACCTCGACAACCTGGTCAAGCCGACGCTAGATGCGATGGAGGGCGTCTTCGGGCGCCGAGAATGGGCCGGGCCAGCCCAAGCGGCAGACCACCGCGTCGATCATCTCGACGCGACCAAGCGCACCGTTCGGAGCGACGAAGTACCCGGCGCCCGGATCGAGGTTCGGCGCTTGGTTCAGTAACGCGAGGACGCGCAGTCAAGTAGCCGCAGGCCGTGCATCATGATCGCAGCCGCGTGGCGAGTGGCGACGCGCGTACGTGCCGACGAGCGGGCGCAAAGGGACCGGAGGTCTTCAAGCCGGATTGTCATTGCGGGACGTGTCGAAGACTGATAGCGCTAGCCCGTAGATGCCGGTTGCAGTCACGGTGGCGTCGTCAATCGCGCTCGGGTCGACGCTCCAGCGACCGGCCATCGCCATCACATCGGATTCCGACGGCGTCGTGTTGTACCAGGCTGTCCACTCATCGTCGGACCAGTGTTCGCACCCGGCCTCCATACCGCGGAGACCGACGCCCAGCGTGATTTCGTCGGCTGTGGGGGCACCGACGAACAGAGGCACCTCGCCTCGCTCGCCGTTGAAGCAGTAGGCGCGCAGCAGCTCACCATCAAAGGCTCGAGCCCAGGCATGATAATCCGGGACCCGTTCGTTGGCGAAGAACTGCACTTCACCCAGCTGCTGACTCAGCGCCCTGAGCCAATCGGGAAAGGGCGACTCGGTCGCATCGAAACCCGGCGGCATATGCCGCCGGCCGTGGGCGAAGGTCCAGCCTGGCACCGGCGCAACCACGTACACGCCGTCCTGGTAGGCCCGGTCGGTGCCAGTGGCCCAGTCGAGGACTTCCCGGTCGCGTAGACCAAGGGCATCGGCTACCTCGTCTGGGCTCCGATTTCGGACAGCCAGCCACGACGTCTTGTAACTGAATCCGGCCACGCCTCTCATGATCCCAGGAGCCTGTTCGTAGCTGCCCGGAGGATCCGGATCTGCCGCTGGCCGGGCGCGAGCCCGACCAGCCCAGCGGTGACGGACTGTAGTCGACAGGGCGGTCCGTCATGCGGCATGGGAAGGTGCTCGACAAAGGTCGTCGCCCCTCCTGGAACGTCGACCACTGCAGGCTCCGGCCGTACCTGCTTGTGCACCTGGACCCGTACGTCGACGCATGCCCACCACGGACCCGCTAGAACCCGATCGCCCACCAGCGTTACCGGGGGGTTTTCGGGGGGCGATTCAAAACTGCATAGATAGATATCAGCAACCTGGCCAGCTTCTTGCTGTTCAGGGCCTTGTCTTGGTGCCCCCGGCAGGATTCGAACCTGCGACACACGGTTTAGGAAACCGATGCTCTATCCCCTGAGCTACGGGGGCGCGAGGGCACAGTCTAGCGACCTTGGGGTTCACCTGGGGTGGCAGGGAGTGGCCCACGTTCACCCGCGTCACCCGGACCCGTGTTCTCCCAGCCCAGGACCACAGCTCGAGTCTCCATGTGACTCCCGTTGATCTTGGCGGGCAGGGTGGAGCGGCCGACGCGATGGGGCCGCGTCGGCGGAGGCGGTCTGGTTCAGGCTGCGGCGCGGACGGTTAATGCTGGTCGACTGAAGGTTTTGCGGTCGCGGATGAGTGCCCAGAGGACGTCGACGCGTCGTCGGGCGAGGGCGAGTATGGCTTGGCGGTGGTTCTTTCCTTCGGCGCGTTTCTTCTCGTAGTAGGCGCGGGAGGCAGGGCATTCTCGGGCGGCGGTGAATGCGGCCATCCACAGAATGTGCCGCAGCCGCCGATGAAAGCGACGAGGCTGGCGGTGATTCCCCGAAACCGTTCCGGAGTCGCGGGAGACAGGCGCCAAACCTGCGTGCGCGGCCAACTTCGCCGGGCTGTCGTACTCGGTCATGCCGGCGGTGTGGACGAGCAGTTCGGCGGTGAGCAAGGGTCCCATGCCGGGCAGGCTCCCGATGATCGGTGCGAGGGGGTGTTGGTCGAGCTGTTCGGCGATGAGGTCGTCCACGGCGGCGATGCGTTGCTCAAGGGCGAGGATTTCGGTGGCCATCTGCCCGACCACCACGGCAGCAGCACGCTGGCCAGGCAGGGTGACAGTCTGCTGCCGGGCGGCGGCGACCATCGCCTCAGCGACCTGGACGGCGTTCTTGACGTGCCCGCGCCGGAGCAGCGCAGTGATCCGGTCGACGCCGGCATGCCGGATCGCCGCCGGCGTCTGCCAGCACGCGAGGACCATCATCGGGGCCTTCCGGTTCAGGTCCACAGCCCGCTCCAGGGCGGGACTGATGCCGGTGAGGAGTTCCCGCAAGCGGAACAGGGTCGCGACGCGCTGGCCGACGAGGTCGGCGCGGTAGCCGGTGAGCACGGTGAGTTCGGCGAGTAGCCGGTCGGAGGGTTCCAGGATCGGGATGTCGGGGCGCATGCGGATGGTCTGGGCGATGACCACCGCGTCGCGGGCATCGGTCTTGTTCTCACCGGCGAACGCGGCGGCCATGTGGAATGCGACGGTCCCGGAGACGTAGCGGACCTGCACCTGGCGCCGCCACAGCAGGGTCAGCAGCAGCGCGGACAGGCCGGTGGTGATGTCGACCGCCCAGCAGACCGGCCGCCCGTGTGTCGACACCTCAGCCATGACCGTCAACAGGGCGGTCTCGTCGTTGGCGACCCGGCGGGAGTAGACCAACCGACCGTCACTGGCGACGGCGGCGACATGGTGGTGGGTCTTGCCGATGTCCACGCCGATCCACAACTTCGCCACCCTCGTGCTCCCCTTCATCGGTCAGTTTTGGCGAATGGCCCTGGTCTGCGGGTTCGGACTTGCCGGCACCTTCTCACGAGGCGAACGCAGGTCGCGGATCTCCATCAGCGGTCTACCGAATCTCGCAGACGACGAAGCGGTGGGTGGCATCTCCTACCGTGAGCCAAGCGATCTCGACGAAACACACGCAGCCATACCCACCGCTCCCGGGCATCAGGGTCTACGGCCACCAGGACCGCGCCGGTTCAACCGACCGGCCCGCGAGGCGGGAAGGTGGGTGGGCACCTCGAGGCTCAGCCACGATCACGGCGGAACACACACAGCCATCCCTACTCCCGACCCTGCGGGCGCGGCAGCCCCGAGCGTGCCGCCGTCACCGGCCGGCACCTCGGACACGATGTGCGAGGCCTGGGCGGCGGGCGGCGTCTGGTTCACGCGGCATGGTGATGATCAGCACGTTCGGTCAACTCTCCCCTGACGGAAGGGTAGGGTCGGTGCCGGTCGTCCCGGTGTTGGCCGGGTGGCTGCTGCGGCAGCCCAGACCGAGTCCAGGTGATGAGGTCTTCGGCCGGCAGGACCGACTGTTGCTGGTCGTGGTCGCCGCGCCCTGTCGGCGTGGGGCTGGACCTGTGCGCGTCCGCGTGACGCCCCGAGTGGAAATGGCTGTATGTCTTCTGTGCTGTCCGCGGTCTCCCGGCCGCGTCTGTCCCGTCCGTCCTGGCTGTCGCCGAAGGTGTTCCGCACCGAGGCCCTCGCCGGTCTGGTCGTCGCCCTGGCGCTGATCCCGGAGGCGATCTCGTTTTCGATCCTGGCCGGGGTCGACCCTCGGGTGGGCCTGTTCGCCTCGTTCACGATGGCGGTCACGATCGCGATCTGCGGCGGCCGGCCGGCGATGATTTCCGCCGCGACCGGGGCCATCGCCCTGGTGGTGGCGCCGCTGGCGAAGGAGCACGGGCTGGACTACCTGATCGCGGCGGTGATCCTCGGCGGAGCGATCCAGGTGCTGCTGGCGGTGCTCGGCGTGGCGAAGCTGATGCGGTTCATCCCGCGCAGCGTCATGGTGGGATTCGTCAACGCCCTGGCGATCCTGATCTTCGCCGCCCAGGTCCCGCACCTGCTCGGCGTGCCGTGGCTGGTCTACCCGCTCGTCGCCGTCGCTCTGGCGATCATGGTCGGGCTGCCCCGGCTCACCCGTGCCGTACCGGCGCCGCTGGTCGCGATCGTGGTGTTGACCGTGGTCACCGTCTTCGCGAGCGTGGCGGTGCCGACCGTCGGCGACGAGGGCGCCCTGCCGGAGAGCCTGCCCACCCTCGGCCTGCCGCAGATCCCCTGGACCATGGACACCCTCACCCTGATCGCCCCCTACGCCCTGGGGATCGCGCTGGTCGGGCTGATGGAGTCGCTGATGACCGCGAAGCTGGTCGACGACATTACCGACACCCCCTCCAGCAAGACCCGCGAGTCCTGGGGCCAGGGCGTCGCCAACATCGTCACCGGGTTCTTCGGCGGCATGGGCGGCTGCGCGATGATCGGCCAGACGATGATCAACGTGAAGGCGTCCGGTGCCCGTACCCGCCTGTCGACGTTCCTGGCCGGCGTGTTCCTGTTGGTCCTGGTCGTCGCCCTCGGCGACGTGGTCGCCGTCATTCCGATGGCCGCCCTGGTCGCCGTGATGATAATCGTGGCGGTGTCGACGTTCGACTGGCACTCCGTCGCCCCGGCCACGCTCAAGCGGATGCCGTACGGCGAGACGATCGTCATGCTCGCCACCGTGGCCACCACCCTGGCCACCCACAACCTCGCCATCGGCGTCGTCGCCGGCGTCCTCACCGCCATGGTGATCTTCGCCCGCCGGGTCGCCCACCTGGTCGAGGTCACCAGCGTCCTGGACCCCGACGGCAGCACCCGGATCTACTCTGTGCACGGGGAGCTGTTCTTCGCCTCCAGCAACGACCTCGTCGGCCAGTTCGACTACGCCAACGACCCGGAGAACGTGGTCATCGACATGACCCACGCCCACGTCTGGGACGCCTCCTCCGTCGCCGCCCTCGACGCCATCACCACCAAGTACGCCGCCTGCGGCAAGACCGTCGAGATCGTCGAGCTGAACAAGCCCAGCGCCCGCATCCACGACACCCTCGCCGGCCAGCTCGGCGTCGGGCACTGATGGCCGCCACCAGCCGCGGCGCCGGGCCGGAGCAGCACGCCAGCGGCCCGGCCACCGGCCGGCTCATGCAGATCGGCGAGGCAGCCGAACGGGTCGGGCTGAGCATCCGTACCATCCGCCACTACGAGGAAGCCGGCCTCATCGTCCCCTCCGCCCGCAGCGAGGGCGGCTTCCGCCTCTACACCGAACCCGACCTCGACCGCCTCGCCGTCGTCAAACGCATGAAACCCCTCGGGTTCACCCTCGACGAGATGCGGGATCTGCTCACCGTTCTCGACGCGCTCGACACCGCCACGGGCGCCGACCGGACCGAGTTGCTCGACCGGCTCGACCTGTTCCACACCGCCGCCACCACCCGTGTCACCGCGCTACGCGACCAACTCGCCACGGCCGAAGGCTTCGCCGACACCCTCCGCGACAAGCTCGACCACCACGGCAGCCCGGCGGCCTGATCACCACCCTTGCCGACCAGCCCTGAGCCGGGATCCTGCGGTGCGGGGTCATCGGTCGGCGTCGGTGACCGCGCCGAGGGCGGGGCGGGCGGCGGTGCGGGTCATGACCGCGATTAGGACGGTCGCTACCGCCACGTGCAGGGCACCGAGGATGACCCGGGTCGCGACGTCCATACCGGAGGCCGCCAGCGGCGCGAAGGACACCAGCAGGACTACGAGCGCGGTGATCGTCCAGACCAACCGCGCGGACCGGGGCAGCACCCGCTCCAGGAGAGCGAGCAGCACCCAGCCAGCCAGGGCGGCGGCCAGCGCGACAACCACGACCGGAGCAAGACCGATCTCCGGCCGTTCTCGCCCGGGTGGCCCGCCGGTGACGGTGAGCCGGTGCCCCAGCAGCGGGACGGCGACCGTCCAGAGAGCGGTGGCCACGCCAACGGCCCCGACCACACCCCAGATCCGGTGGCTACGGTTCATGTGGCAGCCGACGCCGGATCGACCACGCCGTGCAGGAACACGTCGACCAGTGTCTCGACCGAAGTCTCCGTGCCCCCGTGTCCTCCCCGCCGGCCCATGAGTATGCCGAGGAAGATGGCGGCGAGCTGTTCAACCGGCAGTCGCAGCGTGGCCCGGTCGGGTTCGAGCAGTCGCATCACCGCCTGGTGGGTGCGCTCGGCCGCCGCCGCCCGACCGCCGGTCACGCTGCTGTCCGCCGGCCGGCGACGCTCATCTCGGCGCCCGCTGGCGTGCAGCGCCCCGATCACCGCGCCCATCCGATCGAGGTAGGCATGCAGGGTCGCTGCCGCCTCGGTCAACCGGGCGGCCAAGGGCTGATCCAGCGGCACCGCGTCGAGTTCGGCCAGAACATGGTCATTGCGCAGGGCGGCCGACACGCAGGCGTCCAACAGCTCGTCCTTGTCAGCGAAGGCCCGAAAGACCGTGGCCTCACCGATCCCGGCCGCTTTCGCGATCTGCAGGGTGGTCACTGCCGAGCCGTGCTCGACCAGCAGAGGCAGCGCCGCCGCCACGATCATCTCGCGTCGATCTTCCGCACTCATCCCCGGCGCTCTGCGCCGGCTGGGCGTCTCAGTCATGCCCATCAACGCACGGAGTGAGGACTCACTCCGTCAATAGGATTACTGCCGTCTTGGTCGCGGTCGACAGTCTCCAGTTCGCGGAAACCAACTAGTTCGGGCCCCAAGCATCTGACTGATAAGCCCAGCGTGCTTGGCCTAGCGTAGTAGGCTTACTGGCATGGGTCGGTTCTCCGAGGATGAGCTGCATGCGGTTGTTTCGAGGTATGAGGCGACGCGCGCGGCCGCGTTGACCGAGCGGGACGAGCAACTGCGGGCGTTTCACGCGGCCGGCTGGCGGCCGGTGGATCTGCAACGCGTCACCGGCTACAGCCGAGAGACGATCCGCCAGGCACTACGACCGGAAGTCCGGCGGGCAACCAACCTCAGCCGGCGCCGGACATCACCCCAGCCGCCGGCGGACTACCGACCCTACGGCGACCGGAAGCCCTACGTGGTGGCCGAGACCCTCGCCGCACTGCACGGCCCGACCGGCGGCACGGTGACGCTGCCGCGTCACCTCGACTGGTCCGGACACGCCGAGTACGACCTGAACCGCACCACACGCCTGGCCAGCATGTACAAGGTGGTGCTCACCGAAGCCAGTACCGTCGACCATCTCAACACCTGGCTCGACGCCGACCTCCTCCGGCAGCTCTGGCCCACCCTCTGGCTGCCACCCCAACTCCGCCAGCGCTGGGAGGAAGCCTTCCCCGAACTCGCCGGGACCCGCAGCAACAGCAACGCGGCGTAGCGGTGGACCCCTTCCACGAACGCCTCGCCCGCACCGGACTCGCGGCAGCCGACCGATACGGCTTCGCACTGGCAGGCGGTTACGCGGTCCAGGCCGCCGGGCTCCTGGAGCGGCCCAGCGAGGACGTCGACCTGTTCACCGCCTGGGACCGCCGCGACGAGTTCACCGCCGCAGTCACCGCCGTCGTGCACGCCTACCGCAACGACGGCCTAACCGTCGAGACCGAACGGCAGTACGACACCTTCGCCCGGCTGACCGTCACCGACGGCGTGCGGGTCTCCAAGGTCGAACTCGGCGTGGACTGGCGCGCCAACGAACCGATCCTCATGGCGATCGGACCGGTACTGCACCCCGACGACGCGGTCGCGAACAAGATGAGCGCCCTCTACGGACGCGCGTTCGCCCGGGACTTCATCGACATCGACGCCACCCTCCGATCCGGCCGCTACACCCGTAACGCCCTCCTCGCCCTCGCCCAGCGCGCCGACCGCGGCTTCGACCCGCGCATCTTCGCCGACGCCCTCGGACAAGCCACCCAGCTCGATCCCGACGACTTCACCCAGTACGGCGTCACCGGCCCAGCACTGGACGATCTCCGAAGCCGATTCGCGGAGTGGCGCCGCGAACTGCTCGACGACGAGGAAGGATGACTCGGTCCCGACTCGCGGCAACGTGCAGCTGCACCCGCAGGACCCACAACGTTCCAGCTGATTTTCGGCAAGCGATCGCAGCGAGCCCACGAAGCGACCGGCACGCAACGGGGACGACAGTAAAGCCGCAGGTCACCAGCCTGCGTACACCGCTGGACCGTCGGGTTAGGAGTCTCCATGTGACTCCGGATGATCTTGACGGGCAGGGCGGAGCGGCCGGCGCGATGGGGTCGCGCCGGCGGGGAGCCGTCTGTTCAAGCTGCCACGCGGATTACCGGTGCCGGTCGAGCGAATGTCTTACGGTCGCGAAGGAGTGCCCAGAGGACGTCGACGCGTCGTCGGGCGAGGGCGAGGATGGCTTGGCGGTGGTTCTTTCCTTCGGCGCGTTTCTTCTCGTAGTAGGCGCGTGAGGTGGGGCATTCTCGGGCGGCGGTGAATGCGGCCATCCAGAAAATGTGCCGCAGCCTGCGGTGGTAGCGGCGGGGCTGCCGATGGTTGCCGGAAATTGCTCCGGAGTCGCGGGAGACAGGTGCCAGGCCAGCGTGGGCGGCGAGTTTCGCGGGGCTGTCGTACTCGGTCATGCCCGCGGTGTGCACCAGCAGTTCCGCAGTGAGCAGGGGGCCCATGCCGGGCATGCTCCCGATGATCGGCGCGAGGGGATGCTGGTCGAGTTGGTCGGCGATGAGGTCGTCGACGGCGGCGATGCGTTGTTCGAGGGCGAGGATCTCGGTGGCCATCTGCCCGACCACCACGGCGGCGGCACGCTGGCCAGGCAGGGTGACGGTCTGCTGCCGGGCGGCGGCGACCATCGCCTCGGCGACCTGGACGGCGTTCTTAACGTGCCCACGGCGGAGCAGCGCGGTGATGCGGTCGACGCCGGCGTGCCGGATCGCGGCCGGTGTCTGCCAGCAGGCGAGGACCATCATCGGCGCCTTGCGGTTCAGGTCGACCGCGCGTTCCAGGGCGGGACTGATCCCGGTGAGCAGCTCCTGCAACCGGAACAGGGTCGCGACGCGCTGGCCGACGAGGTCCGCGCGATAGCCGGTCAGGACGGTCAACTCGGCGAGGAGCCGGTCGGAGGGTTCCAGGATCGGGACGTCGGGGCGCATGCGGATGGTCTGTGCGATGACCACCGCGTCGCGGGCATCGGTCTTGTTCTCACCGGCGAACGCGGCCCCCATGTGGAATGCGACAGTCCCGGAGACGTAGCGGACCTGAACCTGCCGCCGCCACAGCAGGGTCAACAGGAGGGCGGACAGGCCGGTGGTGACGTCGACCGCCCAGCAGACCGGCCGGCCATAGGTCGACACCTCGGCCATGACGGTGAGCAGGGCGGTCTCGTCGTTGGCGACGCGGCGGGAGTAGACGAGCCGGCCGTCGCCGTCGACGGCGGCGACGTGGTGGTGGGTCTTGCCGATGTCCACGCCGATTCACAGCTTCGCCACCCTTGCGCTCCTTCACTTGGTCGGGTTTCTCGGTCGGCCCGTCGTCTGTGGGTTCGGGTTTGCCGGCACCTTCTCACGAGGCGAACGCGGATCGCGGGTCTCCATCAGCGGTCTACCGAATCTCGCGGACGACGAAGCGGCGGGTGGCATCTCCTACCGTCAGCCAAGCGATCTCGACGAAACACACGCAGCCATACCCACCGCTCCCAGGCATCAGGGTCTACGGCCCGCAGGGCCGCGCCCGTTCAACCAGCCCGCCCGCAAGGCGGGAGTGGGTGGCGCCTCGACGCTTAGCCACGATCACGGCGGAACACACACAGCCATCCCCACTCCCGACCCTGCGGGCGCGGCGACCTCGAGCCTGCCGCCGTCACCGACCGGCACCTCGGACACGATGTGCGGGACCGACGCAGCATGCTTTACCGAGCGCGGGGCAGGCGTACGGCATGGTGGCCCATGGCGACTGGCCACCGGCCGCTGTTCCGAGACCGGCCTGATTCCACTACAACCACCGAGACAGCGACTTGAATAGCGGTGTGCAAGTCAACAAGGACGGGCGGGACTGGCGCGTCGGCGCCGCCGCCGACGTGAGCTGGATCGCCGGGCACACCGGTGCCGGCGTCTCGATCACCACCGCGATCCCGCCGGTCTTCGACGCCTACGCCACCACGTACCAGACCGACGACGTCACCGCTGCCGCCTACGAGCAGGCCCTCGTCGAGGACCTCACCGCGCACACGTCCGACCAGCCGTGGTGGCTGGCCTACCTCGACACCGGCGCCCACGACGTCGTCTTTCCCCACGCCTCGAGGGTGTTGCTCTACTGGAATTGGCAGTACGTGCTGGTCCAGGCCGGCCCCGAGCAAGCGCTCACCTGGCGCACCGGTCATATCCGCCACCCTCACGGAGCGCTACCCGATCTGTTCTTTCCCGCCGACCGGTCATGGCTGGTCTCCGCGCTCTGGGACGACACCTGGACCTGCGTCGGCGGCCCCGCACCACTGATCCGCAACCTTCAACGCAACCCGGTGGCCAACGCCCGCCAGGTCCAGCCCGACGAGGACGCGCTGCCACCGGGGCTGACCCGCGAGTGACGCCCCCGGGGCGGCGCTCACCCCTCCGATCATGGCTGACGCCCTCACGGCTCGGCGACCGATCGCCGATTGTGATCTGTTGGTCGAGCGGCGTCAGTGACGAACCTGGGTCAGCAGCATGTCGCTCGCGTCGGTTCTGAAGTACAGCACCAGTCGGCCGCTGCGCGACGCGCCCACCAAGCCGGCCGATCGCAGCAGGCCCAGGTGTTGCGAAACGGCTCCGGGCGTCAGCCCGGTGCGGTAGGCCAGCTCCGTGGTGGAGGCTGGTGCGTCCAGCTCCAGCAACAGCCGGCTGCGGGAGCGCCCGATCACCCGTTGCAGCGCTGGGGCGGTCGCGGTGGTCTGCTTTCCCCACAGTGTCGCCACGCCGCGCGCGGGGTAGGTCAGCGTCGGCTGCCAGGGCGGCATGGTGCTGGAGAAGACCGTCGGCCAGACGAATGCCGACGGGACGAGCAGCAGGCCCTCGCCGTCCAGTTGGCGGTGACCGGCGAAGCGTGGATGGACGATGGTGAGCCGGTCGTCGTGCCAGCTCACGGATGGCGCCAAGTCGGTGAAGAGGCTCGTGGGACCGCCGTCGGCCAGGCGGCGGGCGCGGTGGACGACGTCGGCTTCCAGCAGGCTGCGCAGCCGGGGCCAGTACTCGCTGACGGCCAGTTGCCAGTAGTCGTTCATCTGTCCGGCGAGGCGATCCAGCCCCGCGGCGGGGTCGGTCCACAAGGCGTGCAGTTCGGCATCGTCCCTGCGCGCCCGCGCGTCGTCGCGCCCGGGGGGCGCGTTCCGCCGCGCCGGGTCCCGCAGTGTCGTCAACCGGTCCAGGTCCGTGCGCACCTGCTGCGGTGCGGTGCGGCGGAGATCTGCGAGCTCGGTCTGTAGATCGGGTACCGGCGTCGTCGGGGGTGGTGTGACGAAGTCGGGGATGTACCAGCTCGGCACTGGCACCAGGGCGAACAGCAGGTCGAAGGCGCCCGCTGCCGCGGCCACCCGGGGTGCCACCTGTTTGACCCACGGCACGTGCAGGGCGTATGCCGCTGGATCCTTGAGCACGCGGACGCTGGCGACGATCTCCTGCATCGGTGAGAACGCGAACCGCATCACCGCGAGGTCGTACGCCGAGAACCCGATGGTGAGCATCGCCCTCCTGCAATTCAGCCTGGTCTAAATCTATCGAGCTGACGGTCCTGTTCGCAGCATGCTCTCGACATGGCGAATCGAGACTTCGAACTGCTCTTCGCGAGTACGGCGGTGAGTCGGCTCGGCAGCGAGATCAGCTACATCGCCTTCCCCCTGGCGGCGATCGTGGCCCTGCAGGCCGGCCCGGAACAGGTGGGCCTGCTCAACGCCGCCACCACGGCGGCCTTCCTGCTGATCGGCCTGCCCGCCGGTGTGTGGGTCGACCGGATGCGCCGACGGCCCGTCCTGCTCGCCGCCGACCTCGTCCGGTTCCTGCTGCTGGCCTGGGTGCCGCTGGCGTGGTGGTGGGGGATCCTCACGATGACCCAACTCTTCGTCGTCGCCTTCCTGGTGGGCGCGGGCCGGGTCTTCTCGGACGTGGCGGCGCAGAGCTATCTGCCGACGGTCGTGGGACGCGAGCACCTGGTGGCCGGTAACGCCCGCCTCGCCGGCACCGAGGCGGTCTCCCGGATCGTCGGTCGAGGGGCCGGCGGCGCCCTCGTGCAGGCACTGACCGCGCCGGTGGCCATCGCCGTCGACGCGGTCACATACCTGTGGTCGTTTCTTTGCCTGTGCCTGATCCGCCGCCAGGAGCCGGCACCTGCCGTACCCGACGGGCCCCGGCATCTGTGGCGGGAGATCGGTGAGGGCCTGCGTTACGTCGCCGGACAACCCGCCCTGCGCGCCGTCGCCGCATCAGGGGCGCTGGTGAACCTGGCGTCCACGGTCATCGTCGTCATCGTTCCGCTGCTGATCGTCCGGGAACTGCGGTTGCCGGAGGGACTGGTCGGCGTCTTCTTCGCCGTGGGCGGGGTGGGCGCGGTCCTGGGCACGATGGCCGCCCGGCGACTCGCGCTGCGCTTCGGCTACGGGCGTACCCTCATCGTCGCCGCGACGACCGTGGCACCCGTCTACCTGCTGCTGCCCTTCGCCGACCGGGGCGTCTGGCTGTGGGCCGCCGCCCTGGCCTACCTGTTGATGATGGCGAAGGCGTCGATCGACAACGTCCTGCTGGTCAGCTTCCGGCAGACCATCACCCCGGACCGGATGCTGGGCCGCATGAACGCCACCATGCGTTTCGTGCTCTCCGGGGCACTGCCGATCGGCTCGGTGCTCGCCGGTCTCGTCGGAGAGCACGTGTCGCTGCGCGCCGCGCTCTGGTGCGGCACCGTCGGCATGGCCGTCGCCTGGGTACCAATATTCCTCTCGCCACTGCGCACGATGGAGGTGCCGCCGACCGGCCCGGCAGAGCCGGCACCGGTTGCTGCCGCGCCACGATAAAGCGGCCCCGCTCGCCACGCTGCTGGCCAAGCTGTCGCGGCACCGTAGACTGAGGCCGCGCGGCAACTTCACCGGCTCCCGCAGGACGCGCCGAAGGGACCGAAGCACGGCCTGAGCAGGACTTACCTCTGCTCTGCTGATCTTCAGCAAGCGAGCTCAGCAACGCGCGTGTGCGACCCACTAAGGTGAAAACAGAATAGGAACCCGCAGGTAGCGCGCCTACGGGACAGATAGAGCGTCGCCTTAGGAAACCGATGCTCTATCCCCTGAGCTACGGGGGCGCGAGGGCCTAAGGCGTGTTTCATAAGCCCGGTCAGAGCCACTCGCAGATGATGGTGATGGTCAGGACGGCTTGGAACCGGACGGCCAGCTTGTCGTAGCGGGTGGCCACGCCGCGGTGGCGCTTGAGTCGGGCGATGCCGTTCTCAACGGCATGTCGCATCCGGTAAAGGTCTCGGTCGAACTTCGGCGGGCGTCCGCCGCGGCTGCCCTTGGCTTTGCGGTGGGCGTCCTGGTCGGTCTTGCTCGGGATGCACGCCTTGATGCCACGCTTGCGCAGGTAGGCGCGGTTGCCGCGGCTGGTGTAGGCCTTGTCGGCCAGGACGAGGTCGGGGCTGGTGCGGGGCCGGCCTGCTCCGAGTCGGGTCACCCTGATCCGGCGCAGGACCGGGATGAACTGAGGGCTGTCACCCCGGTGTCCGGCGGTCACGACCATTGATAAGACCTTCTGGCCCTGCTCACAGGCCAGATGCGTCTTGGTGGTCAGACCGCCGCGAGATCGTCCGAGAGCGTGATCAGCGGGTTCGTCGTGCACGCCGCCGGGCGGCTCTTTCTGCAGGTGAGGGTTCCTACGGGCGCCCGCGGCGTGTTGATGGGCGCGGCTGGTCATCGAGTCCACGCTGATCGTCCAGGTGATCCGGTCTTGCGCGTCTGCGGTGGCCTGTGACGCGGCCAGGATCTTGTCCCAGGTCCCATCGCGCTGCCAGCGACGGAACAGGCCGTAGAGCGTCTGCCATGGTCCGTACTCGGCCGGGACGTCACGCCAGGGCGACCCGATCCGGATCCGCCACCTGATCCCGTCGATGAGCTGCCGTTTCTCCCACTTCGGCGGACGACCCTTCGCCGACGCGACAGGCAGCAGCGCGGCGAGCCGCTGCCACTGAGCGTCGGTCAGGTCGTGCCGCCTCGTCACCGCTAAGGTGGCCACGAGGTCTCCGGTATGAAGTTCTTGCTTGGTCGCAGAACCAGATACCGGAGACCTCTTCAGTTGTCGATCACCGCCACACCATGACCTTCATCAGCCACCACGACTTCTGAAACACGCCTTAGTCGAGCGACCTGCGGGTTCACCTGGGGTGGCAGGGAGTGGCCCACGTTCCCCGGATCGCCGTTGTCCCAGCCCAGGGCCCCCGCTCGAGCACACGCGGGTTGGCATCCGGTGGAGGAGTCTCTACGCGAGTCCACACATCGCCACCCATACTGATCTTGGTAGCCCTGGATCTGGATCCCTTCCACGAACCGGCTCATCCGTGGCCCCGCAGATCGAATATCAGAATTCCGCATACCGAATGCGGACCATGCCGCAGACCGAAAACGAAGATCCTCGCAGATCGAAACGCGGTTGTTATGATGACGCCGTGCCCACACCGCACCTAATCCCCCGCCGCGCCGCCGCGCAGGTCGATGCCGCCCTGGCGGACACCCGCGTCGTCTTGATCAGCGGAGCACGCCAAGCAGGCAAGAGCACCCTGGTTCGCCTCGTTGCCGGCGATCGTCTAGCCGAGCGCCGCGATCTTGATCGGGCTCAGGACCGGGCGGCGGCGATCGCCGATCCGGTCGGGTTCGTGGACTCCGGCGAACTCCTGGTCATTGACGAGATTCAGCGCGCTCCGGAACTCCTGCTGGCCATCAAGGCAGCAGTCGACGAGGATCCTCGTCCGGGCCGTTATCTGCTCACCGGCTCGTCACGGTTGTTCGGCATGGTGGCCGCCCCGGACGCGCTGCCCGGCCGGATGGAGACCGTGGAACTCTGGCCGTTCTCCCAAGGAGAACTCGATGCTGAACCGGACGGATTCATCGACGCCGTCTTCACCCTCGGTCCGGAGCTGCGACACGAGTCGGATGTGACCCGCGCCGACTACGCGGCCAGGATAGTGCGCGGCGGCCTACCCGAGGCCACCACCCGTGCCGACCCGCGCCGCCGCCAGCGGTTCCTCGACGCCTACGTCCAGGCGCTCATCGACCGCGATGTCCGGCAGCTGTCCGACATCCAGCACAAGGGCGAGCTACGGAAACTGGTACGGCTGCTTGCGGCCAGGTCCGCGACCATCATCGCCGCCAACTCCCTCGAATCCGCCCTCGGGCTCAGTCGACCGACGATCGCCCGCTACCTCCGAGCCCTGGAAGAGATCTTCCTGATCAAGCGGATCCCGGGCTGGTCCCGCAACCTGGGCACCCGGACCACCGCCGCGTCGAAACTGATCTTCGTCGACTCGGGCATCGCCGCCAACGAGATCGCGACCGACGCTCGGGCACTACTCCGGCCGGGCGCGCCGTTCGGCCCGCTACTCGAGTCATTTGTGCTGTCCGAGTTGGCCCGGCAGCTCACCTGGTCCGAGCAGTCCGTCGACCTGTCGCACTACCGCGACCAGAGCAGGTACGAAGTCGACGCGGTGCTCGAGAACCGAGCTGGTCAGGTGGTCGGGATCGAGGTCAAAGCAGCCAGCACCGTCGGACCTGACGACTTCCGCGGGCTACGCCGACTCGCCGCCTGCCTCGGCGACGACTTCATCGTCGGCATCGTCCTCTATACCGGAACCGCCACGCTGCCGTTCGGTGACAGACTCCGCGCCATACCGGTCAGTGCAGTGTGGCAGGCTTCCGCCCCGACAGCAGACTGACCTGGTCCGCAGGCCGCTTCTCAGCCGGTCAGGGCCGTCGAGGCCCGAAAGGGCATCGTCTGCTGATCTTCGGCGAGCGATCGCAACTGGACCGCGCGGGGACCGGCACACGGGGCCAAGAAGCGAAGAGCCGAAGAGCCGAACGTCATCGGCCTGCGGACACCGGTGGACCGTCGGGTTAGGAAATTGATGCTCTATCCCCTGAGCTACGGGGGCGCGAGTGGCAATGTGACGACCTGCGGTTGACCCGCGTTGGCAGGGAGCGACCCAGATTGGCCCCCGTTGCCCGCTGGACTCACGACCACGCACGCGCGTCAGCGTGGCCAAGCGGCCGCCTACCGCCGTCGCCCGCGCCGCTTCGATGACCCGCCGGCGTCGACAGCTCCGACGTCGTCCACGGGATCGTCGCGGCGCGAGGCCGACAACGTGGGTCGAGTCGACGTGCGGCTGTCGGTGATGAGGACGTGGGCGAGGTGCGCGATCTCTTCGATCTTGTCGGTTCCGACCTTGTCGATCAGATGCGTGACGTCGCTGAACCGGCCTCGCTCCCGGCGGTTGCGCAGCCAGTCCCGTAGTAACCACCACAGCCCGGCGGAGCCGGACGCGGTCGCGAGCGCGGCGGCGATCACCGAGCCGTCGCCGCCGCTCACCCGATGCTCCCGGAACGTGAACCTGCCGCCTGGGTGCGCCGGTCCACCCGGTAGCGCACGAGCGCCGCCCGGCCGGCCTCCCAACCCTGCAGAAAGGTGCTGAGCTTCTCGGTCAGCGCCGCCGGATCTCGACGAATGACCAGCGGACGCCGTGGCAGGGGCAACTGACCGACCAGGATGAGATGTGCCCCTGGTATCCGCCTGGGCAGCTCGGCGGCCGGCCGGAAGGTGGGGCTCCGCAGTGCTCGCGCCGCCACGTTGTAGCGCTCACCGGTGATCGCCATACGGGCCCGGATGGCTTGCTTGTGGTTACGCCTGCTGGTCATGACACGCCTCCGGCGGACCCACGCTCCACCAGGACGAGAGACCGGTGTGCGACCTTGCGCGAGTCAAGGACCCTTGTCCGTCGGTGTTCCGGCGGCGTGGGTGACCGGAACGCGGAGCCGGCTGGCGCGTGCAGCCGGCTCAAGGATAGCGGAAGACGTCACTCTCCACAGCCGGCCCTGGGCGTGGCAGAGGTACCGCCGCCCGACCGGCGGCGGAGCTGACCGGTGGTGCCCGCCGCGCCGTTGGCGCGGCGCGACGGGTGCCGGTCAGCGGGGCGGCGAGGCCTGCTCCAGGGGCCGTCCGTGTGCGCGGATCGTGTCCGAGACGGCAACACCGAGCAGGACGGCGACCGCTGCTCCGGTGACCGCGAGCGGCGGCAGGCCGACCATCGCCGGTGCCATGGCCGCAAGGAGGACGATTCCGATCGGGCGTGGCCAGGACACCCGGGCGAAGGCCACGTACTCGAACAGTGAGCGCCCGGCGAGGAACAGCGCGGGCCCGCCGAGGATGGCCCCGACCCACGCGGGTCTGGCGGCTCCGGTGGGGTCGATGAGGGTGAGTTCGGAGCCGGCCGAGCCGGCGAGGATGCCGGCCACCATGAGCAGGTGTGCGAGTTCGGCCAACCGACCGATCCGGCCGGGATCGGCGGATGCCGCGATGGCCTCGCCGAGGATCTGTCCGGCCCGGTAGAAGTAGATCCGCCACAACAACACCGTGACGACGAACGACACGGTGAGGGCCAGTGTCCGTTCGGCCCCGATCGGGCCCAGCAGCAGACTCGACCCGGAGGTCAGGATCGTCTCCCCGAGCGCGACGATGACGAGCTGCCAGTAGCGTTCGGCCAGGTGCTCGCCCGCCCCGGCCCACGGGGAGACCTCTGCGCGACCCAGCCCCGGGACCGGCCAGCCGAATCTGGCCCCCAGGTAGTCGATCGCCAGGGCCAGCGTCCACAGCGAGTTGCGCGTCACCTCCGGCGCGAAGGCTCCGCTGAGCCACGGCAGGGCCGACACACCGAACCAGACGAACGCCAGCATGTTGACGCGGCGGAGGGTGTGACCCCGCAGGATGAGCGCGAAGAACAGGGTACGGCCCACCTGGATCGCCGGCTGGAACGGATCGAACTTGCTCGTCACCCACGCCGTCTGCGTCCAGATCCACCAGACCGCCAGGAACAGCAGCAGCGTCTCGCCGTTCTCCGCGAGGGACGTGCTCAGCCTCTCCGCGACGTGGTCCCTGGTGTAGTCGAGCACCAACTCGTGGACGATCCGGGTGAGCGCGAAGACGAACACGAGATCGAGAACAGCTCCAGGAAGGTCGGCCGCTGTGGGCTCTCACGCCTGCGCAGCAGATTGGCCGCCCTGTTCGTCGTCACCCGCCCGCCTGCTTCGTCCCCATGTCGCTGAAGCAGTCGTACCACGCCTTTGCGCCGCCCACGGAAGGACGCGCACCGGATAACCAAAGGGGGCGGCGACCGTCAGAGCGGCGTGTGCACCCCGTACCGTCCGGTGAGGTAGACCAGAGGATTCGCCGCCTCGCCGGGGTCTATCCGGCGGACGTCGGCGATCACGAGGGCGTGGTCGCCGACGTCCACGGCGCGGTGCACCGTGCAGCGCAGCCGCGCCGTACCGGTCCGCAGCCAGGGGACGCCGTCATCATCGGGGTGCCAGGGGGTCGCCGGACCGAACCTGTCGTCCCATCGCCCCGCGAACCGGGCCGCCAGGTCGCGGTGGCGGGCGTCGAGCAGGTGTACGGCCAGCCGCGAGCTGTGCCGGACCGCGGCCCAGGTGGTCGAGGCGTGGTCCAGACACAGCGACACCAGGGGTGGCCGCAGGCTGGCCGAGCTGAACGACGACACCGTGCACCCGGCCGGGCCCTGCGGTCCGGCGGCGGTCACCACGACCACGCCAGCCGGGTGGTGGCGCAACACCGACCGCAGGCGCTCACCGCCCGACAGGTCGACGTCGCCCGGCGGGTCGGTGGTGGTCATGCCGACGCGCCGACCATCGTCCACGGTGTCGGTGTCCGCGACGCCGCCCGTTGCTTGTTCTCCGCCCACCAGCGCACCGACTGGACGAGGACGGCACGCGGGTCGGCGACCGGCCGGGTCGGCTCGAAGGGCGCCGGCATGCTGGTGTAGCTCTCGAACATGCCGAGGAGGCGAACCGCCTCGTGCTGGACCTGGCTGAGGTGGCGCTCCGCGAGGGGCAGGAAGAACCGGTGCCACGACTCCGTCGAGATCAACGGTGGGACCTGGATCGGCCCGAGCCCGCGCTCGGCCCGCCACCCGGTCAGTTCGGCGCACACGATGTCGACCATCTCGCTCAGCCGCAGCGCCGCGGCGCCCGCCGCGACGACCTCCAGGCGCTGGTCGTTCGGGGCGGCGCCGACGGCCGCGTCGACGATGGCCTCCGCGACCTGGTCGACCGGCGCGACCTCGGCGTACCCGTCGGGGCTGCCGACCACCACGGCCGCCAGGCCCGAGACCAGCGCCTGCAGCAGGGTGTACGGCCCGGAGAAGCGGGAGATCGCGCCGTCGGTGCTCCGCCCGAGGATCAGCGGCGGCCGTACGATGGTGAGTCCGTTCGGCACCTGCGCGCGCACCAGTCGCTCGCATTCGGCCTTGGACCACTCGTAGCCGTTGCGGTAGCCGTCGAAGTCGGCGGCGTCGGACTCCTCGGTCCGGGCCCCGCCCACGTACGCCGTGGAGACGTGCACCAGGTGCGTGCCAGGGGCCAGCAGGTCCAGAACCGCGCGGGTGGGCGCGATGTTCGCCGCCTCCGCTTCCGCCCGCGTCATCGTCCAGCGGGTGCAGGCGGCCATGTGCACGATGGCGTCCCACGGACCCCGTACGGCCTCCGGTGGTGCCTCCGCGCCGATGTTCCAGGCCGTTGTGCCGGGCCGGGAGCCGGTGCGGGTCACCGGCACCACCGTCGGCGCCGCCGGGTGCGCGGCGAGCTGCTCGAGAACCTCCCGGCCGACCACGCCGTCGGCGCCGGTGACGAGAATTCGCATGGTGTCCCCCGTAGCTGTGCGTGGATGGGGCGGTGGGTCACACCGCCGTCGGTGTCAGTACCAGGCAGGCGTTGTGCCCACCGAAGCCGAAGGAGTTGGAGAGCACCGGCGCCGGCCGTACCGCCCGGGGCTCCTTCGCGACGATGTCGATGAGGTCGGCGTCCGGGCCGCCGGTGAAGTTGGCCACCGGCGGCACCGAGCCGCGGGCGGAGCTGACCAGGGCGACGAGCGCCTCGAAGGCCCCGGCCGCGCCCAGCAGGTGCCCCACCACGCCCTTGTTCGCGGTGACCGGCGGCACCGCCGCGCCGAAGCACGTGCCGAGTGCCAGGGCCTCCGCGCGGTCGTTGAGCTGGGTGCTGGTGCCGTGCGCGTTGACGTGACCCACGTCGCCGGGTTCGAGGCCGGCGTCGCGGATCGCCCGGCGCATGCAGGCGGCCGCCTGTTCGCCGTCGGCGCGCGGCGCCACGATGTGGAAGGCGTCGGAGTTGGCGGCGTAACCGGCGACCTCCCCGAGGATGCGGGCGCCGCGAGCGACAGCGTGTTCCCAGCGTTCCAGTACGAAGAAGGCCGCGCCCTCACCCATCACGAAGCCGTCCCGGTCGGCGTCGAAGGGCCGCGACGCGCGGGCGGGATCGTCGTGGCGGCGGGAGAGCGCGCCGGCCTTGGCGAACGACGCCATCGTCATCGCCTCGATCGACGCGTCCGCTCCGCCGGCCACCACGACGTCCAGCGCGTTGTTCCGGATCTGTAGCGCCGCCTCGCCGATCGCCGTCGTGCCGCTGGCGCAGGCGGTCGCGACGGTCTGGTAGGGACCGCGCGCGCCGAGTTGGAGACCGATCCCGGCGGCCACCGAGTTCGGCATGATCTTGCTGACGGTGTACACCGGCATGGCGGCCGGTTCGTCCGCGTACGTCTTGACGACCTGGATCGTCGGCGCCAGCCCGGACGCCGTCGTGCCGACGTGGACGCCGAGACGGTCGAGGTCCACCGCGTCGCTGGTCAGACCGGCGTCCGCGACGGCGTCGGCGACGGCGGCCAGCGCGAGGTGCGAGGTCCAGTGCGTCTTGCGCTGCTCACGGCGGTGCAGATAGGCATCGAGATCGAACGGAGGCACCGGGCAGCCGAACGTGACCGGCGACCTGTCCGTGATCAGCGACTCGATGACGACCGCCGTCGACCGGGCGCCGAGCATCGCCGCGAACACCTCGTCGACCGAGTTGCCGGCCGGGGACTTCACGCCCAGCCCGGTGATCGCCACCCGGGCGCGGTCGCTCACGGCTGACCACCCTCCGGTGCGACCGCGGCGGGAGCGGTCAGCCGGCCGTACAGGAGATCGATGGCGTCACCCACGGTCCGGAGTTTCACCAGATCGTCGAGGGTGAGCCGGACGTCCAGCTCGGCTTCCAGCTTGGTGCCGATCTCCATCAGCTCCAGGCTGTCGATACGGAAGTCGACCTCGAGGTCGCTCGTGTCCCCGATCTCGGTGGGCTCGACAGCGAGTACCTCCGCGATCACGACGCGAACCCGGTCGGCAACCTCGTCCCGTGAACTCACGGTGTCCTCCTGTGGTCTGGGTCGGCGTGGGTCGTACCAGGGTGCTCACCATCGCCGGCCGTGGCGGCCCGCAGCCGCGGCGCGGACTCGTCGAGGTCGAGGAACGCCGGCACCCGCAGGGCCAGGCGGCCGAGGTACTGGCGGGTGGCGGCCCCGGTCGGCGGGTGGAAGCGGATCGCCTGCGCGTCCCGCCAGAGCCGTTCGAGCGGCATCCGCCGGCTCAACGCGACGCCGCCACACGCCTCGGTCAGCGCGCCGACGGCGGCGGGGACGACCTCGGCCGCGCTGTGCTTCAAACCCAGGGCGGCCGGGAGCAGCAGTTGGGGATCGGCGCCGGCGTCCATCTGCGCCGCCAGCCCGGCGCACGCGGCCTCCAGGGTCAGGAGCCGGGCGGCCTGGTCCCCGACGACGGACTGGTAGCTGGGAAGTTCGGCCCGGGTGGCGTCGAGATGGGCGATCCGGCCCCGCCCGGTCAGGGTCTGGGTGGCGTGCAGCGCCGCCTGCGCGAGTCCGAGGTAGACCGCGACGCTGGTGAGCGCGAACCAGATCAGCCCGGCCGCGACGACGTCGTCGTCCTCGCCGATGGGACCGCTGTAGAAGACCAGGTCGTCCGGGACGTGACAGTCGTCGAGCACCAGCGTGTCCGAGCCGGAGCCACGCATGGACATGGTGTCCCAGGTCTGCGAGACGCTGACCCCCTCGGCCTTCGTCGGCAGCAGGAGCACGTGCACCTCCTCCGGCCCGTCGGCCGGGTCGGACTGCACCTGGAGGCAGACCAGGTCGGCTTCGGCGATCAGGGAACAGGGGCTCTTCCGGCCGCTGAGTTGCCACCCCTTCGCCGTCCGTCGGGCCCGGATCGTGGAGCGCACCACCGACCCGCCGAGGTTCGGCTCGGCGAAGGCCGAGGCGACCAGGCGGCCCTGCGTGGCGATGGCCTCCATGAGCATCCACGACACGTCGGACCGGCGACGCCAGTGCTCGACCATCAGACCGACCGAGAAGAGATGCATGTTGACAGCGATGGCGAGCGCCGGGTCGGCCGCGCCGATCCGGCGCTGCGCGGCACAGCAGGCGAGCAGACCAGCGCCTCCCCCGCCGAACTGGGTCGGCACCGGCAGGCCCGGCCAGCGTACGGCTCGCAGCGCGTCGAGCCCGGCGGCGTTGGGCTTCCCGTCACGGTCGGCCTCCTCGGCCGCGGCGCCGACGAGAGCCACCGTCGCGTCGGGCAGGAGGTGCGTGACGTCCGGCCAGATGGTGGCCGCGAGGTCGGTGGGTGATGTCATCTCAGGCGCCCTCCAACGTGTGTTCCGCGGCGGCGATCGTGGTGTCCAGCATCTTCAGCGCGTCGGCCACCTCCCCGTCACCGGCGACGAGCGGCGGCAGGAGCCGCAGTGTCGAGGCCCGGCTGAGGCAGGGCGACACCAGCAGGCCGGCGCCCGCGAGGCCGAGCAGCACCTCCCCGGCCAGCGCCGGGGTGGCGAGGTCGATGCCCCACAGCAGCCCTCGACCCCGTACGGCGGTGATCGCGGCCGGGTGCGCCTGCCGCAGGTCCGCCAGGCCGCGGCTCATCTGCGCCTCGATGGCCTGGCCCCGCGGGGCGAGCGCCTCGATCGCGTTCAGGGCGGCCGGCAGCGCCGCGCAACTGAGCGGGTGGCCGCCGAAGGTCGCCGAGTGCAGGAACGGGTTGTCGGCCAGCGGCCGGTAGAGCCGCTCCGAGAAGAGGCCGGCCGACAGCGGGACCACACCGCCGCCGAGCGGCTTGCCGAGCAGGACCGCGTCGACGGGCAGCCCGGCCGACAGCGCGACCGACCGCTCGCCGCACCGGCGCAGCCCGCACTGGATCTCGTCGGCGATCACCACGACGTCGTGCTCCTGGGCGCTGGCACACCAGGCCCGCAGCACCTCCGGGGCGATGGGGACCGCGCCGTTCTCGCCCTGGACCGGTTCGACGACCAGCGCCGCGACGTCGCCCCGGGCGAGTTCGCGTCCGACCGCGTCCGGATCGTCGCCCGCGACGTGCGCGGTGTCGGCGAGGTAGTCCTCCAGACCGTCGCGGAAGTGCGCGCTGTGGGTGAGCGCCAGCGCGCCCAGTGACTTGCCGTGGAACGCGCCGTCGACGGCGACGACCCGCCTGCGGCCGGTCGTCAGCCGGGCGAGCTTGAGGGCCACCTCGACGACGTCGGCGCCGTTGAGCCCGAAGTAGACGCGGGGTAGGGCGTGGTCGAGGTAGGCGGAGACCGTCGCGGCGGCGTGCGCCGTGACCGGGTTGGCCAGCGTACGGCTGGCGGTCGGCATCACGTCGAGCTGCTCGCGGACCGCCGCGACCACGTCGGGGTGCCGGTGGCCGAGCAGGGTCACCGCGTACGACCCGAAGTCGAGCATCTCCCGGCCGTCGGACAGTCGGACCCGGCAGCCGCCGGCGCCGACCTCGACCGCTCCCTGCCCGGCGAACGTCGACGTCAGCGCGACCCGGGGCGACTGGTGTCGGCGTACCCGGTCGAGCACGTCGCCGGCGTCGACGGCGTTCCGTGGCCCGCTCATGCCGGACCGCCCGACGAGCCGTGGGCCGCGGCGCCGCCGTCCGGCAGCCATGCCGCCGGCATCGCGCTCGGCAGGTGGGCCGCCCGGTTGATCGGCAGGATCTGCCGGACCATGCGCAGCGCCGGAAAGGTGCCCTCCGGGCGGCGCACCGAGGGCGCCCGGTCGGGGTAGCCGAGGTCCGACTCCAGCCGACGCACGTACGCGTCGATCGCCGGCAGGTGGGTGGCGGCCTCCGCCGTGTCGGTCGCCCGGACCATCCGGCGCACCAGGTCCAGGCCGTCCTGGATCTCCTGCGGGTCGAGACCGGCGAACGGGTCGGCCAGCGCGTCGGTGGGATCGGCGGGAAAGCCCTCGGTCCACAGCGAGCGCACCGCGCTGGTGCGGAGGACGACCTCCCGGGTGGCGAACCTCGCGACGGCCAGTTGTCCGGAGTCGACGGCGCCGATCACGTCCTCGTGGCTGGCGTGCACCATGAGCAGCAGGTCCATGATGCCGAAGCAGTGGAACGCCGCCCAGCGGCGGGGTTCGAGCACCCGGACCGGCGTCGCGGTCACGGCCGGTGCTCCGACACGGACATCCATACGAGATCCTCCTCGGTCAGTAACCGCAGGTCGGCGGGGAGCGCGCTGACCTGGCCGGTCCAGGCGAGCTTCGGATCGGCGCCCGCGTCACCGTCGACAAGCTCGACGCCGCGCAGTCCCCACCGGTGCACCAGGACCCGGTCGTGCACCTGCCAGGTGGTCGCGCCCTCGGCGGGCGTCAGCGTGACGTACGGGTCGTCGGGCAGCGGCTGTTCGACGGTGAGTCGCGCGACGAGTTGCTCGGCGTGGTCGCGGTATTCCGGTAGCTGCTCGGCGCTGGTCGGCAGGTCGAGCAGGCGGTGGTACGCGTCGAGCAGGTCGGTGCGGCCGAGCCGTTCCAGCTTCAGGCCCAACCACTTGTGCCCGATGTAGGCCTCGCCGCCCGCAGTGGCGTACGCGTCGAGCGCGGCGGTCGCGGCGTCCCCGAAGCGCACCGCCGCGATCAGCGGGCGACGGTCGGCCAGCAGCCGGGCGGCGGTGCGGTAGCGCAGCGCTTCGGTCCGCCACCAGCGCACGGCGTAGTCGACGAACACCGGTCGCAGGTCGGCCTGCCACGCGCGCCACTCGTCGGTGCCGTCCAGCGCGTACCCGAAGGACAGCCGGCCGAGGCGTTGCAGCCGCGACCGGGCCGCCTTCCACACCGCGCGCTCGGCGCCGGCGGGCACGCCGTCCCCGGCCCGGAGCGCCGCGGCCTCGTCCCGCACCGGGCGGGCCTCGAAGTACGTCGTGTCGACGGTGACGCCGAGTCCGTGCGAGCTGACCGGGAAATCGGTGACCCGCCGGTCGTCGACGACGACGTGCAGGTCGACGTCGCTGCTCGCGTTGCCGAAGCCGTGCAGGACGGAACCGGAGGCCACGACGAGCAGGGGCGGGCCGAAGGTGGACCCCACCTCCGCGAGGAGCGCCTCCGGGGTGGCCCGGTGACCGGCCAGGAAGCGGGTGAGATGCGTCAGCATCTCGGCGTCGGTTATCAAGAGTGCTCCTTCGTGGGCGCGCCGGCGGACGGCTGTCCGGTGATCAGGTGAACGCCGACTTCTCGAGGTTGTAGCCGACGCCGACGACCGCGACGACGGCGAGCACCAGGGCCAACGCCCCGATGACGGCGACGGCCTGCACCGTGGGACCCCACGAGCCGGCCCCGCTGGTCGTCTCGTCGAGGGCGCGCATCGCCCAGTGCTGCGGGGTGAGGAAGCCCATCGCGCGGGACACCGCGGGCAGTTGGTCGGAGGGCACGATCGCGCCGCCGACACTGCCGGTGGTGAGCAGCAGCACGTAGGCGATGCTCTGGAAGACCGGCGCGGTACGGGTCACGACGAACAGCACCGCGCCGAGCGCGCAGCCGGCCGCGACCAGCGCCACCGCGACGACGAGGAGCTGCGCGGGCGAACCGTGCAACGGCAGCCCGTACGCGACGAACGCGACGGCGGCGAAGATGCCCAGCTGGATCAGGCCGGCCGCCGCGACCGGGAGCATCTTGCCGAGCAGGAACGCCGTGCGCGCGGGACGGTTCACCGCCTGCCGGACCCAGGTGTGGTTGGTGTATTCGCGGAACAGGGCCAGCCCGGTGTAGTTGACGGTCATGAAGCTGAACATGACCGCTATGCCGACCATGGACCGGCCGGGGACGGCGGACCCGCCGGCACCGGCGCCGGACACCGCCGGGCCGAGCGTGACGGCCAGCACCGCGGGCACCGCGAACATGAAGGCGAGCGGGGTCCGCATCCGCCACAGGATCCGGCTGTCGCTCACCGCGAACGCCGCCACGACGGACCAGAACGCGGGCCGGTCAGCGGTCTTCGGCATCGAGCACCCCTTGCAGCCGAGGATCGGCGACGAGCACGTCGCGCAGCCGGGAGCCGGTGGTGTGGACCTCGAGCAGCCGATCGGCGGCGGACGTCGCGAGGAGGTGGGCGACTCCCGGACCGAGGTCGCCGACGGTCCCCGGCAGCGGCATCCGGACGGTACGCGGCAGGTCCTCCGACGTGACCGTCTTGATCACCAACTCCCGGTGGTAGCCCGCGAGCAGGTCGGCGACCGGCCGGCGCTGCCCGACGGTGCCGTTGCCCAGCACCACCGCGTCGGTGCACATCTCCTCGATGTCCTCCGGGTAGTGCGAGGTGACCACAACGGTGGCACCGGCCTGCCGCCACCGGTCGACGAGCTCCACCAGCCGGGTACGGGTCTCGAAATCCAGGGCCGCGGTCGGCTCGTCCAGTAGGCGCAGTGGCGGCTCGTGCACGAAGCTGGCGGCGAGGTGGGTCAGTCGCGCCCAGCCGCCGGAGAGCCGGTGCACCGGTTGCCCGGCCCGTCCGGTGAGCCCGAACTCGCCGAGGGTGCGCTCGACAGCGGCGGCCACCGCCCGCCGGGGCAACAGCGTCCGGGCGACGTGACGAACGTTCTCGGCCACCGTCAACTGCTGGTAGAGCGCGATCTGCTGGGTGGCGTAGCCCACCAGGATGCGGTCGAACCCGGCCACCCCGCCCACAGTGACCTCGCCGCCGTGGTCGCCGGGGCGCACCCGCAGGAGAGCATTGAGCAGTGTGCTCTTTCCTGATCCGTTGGCCCCGAGGAGCCCCAGGGACTGACCGGGCCGGACCTCGAACGACACGTCGTGCAGCACCGGTTCGCGTTGCCCGGGATAGCGGAAGGACAGGGCGGAGACAACCAGGGTCCGACCCGGGTCGGGCTTCGCCGACGGGTCTCCGGACGAGGAGACGGCGCGGGTGGCAGAGGGATGCATGCGGCGGCCTGGACTTCCGTCGGGTCAGTTGCCGGACAGGACGCGGCTCTCGATCGCCTGCAACATCTGCACCGCGTTCTCCTGCAATGCGGTGGCCGCGACCGGATTGAGCATGTCGGCGAGCAGCGGAATGCCGATCTCGAAGTCGACGTACAGCGTCAGCGCGCTGCCTTCGTCACCGTTCTCCGTCACCTGCCAGTAGCCGGTGAACCGTTCAAGATCGCCGCTCACCTGATGGAACGAGATGCGCATTTTCTCGTGGTCGAGGGTCTCCTCCTCGGCCCACTCCAGAATCGACCCCTTGAGGAACGTCGACCACTCACTGATCCGGTGGTCGGGCCCGAGCTGTTTAGTGATCTTCACCGAACGGACGTTGTCCATGTGGTCGGCGTAGAGCTCGATGTCGATAACCGCCGCCCAGGCGAGCTCGGGCGCGGCCGCAATGACGTGTTTCACCTCGACGATCGGCACGGTGCTCCTCGTTTCGCCGGACAGACCGGCTGGCGGTCGGACCTGAGTGGATGGGGCTGGTGGACCGATCCGCGATGCCCTCGGACCCGGTCACCTCATTGAGGTTCTTCATCGGGCGTTCACGACCGTACTATGCGGGTCAAAGAGCCGACAAGGCTCGGCGAAACGCTGCCGTATTTCAATTGTTGGAAGGCGCTGGCAGGTGACTGACCTGCCAAGGGGCAAGGATGGATCACCGGCGCCTGGGCGTTTTCCTGGCCCGTGGAATCAAATTTTTGAATATCGGATTCCCGCGCCGATTCGTTGTCGCGCAACGATGACGGATGCTAACGTCCGACCCTGCTGGAAAAAGGCCTCGGGGTCGGCGCCCGCTCCGCGCCACGTGCCCGTCGGTCATTCTCGATCCCCGGAGCCACAATGACTCTTTCCGTACGACGACCGCGCACATCCAGCAGGCGGGTCAGGCCCCGGTGGTCACCCCTCGCGGCACCCGCTGCGGCGGCCCGATGAGCGCCGGCACGCCGGGCGGGTCGGCGGGGACGGCGTCGAGGTCGACGGACGGCACGCCGATCCGGTTCTCGACGGTGGTGGATCTCAACCTGTTCCGGGTGCGGTTGTCGAGCAACGTGGAGGACTTCTCCGCCACCTCCTACTTCACGCGATTCGGGCCGGACGTCCCCGGTGCGACGGCGGACTTCGAGGTTCGGTGCATCGACCTGGCCCGCGACCGCATCGACGAGAGCGTCGTCCGGGACCAGATCGACGACACGGTACGGGCGAAGCGGATGGCCAGGGGCTACTACCGTGGCCCCTACTTCGGCGCTCCGGCCTACCTGGTGACGAGGGGTCGCACGTTCTCGGTGTACGGCACGTCCCTGGAACGGCTGGTCTGGCCCTACTTCGTCAAGTACCTCCTCTGCGTCTACGCGGCGGGTGAGGGCTACGCGGACCTCAAGGCGGGCGGCTTCGCCTCCCCCGAGGGTGGCGCGACACTCCTCTTCGGCCAGAGCGGCGGGGGAAAGACCGTCTTCCTGACGCAGGCGTGTCTCGGCGGCGCGCGCTTCCTCACGAACACACACACCCTTCTCCGCGACGGGGTGGCGCACGCGGTGCCGTCCGCCATCCGGGTTCGGGCGGACGACGTGTTCCGTGCCACGATCGCCCGGCTGCGCCTGCCCCGGCACCTCGAGCAGGGCGAGTACATCGCCCGCCCGGAGCAACTGTTCCCGGCTCCGCCGGTCGATGCCGCGCCGGTACGCAACATCGTCATCATGGGGCGGCGGTCAGCCGGCGCGCCGGCCCTCGAGCGGGTCTCGTCGTCGACGGCGACCGCCTTCCTGGACCAGTTCGGGATGGGCGTCACCACCTACGGCCTGAAGGACGACCTCATCTCCCACTTCGCGCACGACATCGACGCCTTCGCGGAACACTACGGCCGGATGAAGAAGGCGATCGCCGAGATGTGTGAGGGTTCGCGCTGCTACGTCTCCCGCGTCGACATGACGGACGTCGCGATCCGGCGCGCGGTGCTGGAGCAGCTCTCCGCGTGACCGCCGGCCGCGAAGCCCTTGCCCTCCACCGGAGGTCGCCGTAAATTGCATCGATGATCCTCAACGAGGAGCCTCCCCCCGTCCCTGGCCGGACCGCCAGCCACGACGATCCGCCGCCCGAGGATCTCGACGGCATCGCCTACCTGCGTGGGCTCTCCCGGCGGGGGTTCCTCACCGGCGCCGCGCTGGCGGCATCCGGCGTCTCCGCCGCGTTCGCCCTGTTGCCGGGCTCCGCGCGGGCGGCTGGCAGCTACCTGCGGCCGTGCGGAAACGCCCGGATCTCCAGCTCCTGGGCGGACCACCGAAACCGGACTCCCCCATCGGGCGAGCCGGGCACCGACTACGCGGTCGGGACCGGAACCCCCGTCCTGGCCGCGGCGAACGGCACGATCCGTCTCGTGAAGACCGACACCTCCACCGCGACGGGACGCGTCGTGGGGATGGCGCACGACGACGGCAACTACACCCGGCACCTGCACCTGTCCTCGATCGCCGTCTCCACGGGGCAACGGGTGTCACGCGGCCAGACGATCGCGTACTCCGGCGCCTCGGCGAACGGAAGTGACAACGGCGTCGGCCCCCATGTGCACACCAGCCTCTGGCTGAACACCGGCAGCCCGACGGACTTCCGCGCGACAGTGGATTTCGAGAACCACGTCGGGGACGTCGCCAACCCGAATCCGCCCGACCAGGAGGTAGACGACGTGTTCATCGCGAACGTGAAGGGCAACTGGTACCTGGTGGTCCCCCAGGGCACCGCCAAGCCGCGCGCGGTGGTGCTCGGCGGCGACAGCAACGCCGCGGCATCCGGCATCCCGGTCCTCAACTTCAGTTGGGACCCGTCGATCAACGCGCTCCGGGCGGCGGTCGACGGCATCGGTTGATCCGGGCGGACGGGGCCGCGAGCGCCCGATCGGCCCGTCGGTAGGGCGAAGACAGCGACGGGCCCGGCGCGGAGAACGTTCCTCCGCGCCGGGCCCGCCCTCGGGTGGGGTCAGGCGGTCACGCAGGTGGCCGTGGCACCCGGACCGGTGCCGGTGCCCTGGAAGCCGAAGTTCGTCGACTGCCGGCCGGCGAGACGACCGTTGTAGCTCACGTTCCTGAACTGGACGTTGCCGCTGGTGCCGCTGGCCTGGGCGTTCCAGGTGCCGGTGACCGAGGCGCCGCTGGGCAGCGCGACGGTCACGGTCCAGCCGTTGATCGCCGACTGACCGGCGGTGACCGTCACGTCCGCCGTGAAGCCGCCGGCCCACTGGTTGACCGCCACCGACGCGGAGCAGCCGTCACCGGCCGGCGGCGTGGTCGGCGGCGTGGTGGGGGGCTCGGTCGTCGGGGGCGTGGTCGTCGGGGGCGTGGTCGTCGGGGGCGTGGTCGTCGGCGGGTTGGGCGCGCCGTTGGCCAGGCTGAAGGCCAGGTCGGGCTGGAACGAGCCGGCCGTGTACCGGCAGCCGTCCGCCTCGCCCGGCGGCTTCACCCAGAGGTACGCGTCGATGTTGGCGTCCCCGGTGTTCGTCGTCGGGTACTGCCCGATGCGCCGGTCGGTGTTGTCGTCGCCGCACCAGTCGCCGCTGGCCCCGCCGTTGCGGCTGGTGTCGATGACCTGGCGCTTGCCGGTGAGGCCCATGCCGTTGAGGGCGGAGATGACCGCCCGGCCGAAGTTCGCCTCGTTGGCGGTGGAGTTGTAGTTCGACACGTTGCTGAAGAAGCCGTCGGCGTACTGCACGCCGGCCGCCCGGAGCCGGTTGGCGGTCTCACCCGCGCTGTTCCAGGTGGAGTGGCCGGCGTCGAGGTACACCTTGGCGTTGGGGTTGGCCGACTTGATGGTCCGGGTGGCCGTCGAGATCGCCTGGTTACGCGCGTTGATCTCACTGCTGCTCAGGCAGGTCAGCAGGGCGAGCGAGTCGGTCTCCAGGATGATCAGGACGGTCTGGTTGCCCAGCCCCCTGGCGAAGTTGGACACCCACGTCTGGTACTGGTTCAGGTCCGGCGCCCCGCCCGCGCTGGCCCCGCCACAGTCCCGGTTGGTGATCTCGTACACCGCCAGCACCGGGATCTGCTGCGCCGCGTTGGCGGCGCCGATGTGCGCGGAGACCTCGGCCTGCACGGTGGACGGGTTGAAGTTGGCGAACCAGCGGGCCTGCGGCTGGCTTGCGATCTTGTCGCGGATGACAGCGGCACGGGAGTCGCCGGGGTTGGCGGCGACCCATTTGACGACCGCCGAACTCGGGTCGCGGTAGAGCGACCCGGACACCGTGCCGGCAGAGGCGGTGCCGACGCTGAGGCAGACACCGACGGCGACGGCGCCCGCGACGGCCGCCGCGCCGATGGCCGCCGATCTGCGGCGAAGCGAGGAGAGGGTAGCCACGACGTGTTGCCTCCTGATCACATTGATGTTTCCAAGTGCTTGGGAGCGTTCCCATGGACGGTAGCGGAGCCACGGGCCGCTGCCAAGACGTGGAGACTTGTCGATACTCTCGGAGCTGCGGTCGTGGTCAGGAGACACGGAACGGCGGTGGTCGTACCCAATCGGGTGCGACCACCGCCGTTGCCCGGTGCGCGCGGCGGAGCCGGCCCGACTCCGCCGTGGGTTGTGTGGAGGTTACGGGTGGAGGGCCTCTTCGGCGGGAGTCCAGGTCGACTCGTTCCGGACGTCGGCGACCGTGATGCTCCGGGCGACCCTCTCCAGCTCGGCCTGCGGCAGGCGGTTGCCGAGGCCCGCGGCGCTGACCTGCAGCACGACGGTGCCGTCACGGCTCCAGATGTTGCAGAAGCCGCCGTCGTCGGGGTAGCTCTTCGGGTCGCGCCGCTCCGATCCGTCGTAGCACCTCGTCACGCCGGGCTCCGGCGGCTGGTTCGAGCTGGTGCTGGGGGTGACGAAGATGTGGAACCCGTCGGCGATGGCGTCCTCGGTCGCGTCGTACGGAACGGTCAGGCCCGAGGGAGGCGGGGCCGGCCTGGCGTACGTCGCACCGCCGAAGTCACCGGCGCGGGCCGTGGCGATGCCGAACAGGCCGGGCATGGCGTGCGTGCCGATCTGCAACGGCTGGTAGCCGTCGGGCACGTAACCCACCCTGAACGGCACCAGGGCCGGCGTCGGCCTGCCGGGCTTCAGGCCCTCGACCAGGCCGCCCAGGTCCTCGAAGCTCGGGGTGGCATCGTCGCTGGAGTACGACGTGACGGCCGCCCAGGCGTTGTCGGCGTACTCCCAGGCGAACAGCTTGTTGCCGGCCTCCGTCGGAAGCCGCGGGTCGAAACCGGTCGGCAGCGCCGCCCGCACGGCCCGACGCCCGGCGACGGTGACGGCGGTGCCGTCGGTGATTCCGGCGGGGTCGAAGACACCTGGTCGGTAGACGGTCAGGTAGGCCCAGAGCGAGGGCTTCCCCCCGGCGGCGGCCATCTTCTTGTCCCGCTCGGTGCCACGACCCGGCGCCGCTGCCTCCTCCTCGGTGACCGGCCTGTCCTTCGAGGTGTGCCGGTCGGAGTAGACCGGGGCGATCTGGTAGCCGGTGGACGCGACGATCGGGTCCCGCACGTGCAGCGTGCCGGCGTCGTACCCCTGGAAGGTGAAGATGAACGGCGCCGCGGCGGGCCACACGGCATCGAGTGGCCCGGACGCCGCCGGGCCGGCCGGGGCCGGCGTGCCCGCGGGGTTCCGGTCGACGCCGAGAGCCGGTAGCGCGAACGCGCCGGCGACGGCGACCACGACCAGACCGGCCGCGCCGGCCGACGCGAACCCCATCCGGCGACGCCGCTCGGCCCGCCGACCAGCGGTGACGATGTCGTCGATGGAACGGGTCAGCGGCGGCTCGTCGGCGGTCACGGCGTCCACCAGTTCAGGCAACTGCATTTGTCCACTCCTCCACCGGATTCGCGGTCAGGTTGATGCGTTCGCCGGCGAGTGCCTCGCGCAGCTTCGCCAGGCCACGGAAGACCTGGCTCTTGGCCGTGCCCACCGTGCAGTCGAGGACGTCGGCCGTGTCCTCCAGGCTCAGACCCAGGTAGTGGCGCAGCACGACGGCGGCCCGCTGCCGGGCCGGCACGGCGTCGAGCGCCGCCCACAGGCGCATCCGCTCGTCGACCGCCACGGCCGGGTCCCGCGCCACCACCTCGGGCATGGCATCCCCGGCGGCCCGCTCGCGTCGCCAGGGCCGACGGGTCTCGTCGATCGCGGCCCGGTAGACCATCGTCTTGACGTAGAGATCGGGCCGATCCAGCTTCCGCCAGCGCGGATAGAGCTTGACCAGCGCGTTCGCCACGGCGTCCTCCGCCGTGTGCCAGTCGCCGCAGGTGACGTACGCCAACTTGCGCAGCGATGCCATCTCTGCCGTCACGAACTCGCGAAACGCCTGCTCATCTTCGGCTCGCACGTCGACTGCCTCCTTGTGACGGAGGTAGAACGGAGTCGCCGGGGCGGAAGGTTGCACGGGCCGGACAAGTAGTTGTCCGATTACTGGATCAGCAGGTCAGCACCGATGGTCAGGTCTGGATGGAGAACGTCGCGACCACGCCGTTGTGGTCGGACCTGGTGCCGCCGACGATCTCGTAGCCGGTCATCCAGAGGAGCTGGTACTGCGGGAGCCGCTTCCAGAAGTAGATGTAGTCGATGTGCCGGTTGCCGTGCGTCCCGGCGCCCTGCTCGCCGTACAGGTTGTAGACCGAGCGCAGGTTCGGCAGCTCGTTGGCCTCGAAGACCTGCCACGGGAACTTCGCGTACCCGTGGTTGCGGTCGGCGCTGAAGTCGACGTTGAGGTCGCCGCTGACGATGACCTGCCCCTCGGCCTGCTTGGCGACCGCCAGGTCCTTGAGACCCTGGAACTGCGCCTCGGCGCACCTGGTGCGCGGCAGGTCCTCGGGCCGGCCCGCGTCCTCGATGCCCGCCACCGCGTGGGCGTTGATCTGGGTGACGTTGCGACCGCTGGCCTTGTGCCGGTATTTGACCCAGTTGTTGTACCGCGCGGGCGGCACCTCGCCCGGACCGTTGGTGTCACACACGAAGACCGAACCCCGATCGAGTACGTCGAAGACGCTCTTCCTGGCGATCAGCGCCTCGCCGGCCTGGTTGGTGCCGCCCGGGGCGTACAACCACCAGCCGTTGTCGGCGGCCCAGCTCTCCAGGTAGGCCTTGCGGTTGCCGACCTCGTTGAGACCGACGAGGTCCGCCGTGGCGGCGATCAGGTTCAGGTCGTGGGCGAAGTCGGCCTGGCTCAGCCCGTAGTAGATGTTCAGCGTCGCCGCCCGGAACGGCACCGTCGCGGCGACCGCCGGCGTGCCGGGCAGCAGGGCCGCCACCAGCGCTACAGCACCCACCAGAGCGCCCAGGGCCCGGGCCGACCAGAGCGTTGTCCTACGCATCGACTCTCTCCCTCGCACGTGTCCGCTCTCGGCGGCGGCCACCGCACCCTATCGACCACAGTCGACATGCCACCGAACAGCGGGGTAACAACCGGGTGGGGCGCCGGTTCGCGCGGCCACCCACGTCGGAGGTGCGACGCCCGTCACTGCGGGTTTGCGCGGCGCGGCTCCGGGTAGCGTCGATCCCGGTAGCCCGCAGTCGCGCCTACCTCGGTCCGGCATACTGCGGCGGGTGCGCCGATCAGGGAGGATCTGGCGCGATGACCCATGCACCGACCGGCCCTACCGGCCCGACGGACCCCCGCGACGCCTTCGCCGAGCTGGCCCGCATCAAGCTCGGTGAGACCAACCTCGACGAGGTGCTACGACGCGTCGCGGAACTGGCCAGGCGGGTGCTGCCCACCGAGGTCGAGGTGTCCGTCACCCTGCTGCGCGGCGACGCCGGGCACACGGCGGTGTTCACCGACGACCTGGCCCGCGAGTTGGACGAGCGGCAGTACACCCAGGGGCGCGGCCCCTGCCTGGACGCCTCCAGGAGCGGTGACGTGGTGTCGGTGCCCGACCTCGCCATCGAGGATCGCTGGCCGGACTGGGCCGCGGGCGGGGTGCGGGCCGGCGTGCGCAGCTCGGCCTCGATCGGCCTGCCCATCCAGGACGCGGTCGTCGGCGCGCTCAACGTCTATGCCCGAACCCCGCACGCCCTCGACGACCACGACACGATCGGCGTGCTACAGACCTTCGCCGCGTACGCCGCCGTCGCCCTGGCCAACGCCCACCTCTACGACAGCACCGCCACCCTCGCCCGGCAGATGCAGGACGCGATGGCCACCCGCGCCGTCATCGAGCAGGCCAAGGGCATCCTCATGGCCGAACGCCGCTGCACCCCCGACCGGGCGTTCGCCATCCTCGCCAGGGTGTCCCAGGACTCCAACCGCAAGGTCCGCGACGTCGCCCAGGCCCTCGTCGACCGCGCGGCCCGGACGCCCCGGGCCTGACCGCCGCCCGGACGGTCACCACGCCACGGGTACGGTCGGCACGCCACCCTGGCGTACCGCCGACGGAATCCCGAAGAGGGCGAGGGTGCCGGTCAGCTCGAGCACGCGGCGGACGATCGGCGCAGGATCGCGCAGGGTCAGTCCGCCACCCCGCTCGCTCAACAGTGCCCGCATCCGCACCAACGCGTCGACGCCGGACGCGCCGAAGAAGGTGACCATGGAGAGGTCCACGGTCACCAGCGGCACCGCCGCCACCGCCGGGCTCTCCAGCAGCTCGACGAGCAGGTGCGCGTTACTCATGTCGATCTCACCGGCTACCTCGACGCGCAGCAGCGCCGCGCTGTTCTCGCAGCTCAGCCACATGATCGGCTGATCCGGGCGGCGAGCGCCCGACGCGGTCGGGACGCGGTGGCACCCGAACCTGGGCAACTGTTGCGACATGGACGCCTCCCACCAACGGGTCGAAAGCTCCCGGCCGGTGTCGCCGTGGAGCGGGAGGGCGCATGTCTTGACCCAGAACGAACCTACGCCAGTCGGGCGGTCATCGCACAGCCAGACGTCGGCGATCAGGTACGGCGGGACGGCGTACGGCCTGATCAGGCGTACGTCGGGCGGACGGCGTCGCGGATCGCGGCACAGACCCGCAGGGCCTCGGCGTGACTGGCCGTCGAGCCATGTGCGACCAGCACGTGGCTCCTGGTGCCGTCGCGCCAGTCGATGCGCTCGCCCGGGTCCAGCCAACGGTCGACGCGCAGGACACCCTCGATGGCGCGGGCGTCACGGAGCCCGGCCAGTCCCACCAGCGTCTCGGCCTCGACAGGTGGTTGCAGGAAGTACTCGAACTCGACAGTACGGAAGTCGAGGGCGGGCACCTCGGGAAGCCTCCCGAGCGCGAGGTGCAGGGCCGCCCGGATCAGGTGGAACCCGGTGGACCGGTGGAGCAGCTCCGGGACGTACCCACCGACCCGGGCGTTCACCTCGATCAGGCGCGGCCCGGCGGCGGTGAGCTTGAGTTCGGTGTGCGTGACACCGTGCCGGATGCCGAGCGCGCGGACGGCGGCGACGGCCAGCTTCACGGCCTGCGCCTGGGCGGTGGGAGGCAGGGTGGACGGGATGACCACCCCGCTCTCGCGGAACGGCGGGGCGAGCGGGAACTTTCCGGTCACGCAGACGGGCCGGATCTCGTCGCCCCGCACCAACGCCTCGACGGACACGTAGTCGCCCCAGCCGGCCCCGGCCCGCGTCGGGTCGCCAACCAGAAGCTCCTCCACGATCACCGGCCCGGACCAGCCGGCGTCCCGGATCTCGGTGAGCGCCCGCTGACCCTCGGCGAGGGTGTCCACCCGGGTGGTGTTGCGGCTGCCGACACCGGTCACCGGTTTGATGACGGCGGGCAGGCCGACCTTGTCCAGCGCGATCACCAACTCGTCGGGCCCGGCCAGCACCTGGTGGCGGACGTGGTCGAGCCCGGCAGCCGCCAGGGCGTCCCGCTGCGCCGCCTTGTCGGTGCAGCGGCGGGTCGTCTCCGGCGAGTGGAACGGGAGGTCCGCCAGCGCGGCGACCGAGGCCGTCGTCGCCAGGCGTGGCTCGCTGAAGGTGACCAACCCGGCGGCTCCGGCGGCGCGCAGCCGCCCCGCCACCGACGCGTCATCGATGCCCGTGATGTCCAGCGTCGGCCCGGCGGCCTCGATCATCCGCCGCTGGCGGCGGGGCTCCTCGGCGGCGTAGTCGCAGACGAACAGCACCCGGCACTGGCCCTCGGCGGCGGCGGCGATCTCCGTCGGACCGGCGGCCCCGGCGTCGTAGAACACCGCCACCGTGGGGAGCGGATCGGGCACGACGCTCCTTCCGGTCCGTGCCGGCTCAGAAGCGGCGGAATCGGTTGATCGCATGCTCGTGCCTCGACCGGGTCGACGGGTCGGTGACGCCGCTGTCCTCCGTCGGCGCCAGGCAGAGGACCCCGACCTTGCCGTGGTGCCGGTTGTGGAACACGTCGTCCACCGCGCTGCCCACCTCGGCCAGCGGGTAGCTGCGGGACAGCGTGGGGTGGATCCGCCCCCTGACGATCAGCCGGTTGGCCTGCCACGCCTCCCGGTAGTTGGCGAAGTGCGAGCCGACGATGCGCTTCAGGTGCATCCAGAGGTAGCGGTTGTCGAACTCGTGGACGTAGCCGCTCGTCGAGGCGCAGGTGACGATCGTGCCGCCCCGGCGGGCCACGTAGACGGACGCGCCGAAGGTCTCCCGGCCGGGATGCTCGAAGACGATGTCGACGTCCTCGCCACCGGTCAGCTCACGGATCCGGGCGCCGAAGCGTCGCCACTCCCGTGGGTCCTGGGTGCGGTCGTCGCGCCAGAACCGGTAGTCGTCCACGCTGCGGTCGATGATCGCCTCGGCGCCCATGTCCCGGCAGATCTCGGCCTTCCGGTCGTTGGAGACCACGCAGATCGGGGTGGCGCCGCCGGCCAGCGCGTACTGGGTGGCGTACGAGCCGAGCCCGCCGGCCGCGCCCCAGACCAGGATGTTGTCGCCCTGGCGCATGTCCGCGCCCTTCGTCGACACGAGCTGCCGGTACGCCGTCGAGTTGACCAGTCCGGGCGAGGCCGCCTCCGCCCAACTCAGGTGAGCGGCCTTGGGCATCAGCTGGTTGGCCTTGACGAGCGCCAGCTCGGCCAGCCCACCGTAGTTGGTCTCGAAGCCCCAGATCCGCTGCTGCGGGTCGAGCATGGCGTCGTCGTGGCCCTCCGGATCCTCCAGCTCCACCGAGAGGCAGTGGGCCACCACCCGGTCGCCGGGACGCCACCGTCGTACGCCGGGACCGGTGCGCAGCACCACGCCCGCCAGGTCCGAGCCGATCACGTGGTACGGGAGACTGTGTCGGGCCGCGAGTCCTCCGGTGCGGGCGTACCGGTCGAGGAAGGCGAACGTGGGCACCGGCGAGAACAGCGCACTCCACACCGTGTTGTAGTTGATCGAGCTGGCCATCACGGCGATCAGCGCCTCGCCGGGGCCGGGCTCCGGTGTCGGCACCTCTTCGATGTGGATGGTCTTCGCCGGGTCCCGGTCGGCCACCGGAATCCCGTCGAAGATGGTCTGTTCCTCCCGGCGGAGCACTGCGGCGCGGTAGTGCTCCGGCACCGGCAGCGCCTCGATCTCGCCGCTGTCGGCGCTCTCCACCGTCTCGACGAAGGTCGCGTCCATCACTGCCTACCCCAACTTCATCTCGTCGTGGAACCAGGTGACGGTGCTGTCGATCGTGTCCTGCACCGTCGCCTGGTCGGGGCCCGTCAGCACGGCCGTCGCGATGGCCTCCGTGCTGTAGCTCGACCGCCCCATCCGGGTGCCGGGCTTCGCGTGCAGGCGGTAGTCGACGACGCCGGGCACCGGACAGCGCTCCGGCGCGTCCAGCAGGACGCCCTCGACCGGCGGGAACAACACCCAACCGACCGCCTGGTCGGGCTCGGCCGGGGGCGCGGGCGCCGGTCCGCCGGTCAGCGCCCCGATGTACGCGGCACCGAGGTCGAGGCCGAAGGCGAGCTTGGTCGCGGCGTGGATCTTGCCGCCGCCGATCCGGCTGGCGATCTCGTTGAAGACCAGCTCGCCGTCCGGGGTGCGGAAGACCTCGGCGTGGAAGATCGTCGTCTCCGGCGTGGGCAGCACGCTCAGCACCCGCTCGGTGAGGTCGGCGAGTGGCGCGCGCAGCGGGTCGTCGGCAGCGAGCTGCACGCTGCGCATCGCCACGCCGTCGAGGTGGGCGAGGCAGGAGCTCATGGCGGACGGCCAGATCAGGCGCGTGACGCCGTCCACCACCAGACCGTCGACGTGGTAGTGCTCGTGCGGCACGTAGCTCTCCACCAGCAGCGGCGCTCCGTCGTCGGTCCACAGGGACCGCTCGGTCGCCAGGAAGCGGTCGAGCGCGTCGTCGTCCCGGATCACCTCGACGCCCATCGACCCGTGCCCGCGCCGCGGCTTCACCACGATCGGGTACGGGTGGTCGCGCAGGAAGCGGTAGATGGCCGTCGCGTCGGGGGCCGCCGCGAAGGCCGCGACCGGGATGCCCGCGGCGGCCAGGATCTGCTTCATCACCAGCTTGTCGCGGAACGCCTCCGCGCTGCGGACGTCCTGCCCGCCGATGCCCATGGCCTCCCGCAGCCGCGCGGCGCGCAGCACGTCGGCCTCCGACATCGCGACGACGCTGTCGAAGCGGTGCCGCTGGTGCAGCCGCAGCGCGGTCAGCTCGACCATCGGGTTGTGCTCGTAGTCGGCGATCGGCACGACCTCGGCGTACCGGCTCAGGTCCGCGCCGGCGGTCACCGTGTCGTCGGTCACCACGACGATCGGGCCTGGTTCTCCCAACCAGGCCTGATAGGGCGTGTTCGCCAGCGAGTACCGATTGAGAACCAGGACGTTCACGTACGACCACCTCCCGCGTGGGATGCGCCATTTTAGGTCGGCCACACGAATTTCGACCATGGCATATCAAAGAATTTGATACGGGTTTGCACGAGCGTTTTGGAAACCTGGACTTTCGGATGAGGAAATGTTTAGACTCGCTCTCGGACGTATCGATGATGATCGCGCTGGGGGTCTGCAATCATGAGCTGCCAGGGCACCTCGAGGGCGCGCCGATGACCGGACCAACGCATCGCCTGGGCACCGTCAGCGGCGCCGCTCTCAGCCGATTGGTGCTGCACAGGACGGGTGACCGACGGCTCGCCGAGGACGTCCACGTGGTGGCCCAGGTGCTGCCCTTCAAGGTCAACTCGTATGTCGTCGACGAGCTGATCGACTGGTCCCGCGGCCCGGATGACCCGATTTTCCGGCTGGTCTTTCCGCATCGCGACATGTTGCCCAGCGACGATTTCGACAACGTTCGCCAGGCGCTCGACAAAGGCAGCCGGGAGGAGGTTGCGACGATCGTGGCAACGATCAGGGAAAGACTGAACCCGCACCCCTCGGACCAGTTGACGAAAAACATCCCGCAGTCCTCCGATTTCGATTCCTGGGGCCTCCAGCACAAATATCGAGAAACGCTTCTGGTCTTTCCCCGACACGGTCAGACCTGCCACTCCTACTGCGCCTACTGTTTCCGTTGGGCCCAGTTCGTGCAGCAGCCGGAGCTGCGTCAGGAGACCTCCGGCGCGAGCGCGATGACGCGGTACCTGCTGGCCCACCCAGAGATCACCGACGTGCTGCTCACCGGCGGCGACCCGCTGGTGATGCACACCGCCCTGCTGGAGCGCTACCTCCAGCCGTTCCTCGACGGCGAGCTACCGCACGTCACGACCATCCGGATCGGCACCAAGGCGCTGTCGTTCTGGCCGTACCGCTTCCTCGACGGCCCGCAGGCCGACGCCATGCTGGCGATGCTGGCCCGGCTCGTGCACGACGGCCGGCACGTCGCGCTGATGTTGCACGTGTCGCACCCCCGCGAACTCGAGACGGACGCGGCACGCGAGGCGCTGCGCCGGCTGCACGACACCGGCGTGGTCCTGCGCTCGCAGGCGCCGCTGGTGCGGCACGTGAACGACGACGCGTCGGTGTGGAGCCGGATGTGGAGCGCCCAGGTACGACTGGGGATCGTGCCCTACTACCTGTTCGTGGAGCGCGACACCGGCGCGAGCAGGTACTTCGGCCTGCCACTGGAACGCGCCTGGCAGATCTACCGCGACGCGGTGGCCGGAGTCTCCGGGTTGGGCCGCACCGCCCGGGGGCCGGTGATGTCGGCGACCCCGGGGAAGGTGGTCGTCGACGGCCGTGTCGAACTCGACCGCGGCCCGGCGTTCGCCCTGCGCTTCCTCCAGGCACGCCGGCCCGACCTGGTGGGTCGGCCGTTCTTCGCCACCTTCGACCCGCACGTGCAGTGGTGGGACGAGCTGAAGCCGTACCGCCCGTCCGACCGCGTGTTCTTCGCCGAGTGACCGCTACCGCCGAAAGGGACGACAACCCATGTCCGGAGAGAGGTCATGACAATCATCGACGTTCGCACGGTTCGCCCCGATCGGGTCGACCGCGCGTATCTGGAGTGGTTGACCGACCAGCCCGCCGACGTCTGGGAGGAGATCAACACCGACTTCGGTCTGCGCCAGGACATCCTGCGCCACTGCCAGACCCTGGTCCGACAGGCGTACACCGAGCACGACCCGGACGCGCTGCGGCAGCTGCACGACGCCCTGCTGGTCATCTACGACCGGGACTTCAGCGTCCCCGAGCCCGACCGCACCGACGCCGACCACCAGCCGCTGCTGCGCGACATCGCCGGCACGTTCGAGCGGGCCATGCTCGCCGACGAGCTGCGTCAGGTGCCCGAGGAGCAGATCACCGGCTACCCGGTCAACGGCAACCAGTACCTGACCTGGCTCAAGCGGCTCATCGCCCAGCACCCGGCGCGCAACCACGAGCTGTACGAGACCTACCTGTCCGACGAGGCGAGCGTCGAGGACTTCCGCTTCTACCTCGCGCAGGAGACCAGCCTCGATCCCCGCTTCGACGACATCCTGGCGCTCATGCAGGTCGGCACGGCCGGTCCGGAGAAGATGGAGATCGCCTCGAACTACTGGGACGAGATGGGCGGTGGACGTCCGGAGGACGTCCACACCCTGCTGTTCGCGCGGAGCCTCGACGTCGTCGGCGTCGACGACGCGTACGTCCGCGACAACCTCCTGCTGGACGCGCGGATCTCCTCGAACCTGTCCTCCTGCCTGGCGCTGGGTCGCCGCCACTACTACCGCGCGGTCGGCTACTTCGGGGTCACCGAATATCTGGTGCCGCAGCGGTTCAAGCCGTTCATCGCCGGCTGGCGGCGGCTCGGCCTGCCCGAGCGCGGCCTCGCCTACCACGAGTTGCACGTCCGGATCGACGCCGTGCACGCCGCCGGCTGGTTCCACAACGTCGTCGCCCCGCTGGTCTCGGCGAACCCCCGGGCCGGACGTGAGATCGCGGCCGGCGCGCTGATCCGCCTCAACTCCTCGGCCCGCTACCTGGACGCGTTGCTGGCCGAGATCCGCAAACGCCAGAGTCGCTGAAGCCCAGCCCTTCTCCCCGAGGACGGTGACCACCCATGACCCTCAACGCGCAACGATTCTCGATCTTCGACCTGCCACCGATCCCGCAGGACGTCGCCGACAGCTACGGCGATCTCAAGTTCGACGAGTACATGGGCGACAACCGCTACCGCCGGTTCGCGCAGTTCCGGATGTTCCGGGCCGACGACCGGTGGGAGTTCGAGCGACTGCCGCTGCGGCCGTACGTGACGTTCTCCAAGTACAACCCGGTGGCCGGCGGCATCCGACGCTACTACCAGCCGATCGAGGTCGACTTCACGCCGTTCATCAGGGCTGGCGCCGAGGAGATCCCGCTCGACACCGACCAGCAGTGGCAGGTGAACGTCCACCAGTTCCGGATCGTGGTGAAGAAGGACGTCGAGGGCGTCGTCGTTCCCGAGGGGCCGCACTCCGACGGCCGCGACTACGTGCTGATCGGTGTCTTCGGCAGGCACGGCATCACCGGCGCCGAGATGACGCTGATGAGCCCGTCGGTCGACGGCACGCCGTTCCACACCAGCACCCTGGAGGCCGGTCAGGGCGTCGTCTTCGCCGACCGGGAGATGTTCCATTACGTCTCGGAGATCGAGCCGATCGCCGAGGAGGGTCACCGCGACACCCTCATCGCGACCTGGGTGCCCTGGTCCGACAAGTGGTACGGCGAGGAGTTCGAGGAACGTGCCATCGCCGAGGGCTGAGCTACCGGACGACGAGGGGGAGACCATGACCGATTCGTACGTCGCGATGACACTGTATTTCCGGGTCGGTGACACGGATGTCGAGGAGTTGCGGGCCCTGGCGACCGCGCGGACCGCGTTCTACGACGACTATCCGGGACTGGTGCTCAAGGCGTTCGTGCACGACGTCGCGACCGGCCGCTACGGGTCGCACTTCCTCTGGCGGGACGCGGCGGCGGCCCGGGCGTTCCGGGAGAGTGACCTCATCGCGCAGATGGTGCGACGGTTCGGCCACCAACCGGAGATCCACCAGTACGAGGTCCTGGCCCTCGTCGAACCGCGCGGATCGGAAGCCGTCGCATGACCGCCGCCGTTCCGCTCACCCCCGCGCAGCAGGGCATCCTCTTCGAATGCATGGCCTCCCCGGTCAGTGACCTGTACGTCAACCAGCACAAGTGGCTCGTCGCGCCGGAGGCCGTCGCGTACCTCGAGGCGGCACTGGACGCCGCCACCGCACGGCACGAGGCGCTGCGGCTGCGCTTCGTCGCTGACGGCGACGGATGGTCGCAGACCTCGGACGCCGACGGCGCGCCGGTGGAGCGTCTCGACCTCCCCATCGACCCCGTCGCGAAACCGCAGCGGCTGCGCGCGGCGTTGCAGGAGATCCGGCTTCGGTGCGGTGCCCGGCAGCCGGGTCCGAAGTCCCGGTTCACGCTCGTCGGCCTGCGCGACGGGGCGCTGCTCGTCTGGACGTACCACCACGCGCTGCTGGACGGCTGGAGCGTCGAGCTGATCCTGCGCGAGCTGGACGCGGTGGTCAGCTCCCGGCTGGCCGACGACGTGGTGCGGCTGCGGCCCGCGCCGTCCTGGCTGAAGGTCGCCGAGGAGTCCCGGCACCTGCGCGACCGGGTGGCGGCCCGGGACCTGGCCTACTGGCAGGCCCGGCTGAGCGGCCTGCCCGCGCCGCCGACCCCGGCAGCGCCGGCCACGCGCCACCCGACCGGCGCCTACCACGAGGTACGCACGACGCTGCCGGACGACGACTCACGTGCCGTGCAGGCGGCGCTGCGGTCGGCCCGCATCACGCTCGGAACCCTGTCGGTGGCCGCTGTGGCGCTGGCCCGGGTGGCCGCCGAACGCGACACGCCGGCCGCCGTCATCGGCGGGATCACCGCGGGCCGACCGGCCGAGCTGACCGGCCGCGACCAGGTCGCCGGTCTGCTGGCCCAGGTGGTGCCGGTGCTCGTGACGATGCCGGGTGAGACACCGCTGGCCGAGTGGCTGGCGACGCTGCAACAGGAGCTGTCGCAGGACCGCGAGCACGCCACCGCGCCGCTGTGGGAGATCCAGCGGTCCCTCGGCCGGGACCGGTCGCTGTTCGACACCGGTGTGGCCGTGGAGAACTTCCAGACACCGCTTCCGGCGTTCCTGGCCGACCCGCCGACCTCCTGGCGGAGCGCCGGCGCGCTGCCGGAGGGCAGCAAGTCGAACTACACCCACGCCGTGCACGTCATGCCCGGCGAACGGGTCGAGGTGTTCCTGTCGTCGGCGGCGGACCAGGCGAGCCGCGCCGAGGCGGAACTCCTCGTCGAGCGGGTCGCGTACTTCCTCCGGCTGCTGGTGACCGAGTCGGGGCCGATGCGGCCGGAGATGTGGCTGACGCCGGCGGAGACCCGCCGGGTGACCGTCGACTGGAACGCCACCGACGAGCCCTACCCGACCGGGTTCACCATCGCCGAGCTGGTCGCCCGGCAGGCCGCCGTCCGGCCGCACGCGGTCGCGGTCGTGCACGGCGCCGACCGCCTGACGTACGCGGAACTCGACAGTCGCGCCAACCAGCTCGCCCACCACCTGGACATCGAGGTGTGCGACGTGGTGGCGGTGCGCATGCGGCGCTCGCCGAGCCTGATCGTGGCGATGCTCGCGGTGTGGAAGGCCGGCGGCGCCTACCTGCCACTGGAACCCGACCATCCCCGCGACCGGGCCCGGTACGAGGTGGAGGACGTCGGGGCGCGGGTCCTGCTCACCGAGGACGCCCTCGCGTCGACCGGGCCGGACGTCGCCGCGACCCACCTGGTGGACCTGACCGCCTGGGCGTACGACCACCACCCGACGACGGCGCCCGCTGTCGCGGCCCGACCGGAGCACGTGGCCCAGGTGCTCTACACGTCCGGCTCCACCGGCCGGCCGAAGGGCGTCCTGCTCGAACACCGCAACCTGGCCCGTTACCTGCACCGGATCAACGGCATCACCTGGGGGCCGGGGCTGCGCACCCTGCACTACTCACCGATCTCCTTCGACGCCCAGACGTACGAGATCTGGGCCGCGCTCACCCACGGCGGAGCCACGGTGCTGGCCGGCGACGGGCCGGTGGTGCCGGCCGTCCGGGCCGCCGTCCGCGACCACGGCGTGAACGCCATGTGGATGGCGTCGTCGTTCTTCAACGAGATGGCGCAGATCGAGCTGTTCACCGAGTTCGGCGACGTCACCATCGCGGTCGGCGGAGAGCCGGTCTCCCCCGCGCACACCGCCAAGGCGTACGCGCAGTCGGACCGGCTGCGCCTGGTGAACATCTACGGGCCGACCGAGTGTTCGGTCAAGGCCACCACCCACCCGATCCCCCGCGACGCCGGCTACACCGTCTCGGTGCCCATCGGGCGTCCGCTGCCGAACGTCCGCGCGTACGTGCTGGACGAGCGGCAGGAGCCGGTGCCGACCGGCGCGACCGGCGAGCTGTACCTGGGCGGACCCGGTGTGGCGCGCGGCTACCTCAACCGGCCGGAGCTGACCGAGCAGAGGTTCCTTCCCGACCGGTTCCGGCCGGGCGAGCGGGTCTACCGCACCGGCGACCTGGTCCGGTGGCAGGCCGACGGGCTGCTCGACTTCGTCGGTCGGGTGGACGACCAGGTGAAGGTCCGCGGACACCGCATCGAGCTGGGCGAGATCGAGTACGCGCTGGCCGAGTCGCCGCTGGTGCGCGGCGCGTGCGTCGTGGTGCGCGAGGACAAGCCGGGCGACCGCCGTCTCGCCGCGTACGTCGTGCCGGTCGACGGCGTGTCCGGGGACTGGCTCGACGACGTACGCAAACGGCTGGTGGACCGGCTGCCCGACTACATGATCCCGGACAGCCTCACCGTCCTGGACGAGATACCGCGCACCGCCCGCGGCAAGCTCGACCGGTCCGCGTTGCCGACACCCACGCGACGCCCGGACCAGACCGACGCCGCGCTCGACCCGCCACGTCCCGGCCTGGAGACCGAGCTGGCGCAGTTGTGGGCCAGCACGCTGAACGTGTCGCAGGTGGGTCGCAACCAGAGCTTCACCGACCTCGGCGGCCATTCGCTGCTGCTCATGCGGGTCCTCATGGACGTGCGGCGACGCTACCGCCTCGCGGGCATCCCGGTCGAGATGGCCGGGGCCCGCACCGTGGCCGAGATGGCCGAGATGCTCCGGCAAGAGAAGGTGGAACCCCGCGATGGATGAGAACTCGCGCAGTGTGCTGTTTCCCGCGGTCGCGTTCGGGGTGCATCCCGGGCTCCAGCACACCACGCCCGAGGCGCTACAGGAGGTGTGGCGGCTCGTCGAGGACCTCGGCTTCGACTGGATCTCGGTCTTCGACCACCTGTACGCGGCGAACGGGACCTCCGACGCCGAATGCCTGGAGTCGGTGGCCATGCACACCCTGCTGGCCGCCACCACCCGGCGGGTGCGCTGCGGCAGTCTGGTCTACGTGCCGTCGTACCGGCATCCGGCGATCCTCGCGAAGGCCGCCGCCACCATGGACATCATTTCCGGCGGCCGGGTCACGCTCGGCCTCGGCGCGGGCTGGCACCGCCGCGAGTACGAGGCGTTCGGCCTGGTCTACGAGTCCCGGCCGAAGCGGATCAAGCAGTTGCACGAGGCGCTGCGCTGCGTGGACGCCCTGCTCAACGGCGCCGGCCCGGCGACCTTCAGCGGCGAGTTCTTCCGCCTCGACGAGGCCCGCTGCGAGCCACGGCCGGTGCAGCGCCGGCTGCCACTGTGGATCGGCGGCGGTGGGGAGCAGCTGACCCTGCGCGTCGCCGCCGAGGCGGACGGCTGGAACGTCCCGTTCGTCGCCCCGGAGGTGTTCCGGCACAAGAAGGCGGTGCTCGCCGGGCACTGCGAGAAGCGGGGCCGGTCGGTGTCGGAGATCACCTGCTCGGTGAACATCGGTCTCGCCTGGACCGAGGACGACCTGTTGGAGCAGTTCGGGCGCAACGCCGAGCAGAGCCGGCCGGCCGTGCTGCACGGCTCCGTGCAGCAGATGCGCGACCTCATCGGCGCGTACGTCGACGCGGGCGCCGACCAGATCAACGTGGCGGTGCGCCCGCGCAAGGGACGCGGGCACCAACTTGAGGGCTTCGAGCGCCTGGCCGGCGTGCTGGGCCTCGTACCCCTGCGCTCGCCGGCCCTGGAGGTCGTCCGGTGAGCGCGGCCTGGGACGTCGGGACCGAACCCGGCGCGGTGGCCGCCGCCTGCAAGGCCACCACGCTGTTCGAGTGGGTAGCGCAGGACGGCTACCAACCGCTGGAGATCGTCAGCGCCGAGGGGTCAGCGTTCCGCACGGCGGATGGCCGGCGCGTGCTCGACTTCGCCAGCCAACTGGTGGTCACCAACCTGGGCCACTCGCTGGAGCCGATCCACCGGCGGGTGTACGAGGCGAGCCGCGAGCTGAGTTACGTGACGCCGCTGGCGGCCACCCGCCAGCGTGCGGAACTCGGCGCACGGCTCACCGCCTTCCTGCCCGACCACCTCACGAAGGTCTTCCTCAGCACCAGCGGAACGGAGGCCAACAACGACGCGATCCGGATCGCGCGTGCGGTGACCGGCCGGCAGCACATCCTCTATCGGGGCCGCTCCTACCACGGCAGCCAGGGGCCGGCCGCGATGTCGAGCGACGACGACCGGCGTCGGTTGTGGGAGCAGGAGCCCACCTACAGCGTTCCGTTCCGGGCCGGCTCCGGCGTGGTACGCGACGACGTGGCGGCGTTCCGGTGGGCCGTCGAGGCGCTCGCCCCACGGGGGATCGCGGCGGCCGTGGTCGAGGCGGTTCCGGGCGGCAGCGGGGTGCTGGTGCCCGCCGACGGCTACCTCGACGGTGTCGCCGAGGTGTGCCGGGAGCACGGCATCCTGTTGATCTGCGACGAGGTGCTGACCGGGTTCGGCCGCACCGGCCGCCGGTTCGCCTTCGAGCACTGGGACCTCCGCCCCGACCTGGTGACCGTCGGCAAGGCGCTCAGCGCCGGCGTGGCGCCGATCGCCGCGGTGGCGGTGAGCGCCGAGATCGCCGCCCGCTTCGACGACACCCCGTTCGGCTCCGGGCACACGTTCAGCGGGCACCCGCTCACCGCGGTGGCGGCGTCGGCGGCGTTGGAGGAGTACGAACGGACCGGTGCGGTGGAGCGGGCCGCCAAGCTCGGTGACGTGCTCGGCCGCGCCCTGCACGACATCGCCGACCGGGCCGACGCGGTAGCGGAGGCGCGGTCGATCGGCCTGCTCGGCGCGCTGGAACTCACCGACGCCGAGGCGCCCCGGCTGCGGCACTGGCACCAGCGGCTGCTCGACGCCGGCGTGTTCGTGATCGCCAAGGGCGCGAACCTGATCGTCGCGCCGCCCCTGGTGATCGACAACGGTGAGTTGGACGAGGGCCTGGCCGTCACGGCCCGGGTGCTGGCCGGGTAGCAGGGAGAGCCGCCGATGCGCCTGTCACAGATCAGCCTGCTCTCCCCGGACGAGGCCCGGCGGGTCACCGTCGACTGGAACGACACCGACCAGCAGTACCCGACCGACCGCACACTGGCGGAGGCGTTCACGCGGCAGGCCGCCGCGACCCCGGAGGCCGTCGCCGTCGTGTGTGGCGACGAGAGCGTCACGTACGCCGACCTCGACCGGCGGGCCGACCGGTTGGCGCGCCGCCTGCGGGCCGACGGGGTCGGGCCGGGCGACGTCGTGGCGGTCCGGATGGCCCGCTCCCCCGCCCTGGTCCGCACGCTGCTCGCGGTCTGGAAGGCCGGCGCGGCCTACCTCGCGCTCGACCCCACCCACCCGGACGACCGGGCCGAGCAGCAGATCCGCGACGCGGGCGCACGCGCACTCCCCCCCGACCTGGACGACGACTCCGACGACCGGCCCGCCGCGCCGCCGGTGCGGACCCGTCCGGGGCACCTGGCGTACGTCGTCTACACCTCCGGCTCCACCGGGACACCCCGCGGCATCCTGGTCCGGCACCGGGACCTGCTCTCGTACGTCCTGCGGTCCGGCATCGACCCGCTGACCCCGGCGGACACCGTGCTGTCGACCTGTTCGACGGCGTTCGACGTGTTCACCTACGAACTCTGGGCCACGCTGCTGACCGGGGCCCGCCTGGTGCTCCCCGAGCCGGGCTGGTTCCCGGACGCCGGCTCGCTGTCGCGGGAGATCCGGCGGCACCGGGTGACCCGGCTCTGGCTGCCACCGGCGCTGCTCAACAGCCTGTCCCCCGGCGAACTGGACCTCACCGGCGTACGGCACCTGATCACCGGCGGTGAACGCGCGTCCGCCGCCCACTGGCGGTCACTGCTCACCACGTACGACGGGGTGTTGTGGAACGCCTACGGCGCCACCGAGAGCACCGGGTGGAGCTTCCTCCATCCCCGGCGCGCCGGGGACGAGGTCCCGGCGGACGTCCCGCTCGGACGGCCCATCCCGAACATGCGCGGCTACGTGCTGGACGCGCGCCTGCAGCCGGTGCCGGCCGGCATGGCCGGTGAGCTGTACCTGGCCGGCCCCGGTGTCGCGGCCGGCTACCTGGGCCGGCCGGGGCTGACCGCCGAGAGGTTCCTGCCGGACCCGTTCCGGCCGGGGCAGCGGATGTACCGCACCGGCGACCTGGCCCGGTGGACCTCGGACGGGCTGCTGGAGTTCGCCGGCCGGGTCGACCACCAGGTGCAGGTACGCGGCCAACGCGTCGAGCCCGGCGAGATCGAGGCGGTGCTGACCGCGACGGCAGCGGTACGCCAGGCGTGCGTCGTGGCGCGCCCGGACCCACGGGGTCAGCAGCGGCTCGCCGCCTACCTGGTGCCGGAGGACAGCACGGACCCGGAGCGCGAGCGGGCCTACGTCGACGCCCAACGGCGTTCGTACGACGAGGCGGACGACAGCGCCGCCGACGTCGCGTTCGACATCTCCGGCTGGGCGTACCCGGCCGCGACGATGCGCGAGTGGGTCCGGGACACACTCCGCCGCCTCGGCCCCGGCCCGTACGGGCGGGTGCTGGACATCGGCTGCGGGACCGGGCTGCTGCTGTGGCGGCTCGCGCCGGACAGCACGGCGTACGTCGGCACCGACATCGCCGGTCAGGTCGTCGGGCGTCTCCGGGGGCACCTGGCCGAGGACCCGTCGCTGGCCCACGTCGAGGTCCGCGAGCAGGAGGCCACCGAACCTGCCGGTCAGGGGTACGACCTGGTCATCCTCAACTCGGTGGCGCAGCACTTCCCGCACGCCGCGTACCTGGAACGGGTGCTGAACCGGGCGGTGGAGTCGGCCGCCGCCGGGGGTCGGGTCTTCGTCGGCGACGTGCCGCACCGGGCCGTGGCGCCGGACGACCGGCCGGGCGAGCTCCGGGTCGACCCCGGCTGGTTCGTGGATCTCGCGGTCCGCCATCCACTGCTGCGCCGGGCCCGGGTCCTACCCAAGGCCGGCGCCACCGACACCGTGATGACCCGCTTCCGGTACGACGTCCTGCTCGACGTCGGCGCCCCAACGGACGACGAGGGCGAGCCACCGGCCACCCTGGACTGGTCCGGTCTGGCCCTGGCGCGCCGGGACCGGCCGGACGAGCTGGTCGTCACCGGGGTGCCGAACGCCCGGGTCCGGCCGGATGGCGACGGCCGTGCTCCCGCGCTCGACGACGTCCTCGCGGCGGGCCGGCACACCGAGGTGAGCTGGGTCGCGCCGGACGGCGGGACCTTCGACGTCTGCCTCGCAGCCTCCCCCGAGCGGGCCGTGGCCCTCATGTGGCGACATGTGCGCGCCACCGCGCGCGGCGGCACGACGAACAGTCCGCTGGCCGGCCGGGTGGCCGTCGACGAGGCGCGCGAGGCGGTGCGCCGGCACCTGCCGTCGTACATGATGCCGTCGGCGTTCACGGTGCTCGACGCGCTGCCGCTGAACGGCAGTGGAAAGGTCGACCGGTTCCTGCTGCCCGAGCCACAGTGGGGCCGGGAGGTCCGGCGCGCCGCCTACGTGGCGCCCCGCACCGACCTGGAGCAGGCGCTCGCCGACCGGGTCGGCACGGTGCTGCGGCAGGACCGCGTCGGAGTGCACGACAACTTCTTCGAGCTGGGCGGCGACTCGCTCAGCGCGCTCAAGCTCGTCGCGCTGGCGCGGGCCGCCGGCATCATCGAGCTGACCGGCCGGGACGTCTTCACCCACCAGACCGTCGCGGCGCTGGCCGACGCGGTGCGGGCAAGCCGGGAGGGCGGCTGATGGCCGTCGCCCGCAGCGCCCCGCTCGCGCCGTGGCAGGAGGGGATGTGGCTGCACACCCAGCTCAACCCGGACGAGCCGGTCTACACGATCGCCCGGCCCATGGTGGTCGGTGGTGACCTCGACGAGGGGCGGTTGCGCCGCGCGCTGGAGGTGGTGACGCGCCGGCACGAGACGCTGCGCACCACCATCCAGCCCGGCCCTCCGCCGGTGCAGTCCGTCGCGGACGCGGCACCAGTCGACCTGCGCACGTTCAGCGCCGACGGCCACGACGCGGCCACCCGGCTGGCGGTGAAGCTGGCCGGGGAGACGTTCGACCTGGCCGCCGGGCCGCTGTGGCGCGCGGCGCTGATCCGGTACGCGCCGGACGAGCAGATCCTGCTGCTCACGATGCACCACCTGATCGCGGACGGCTGGTCGGTGACGCTGCTGTGCGACGACATCGCGGCGGCGTACGACGGCGTCGCGCTCGCGGAGCTGCCGACGCAGTACGCCGACTTCGCCACCGAGCGGCAGCGCCGGCTCACCGCGGCGCGGCGGGAGAGGCAGTTGGCGTTCTGGCGCGACCGGCTGCACCCGCCGCCACCCCCGCTGGACCTGCCGCGGGCGAGCGACCACCGGGGCGAGCGCGAGATCCTGGAGATCGGTGGTGACCTGCGCGACAGGCTCGTGGCGCACGGCCTGCGGCACCGGGTCACGCTGTTCGCGACGATGCTCGGCGGGTTCGCCTGTCTGCTCGGCGTCTACTGTGGCGCGCGTGACGTGGTGGTCGGGTGCCCGGTGTCCCAGCGGCAGCGCCCGGAGCTGGAGCGGGTGCTCGGCCTGTTCATCAACACCGCCCCGGTGCGCGTACGCCTCGACGACGACCTGACCTTCGCCGAGCTGACGGTGCGGGTGCGCGAGCAGATGCTCGACGCGTACGACAACCTGGACGTGCCGTACGCCGAGGTGCTGCGGGCCACCGGCCCGGTTCCGGCGCTGTTCCAGGTGACCGACTTCCACGCGAATCTGCTCCGGCGGCTCGGTGACGCCGAGGTGACCCCGTTCGACCTGCCGGTCCTGCCGCTGCACCACGCCCTGGAGATGTCGGTGATCGACCACGGGGACCGCCTCCGGGTGCACCTGATCTACCCGCCGTCGACGTGGGACCGGCAGCGGGCCCGGGACTTCCTCGGCTACTACGAGAACGTTCTGACCAGCGCGACGGGAGAGCCGTGAGCGGCATCGGCCTGCGCGGCGTGCTGCGCGTACCCGGGGTGTCGAGGCTGCTCGCGGCGCAGACGTTCACCGTCTTCGGCGACACGGCGCTGGTGCTCTCGCTCGCCGTGTGGACCGAGAACCGCACCGGCAACAGCTCCGCCGCGTCCATGACCATCTTCGCGTTCCTCGTCGGCGTGGTCCTGGCGCCGTCGGCGGGCCGGTTCGTCTCCCGGCACCAGCCACGTTGGATGATGGCGCTGTCCAACCTGACCGCCGGCGGCATCGTGCTCCTGCTGCTGATGGCCGAGCACGTCCCGTTCTGGCTGGTCTACCCCTTCGCGGCGCTGTACGCGTTCGCCGGGTCGATCTTCGCGGGGGTCCTGGTCGGCTACCTGCGCGAGCAGGTGGCGGAGCCGCTGCGGGTTCCGGTGAACGCCGAGTTCCAGTCCCTGCAACAGGTCCTGCGCCTGGTGGCGCCGGTGGCGGGCGTGTGGCTGCTGGAGACCGGCGGCAACGGGTTGGTCGTGTTCGTGGTGACCGGCACGCTCGTCGTCGGCGCGGTGCTGGTCCTGCTCTGTCCCGACGTCGACGTGCCGCCCGAGCCGGCGCTGCCCGGCCCGCGCTGGGGCAGCTACGGCCTGATCTGGGCCGACCGCAACCTGCGCCGGGTCAGCGTGCTCGCCGTCCTCGGCAACGGCGCACAGGGTTTCGCGCAGACGCTCGGCTTCCTGGTGATCCAGCATTCGCTGCACCGGTCCGCCGGCTTCATCGCGGTGTTCGTCACCATCCAGTCCCTGGCCGGGATCATCTCGACGCGGATCGGCGCGTTCCGGCGCATCACGCAGCCGGTCCGACTGGTCCGGATCGGCCTGCTGCTGGCCGGGGTCGGTTACGCCGTACTCCTGCTGCCGGGTCTCTATCCCGTGCTCGGCGCGTTCGTCATCGTCGGCGCGGGCCTGCCCTGGGTACGCATCGGCTACACCAGCGCGCTGCAGAACTACAGCACCCCGGCCACCGCGAGCCGGATCGCGCTCGCCGGGCAGTCGCTGCTGAGCCTGGCGCAGACCGCCTTCATCGCGGTCGGCGCGCTGCTCGGGCTCTTCGTCGACTGGTGGGTCCTCGCCGTCACCATGGTCGTCGTCTTCCTCACCGCCGCGGCGATCCGCGGACCGGCGACGCCGCCCGCGCCGGCGCTGCCGCCCACCGACCCACGGCCCACCGAGGAGGTGTCGAGGTGACCCGCGGCACCCTGACTTCTGGAGCAGCCCATGGTTGATCCCACCGCGCCGCCGCCACCGGCGGCCACCCGGACGGTCCTCGACCTGCTCGCCGACCGGATCGCCGTGACCCCGCAGGCCACGGCGGTCGAGCGCGGGCCCACCCGGTGGAGCTACGCCGAACTCGGCTCGCGGGTCGACGCGTACGCCGGGGGTCTGCTCGCCCGGGGCGTGCAGCCCGGCGACGTGGTCGGCATCGACGGCCGGCGTGACCCGGAGACCGTGGTGACGATCCTGGCCGTGCTGGCCGCCGGCGCGGTGGCGCTGCCGCTCGACCCGGGCCAGAGCGCACTGCGGCGGCAGTCGCTGCTCGACGAGGCCGGCGCGAAGACCCTCGTCACGCCGCCGCCACCGCCGGCCGCCGGGGGCGCGCCGCTCGCGCCGGGCGCCGACGATCCGGCGTACGTCTTCTTCACGTCGGGCACGACCGGCCGCCCGAAGGGCATCCTCGGGCGGCACGGCTCGCTGGCGCACTTCGTGTCCTGGGAGCAGCGGACGCTCGACTTCGGGCCGCAGGACCGGGTCGCCCAGGTCGCCGCGCTCTGCTTCGACGCCGTGCTCAAGGACGTGCTGCCCGTGCTGCTCGGCGGTGGGACGCTGTGTCTGCCGCCGGTCGACACGCCGTTCGCGCACCCGGACGTCGTCGTCAACTGGCTCGCCGACGAGCGGATCACCGTGGCGCAGACCGTGCCGAGTGTGCTCGGCGCCTGGTTGGACGCCGTGGCCGCCGGCGACTCGGTGCCGGACCTGTCGGCGCTGCGCCTGGTCTGCCTCGCCGGCGAACCACTCCAGGCGGCGCTGGTGCGCCGGTTCCGCACTGTCTTCCCCACCTTCACCGGCCGGATCGTCAACCTGTACGGGGTGACCGAGGCGACGGTGCTCCAGTCCTGGTACGAGGTGCCGGCCGACCCCGGGGACGGCATCCAGCCGGTGGGCCACGCCATCGACGACGTCCAGTTGTTGGTGGTCGGCCCGGACGGCAGGCAGTGTGGCAGCGGGGAGACCGGCGAGGTGGTGATCCGCAGCCCGCACCTGACCGCCGGGTACCTGCACGGCGAGCCGACGTTCATGCCGAACCCGTTCCGCGACGACCCCGGCGACCTGGTGTACCGCACCGGCGACCTGGGACGGCTGGCGCCGGACGGCACGCTGTCGATCGTCGGCCGCCTCGACGACCAGGTCAAAATCAACGGGGTACGGGTGCAGCCCGCGGAGGTCGCGGCGGCGCTCTCGGCGCACCCCGACGTGGCCGCCGCGGTGGTGGTGGCGCGCGACGGCGCGCTGGTCGGCTACGTCGTGCCGGCGCCCGGGGTCACCCCCGCGCACGCCGACCTGCGCGGCCATCTCGCGGAGCGGCTGTCGTCGGCCGCCGTGCCGGCGCGGTTCGTGGAGCTGGACGGGTTCCCACTCGGCGAGAACGGCAAGGTGGACCGCGCCGCCCTGCCGGAGCCGCCCGACGTCACGGCGGGCGACGACGGCCCGCTCTCCGGCACCGAGCAGCGGGTCGCCACGATCTGGACCGAGGTGCTCGGCGTGCCGGTGGCAGGGCGCGACCAGGACTTCTTCGACCTGGGCGGCCAGTCGCTCACCATGTTCCAGGTCATCGCGCGACTGAGCGCCGAGTTCGACGCCGAGGTGAGCATGCGCCAGTTCTTCGAGCACAGCACGCTCGTGGAGCTGAGCACGCTGGTCGACCGGGAGGCCGGCCGTGGCTGACTTCGCCAGCTACCACGTGCTCGGCAACGACTACCTCGTCGTGGACCGGGCGGACTTCCCGCGTACCGCCGACGCCGCCCGGCTGGTCTGCGACCGGCGCCGGGGCGTCGGCGCGGACGGGGTGCTGCTGCCCACCTGGGTCGACGGCGTGCCGGCTGTACGGATCTTCAACGCCGACGGCAGCGAGTGCGGTCGCAGCGGCAACGGTCTGATCATCCTGGCCCGGCACCTGCGGGAGGCCGGGGTCGTGCCGTCCGGCCACCTCACCGTGCGCACCGCCACCGGTCCCGCCGACGTCTGGATAGGCGACGACCTGTCGGTCCAGGTCTCCCTCGGCCCGTTCCGGGCCCGGGACCCACAGCGGTTGGACGTCGACGCGACGGTGGTCGACGTGACCACAGTGGATATCGGCACGCCGCACTGTGTCGCCTTCGGGTCGCCGTCGGCGGCCCGACGGCTCGGTCCGCTGCTCGTCGCGTACCCCGGCTTCGAGCAGCGCCACAACGTGGAGTTCGTGGCCGTCCCGGGCCGGGACACGCTCGACGCGGAGGTCTGGGAGCGCGGCGCCGGGTACACGCCCGCGTCCGGGGCCGGCGCCGCCGCGGCGGCCGTCGCCGCCCGGGTGCGCGGGCTGGTGGACCCGGTCGTCTCGGTGCGGATGCCCGGCGGCACGGTGCGGGTGGAGGTCGCCGACGAGGTGCGGCTGACCGGCCGGGCCAGCGCGACAGCCGTCGGCCAGCTCGCCGCCGACCTGCTCGCCGACCTCGGTGTGGCCCGACATGCGTGAGGTGCCGCCGGACCTGACGGCCATCGACCTCACCGACCCGGCCACCTTCATCGAGTACGACCAGTACGCGATGTGGCGACGGTTCCGCGCCGAGCGGCCGGTGCACCGGCATCCCGGCGACCCGGGCTTCTGGGTGCTCACCCGCTACGCGGACGTCAAGCGGGTCTACCGGGACGACACGAACTTCACCTCGGAGCGGGGCAACGTCCTCCAGACGCTGCTCGCCGGTCAGGACACCGGCGCGGGTCAGATGCTCGTGGTCACCGACGGCCCCCGGCACACGGCGATCCGCAAGCTCATCCTGGAGTCGTTCTCACCGCGGGCGCTGCGCCCGGTGCTGGACCGGCTCGCCGAGCGGACGGCCTCGTTGCTGGACGAGCTGATCGACGCGGGGACCGTCGACTTCGCGGAGCGCTTCGCCGACCGGGTGCCGATCGCGACGATCTGCGACCTGCTCGGCGTGCCGCCGTCCGACCACGCGCTGCTGCTGGACCTGAACAAGAAGGCGCTCAGCTCGACCGACGACGGCGACTTCGCGAACGCGTCGTACGACGCCCGGATCAGCATCCTGTACTACTTCGCCGCGCTCGCCCAGGACCGCCGTGAGGAGCCCCGGGACGATGTGATCAGCGCGCTGGCCAACACGCCCGTCGACGGGACGCTGCTCACCGAGCAGGAGGTGGCCCTCAACAGTTACAGCCTCATCCTGGGCGGCGACGAGACCAGCCGGCTGTCGATGATCGGCGCGGTCGAGGCGTTCCACGACTTCCCGGACCAGTGGCGCGCGCTGCGCGAGGGCGCCGCGAGCGTGGCCTCGGCGACCGAGGAGATCCTGCGCTTCACCTCGCCGGCCATGGCGTTCGGGCGGCGCGCGCTCGCCGACGTCACGATCGGCGGCGAGCGGATCGCGGCGGGATCGATAGTGACGGTCTGGAACAACGCCGCCAACCGCGACGAGGCCGTCTTCCCGGAGCCCGAGCGCTTCCTGATCGGGCGTACGCCCAACCGGCACCTCTCGCTCGGCTACGGGCCGCACTTCTGCCTGGGGGCCTTCCTGGCCCGGGCCGAACTCGGCGCCATGCTCGACGTGTTGCGCGCCAACGTCTCGGCCATCGAGTCCTGCGGGCCGGCGAGGCCCATCTACTCGAACGCGCTGACCGGCAGCTCGTCGCTGCCGGTCAGCCTGGTGCGCTGACGGCGTTTTTCTCAGTGGGCGGCGGGCCCGGAGCCGATCGGCTCCGGGCCCGGCTCGGTCAGGGACTGGTGCAGGTGACGTTGCTGGGTGCGGTCGCGCCGTTGCCGGTCGCGGTGAACCCGAAGGTTGTCGACGCGTTCGGGGCGACCGCGCCGTTGTAGGCGGCGTTGCGGACGGTGACGCTACCGCTCGTGCCGGTGTTGACGCCGCTCCAGAGGCTGCTGATGGCCTGGCCGCCGGCCAGGGTCAGGCCCACGGTCCAGCCGTTGAGCGCCGTGCTGGTGTTGTTGGCCACCGTCACCTCGGCCTGGAAGCCGCCGGGCCAGGTGTTGACCGTCCGGTAGGTGGCGACGCAGGTGCCCGGCTGGCCGGTCGGCGGGTCGGTGGGCGGGTCGGTGGGCGGGTCGGTCGGCGGGTCCGTGGGCGGGTCGGTCGGGGTCGTCGACGCGAACTGGCTGAAGAACCGCCAGATCTCACCCGAGGTCCACGTCCGCGAGTCGTTGGGGCTGCCCGACCCGTCGACCGGGCTGGGGGTGTGGTCACCGTCGAACGCCGCCCACTGGACCGGGTAACCGGCGCGGCACCCCGAGTAGGCGGTGGTGATGTGGGTGAGGCTGCCCCGGCTCGGTTCGCGCGGGCTCTGCGCGGTGCACCCGTTGTTGCGGACGAACGTGTCGCGCAGTTGTCGCCCCTGGGAGATGTTCAGCACGCTGTCGAAGGTGCCGTGGATGCCGAAGTACGCCACCGGCTGGGTGCCGCCGTTGCATCCGCTGAGGTTGGCGCCGGAGATGACGGTGACCGCGCGGATGATGGTGGGCCGGGCACAGGCGACCGCGTAGCTCATCGCCCCGCCGTAGCTCCAGCCCAGGGCGAACCGCTGGGACGTGTCCACGCAGAGGTCGTTCTCGATCTGCTGGCGGATGTCGTCGAAGAGGGTCAGGTCCCGGCCGTTGGTGTTGGCCCAGCCGGCGTTGAGGCCCTGCGGCGCGACGAAGATGGCGCTGTTGTTCGACAGCGGCTGCAATCCGTAGTAGCCGGCCGAGGTGACGTTGTTGGCCGAGCCGTTCAACCAGTGGAAGCCGAAGATCAGTCGGTACGGCCGGTTGCGGTCGTACCCGTCCGGGACCCGGAGGTTGTAGGTGCGGCTCTGCCCGCTGCTCTGGATCGTGCGCGTCCCGCTGGTGAGCGTGGGGGCCTTGCCACAGCCGGCGGTCGCCGCGAGGGTGCCGATGGGGGCGGCCGCCGCTGTCGCGCCGAAGCCGCCGCTCAACGCGCCGCCGGTGGTGGCCGCGAGGAGAAGCGCCGCGGCCGCGAGGGATGGGAGGAGATAGCTGCGTCTCAGCATTGGGTGGGCTCCTTGCCGTAGGGCTGTGTCGGCCGGCGACCGGTTGTGGTCGCCGGGCATCGACGGGGTGCCCGGACGGATCACCGACCTGGGGAACGGCGGGAGCGGGCGTGCGGCGGCACGTCTTCGCCGACTGGTCGCTGTGACCGGGAGCGTGCCCTGCGCTCCCGGCTGAAAGATAGCATGTTATCGATAACAGGCCGAGTCGTCCGGGCCCACGGAGGTCACGTTCCGAGCGGTCGGGCGGCCCATTCGGCGGCCACCCGCCGCGGGTCACCGGTCCGGAAGAGCGGCGGCTCGTGCAGCAGGAAATCCCGGTGGCTGATGTTCCAGGCGTACGCCCCGGCCATCTCGAAGAGCAGCACGTCGCCCACGCCGACCGGCCCGGCGGTGGCGGATCGGGACAGCACGTCCTTCGGAGTGCAGAGCTGACCGACGACGGTGACCGGCCCACCGTCGGTGCGGGGGCCGGTGGCGCCCGCCCGTCGGTCCACGGTGAACGGTTGCGCGTGCCCCTTCGCCGCCGGGGTCCGCAGGTGGTGGGTGCCGCCGGCGACCACGGCGAACCACTCGCCGTGGGAGCGCTTCACGTCGATCACCTCGGTGAGGTACGCACCACAGTAGACGGTGATCGACCGGCCCGGCTCGACGCGCAGCCGCACTCCCGGGTACGTGTCGAGGAGATCCGCCAGCGCCCGGCCGTAACCCGCCCAGTCGAACCGGGCCGCCGGGTCGGTGTAGTCGACGCCCATGCCACCGCCGACGTCGACCTCTGCGGCGCCGACCTCGGTGACCGCCCACCGGACCACGGCGGCGGCGACGGTGGCGGCGTGCGGCGCGTCCAACCCGCTGGCCAGGTGGGCGTGGACGCCGCGGACGTCGATCCCGGCCGGCGGGCGACGGGCGGCGGCGATCGCGTCGGCCGGGTCCATCCCGAAAGGGCTGGGTCCACCGCCCATGACCAGGCTCGCGCCCGGCACGTCGACGGGCAGGTTCACCCGCAGCAGCACCGGCGCCGACCGGCCGGCGGCGCTTGCCAGCGCGCCGAGCCGGGCCAGCTCGGCGGGCGACTCCACGTGGACGCGACCCACCCCGGCGGCGAGGGCGGCGGCCAGGTCCGCGTCGGTCTTGCCCGGCCCGGCGTACGCGGCCGGCGGCCGTCCCGGCAGCACCTCGGCCAGCCGGCGCAGCTCCCCCAGGCTCGCCGCCTCGAACCCGTCGACCACCGGGGCGAGGGTCCGCAGCACACCGGGGTCCGGGTTGGCCTTCACCGCGTACAGCAGCTCGACCGGTGGGGGCAGCGCCGCCCGGACGGCCGTGGCGTGCGCGGCCAGCGCGTCGAGGTCGTGGACGTAGACGGGTCGGGTCACCGCGGGCCACCCATCGGGTTGGGCACCGGCACGAAGGGCGCGGCCCGATCCGCGTCGCGCCGCCAGCGGACCAGCAGGTTCGCCTTGGCCACCAGCGGCCCGCCACGCACCAGCGCGCGCAACTCGGGCGGGTCGTCGAGGTCGGCGGCCACGGCCTCGACGACCTCCCGCGCCTCCTGCCACAGCCGTCGTTCGATGCCGGGGTGCGCGTCGGCGAGGGCGCCGCTGATCGCGGCGAGGTGGTTGACGAACAGGCAGTAGACCACCCGGTGGCGGGCGGCCCGGGGGTCGTAGCGGACCTGCTCCGGAACGCCCTCCGGCCAGACCGTCCACCGGTCGGCGGCCAGCTTCACACCCTCCAGGTCGCGCAGCAGCATGCGGACCGGATGCCGGTCGCCGTCGAGGACGACGATCACGTTCTGGAGGTGCGCCTCGTGCACGACGCCGTGGCGCAGCCAGCAGCGCAGCACCGCCGGCGCCAGCAGCCCGACGTACGCCCGCCACCAGCCGACCGGGTCGGGTGTCACCAGGGGCGCCGCGGCCAGCGCCGCCGCCAGCAACGGGGTGTCGCCGGGGCGCAGATGCGGGCGCAGCCCGGTGCGCAGGATCGTCCCGTACGCCTCGTCCGGCCCCGGGGCGTCGACGGTGCGGTAGGCGGGCTCGGTGAGCAGTCCCACCCCGTCCGGCAGCGGCACCCCGGCCAGCAGGTCGGTCAGCGCCACCGCGCCGGTCAGCTCGTAACGGGCGTTCTTGCGCAGGCAGTTGGTGATCCGCACGTGCAGGCTGGTCTTGACGAAGAGGTCGGCGGCGGGAGCGTAGAGGGTCCGCACGCTCGCGGTCGGTCGCACCGGCACCCCGCCCTCCCCCAGGTCACGCAGCCGCCGGTCGGCCGGCGGGAGCATCGACAGCTGCCAGGGGTGCACGGGCAGGACGCGGTGCCCGCGCGGAGGCCGGGGCGCGTCGAGGGCGGCCACCAGCGCGTCGAACGGCCCGGCGTCCACGGCGAGCTCGTCCGGTACGGCGAGCCAGCGCAGCCGGAACGACGTCCGCAGCTCCGGCGCGTACGCCCGCCAGCTCGCCGGGTCACCGCTGCGCCACTTCGGGGTGGGGTGGTGTGGATGGCCCAGGACGAGTGACTGCTCGGAGTCGACGTACGCGTCGATGGCGGGATCGCCGGTGGCCGCGGCATCCTCCGCCGGCCGGTCGGCCAGCAGCCGGGCGACGGTGTCGCGGCTGGCCTGGACCTGCTCGACGAACTCGTCGTTCGGCACGCCGGTGCTGGCGGCGAGCTCCGCGGCGACCAGATCGGCGAGGGCGTCCACGTCCAGGTCCGCCCAGCGTCCGCCGCGCGTCGACCGCTGCACGGGGCCGGCGTAACGGTGCGCGCCGAGCGGCGAGGCCCGGGTGACCGCGCAGCGCAGGACGACGTCCAGGTGCGGCAACGGCAGGCGTACCGCGCCGTCGACCACCGTCGCGACGTCCTCGGTCGGTGCCAGCTCGCGCAGCAGGCAACCGAACACGGCGTGGGCGGCGGCCAGGTCGGCGAGCTGGTCGGTGGCCGGCCGTGGCCGCAACCGCAGGCTCGTCATCGTGTCTCCCGCAGGTAGTTCGGGCCGGTACGCCGGTAGTACTTGTTGATGTCCGCGCAGCCCAACCGCTGCTTGGGCAGCAGGGTGCCGGCGGTCAGCATCGCCTTGACGGGCAGGTGTTCAGCCGCCAGCACCCGCTCGGTGAACAGCCGTACCCCGGACGCGTCGCCCCACCGGTCGCGGGCGGCGACGAGCCGGGGGGTGAGCGCCTCGGCGGGGGACGGCACGGGCAGACCTCGGGCGGCCAGCGCGACCAGGGGCGCGGCTGCGGCCAGGTGCAGGGTGATGGTGACGAACACGTCGGCCAGCTCCCCCGGGTCGCTCGTCCACATCCGGTCGTCGTCCAGGACGAGCCCGTCCGGGCCGCCGTGCCGGGGGTCGAGGCGGGCGCCGTCGTCGTCCTTGTAGAGCAGGCCGACCTCGCCGTCCGGGCGCACCAGCAGGTGGATGTTCTGCGGGTGCGCCTCCAGGGCGATCCCGTGCCGGAGCCAGAGGAAGACGTGCCAGTCGAGCAGCAGGTCCAGATAGGACCCGAGCAGCGCCAGCGGCCGGTGCGGGCTGATCCGTTCGAGGACCGTGCGGGCCGCCGGGTCGGCGGCGGCGAGTGCGGCGACCGGCACCACGTGGGAGCCGGCCAGGTCGGCCGGGTACCGCCGGAGCAGCACGCTGCGTCGCTCGTCGCCGTCGACGTGCGCCCAGGTGCTCTCGTCGGCGTGCCGGACCCGGCCGGCGAAGGCGGGTTCCGCGGCGGCGATCCGGTCGAGCAGCGCGGCCACCGCCGCGCCGTCGGCCAACGAGCCGGGTCGCAGCGTGCGCCGGTTGCGGACGCCGAGGCTCGCGGTGGGCAGCGGCAGCTTGAGATGCAGGTACGGGTCGTCGTCGAGTGCCACCGTCCGCATGGAGAGGGTGGGGCGTACCGGCGTCGCCGGCAGGTCCGTCACCGGCAGCCCGTCACGGGCCACGGTGAGCGGATGCGCCGGCAGCAGCACCTGGTCGGGGCGCGCAGCGGTCGGC